>CAVYHG010000011.1:0-95484 GCA_963768245.1 uncultured Flavobacteriaceae bacterium
TGTTTCTGATCAATTTTCCGTTCAACCGGAATTAGTTTATTCTGCTCAGGGCGCTACGGCAACCGAAGAAGGAATAGATGTAGACATTAATATAGATTACATTAATTTGCCTATAATGGCAAAATTCTATGTTGGTGAAGGATTTAGTCTAGAGGCAGGACCACAAGTTGGGTTTTTAATGTCTGCAAAAGGTAAAGGTGGAGGAGAAGAAATTGATTTTAAAGATGAAACTAAAGGAATTGATTTTGGTGCTAATTTTGGTGTAGGTTATAAATTAGAAAGTGGTTTAAACTTTGGTGCCAGATATAACTTAGGATTATCTAATATTAATGATTTTGAAGGTTCTGATGATTTTAAAAATCAAAATAGTGTTATCCAAGTTTCAGTAGGATATTTCTTCTAAAAATTAAAGAATTATAAATTATTAAAAAGGAAGCTATTTGGCTTCCTTTTTTTGTATCATAACTTTTGTACTTTTGTTTTATGAAGAAACTGATCATCATTAATGGACCTAACCTTAATCTTTTGGGAAAAAGAGAACCTGAAATTTATGGAAGTTTATCTTTTACCGAATTTTTACAAGAATTAAAGTCCAAATATCAGGATGTTTCTATTGATTATTACCAATCGAATATTGAAGGCGAACTAATTGATAAGATACAAGAAGTTGGTTTTACATATGATGGCATTATTCTTAATGCAGCAGCATACACACATACATCTGTTGGTATTGGAGACGCAATCAAAGCAATAAAAACACCTGTAATTGAAGTACATATCTCCAACACTAATTCAAGAGAAGAATTTAGGCATTTCTCCTTATATTTCTCCGGTTGCCAAAGGAGTCATCATGGGCTTTGGATTGCAAAGTTATGAATTGGCAATACAGAGTTTTTTAAATTAAGAGAATATGAAATTTTACTTTTTAATGTTTATTTTGCTTTTGAGTGTTTCAAATTCAATTCAGGCCCAGACCGATTTTGGGATTAAAGGCGGTACCAGCCTTACTTTTTTTAACCAGGATAATGGAATTTTTGGAGAAAATCCGGATGTAGAATTAGGCTATTTTGGAGGTGTATTTGTAGATTTTAAAATCGATAAAGGATTTCATATTCAACCTGAATTATTGTACAAAGGAATTGGAGATTTCGAATTCTTAAATGCTCCTATCTATTTAAAGTATGATCTAGATTATAATTTTCATATTCTTGCAGGACCAAGTTTAAACTATTTTTTTAACTTTTTTATTAGATAAATTTAGAGTAAGAGCTGATATTAGTTTTGCATATGACTTAACCAAAGATCTAGATATTCAGTATTGAAGTATACGATTAGGATTTGAAGAAATATCACCCAATATCTTGTTTATTGGGCTTGGCTATACGGCTATAAAAAAAGCGATTTAAATTTGAATCGCTTTTTTTTCTAGTATTATTAAGTTATTCTATAAATGAATCACTTCATCATAAGCATCAGCAACAGCTTCCATAACTGCTTCACTCATGGTTGGGTGAGGATGAACTGCTTTTAATACTTCATGACCTGTAGTTTCTAATTTTCGTCCTAAAACAGCTTCAGCAATCATATCGGTAACACCAGCACCAATCATATGGCAACCTAACCATTCACCATATTTAGCATCAAAAATTACTTTTACAAAACCATCTTTAGCTCCAGCAGCACTTGCTTTACCAGAAGCAGAGAATGGAAATTTACCAACTTTAATATCATAACCTTTTTCTTTAGCTTGTTTTTCAGTTAAACCAACACGATGCAATTTCTGGAGAACAATAAGTACAACCAGGAATATTTCCATAATCTAATGCTTCAACATGCTGTCCAGCAATTTTTTCAACACAAAAAATACCTTCAGCAGAAGCAACGTGTGCTAATGCTTGACCTGGAGTAACATCACCAATAGCATAATAACCAGGAATATTGGTTTGGTAATAATCGTTTACTAATATTTTATCTCTATCAACTGCAATACCAACATCTTCTAATCCAATATTTTCAATATTTGATTTTAATACCAACAGCAGATAGAACAATATCAGCTTCTAAAACTTCTTCTCCTTTATTAGTTTTAACAGTTGCTTTTACTCCTTTTCCAGAAGTATCAACATTAGTTACTTCAGAAGATGTCATAATTTTAATTCCACTTTTTTTAAAGCTACGTTCTAATTGTTTAGAAACATCCTTCATCTTCAACAGGAACAATATTTGGTAAGATATTCAACAACAGTAACTTCTGTTCCCATTGAATTATAGAAATATGCAAACTCAACACCAATAGCACCAGAACCAACAACAATCATTTTCTTTGGTTGCTTATCGTAAGGTCATTGCTTCTCTGTAACCAATTACTTTTTTACCATCTTGTGGTAAGACTTGGTAATTCTCTAGAACGTGCTCCAGTTGCAATAATAATATTATCTGCACTATATTCTTTTCCATCAACATCTATCTTTTTTCCTGGTTTTAATTTACCAAAACCTTCAATAACATCAATTTTGTTCTTTTTCATTAAGAATTGAACACCTTTACTCATTCCATCAGCAACACCACGACTTCGTTTTACAACAGCATCAAAATCTTTATCAAAATCTTTTACAGAAAATCCATAATCATCTGCATGCTTTAAATATTCAAAAACCTGAGCAGATTTTAATAATGCTTTTGTTGGAATACAACCCCAATTTAAACAAACACCACCAAGACTTTCTTTTTCAACAATAGCAGTTTTAAAACCTAATTGTGAAGCTCTAATTGCTGTTACATATCCTCCAGGACCACTTCCAAGAACAATAATATCGTATTTACTCATATCAATTTTTTATTGCGTTTTTTGAAGATACGAATTTACAAAACCAAATTTGAATAAATAAATTACCAATAGTAAAACATAAATTACCAATAGTGTAACGTAAATCCAGATTGTAAATAAGATAATACTTATTAACATAATAGTCTGTTTCTCAGTATTTTTTTTAAATTGATAGATATTAACCAATTAAGTTTTAAAAAATGAAATCAAAATTAATTATCGTCATGTTACTAATTTCAAGTATCATGTATTCCCAAAAGAAAAAAAATGGAACAATTTACAGTGAACATCCCGCTATTAAAGTTGTAGAAGATATGCAACAAGCGCTTATAAAAGGCGATACAATAGCATTAGCAGGATACTTGGCAGATGATTTTAAATCTTTTAATGGAATGAGCAATAATCCTGATGATGAAGGAGGTACCAAGGAAAATTTAATAGACCAATCTAAATGGTGGCAAAAGAATTTTGCTTACCTAAGTATAGCAAGACAAGGCCAAGCTTACCCTGATGTTTTAGAATATAAAGATAGTGGTACTTGGGTGCAAACCTGGGATTATTTAAGAGGTGTTCATGACAAATCAGGGGTGAAAATGGATATGCCTGTTCATAGACTATTTGTTGTAGATAAGGACAACAAAATAAACCGAATGATTACCTATGATGATGGATGGGCTTGGAAAGAGTTTAGTGAAAGTCGAGGTACCAGAACCAATGGTACAATTTACAATCAACATGATAATATTAAAAAAGTTCTAAGAATGATAGCTGCCTTAGAACATGGCGATGCTGATAAAGCTTTTAGCTATTTCACAGAAAATGCCAGATTTACTAATTTAGACATGGCTGATGGTGAGTTTAATACTGTTGAAAAAGAAAAAGAAGGATTTTTAGGCATGCTAAAAGATTGGACAATTGACCGCATTGATGTCCGTGGATATCCAGATTATATGGAATATGAATTAGGGGATGCTAAAGTTGTATATTCGTGGTGGACGGCCAGAATGACAAGGAAATCAGATGGTAAAAAAGTGAAATTACCACTAATGTTTAGTCATAATTTTAATGATGATGGGATGATAACCAGAGAAGCAGGATATTACACATTGCAGGCTTTGTCGGCAAAATAAGCAAGTAAATAAATTTTGTTAAAACCTTCAAAAGAAATTTTGAAGGTTTTATTTTATCAGACAATTTTTAATTTAAATTTTCGCAATATCTATAATTGAATAATAAATAGGAAAATACTTATTAACATAATAGTCTGTTTCTCCGTATTTTTTTTAAATTGAGACATATTAACCAATTAAATTTTTTAAAAATGAAATCAAAATTAATTATTGCCATGTTGCTAATTTCCAGCATCATGTATTCTCAAAAAACAAAAAAGAATGGAACTGTTTACAATGAGCATCCGGCCATAGATGCCGTGGAGTCTATGTGGAAAGCCTTTTATGCTGGAGAAGTTGATAAAATGGCTAGTTATTTGGCTGATGACTTTAAGTCTTATCAAGGAACTAGCACCAATAAAGATGCGAAAGGTAATGACAAGGAGTGGATGAAAGGAGCTTCAAAATGGGTAAGTGAAAACTGGTCTTATATAAGTCACAAAAGAACCTCTGGAGCTTATCCGGATGCGATAGAATACAAGGGAGATGATGGTTTATGGGTCCAAACATGGGATGATTTTAAAGCCTTGGATAACGCAACCGGAGTAACTTTAGATATGCCAATTCATCGTTTGTATCAAATGACAAGTGATAATAAGATCAAAAATATGATCATTTATGATAATGACTTGCCATGGGCAGAAAGAAGCAGAAGCTTTGCTCCAAGAACTAATGGTGTAATTTATAATAACCATGATAATATAAATACCGTTAGATTATATATGGGAGCTTTAGCGAATGGTGATGTTGACAAAGCATTTAGTTATTTTACTGAAGATGCTACTTTCACAGATTTAGATATGAAACGTGGCGAATCTCGCACAGTTGAAGAAGAAAAGGAAATGTTTAAAGGCCTAACTTCCGAATGGACCATTACAAGTATAGATGTTAGGGGATATCCGGATTATTTAGAATATGAACTGGGTGGTGCTAAAGTTGTTCAATCCTGGTGGGATGTCAGAATGACCAAAAAATCTGATGATAAAATAAAAGTGATTTTACCAGTTCATCTATCGAATGATTTTAACGATGAAGGTAAGATGACACAAGAAACAGGTTATTACACAACAAAATCAATGGAATAAAATTGAAAAGTACAATAGTTGCAAAAAGCCTGTAAAGTTTACTTTACAGGCTTTTTTATTTTGTTACAAATCGTCAGTGAAATGTTTTCGTTCCTTATCCTTTGAAAATTTATTCTTGTTATATTTAGATGAGTCACCTTTAGGAATAGACAAGGATCTCCACTCATTTCCTTTAATCATTTTTCCAAGAAACACTATTTGCCCTATATGATATGAATAATGAGCCAATTGTCTGTTAATAGCCTCGGTAACTGTATGTCCTTGATTGCGAATGTAGACTATTCGTTCAAAATCATCTTCCTGTAATGGAGTTATGGCAGCAAAGAGACAATCCCAGCCTTTTGCCCAGGCAGTTATCATGTCATCTTTTGTAAAATATGCATATTCAAATTCAGAATCTCGTTTCCTCCAATCCTTTTCGCCATCTTCAGACAAAAAATTTGTCCAACGACTCAGCATATTACCTACTAAATGTTTTACTATTATGGCTATGCTATTGCTTTCACTGTTATATTGCCATTGAATATCTTTATTCTCTATTTGCTCGAAAGTTTTATCACCCAGCATTTTGTAATACTCAAATTGTTTGACAACACTTTCTTTATAACTTTTCATGATTGCATTAAATTATTCATTTTCTGGAATAAACCTTAAAGAAACTCCATTAACACAATGTCGCTTTCCTGTTGTTTCCTTCGGGCCATCGTTAAATACATGACCTAAATGTCCACCACAGGTTGCACAGTGTTCTTCAGTTCTTGGATAACCTAAATTATAGTCGGTTGAAAATTCGACATTACCTTTTATTTCCCTGTCAAAACTTGGCCATCCAGAACCCGAATCATACTTATATTCACTTTTAAATAATGGTGTTTCACAAGCTTTACAGACATAAGTTCCATTAGCTTTGTTTTCATTAAAAGGGCTTGAATATCTCGGTTCCGTTCCTTCTTTTCTCAAAACCTGATATTCTAAATCATTAAGTTGTTTCTTCCATTCCATTTCCGTTTTTGCTATTTCAAAATCCTTGCTTTGAGATTCTTTTTTTTGGGCTTTACTATTGCAATTAAATAATAATAAAGCTAAACTAAGTAGTGCAATTTTTTTCATATTTCAATATAGTTCATTAATAAATTAATCAATGTATAGGTCGATTATTATTATTGATGTTTACATTAATATATCTTATTTTTGAATTGATTCTTATATTAAAAAGGTATTTCAAAGAATAAATTGTCAGTTTAACGATTATCATCTATTTTTTTTGAACCAGTTCATACTTAAAAAAGGTACGGTTTTTGTAAATTGGTCTGTAGATTAATTAATTTAATATTTTTAAAATGAAATTAAAAAATAGTATTGTTGCTCTATTAGTACTAGCATTATTTCTGTCCTGTACTACTAATCCATTTACAGGTAAGCAAACAATGGCCTTAGTGCCAAATTCTCAGTTATTTCCAACGGCCTTTGCCCAGTACAATCAATTTTTAACAGAAAACAATGTTGTTAAAGGCACAAGAGATGCTGAAATGATTACAAGAGTAGGACAGCGTATTGCTGTCGCTGCTGAAAGATGGTTAAATGCCAATGGTTACCAAGGATACCTTAAAGATTATAAATGGGAATACAAGTTAGTTGATGAGAGACGGTGAACGCATGGTGCATGCCAGGTGGAAAAATTGTTTTTTACACAGGGATTTTACCCGTAGCGGAAAATGAAACAGCTGTGGCGGCTATTATGGGTCACGAGGTTGCACATGCATTAGCTAACCATGGTCAGCAACGTATGAGTGCAGGAATGTTACAACAAATAGGTGCGGTTGCTGGAAATATAGCGATTAAGGATGATAGAGACAGGCAAATGTTTAACCAATATTATGGAATAGGTACGACCATAGGAGGGATGCTACCATTTAGTAGAAGTCATGAAACAGAAGCCGATAGAATTGGACTTTATCTGACGGCTATGGCTGGATATAACCCTGATGAAGCTGCAGAATTATGGAAACGTATGGCTGCAAGAAGTGGAGGTCAGGCTCCACCAGAATTTTTAAGTACGCACCCTTCTAATCAAACTCGTATTAGTAATCTTACAGCGCTGTCTCCTACTGCTAAAGCAGAGGCAAGAAGTTTGGTGTATCGTCTTTTCGACCAATAACGAAATTTTAAAGCTTTTTAAAATAAATAGATTAATTTAGGAGCTGCTCAATAAAAGGGCAGCTTTTTTATTATGGCAGATCTTGAAAAGGGAAGTAAAAAGTTATTGAATGCCTGGGCTTTCTATGATTGGGCAAATTCAGTGTATCCACTAGTCGTTTCCTCGGCAGTTTTTCCGATTTTTTTATCGAGCCTTAACAATTATTAAAGATTCAGATGGTAATAAAATAAGCGATACGGTTAACTTTCTGGGATATGATTTTAATAATGATTCCTTAATCAGTTATGTAACAGCTTTAAGTTTTTTAGTTGTATCCTTTTTGTCTCCTCTACTTTCATAAATCCTTCCTTGTTACCAACATAATCAGATATTCCTGAAAGTAGAGGAGACAAAAAGGATACAACTAAAAAACTTAAAGCTGTTACATAACTGATTAAGGAATCATTATTAAAATCATATCCCAGAAAGTTAACCGTATCGCTTATTTTATTACCATCTGAATCTTTAATAATTGTTAAGGCTCCATAAAAAATCGGGAAAAACTGCCGAGGAAACGACTAGTGGATACACTGAATTTGCCCAATCATAGAAAGCCCAGGCATTCAATAATTTTTTACTTCCCTTTTCAAGATCTGCCATAATAAAAAAGCTGCCCTTTTATTGAGCAGCTCCTAAATTAATCTATTTATTTTAAAAAAGCTTTAAAATTTCGTTATAGGTCGAAAAGACGATACACCAAACTTCTTTGCCTCTGCTTTAGCAGTAGGAGACAGCGCTGTAAGATTACTAATACGAGTTTGATTAGAAGGGTGTGGTGCTTAAAAATTCTGGTGGAGCCTGACCTCCACTTCTTGCAGCCATTCGTTTCCACAATTCTGCCGCTTCATCAGGGTTATATCCGGCCAAAGCTGTCAGATAAAGCCCAATTCTATCGGCTTCTGTTTCATGACTTCTACTAAATGGTAGCATCCCTCCTATGGTCGTACCTATTCCATAATATTGGTTAAACATTTGCCTGTCTCTATCATCCTTAATTGCTATATTTCCAGCAACCGCACCTATTTGTTGTAACATTCCTGCACTCATACGTTGCTGACCATGGTTAGCTAATGCATGTGCAACCTCGTGACCCATAATAGCCGCCACAGCTGTTTCATTTTCCGCTACGGGTAAAATCCCTGTGTAAAAAACAATTTTTCCACCTGGCATGCACCATGCGTTCACAGTCTCGGTCATCAATTAGCTTGTATTCCCATTTATAATCTTTAAGGTATCCTTGGTGACCATTGGCATTTAACCATCTTTCAGCAGCGACAGCAATACGCTGTCCTACTCTTGTAATCATTTCAGCATCTCTTGTGCCTTTAACAACATTGTTTTCTGTTAAAAATTGATTGTACTGGGCAAAGGCCGTTGGAAATAACTGAGAATTTGGCACTAAGGCCATTGTTTGCTTACCTGTAAATGGATTAGTAGTACAGGCCAGAAATAATGCTAGTACTAATAGAGCAACAATACTATTTTTTAATTTCATTTTAAAAATATTAAATTAATTAATCTACAGACCAATTTACAAAAACCGTACCTTTTTTAAGTATGAACTGGTTCAAAAAAAATAGATGATAATCGTTAAACTGACAATTTATTCTTTGAAATACCTTTTTAATATAAGAATCAATTCAAAAATAAGATATATTAATGTAAACATCAATAATAATAATCGACATATACATTGATTAATTTATTAATGAACTATATTGAAATATGAAAAAAATTGCACTACTTAGTTTAGCTTTATTATTATTTAATTGCAATAGTAAAGCCCAAAAAAAAGAATCTCAAAGCAAGGATTTTGAAATAACAAAAACGGAAATGGAATGGAAGAAACAACTTAATGATTTAGAATATCAGGTTTTGAGAAAAGAAGGAACGGAACCGAGATATCAAGCGCTTTTAACGAAAACAATGCTAATGGAACTTATGTCTGCAAAGCTTGTGAAACACCATTATTCAAAAGCGAATATAAATATGATTCGGGTTCTGGATGGCCAAGTTTTGACAGAGAGATTAAAGGAAATGTCGAATTTTCAACTGACTACAATTTAGGTTATCCAAGAACTGAAGAACACTGTGCAACCTGTGGTGGACATTTAGGTCATGTATTTAACGATGGTCCGAAGGAAATGACAGGAAAGCGACATTGTGTTAATGGAGTTTCTTTACGGTTTATTCCAGAAAATGAATAATTTAATGTAATCATGAAAAGTTATAAAGAAAGTGTTGTCAAACAATTTGAGTATTACAAAATGTTGGGTGATAAAACTTTCGAGCAAATAGAGAATAAAGATATTCAATGGCAGTATAATAGTGAAAGCAATAGCATAGCCATAATAGTAAAACATTTAGTAGGTAATATGCTGAGTCGTTGGACAAATTTTTTGTCTGAAGATGGCGAAAAGGATTGGAGGAAACGAGATTCTGAATTTGAATATGCATATTTTACAAAAGATGACATGATAACTGCCTGGGCAAAAGGCTGGGATTGTCTCTTTGCTGCCATAACTCCATTACAGGAAGATGATTTTGAACGAATAGTCTACATTCGCAATCAAGGACATACAGTTACCGAGGCTATTAACAGACAATTGGCTCATTATTCATATCATATAGGGCAAATAGTGTTTCTTGGAAAAATGATTAAAGGAAATGAGTGGAGATCCTTGTCTATTCCTAAAGGTGACTCATCTAAATATAACAAGAATAAATTTTCAAAGGATAAGGAACGAAAACATTTCACTGACGATTTGTAACAAAATAAAAAACCTGTAAATAAAACTTTACAGGCTTTTTACAATTATTGTACTTTACAGTTTTATTCCATTGATTTTGTTGTATAATAACCCATTTCTCCCGTCATCTTACCTTCATCGTTAAAATCATTCGATAGATGAACTGGTAAAATCACTTTTATTTTATCATCAGATTTTTTGGTCATTCGTACATCCCACCACGATTGTACAACTTTAGCACCACCTAGTTCATATTCCAAATAGTCAGGATATCCAACTACATCTATACTTGTAATGGTCCATTCGGAAGTTAGGCCTTTAAACATTTCCTTTTCTTCTGCAACAGTGCGAGATTCACCCCGTTTCATATCTAAATCTGTGAAAGTAGCATCTTCAGTAAAATAACTAAATGCTTTGTCAACATCACCATTCGCTAAAGCTCCCATATATAATCTAACGGTATTTATATTATCATGGTTATTATAAATTACACCATTTGTTCTTGGTGCAGAACTGCGATTTCTTTCCATCCATTGCAGATCATTATCATAAGTAATCATAGTTTTGATCTTATTATCACTTGTCATTTGATACAGACGATGTACAGGCATATCTAACTGTACTCCAGTTTTGTTATCTAGAGCTTTTAAATGATCCCAGGTTTGCACCCATAGTCCATCATCATCACCCTTGTATTCTATCGCATCCGGATATGCACCAGAAGTCCTTTTATAACTAACATAAGACAGGTTTTCTTGAATCCATTTAACACCACCTAGCCACCAATCTTTATCTCTTCCCTTTGCGTTTTTATTGGTACTTGTTCCATCCCACGACTTAAAATCATCAGTTAAATAACTGGCAACTTTGTCTTTGTCTCCAGTAAAAAAAGCTTGCATCATAGATTCTACTGCATCTATTGCAGGGTGTTCGTTGTAAACGGTTCCGTTCTTCTTTGTTTGGGAAAACATCATGCTTGATATAAGTAACATGGCAATAATTAATTTTGATTTCATTTTTAAAAAATTTAATTGGTTAATATGTCTCAATTTAAAAAAAATACGGAGAAACAGACTATTATGTTAATAAGTATTTTCCTATTTATTATTCAATTATAGATATTGCGAAAATTTAAATTAAAAATTGTCTGATAAAATAAAACCTTCAAAATTTCTTTTGAAGGTTTTAACAAAATTTATTTACTTGCTTATTTTGCCGACAAAGCCTGCAATGTGTAATATCCTGCTTCTCTGGTTATCATCCCTTCATCATTAAAATTATGACTAAACATTAGTGGTAATTTCACTTTTTTACCATCTGATTTCCTTGTCATTCTGGCCGTCCACCACGAATATACAACTTTAGCATCCCCTAATTCATATTCCATATAATCTGGATATCCACGGACATCAATGCGGTCAATTGTCCAATCTTTTAGCATGCCTAAAAATCCTTCTTTTTCTTTTTCAACAGTATTAAACTCACCATCAGCCATGTCTAAATTAGTAAATCTGGCATTTTCTGTGAAATAGCTAAAAGCTTTATCAGCATCGCCATGTTCTAAGGCAGCTATCATTCTTAGAACTTTTTTAATATTATCATGTTGATTGTAAATTGTACCATTGGTTCTGGTACCTCGACTTTCACTAAACTCTTTCCAAGCCCATCCATCATCATAGGTAATCATTCGGTTTATTTTGTTGTCCTTATCTACAACAAATAGTCTATGAACGGGCATATCCATTTTCACCCCTGATTTGTCATGAACACCTCTTAAATAATCCCAGGTTTGCACCCAAGTACCACTATCTTTATATTCTAAAACATCAGGGTAAGCTTGGCCTTGTCTTGCTATACTTAGGTAAGCAAAATTCTTTTGCCACCATTTAGATTGGTCTATTAAATTTTCCTTGGTACCTCCTTCATCATCAGGATTATTGCTCATTCCATTAAAAGATTTAAAATCATCTGCCAAGTATCCTGCTAATGCTATTGTATCGCCTTTTATAAGCGCTTGTTGCATATCTTCTACAACTTTAATAGCGGGATGTTCACTGTAAATTGTTCCATTTTTTTTCTTTTTCGGAATACATGATACTTGAAATTAGTAACATGACGATAATTAATTTTGATTTCATTTTTTAAAACTTAATTGGTTAATATCTATCAATTTAAAAAAAATACTGAGAAACAGACTATTATGTTAATAAGTATTATCTTATTTACAATCTGGATTTACGTTACACTAATTTATGTTTTACTATTGGTAATTTATTTATTCCAATTTGGTTTTGTAAATTCGTATCATCACAAAACGCATAAAAAATTGATATGAGTAAATACGATATTATTGTTCTTGGAAGTGGACCAGGAGGTTACGTAACTGCTATTAGAGCATCACAATTAGGTTTTAAAACTGCTGTTGTTGAAAAAGAAAGTCTTGGAGGAGTTTGTTTAAATTGGGGATGTATTCCAACAAAAGCATTATTAAAATCTGCTCAAGTTTTTGAATATTTAAAACATGCTGAAGATTATGGTTTATCTGTAAAAGATTCTGATAAAGATTTTGATGCTGTTGTAAAACGAAGTCGAGATGTTGCTGATGGAATGAGTAAAGGTGTTCAATTCTTAATGAAAAAGAATAAAATTGATGTTATTGAATGGTTTTGGAAAAGTAAAAGCTGGAAAAAAGATAGATGTTGATGGTAAAGAATATAGTGCAGATCATATTATTATTGCAACTGGAGCACGTTCAAGAGAATTACCAAGTTTACCACAAGATGGTAAAAAAGTAATTGGTTACAGAGAAGCAATGACCTTGGAAAAACAACCAAAGAAAATGATTGTTGTTGGTTCTGGTGCTATTGGAGTTGAGTTTGCATATTTCTATAACTCAATGGGAACAGAAGTAACTGTTGTTGAATTCTTACCAAATATTGTTCCGGTTGAAGATGAAGAAGTTTCTAAACAATTAGAACGTCAGTTTAAGAAAAGCTGGAATTAAGGTTATGACCTCTGCTGAAGTAACTTCTGTTGATACTTCAGGAAAAGGAATAAAAGCTACTGTAAAAACTAAGAAAAGGAGAAGAAATTCTTAGAAGCTGATATCGTTTTATCTGCTGTTGGAATTAAATCGAATATTGAAAATATTGGATTAGAAGATGTTGGAATTGCAATCGATAGAGATAAAATATTGGTTAATGATTATTACCAAACCAATATTCCAGGTTATTATGCTATTGGTGATGTAACTCCAGGTCCAGCTTTAGCACACGTTGCTTCTGCTGAAGGAATTCTTTGTGTTGAAAAAATTGCTGGACAACATGTTGAAGCCTTAGATTACGGAAATATTCCAGGTTGTACTTATTGTTCTCCAGAAATTGCATAGTGTTGGTTTAACTGAAAAACAAGCAAAAGAAAAAGGATTACGATATTAAAGTTGGTAAATTTCCATTCTCTGCTTCTGGAAAAGCAAGTGCTGCTGGAAATAAAGATGGCTTTGTAAAAGTGATTTTTGATGCTAAATACGGTGAATGGCTTAGGATGCCATATGATTGGTGCAGGTGTTACTGATATGATTGCAGAAGCTGTTTTAGGAAGAAAATTAGAAACTACAGGTCATGAAGTTTTAAAAGCAGTTCATCCTCATCCAACGATGAGTGAAGCGGTTATGGAAGCTGTTGCTGATGCTTATGATGAAGTGATTCATCTTTAGTATTGAATTGAATTAAAAGTGATTTGAAAATTTCATACCTCTTTTTTGTTGTAATAAATTGAATGAATAAATATTTTATTTTTCTTTTTTATCTAGTAGCTTTATGCAGTCACTCACAAGATTCTCTATCTAGTAAACTAAAAGAACTTAATAAAGTAATTCCTGACCCATTTAGTACTGAAAAAATTGGTGTCATTCCTTCCTTTATTACAATTAACATTGATGAGAATTATTATGCGATCTCAAAAGAAGAAAAATATTTAATCCAAAAATATGATTCAATTATTAATGACATTTTATCAAAAAAATTAACAATCGAGTTCATTAAATATTCTAATATTGATAAGAACTTAATTGACAAAAAAATAGGTTGGCTAACAGGTACAATAGAGCATGGACGATTTAATACCAAAATAAGTTGTCCTAAAAAAATTATAAAAATTAATCCTGAACGTTACCAAATTGGTTTAAGTTTGAAATCTAATCCAATTTATAAAACTAAGAGAAGTTTTTTCTATTTATTTATATTTGATCGCTTAATTAATAAAACCATTGGTTATGAACAACTTGTTATAGATTTCTTCCCCATTTATAATTATAATGACGCCTCTGACATATTTGCAGATTTGGTGATCAATTTAAACTCGTTAATATTAAGAATTTAAAAAACTCTGAATTGCTAACACATAGCTTTGCAGTCCAAACCCGAGAACTAATCCATTAGCAACGGGAGAGCTATTACTGATCCATATGATGAAATAATACATTTATAGAATAACTTAATAACACTAAAAAAAGCGATTCAAATTTAGATCGCTTTTTTTATAGCCGATAGCCAAGACCAATAAACAAGATATTGGGTGATATTTCTTCAAATCCAATCGTATACTTCAAACTAATATCTAGATCTTTGGTTAAGTCATATGCAAAACTAATATCAGCTCTTACTCTAAATTTATCAATAAAAAAGTTAAAAAAATAGTTTAAGCTTGGTCCTGCAAGAATATGAATATTGTAATCTAGATCATACTTTAAATAGATAGGAGCATTTAAGAATTCGAAATCTCCAATTCCTTTGTATAATAATTCAGGTTGAATATGAAATCCTTTGTCGATTTTAAAATCTACAAATACACCTCCAAAATAGCCTAATTCTACATCCGGATTTTCTCCAAAAATTCCATTATCCTGGTTAAAAAAAGTAAGGCTGGTACCACCTTTAATCCCAAAATCGGTCTGGGCCTGAATTGAATTTGAAACACTCAAAAGCAAAATAAACATTAAAAAGTAATATTTCATATTCTCTTAATTTAAAAAACTCTGTATTGCTAACTCATAGCTTTGCAGTCCAAAGCCCATGATGACTCCTTTGGCAACCGGAGAAATAAAGGAGAAATGCCTGAATTTTTCTCTTGAATTAGTGTTGGAGATATGTACTTCAATTACAGGTGTTTTTATTGCTTTGATTGCGTCTCCAATACCAACAGATGTATGTGTGTATGCTGCTGCATTAAGAATAATACCATCATAAGTAATAACCAACCTCCTGTAACTTATCAATTAGTTCGCCTTCAATATTCGATTGAAAATAATCAATTGAAACATTTTTATATTTAGACTTTACTTCATCTAAAAATTCGGTAAATGACAAATTACCATAAATCTCTGGTTCTCTTTGCCCTAAAAGATTTAGGTTTGGTCCATTAATGATGATGAGTTTCTTCATAAAACAAAAGTACAAAAGTTATCATATAAAAAAAGGAAGCAATTAGCTTCCTTTTTTATTATTATAATTAATCTTAGAAGAAATATCCAACACTAACCTGGATTACACTATTTTTATATTCTGCTCCACCATCTAAATCATCTGAATCATTTGCATTGCTTAAACCTAAATTATATCGTGCTCCAAAATTCAATCCATTTTCCATTTTATAACCTAACCCTAAATTGACACCAAAATCAGTACTTTTTAATAAGTCTTTAACATCTTCTTCTCCTCCATCATATTCAACTTTGGCAGATAATAAAAATCCAACTTGAGGTCCAGCTTCTACACTAAATCCACCTTCTCCAACATAAAATTTAGCCATTAAAGGTACATTTATATAATCTACCTTAGCTGTACCACTAAAGAATCCTTCATCAGAGTCCTTCATAATCTGATCCTTGAGCAGAATACATAAGTTCTGGTTGAACAGGCAAACATTTCTGTGAAATCATAATTTCAGCAACAACACCAACATGAAATGCAGTTCGTCCATTATAACTATCGACATCATCACCAGTAATATCAGAGAAATTTACACCTGCTTTTGCTCCAAAATTTACTTGAGCAATTGAATTTGTCAATAACAAATAGTGCTAACGCAGCAAATAAAAATAATTTTTTCATAATAAACGGTTTTAATTGATTGTTTACTCTTTAAAAAAATTATCTTTTTAGATTTTCCCCTTGAAATAACTATCTAATTTACAAATTTTATCAATTAATTCCCTAACTATTAAAGTTCTTTCTTTGTAGCATTAATTTGAAATAATAGATTATTTTTACATAAATGAAATGGAAACAAACTTTACAGGATTATAAACATTATTTAAAATTGGAACGTGGTCTTTCAGAAAATTCTATAGATAGTTATTCCCTGGATATTAAAAAATTAATATTATTTCTGGAAGCTAATAATTACACATTAAGTCCTATATCTATTGAAAAAGAAACCATTCAGGAGTTTATTTATTCAATTTCAAAACAAGTTGAATGCACGATCACAATCCCGAATAATTTCTGGATTAAGAAGTTTTTTTAATTATTTAATATTTGAAGATTACAGACAAACTAATCCACTGGACTTAATTGAATCTCCAAAAATTGGAAGAAAATTACCTGATACGCTATCCACTGAAGAAATTGATGAGTTAATTAACTTCTATTGATTTAAGTAAACCAGAAGGTGAACGCAATCGAGCAATTATAGAAACACTATACAGTTGTGGTTTACGTGTTAGTGAATTAATCAATTTAAAATTTTCTGATTTATTTTTTGATGAAGGCTTTATAAAAGTTACTGGAAAAGGAAATAAGCAACGTTTTGTACCTATTGGTAATCAAACAATTAAATATATATCAATATTATACAAAAATGAAATCAGATCTCATTTAAATATTGCAAATGAATTATAAAGATACTTTATTTTTAAATAGACGAGGAAAACAACTTACAAGAGCTATGATTTTTACTATTATAAAACAACTTAGCAGAAAAAATTGGACTTAAAAAGAATATTTCACCTCACACATTTAGACATTCTTTTGCAACACATTTATTGGAAAATGGAGCTGATTTAAGATCTATACAATTAATGCTAGGACATGAAAGTATTACAACTACAGAAATTTATATGCATGTAGATAGAAGACATTTATCCGAAGTTATTGAACAAATATCATCCTAGAAAATAAAAAAGTCCATATTATGTACAGATTTTAAAATTTTAGTTACTTGCTTATTTTGCAATATTAACAGCTCTTGTTTCTCTAATCACAGTTACTTTAACTTGACCAGGATAGGTCATATCTGTTTGAATTTTTTGAGAAATTTCAAATGATAAATTTGCAGCTTTATCATCAGTTACTTTTTCACTTTCTACAATAACTCTTAATTCTCTACCTGCTTGAATAGCATATGCTTTTTTAACACCTGTAAACCCAAAAGCAATATCTTCTAAGATCTTTTAAACGTTGAATATAAGAATCTAATACTTGTCGTCTTGCTCCTGGTCTTGCTCCAGAAATAGCATCACAAACCTGAACAATTGGAGATAATAATGATTTCATTTCAATTTCATCATGGTGAGCTCCAATAGCATTACAAACTTCTGGTTTTTCACCATACTTTTCAGCCCATTGCATTCCTAAAATAGCATGTGGAGTTTCCATATCTGCTTCAGCATCTGGCACTTTTCCAATATCATGTAATAATCCAGCTCGTTTAGCCAATTTAGGATTTAATCCTAATTCAGCAGCCATAACACCACAAAGTTTAGCAACTTCTCTCGAGTGTTGTAATAAATTTTGACCATAAGAAGAACGATACTTCATTCGTACCAACCATTTTAATTAATTCAGGATGTAAACCATGAATTCCTAAATCTATTACAGTACGTTTACCAACTTCAATAATTTCCTGTTCAATTTGTTTTTGTGTTTTCTTAACAATTTCTTCAATTCTTGCAGGATGAATTCTTCCATCTGTAACTAATTTATGTAGTGATAATCGTGCAATTTCTCTTCTAACAGAATCAAAACAAGATAAGAATAATTGCTTCAGGTGTATCATCAACAATAATTTCAACTCCAGTTGCAGCTTCAATAGCTCGAATATTTCGTCCTTCTCTACCAATAATTCGTACCTTTAACATCATCAGATTCTATATTAAAAACAGACACACAATTATCAATAGCTTCTTCTGTTCCAACTACGTTGAATGGTATTTATAATTATTTTTTTAGCTTCTTGTTGTGCAGTTAATTTAGCTTCTTCCATTTTATCTTGAACAAAAGCCATAGCATCAGTTTTTGCTTCATCTTTTAAAGATTCTACTAATTGTTCTTTAGCATCTTCAGCAGATAAACTAGAAATAACTTCTAATTGCTCTACTTGACTTTTATGTAATTTATCAACTTCGATCTTGTTTCTTTTCAAGAAATTCTAATCTATAATCATAATCTTTTATTTTAGCTTCTAAACTATCGATTCAGTTTTTTGCTTTTTGAAAATTCGCTAGAAATTTGAGATTCTTTATCTCTAATTCGTTTTTCAGCTTCAGCCATTTTTTTATCTCGAGATAGAATTACTTTTTCATGTTCAGATTTAAGTTCAATAAATTTTTCTTTGGCTTGAAGAATTTTATCTTTTTTTAAGCTTTCTCCTTCACTATTTAGCTTCTTTTAAAATTGATGCTGGCGTTCTTTTTGCACTCTTTAATTAATTTTGATGCTTTATTTTTTTCTAACAATTTTGCTATTATATATCCTACTATTAGTCCTAATACAATACTTCCAACAACAATATAAAATTGTATTTTGATCCATGATTATGTTGATTTATATGTATAAAAAAAGCCTACATTAATTTAGGATTTTGTATAAACTCCTTAAAAACAAGTTTAGGGCTAACAAGCTGATCAAGAATCTGTTCAAAGACAGCTCGCTTTTACAACTTAAACTCACCCTTTTTAAAGAATTAACGTTGAGTTTATCAAAAAAAATAACTAATGTAGGCAGTAAAATTTTATTTATTTAAAGAACGTATTAAGAATTTAAATGCTGAAGTAATAAGCTATTAAGGCTTTTAATTTGTCTTCAACTTCTTCACTTTACATTCTTTTTATCTATAGATTTCTGCTCAATTTGAGATGCAAATTGTAAGGCACACATTGCCAAAACATCTTGTTTATCTCTGAACGGAATAACTTTGCTCAAATTGTTTTATCATAGCGTCAATTTTCTTAGCAGCTTTTCGTAATCCTTCTTCTTGACTTGGATCAATTGTTAACGGATATACTCTATTAGCAATTGATAACTTAATTTTAAGCTTTTCTGACATTTATCCTATGTTTACACTATTCTGAAAGTTGGACTATACAATGGTCAATTTCTCTAATTAATGCATTTATTTTAAGCTT
This sequence comes from uncultured Flavobacteriaceae bacterium, assembly GCA_963768245.1. Taxonomy (GTDB): domain Bacteria; phylum Bacteroidota; class Bacteroidia; order Flavobacteriales; family Flavobacteriaceae; genus Site-B1. The sequence continues at coordinate 19,432 of CAVYHG010000011.1, forward strand.
AGTTTCTCTTTTATTTTCTTCACTGCCAAGCATTGAATTTGCAATTTTGAGCGATTCATACTTTTCTTCCCAGTTTAACAACATTTTCTCCTGATCTGCAATTTTTTGTTCAGAAATTGATAACTCCTGATTTAATTTTAAGTTAGATTGTTTTAAAACCTCAACTTGTGTAACATTTTGCTAATTTTGTTTTCTAAAGAATCTACAATATCTTCAATATTACTCATTTACAAATTTCAATACTTATTTCACAAAGTTAACATACCTGAATTTAAATAACAATTATTTTTGACAAAATTTATAACATACTAATTATCAGTTATTTAAATATTATGGATTAGTATTTGATATATCCTTTGCAGATTTAATTCAAATTAATATTTTAGCATTCTATGAAAACAATCAAAACTCCTGCTTTTTTTTATTATTGTGTGCAATATTGTAAATGCACAAAGTAAATATCCTCAAGATTATTTTAGAAGCCCACTAGATATTCCTTTAGTACTTTCTGGAACTTTTGGTGAATTCCGAACTAATCATTTTCATTCTGGTCTGGATATTAAAACACAGCAAGTTGAAGGAAAAAAAGTCTATGCTGCAGCTAAGGGATATGTAAGCCGAATTAAAATAACTCATTAGGGTTATGGCAAAGCACTTTATATAACACATCCAAATGGTTATACCTCTGTTTATGGACATTTACAAAAGTTTTCTGATAGAATTGAAGCATATATTAAAAAGAAACAATACGAAAAGGAAACATTTGAAATTGAAGTTTTTCCACAGGCTGAAGAATTGGTGATTGAAGAAAATGAAATTGTTGCTTTTAGTGGAAATTCAGGTGGTTCTGGTGGTCCACATTTGCATTTTGAAATTCGAGATAATAATGCAAGACCAATTAATCCTATGCTCTTTGGTATTGATATAAAAGATACCAAAAACCCAACTATAAGAGATATTTATGCTTACCCTATAGATGAAGGTTCTCATATAAATGGTTCAACTAAAACGGTTAAACTGAGACTAATCCCATTACAAAACGGAGATTACTCCATTGAAAGTATTGAAGCATATGGAAGAATAGGATTTGGTATTAATACAACTGACAGACAAGATCTTGCTTCAAATAGCAATGGTGTATTTAATATTCAAACCTTCTTGAATGGTCAGAAGAATTTCGAACTTACATTTAACAAGTTTTCTTTTAGTGAAACAAACACTTGAATAGATTAATAGATTACAAAATCTTTTCTAAAGATAAGGAACGTATAAAAAAGCTATTTGTAGAAAATAATAATCCATTGAGCTTGTATAAAGATGTTGTTGAAGATGGTTATTTAACTATTTTAGATAGTACATCTTCCATTTATAAAATTAACGTTAAAGATTTTAAAGACAATGATGTTTTAATTACTATTCCCATTAAAGGAAAACTCAAGAAAGATCTTGAGGCCATCTTTCGTAAAAACTACACCCTACTTTGTTATTCATGATCAACCTAAAACTTTTACAAAGGATCATGTAACTGTTTATTTCCCGAAAAATACATTTTATGAAGATGTTTATCTTGATTTTAATGTAACTGCAGATACATTAAAAATCCATAGACCTGAAATTCCATTAACTAAAAATTTTTACAATCAATTATGATATCAGTAATTATAAAGATTCTGATAAAAACAAACTCTTTATTGCACGAATTAATGGTAAGAAAAAAAAGTATTTAAGTTATGTTTATTCTACAAGAAAAGGCAATAAATTAACAGCCAAGTCTAAAACATTAGGTCAGTATATGTTAGCTTTAGATACAGAAAAACCAAAAATTAAACCTGTAAATTTTGATGATGGAAAATGGTTAAGTAAATATCGATATTTAAAGGTTAAATTGAGTGATGACCTCTCAGGAATAAGAAATTACAGAGCTACTGTAAATGGTAAATGGATTCTAATGGAATATGATGCCAAAAAACAGATCCTGACATACGATTTTAATGACAATGTGGTTACCGATACCAAAAATAATTTAAAAATAATTGTTACGGATAATGTTGGAAATAGTGCTACATTTGAAGCAACGTTTTTTAGAAAATAAATCGTCTACTATTGAAGAATTTCTTCTTAATAATATTATTTTTCTTTTCGCTCATCCCAATTATTAGTGTATCACAGAATGCAACTTTACGAGGTGTTATTTTAGACGATTCAAATAAGCCTATCAGTAATGTAAATATAAGGGCTGGTGAAATTGGTACGGAGACAAATGAAAATGGATTTTTCCTATTAAAAATTGCTAGTAATACAGAAGTTAGTGGTAGAGTTTTCTCACCTATCTCATAAAAATGTTGTAGCTACATTTAATTTAAAAAATGGAGAAGAGTTTGAATTTAATCCGGTTATGGATATTAAAATAGAGCAAATATCAACCGTAGTAATTAAAGGTAATGGACGTAAGGAAGTTGAAGGAATTATTACTATAAAACCGGAGCAGATTACGAAAAATACCAGGCGCAAATCCTGGTGTTGAAAATATACTACAAACACTTCCTGGAGTTAGCAGTAATAATGAATTAAGCACACAATACTCCGTTCGTGGTGGGAATTATGATGAAAATTTGGTTTACGTAAACGAAATTGAAGTCTACAGACCTTTTTTAATTCGATCTGGACAACAGGAAGGTTTAAGTTTTGTTAATACGGATTTGGTCCAAAACGTCGATTTTTCTGCTGGTGGATTTCAGGCTAAATATGGTGATAAATTATCTTCAGTTTTAGATATTACCTATAAAACTCCAATTGGTTTTGGGGCCTCTGCCGATTTAAGTTTATTAGGTGGAAGTGTCTCAGTAGAAGGTGTAAGTAAAGATTCAAAACTTTCAGGAATTGCTGGAATAAGATACAGAGATAACAGTCTACTTGTTGATGCTAAAGAAACAGAAACCAACTTCATTCCACGATTTGCAGATATTCAAACCTATCTTACTTATAAATTTACAGATAAATTTCATGTTAACTTTCTTGGGAACATCGCCTTAAATAATTATGACTACGAACCTCTTACAAGACAAACTAATTTTGGAACATTAGATAATCCTTTGGCTCTACTTGTTTTTTACGACGGGCAGGAAAAGGATGAATTCAATACATATTTTGGAGCGTTTAAAGCAAATTATTATTTAAACGATAACACTACTTTAAAGTTAATTGCGTCAACCTATCATACAACAGAACAGGAATATTTTGACATTCTTGCTCAATACCGATTGGGAGAAGTAAACAGCAGTATTGGTGATGAAAGCTTAGGCGAAGTAGAGTTTAGCGAAGGTATTGGTTCACAATTAACCCATGCAAGAAACGATTTAGATGCCCTAATTACAAATATCGAACATAGAGGTAACCACCAAGTTAATGACAACACTTTTGAATGGTCTTTAAAATATACTCATGAGGACATTAGAGACCGAATCGTGGAATGGGAAGTAATTGATTCTGCAGGATTTTCAATTAACCCACCGTATATTGATAATTTCAATAATCAACCCTATGAACCTTACGAAGGTCCTTTAGTCGCTTTTAATAATGTAAGAGCAACCAACCAGGTAAAAGTAGATAGATTACAAGCATTTGCACAATGGAGTAAGCGGGACAATTTAGGTTCTAATGAAGTCTGGTATAACTTAGGTATAAGAGCCCATAATTGGAACGTGAGCGGAGATGGAATAGAAAGTAAATCCCAAACAGTTTTTAGTCCACGTGCTCAGTTTACTATAAAACCAAATTGGGATAAAGACATGCTATTCAGGATTTCAGGAGGACTTTACTACCAACCTCCATTTTACCGCGAATTAAGAGACTCTCTTGGGGCTGTTAATACTGATGTAAAAGCGCAAAAATCTGTTCATATCGTTCTTGGTAATGATTATAGTTTCAAAATGTGGGATAGACCATTTAAACTGACATCTGAAGCTTATTACAAAAACCTAACTGATGTAAATCCATATACAATAGAGAATGTTAGAATTCGCTATAGAGCAAATAATATTGCAAAAGCTTATGCCTATGGTTTGGATTTGAGGTTAAATGGAGAATTTGTTCCCGGAACTGAATCCTGGTTTAGTTTTGGTTATTTAAAAACAGAAGAAAATATCAATGATCAAGGGTATATTGCTCGTCCAACTGACCAACGATTAAAGTTTGGATTGCTATTTCAGGATTATGTTCCTTCAATGCCTAACATGAAAATGTACATGAATTTAGTATATAATACTGGACTTCCGGGAGGTTCTCCTAGTTATGCAAATCCTTACGAATTTCAAAATCGATTACCAGATTATAAACGTGCTGATTTAGGACTACAATATGTCTTTATTGATGATGATGAAAATCTTACTAGAAGTAATAAAAAACTATTTAAGTATTTATCTGTAGGTTTTGAAATATTTAATATGTTCGATGTTCAGAATTCGATTACAAATACTTGGGTAAGAGATGTATATAGCCAGAGACAATTTGCTATTCCTAACTTTTTAACTCCAAGGGTTTTCAATTTAAGAACCACAATGCGGTTTTAATTTCTCTTGAATTTTAAGAAGTTCGAGTACTCGTTTTGATCAAAATATTCAATGTTAAAAACTTTACATTTAATATTTATCTTTATATTTGATATTATTAATATTTAAATTTTAACTAATGAGTAAAGGAACAGTAAAATTCTTCAATAATGCCAAAGGTTTTGGATTCATTACGGAAGAAGGTTCTGAAAAAGAACATTTTGTACACATTTCCGGCTTGATCGATGAAATAAGAGAAGGTGATGAAGTAGAATTCGATTTACAAGAAGGAAAAAAAGGATTGAACGCAGTAAACGTAAAAGTAATTTAAAATATACTTTCAGTTTAATGAACTCAGAAGCCTATCCGTCGATAGGCTTTTTTAATTTAAATATTTATCAATTAAACAAGTTGTTTTAAAACTTCAACAAGATAGTCAACCTCTTCCTTTGTATTATATTTACTAAATGAAAACCTAATGGAAGGCCTCTTTAGCTCATCATCTGTTAAGATTTGCTCAAGTACATGGGAACCTTTTGAACTTCCACTTTGACAAGCACTTCCTTTGGAACATGCAATTCCTTTAAGATCCAACTGAAACAAAAAGGTCGAAGATTTCTCAGGATCTACCGGAAAGCGAACATTTAGCATCGTATAAGTACTTTTTTCCATATTATTACAATATCCATTATACTCGATATTCTGAAACTCATTATTTAAACGATCTATGAAATACTGCTTAAGTCCCAGAATATGATTATGTTCAGTTTTCAAATTATCAAGGGCAATATGCAAAGCTTTTTCAAGCCCAACAATATTATGTAAACTTTCTGTTCCGGCTCTAAAACCTCTTTCCTGCTCTCCTCCTATTATTAGTGGTTTTATACCGGAATTCTTTCTTATAAATGCAAAACCAACTCCTTTTGGTCCATGGAATTTATGTGCGCTGACTGCCAAAAAATCAATTGGTATTTCTTTCAGGTCTAATTCAAAATGGCCTACAGATTGTACTGTATCGCTATGAAACAATGCGTTATTTCCTTTACATAGATTAGCAACAGTTTTTATATCTAGTAAATTACCTATCTCATTATTTACGTGCATTAAACTCACCAAAGTATTTTCAGTTGAATTCAATAATTTTTCCAAATGAGATAGATCTATCCCGCCTTTTTCATCTAAATCAACATAAATAATACTTGTACCATATTCTTTAGCCAACTGTTCTGCTGTATGCAAAACAGCATGATGCTCTATTCTTGACGTAATTATAGTCTTAACTCCTAAATCACGAACACAACTTCTTAGAACTAAATTATCTGCCTCTGTTCCACCCGAAGTGAATACTATTTCACTTGCAGAAATATTTAAGTGTTTAGCAATATTCTTTCTGGCAAGTTCGATCACAGACTTTGAAGAACGTCCATAACTATGAGAAGACGATGCGTTTCCATAATTCTCTCTTAAAACAGCAGCCATTATATCTATGACTTCGTCTCTTACCTGGGTTGTTGCAGCACTATCAAAATATAATTGCTTCATTAATTGTGCGTTGATTTTAGCTTCAAAAGTAGTGAGAATAAAATTATTTACAATGAATAGCGTTTTAAATACGTATTTACTTATTTTTGTTTCGACCTATAAAAATACTATGAGAAAACTTCTTTTTATTTTCTGTATTTCAGCTTTGCTTATTAATTGCGACGATGGTGATATAATTACAGTCGATTTGGACTTTGATGATACTTTCGAATATTGTGAAGTTAACGAATCTGTCGTATTTTATAAATCAAAATCAGATCCATCAGAATCTTTATCAATTAAATTGAATACAACTATCGAAGATCTCATTGTGTTAGATGATAATAACCAAATTGATCCAGTAGATCCTTTTACAATTAACGGAAGTACCAACACATTTTATTATAGAACTTATAGTGAAACTTTACCAACATCATATTTTTGCGAAGCAATTACACCAAATGTTAATATAATCACTGATTCAGAAAGTACCAGCGGAACTGTTACCATAACGACTGTATTAATAGAAGATGATAATGATGGAATACCAGCAGAATTGGAAGACTTAAATGAGAATGGAGATCTTGAAGATGACGATTCGGACAATGATGGCTTACCAAATTATTTGGATGATGATGATGATGGAGATAATGTACCAACAAAAAGTGAAAAACCAAATTATTCAGCTTCAAATGGCTTAACTGAAGCACAAGACTTTGATCTGGATGGTATTCCAGACTATTTAGATACAGATGATGATGGTGATGGTGTGCTAACACGTAATGAAGAAAATGAAACAATGGATCAAGATCCTACCAACGATATAACAGATAATGTAATCGGTGCAGATTACTTAAATGATCAAATAATGAATGAAGTCGCTGCATCAGCTTTTAGACTACATACAATAACACAAACTTATACAATTAATACAATTGTTGCAGATTTTAGTTTTCCAAACTTAAATCAGGATATACTGGATTTTGGAACAATGGATCCGTCTCCAACTTCTGAAAGAACTCTTACTCCAGATTTTAATTAAGACGTTATATTCTGATAAATATATACTTCGGTAGCACCCAATCCGTATTTTTGAAGATTGGCATCGTAGTATTTTACATTTTCATATCTGCCAAATAAATACTGGAGTTCTAGTTTTAGCACGCCATCGCCTACTCCATGAATAAAAACAACTCGTTGAATTTTTTTACGAATTGCAAATTCTAATTGTCTTTTGGCAGTTTCCAATTGTAATGTAAGCATGTCATGATTGGCCATTCCTCTTGTCGAATTTGTGAGCTGATGAATATGAAGATCAACTTCCATTGCAGGTTGCTTGCGTTCTTTAGGCTTTATCCCAACAGATCTTTTTTTCTTAAAACTTTCTTTTTCAGTAATAATTTCACTTACCGATGTGTTGGAAAATGCTTCCCTTCTTAATTCTGAAGAATTCGGTGATTTCATCAACTCTTTAGGTGAAAACTTCAAATCAAAACCATCCTTAGTTTCAATTGTAATCTCATCAGTAGTAACAATTTTAACAATACCTGACAGGTCTTCATCTAAAACAGTCACTATATCTCCAATTTTAAAGTTCATTGATCATTATTGTTTTGGTCATCGTCTACTCTACTTCTAATATTTTTGGATATATTAAATAAGCTCCACATTACTAAGACTATTCCTAAAATATATAAATAAGGTGAATTTAACTTCTCAGTATTTGGCAGAAAACAAAATTACTGCACCAATGATTAATGGAAGGTATGTTTTAATGAATTTCATTTAGAAAGATTCTGTAAGATGTAAATGTCGTTAATATTTTTAAATTTGTTATTGAATACTATTAAAAATGCTTTCACCAGAAGATTACATGATTCCCTGCTTAAACAAGAAATTGTTTGGCTTTGAATGTCTGGGATGCGGTCTTCAGCGATCAGTATCCTTATTGTTTCAAGGTGAATTTATTGAAGCATTCAAAATGTATCCTGCCATTTTCACTCTTGTTCCGCTATTTGTTCTTATTGGAATAAATATTTTTTATAAATTTAAAAATGCTAATAAAATTATAAACGTACTTGCAATAGCATCTGTATCAATAATAATTGTTAGCTATATCATTAAACTAATCAATTAAAATTAACACATGGAAAAACAAAAATTACCTAACGCAATGATAAGTCTAATTTTAGGAATTCTGGCATTTATTGGATGCTGTTGTACAAGTGGTTTTGGAGGCGTAGTGCTTTCGGGAATTGCACTGTTTCTTGCTAAAAAAGATGAAAAAACATATGCAGAAAATCCAGAATTATATGAAAATTACGGACAAGTTAAAACTGCGAAAATTGTTGCAATAATAGGATTAATATTAAGCTTAATAATTGTTGCCGTATATATTTACATGGTCTCTACCGGTCAATATGATGAGCTAAAGGAGAATTATATGAAAGCATTTGAAGAAATGCAGCAAAATCAGTAATAAAAAAAGCGACTAGTTGGTCGCTTTTTTTTATTCATTCTTAATTATTCAAATGCTTTAAGTGTTTTTATTATAATATTAATGCAGTCCAGTAGCTCTTCCTTGTTCATTACTAAAGGTGGAGCAAACCTGATAATATTTCCATCTTCTTAAAATCTTTCTTTAATGACTTGTGATATAATTTAACACTTAGTCCATATTTTATGCGGTTTAACGATTATATAAATGAATCGAACATAGATAAGCTGCTTTCGGATAGATATATAGTAGCTTTATATAAATTAACCAAAACCTTATTTTCATGGAATATTTTAAAAATCTTTACACAAATATTACCGATTCCCTAGGAGGTAACCTTTTAAACATTATAGGTGCCTTATTAATATTAATTATTGGCATTTTTGTTGCCAAATTTGTAAAAAAAATTATTATCAGATTACTATCTAAAAGTGGCATAGATGATAAATTAGGCAATAGTAAACTAGTATTGTCAAATTTAATTGGTAAACTAATTTATTTCTTTTTAATGATTGTTGTATTCATGCTTGCACTAGAGAAGTTAGGCATGACGACAGCATTAGAGCCTTTAAGAGGTATGGTGAATAAATTCACTGAATTCATACCAAATATTATTGCGGCAGGCCTTGTAGGTTATATAGGCTATATGCTGGCAAATGTAGTCTCTGAACTGGTTGGTTTATCTGGGGAGACAATTTCAAAATTTGCTCCTAAACTAAAACTTCCGGAAAACGTCAATTTAGTTACAATTTTAAAGAAGATTGTATTTATAATCATATTTATTCCGTTATTAATCGCAGCATTAAATATTTTAAACTTAGAATCAGTATCCAGTCCAGCTTCTAGTATGCTACAAAGCTTTTTTGATGCCATTCCTAAAATATTAGTAGCAATTATTATACTCATTCTTTTCGTTGTAGGTGGTCGGTTTTTAAGTGGATTTGTTCAAGATTTATTGGAGAGTTTAAATGTAAACGAATTTCTTAAAAAAGCTAAGTTGGACTCATTCTTTGGACCTATGAATGTTGAAAAACTTCTGGCAAACATAGTTTACGCATTTATTATATTAATTGGTCTTTTGACTGCAATTGAAAAACTAGAATTTGCAAGATTATCTGATATAATGGATACTATTATTGCACTTGGTGGTAATATTTTATTTGGTCTAATTATTCTTGCAATTGGAAACTGGATAGCCAATATTGCATATAGCAATTTTAATAAAAATGAAGACAATCAATTTGTTGCCAACATCATAAAAATTGCCATTATAGCTATTTTTCTTGCTATGGGTTTAAGAACAATGGGAATAGCCAACGAAATTATTAACCTTGCCTTCGGTATTACCCTTGGAGCTGTAGCTTTAACAATTGTACTTTCATTTGGTTTAGGCGGCCGTCAAGCAGCAGGAGAACAAATGGAAAAAATATTGAACAGATTTAATAAGAAATCAAAATAGTTATAAAATCTTTTAATAATAATAAGCCATTCTATTTATTAAGAATGGCTTTTGTTTTTTTATTAATGAAATTTTAATCTGAACTCTTTCCTGCTAAAAGAGACACTTGAAACTCCATTCGTTTCAATTCCCTCAAAATACTATTCTTATCCATTTGCATCCAAATAAATAATTTTAAAATGCTAATTACGATCATACAGAAGGTACCTGCCACAGACCATCTAATTAATTCATTGGTTTCCGCTGTATTAAAAAATTGGATTGCACAATAAATGAATAATCCAAATACAATTACAATAACAATATTCATAATTACAATAAGCCAACCTAATTTTCCCTTAAAAGCACCTCCCAACATTTGCAAAAGGTTTTGTTCGTCCAATTCATCATAAAATTTAGCTTCTTCTGCTGTTAATGCGTCTTTAATAATTTCATCGATTTTTTCAATATTCTTGTTCATAATTTCTATGTTTTATTATTGATTTTAAGTTTTCACGAGCGTAAAATAATCTTGATTTCACTGTACCTTGTGATATTTTTAATAGTTTACTAATCTGTTTCAAAGAGCAGGATTCCAAATAAAATAATTTGAGAACGATCTGTTGACTTTCCGGTAGGTTTTGAATCTCCTTAAGCACATCATTTGTAACTTCAGAATTATTTATTGAAGCATCATTCTCAGTTTCTTTGAAATTCGTTCTGTGAAACTCTAATTCTCCTTTAATTCTATTTTGTTTTCTAATCCAGTCGATGCTTTTATTGGTTACAATAGATAAAATCCAGCTACCAAATTTTTTAGAATCCTTGAGACTATCGGTTTTCTCAATGACCACTGTCCAACTATCCTGAGCAATATCTTTGGATATATGAAGGTCTTTTGTATACCAATAGGCTTGTTTACAAAGTTTACCATGCCATCTTTTAACGAGAACAGCTAAAGCTTCATTATATCCAGATCTGTATTGTTCTAATAACCAATAATCTTCTGGTTGGTTGGTTGATCCCATTGGTCTTTATTATATTGACGCAAAAAAATGTAAAAGGTTCATTTTATTTGAAGTTTTTTAAAGATAAGTTAATTTTTAATAGACAATTATCTTAAAATTATGACAGTAAATAATTCTTTTAAATAAGCACCCTTTGATACATATTATTTCATTAAAAATTTATACTTTTATTGATTAATAAAACAACATTTATATTATGAAAAAATTGGCAATTTTAAGCATACTTGGAGTACTCATTTTGTTTACTGGCTGCGGAGATAAAAAAGCTGATAAGGAACCTCAAAAAATTACGATTCAGTCAAGTAATGAAGTAAAAAAGGAAAAACCAGCTGAAGCTTCATCTAATGGTGAAAGTGCAGAGTTAATTGCAAAAGGAAAAAAACTTTTTAAAGATAAGACATGCTTTACGTGCCATATGCCATACGAAAAGGGAATTGGGCCATCTATAAGTGATATCAATAAAATTTACTCTGAAAACAATGCCGATATCGTAGCATTCTTGAAGGGGGAAATAAAACCAATAGTAGATACAGATCCAGGTCAAGTTGCTGTCATGCAAGCAAATATCGATGGTTTTGTTAAAGACTTAACAGATGCTGAACTTAATGCATTAAAAGTATATATGCTAAGTGTTAAATAATAAATTGTATTATGCAATAAAAAAGCACCTGTTTCAAGGTGCTTTTTTTGTTTGTGGTTTTAGCCAATTATAATTAAAACAATTCTATTTTTGCAGCATGTCAAGAAGGAACAAAAAGCAAACGTTTACAAATATTGAAGTCATAGATGCTGGTGCAAAGGGTAAGACTGTTGCCAAAGCACCAGACGGAAAAGTAATATTCCTTCCAAATGCAGTTCCAGGTGATATTGTAGATGTGTTTACCTTTAAAAAAAGAAGAGCTTATTATGAAGGCAAAGCAACAGTATTCCATAAACTGTCTGATAAAAGAACAGAACCGGTTTGCGAGCATTTTGGAACTTGTGGAGGCTGTAAATGGCAACATATGGCTTACGAACATCAGTTATTTTATAAGCAAAAGGAAGTTGAAAATAATTTGATCAGAATTGGTCATCTGGAATTGCCGGAAATTCAACCCATCAAAGGGTCAGAAAAAGAATATTTCTACAGAAATAAAATGGAATTCTCGTTTAGTGACAGCAGATGGTTAAGTTCAAAAGAGATCAATTCAGAGGAAGATCTGGGAGATAAAAATGCTCTAGGATTTCATATTCCCGGAATGTGGGATAAAATTTTGGATCTAAATACCTGCCATCTTCAGAAAGATCCTTCTAATGCGATCAGGAATGCAACCAAGAAGTTTTCAGTTGATAATAAATTGGAATTCTTTAATACCAGAAACCAAACTGGTTTGCTAAGAACTTTAATGATTCGTACTTCTTCTTTGGGAGAGATCATGATTCTAATTCAATTCTATAATGATGACAAAGCTAATAGGGAATTATTATTGAATTTTCTTGCTGACAACTTCCCTGAAATTACATCCTTGCAATATGTGGTTAATCAAAAAGCGAATGATACCATTTACGACCAGAACGTGATTTGTTACAAAGGACGTGATCATATTTTTGAAGAAATGGAAGGATTAAAATTTAAAATAAATGCAAAATCCTTTTATCAAACCAATTCAGATCAAGCCTATGAACTTTATAAAATTACAAGAGATTTTGCAGGTTTATCTGGAGAAGAATTGGTCTATGATCTATATACTGGAACAGGAACTATAGCTCAATTTATAGCTAAAGACTGTACAAAGGTAATAGGTATAGAATCTGTTCCTGATGCTATTTTTGCTGCAAAAGAAAATGCACAATTAAATAACATTGAAAACGTTGAATTCTATGTAGGTGATATGAAAAATGTTTTTAATGATTCGTTCTTGAAAACTCATGGAAAACCTGATGTAATAATTACCGATCCACCAAGAGATGGTATGCATAAAGATGTAGTTAATCAATTGTTAAAGATTGGTTCTGAAAAAATTGTATATGTGAGTTGTAACAGTGCAACACAAGCCAGAGATCTGGCATTAATGAATGAAATGTATAAAGTTACTAAAGTACAAGCAGTAGATATGTTTCCGCAAACACATCATGTAGAAAATGTTGTACTTTTGGAAAAAAGATAGCCTAAGCTGGCAATTTTAGTATGAAAAAAATATTCGCTCTATTTCTGCTTATCATAGTAATAACTAATTGTGAAAAAGATGATATATGTCCTGAAACAACAGCTACAACTCCTAAGTTAATAATTAGGTTCTACGATATCACCGAGCAGACAGAAACCTTACGAGTTTTAGGACTACAGGTTCAAGGAGTCGATAATGACGACCCATATCAAACAGCTTTTTCAACTGACTCTCTTCCACTGCCTTTAAAAACCAATGATAATAGTACCAGTTTTAAACTGCATAAAGAATATGCGGTTGATGATAATGGTAATATTTCAGGAAACGAAGACATTATAAATATTCAATACAGCCCTGAAGAAGTATATGTATCCAGAGCTTGTGGTTACAAAACTATTTTTAGTAATGTAGAATTATCTGTGGAAGACGATGGTGATAATTGGATAGAACTAATACAAATTGAAAATCCTTTAACAGTCGATAATGAAACAGCAGCGCATGTTAAAATATTTCATTAGTACTTTAATGACTCTTGTTTTCTCTTCTGGGTTGGCACAAACAAATACCATTGAAGAAGATTCTATTGGCGTTGTAGGCGATTCTATTGTGTTCGAACAGAAATATGGTCTGCGAATAGGAGGTGATCTAAATAAACTGGTACGTTCATTTGTAGATGACAATTATAAAGGATTTGAAGTAAATGCCGATTACAGGATAAAATCAAATTTGTATGTAGCCGGTGAATTGGGAACTGAAGAAAAAATTACGGATGGCGATTACTTTGATGCTAAAACCTCCGGAAGTTATTTTAAAGTTGGATTAGATTATAATGTTTATGACAATTGGTTTGGTATGGATAATCTGATATTTGGAGGAATTCGTGCAGGAATCGCTTCCTTTAAACAGGAAAGAAATGGCTTCACAATATATAATACAGATCATTATTGGGAGCCCTTAAGCAATCCTGAAACAACAGAGTTTAGTAATTTGTCTGCTATCTGGGCAGAGATCATGTTTGGTATAAAGGTTGAAGTTTTTAATAATGTATACGTTGGTTTTAATGCTCAGTTAAAAAGTTTAATATCAGACGATCAGCCTGAGAATTTTGAAAATATCTTTATTCCGGGATTCAATAGAACATATGACAGCAGTAAGATAGGTGTTGGTTTTAGTTACAATATTTCTTACCTTATTCCTTTGTACAAAAAGGATAAATAATGCAAAAAGAAGATATCATTCTTGCTCTTGAGGAAAAACATCAAATTTTAATTAAGTGGCTCGAAGATCAGGAGGATGATAAATGGGAAATTGGACCAAAAGATAAATGGACCACAGGTCAACAAACATTACATTTACTACAAAGTATTTCTAAATTGAATATGGCTCTGAGCATTCCAAAATTTATTCTTAAATCTAAATACGGAAAATCGAACAGAGAAGTCAGAGACTACAATACAGTTGTTCAGCGATATCATGAACGCCTTAAAGAAGCGAGTGGTGGGACTTTTGGACCTTCCAGAAATATGAAAATTCCGAAATTAAGGGATAAGCCCTATCTATTAGATAGAATTCAAACAGAAAATAAAAAACTTCAGTATAAGACCAACAAATGGACTGATGAGCAATTGGACTCTATCATATTACCGCATCCTCTAATGGGTAAAATGCCAGTACGAGAAATGATCATGTGGACAGCATATCATGTAGAGCATCATACCAATAGCTTAAAGGAACTCTACTAATTCTTAAATACGATTATTTAGTTTTTTGCTTGCAACTGATAAATATCATTGTGAAATTCGGTATTAATTTCAATATTTAATTATATAAAATTCAGTATAATGAATGGCCTAAAATTTTTTGGTTTAATTGCGGTCTTTTTCTTCTTTGGATGTGCATCTACTGCCGATTTAAAAATTCTATCTGATTATGATGATACAGCCAACTTCAATGATTATAAGACCTTTGTAATTTGCGTAGATGATCTATTTGTAGAGAATACGAACTATCCCAAATACGATAATAATACGGTAAGACAATTAATTGGAAAAGAAATTGAAGGCCAAATGGAAGGCTTAGGTTACAAAACCAATGTTATAAAGCCGGAACTTCAGGCTGGATTCCAGTTGTTGATAGTTCAAGAAGAAGCAACCTTTACAAATTGCAACCTGCAAGAGGACTACAACTATTGGCAATCCTGTACTATAAAAAATGTAACATATACCGAAGAAACATTGGTTGTTTATGTCTCTGACTTACAAAGGAATCAAGTAATTTGGCAGGCATCGTTAAACTGTAATTTAAACAAACCTGAAATCGCTCTAAAAAACTACGTCATGGATATCGTGGACGTCTTATTCGATAAATATCCAAAAACAAATTAAATCCAAAAATATCATATTATTTTATTTTTAATTATTATCAGTCAAAATTTTCTACGATGAACTATCTTTCTAAAGTTATTCTTTTAATTATTTTTTCAATTTTTGTCTCGTGCAAATCAGACAAACATGAGCATTGGAGTTATGAAGGCGAAACCTCTCCCGAACACTGGGCAGAGATCGAATTGAATACTAATTGTGATGGTAAGCATCAATCTCCAATAAACATTATTGAGACCAATACGGTTTTGAATCCATCGGCCAAAGATCTCGAAGTGTTCTACTCACCCAAAACAATTTTAAATAAGGTAGAGAATAATGGGCATTCCATTCAGTTTGCATTTTATCCTGGTGATTCTATAATTTATCAGCATAAATCCTATTATCTCAAACAAATTCATTTTCATGAACCAGCAGAACATTTGTTAAATGGTGTAAAGTATCCTATTGAGATTCATCTGGTACATATTAGTAAGGATAATAATATAACAGTGCTCGGTATTTTAGGAATGGAAGGAGAAGATAGCCAGTTATTTGAATTTCTGGAAGGCTTCTTACCATTGGAAAATGGGGAAGAAAAGGTTATAAATCAACGTTTAGATCTTACAGATCTATTTCCAGATGTTACCGATTTCTATTCTTATGAAGGCTCTTTAACGACTCCACCTTGTACCGAAAATGTAAATTGGGTGATATTTAAAAATCCAATAATAATTTCATTGGAGGAAGTTTTGAAACTTAAGAATAATATGCCTTTGAACAATTACAGGAATGAGCAACCTGTTAATGACAGAATCATTTACCATAATTTGGAATTGCAGTAAATTTTTGCTGATTAATTTGAAAAGAAAAAGCGTTAGCACTTTTTCAAAAATCGCTAACTAACTCTAGGTTTTTTGAATAGAGATTTAATGTCTGGAAACAATATAGCTATAAATAGTATCGCAGAAATCAATAAAACAAACTTACCAATAGTACAAAATGAACATTCATAAAAATCAGTTGCAGCACCAAAATAACAGCTTACACAACCAATTAATATCATAACTATATAGTCAACAATAAAAATGAGTGGTAATAAAAACAACGATTTTAACGCTAAACTTAACATAATATGATGTTTTAAATTTATAATATAAAAGTATTGAGTAATTCAGGTATTTCAAAGCTTACTAAACCATGAAATATTTTGCTATTTTATGAGATTTTTAAAGCCTAATGATGTAATTTTACATTATCTGATATACAATTTTTAATCGTATCAAATTCAGTCGTAATGCCAGATTTTTTAACACAGGAAAGTAATCTTAGTTACGAATTTATAAATGCCCAAGAGTGTTTAAATTTTTTAACTGAAAACGAAAAACAAGAATTAGTTGATAAAAAAACTGATATTGAATTTGATACAGGTGAGGTTATTATTAAACGCGGCTTATTAGCCAATAATATTGTTTATATAACTGATGGTTTGGTTAAATTGGAAATTGTAAATGGTAAAAAAACTTCGACCGTTGCAATTCTTCAACCGCACTCATTTATTGGTATTGTTTGTTGTTTCGCCTTTGAAAAATTTGATTTTACTGCAACAGCGATAGCAAAAACAAAAGTGAGTTTTATTGCTATGGATGTTTTTGAACGATTTATAATGAATAATGGCGTATTTGCATTAAACCTGATCAAGCACATGTCCGGAGTAAGCAATAGACTGTTGCACCGAATTACGGACCTTGCTCAAAAACATATTGAAGGGGCTTTATCTTTTATTTTACTGGACTTTGTTAAAATATACAAGTCCAAAAAATTTGAGTTACCGATGACAAGAATAGAACTGGCTAATATGCTGGGTTACTCCAAAGAAAGTGTCATCAATACATTATCAAAGTTTAATAAAGAAGGAATCATTAAGGTTGATGATAAAAGGATTGAAGTGATCCAATATGATAAACTTGAACAGATCTGTAAATTAGGCTAGACCTTAATCGCCCAATATAATTAATTTAATGAATCTAAATTGGCTAAAAAACAATTGGATCTATTGTCTTTTAATTCTCTCAGTTTTATCAGCGATTCTTGCATTAACTACATCCAATTTTATTTATAAATCAGGAAGTGCAGCTATTGGCATTCTTATAATACTGGTCTTGAACATTACGTCTGGTAAACCATCAAAAGATAATTGGTTAATTATTGGAGCATTTTTGTTTTCTATTGCAGGCGATTGGTGCTTATCTAACAAACTTGAAGACACTTCAATGTTTGTTAAAGGCATAGCATTGTTTTTCTTTGCTCATTTGTGTTATTTGTTGTTCGCAATGTTTAACGGACAGATAAAATGGAAGTTTACTATTGTATTTCTGATAGGATTTCTACTTTTCTTTTTCTTGTCACTTTATCCCTCAATAAACGATAAAGTTCTTATGATAGCCGCATTGGTTTATTTAATTGTGTCATGTTTATCCTTTGGTGCTTCTTTGGGAATTAAAGATATTTCTATTTTTAAATGGGCTTATGTTTTTGGGATCTTTTTAGTTCTATTTTCTGATACCTTAATCTCTTTTACTGAATTCATAGGCTATAAAAAACTCGATTTTTTAATTCTACCGACCTATTATCTTGCTCACATTAGTGTTACATTTTCTTTAATTCGGAGGTCAAAAAATAATAAACACTAACGCTGGATAAGGTGTAGTGAAATAAAAGGATAATGAGATGGCATTATTAACTAAAAAAAAGAAAACCAAATAGTAATCCTGCTTAACTATCTAATTTTCTCGATATGTCGGACTTATTAATCCCAAATTCTAGGACTGACTAACTTAACTTATGCCTTTTTAATGTCGCTTTTATGTCTGGAACAAAAGCCAAAATAAATGCCAGTAAAGAAATTAGAATTACAATTTTGCCAACGCTACTGAAGTCCGAGGTAAATCCGAATAAATAACTAATACTTGCCACCATTATCATTACCATATAATCAACGATAAATATGATGGGAATAATTAACAAAGCTTTTAATCCAATATTTGCCATTTTTCAGTTTTTTAAATTCTAAATTATTGCCTATATAAAAGTAGATTAAGATTCACACCTTTGGAAGAAAAACTAATCATAAATTCTTTTGTTATTCAATGGTATTATTTATCGTTTATGGCGTAATTTTACATTAAGATCAATGAAAAACTAAGTTGTTAAAATAAATCTATCATCATGTCTGATTTTTTGATGAATAAGGGCAAAAACGGTTACCAATATTTAGGTGCCATGGATTGTTTAAATTTATTGACTGATGACGAAAAAAAAGAATTAATTGCTAACAAAGTTGATCTTGAATTCGAACCTCACGAAACCATTGTTAAACGTGGTATTCTAGCAGATAACGTACTATATTTAACAGAAGGTCTGGTGAAATTAGAAATTGTGAATGACTCTAAACCTTATACAGTTGGGCTAACAAGTTCTCACTCTTTTATAGGCATAGTTTGTTGTTTTGCATTTAAAAAATTTGATTTTACTGCAACCGCATTGTTAAAAACAAACGTTAGCTACATTCCTATGGAAATCTTTGAGAAATTCATTAAAAATAATGGTGTTTTTGCTTTAGGTTTAATCAAGCATATTTCTGGTGTTGCAAATGGATTATTGCATAGAATTACATCCATATCACAAAAAAATATTGAAGGTGCCTTAGCTATGATGTTGTTGGAATTTGCGAAAATTTTTGATTCTCTTAATTATGAACTGCCTGTCGGAAGAAATGAATTCGCAAGTCTTCTTGGTTACTCCAAAGAGAGTGTAATTAACACATTATCAAAATACAACAAGGAAGGCATTCTTAAAGTGGATGATAGAAAAATTGAGATCATAGAATTCGAAAAATTAGAACAAATCAGTATGTATGGGTAGTTATTATCGCTTCTCTAACATTCTTAAATACATGGTTTCAACTTTAGCTCTTGCCCATGGCGTTCTGCGCAAAAATTTTAAACTCGATTTTACTGAGGGATCATGTGTAAAACAACGAATGTTTATTTCATGACCCATATACTCCCAACCATAGTGATCCGCCAGATCTTTAACGATCTGTTCAAGCTTTATACCATGTAAAGGATTATTGGGTTGAGAATCCATTATCGCCTTCTATCATCAGACCGTCTGTCGTTATTACGTTTTGGTCTTCTGTTATTTCGTTGTCTGTTAGTACTTCTGTTAGAATTAGAAGTTCTTGGACTTCTATTTCGTCCGACTCCCTGAGCTTTTTTAATAGGCTCTGTTGAAGCATTAGGATCTGGTTCAAAACCTTCAATGATTTCGCTTGGTATGCTCAATCCGACCAACTTTTCTATATCTCTTAAATAACTGGTCTCATCTGCACTTACCAAGGATATGGCCTGTCCACTCGCTCCTGCTCTACCTGTTCTGCCAATTCTATGTACATAATCTTCTGAGATATTAGGGAGTTCAAAATTAACAACATGCGGTAACAACGGAATATCCAATCCACGAGCTGCAATATCTGTAGCAACTAGAACACTTATTTTACCGGCTTTAAATCCTGCTAAGGCTTTGGTTCTGGCTCCCTGACTTTTATTGCCATGAATAGCCATCGCAGAAATTCCGGCACTTATCATTTTTTTACAAAGCTTATTGGCTCCATGTTTAGTTCTGTTAAAGACAAGAACTTGTTTCCAGTTTCCTTCCAAAATCAATTTTATGATCAATCCTGTTTTTTTGCCCTTGGCAACTCGATACACTTTTTGGTCGATCGCTTCTACTGCTGTATTCTCCGGAGTTGCTTTAACCTGAACAGGATGATGTAAAATAGTATGGGCTAACTTTTTAATATCATTAGAAAAAGTGGCAGAGAACATTAAATTCTGACGTCTTGAAGGCATTAACTTCATAATGCGTTCTATATCCCGTAAAAATCCCATATCCAGCATTCTATCGGCTTCATCCAAGACAAAGATCTCGACCTTAGACAACGAAACTATGCCTTGGTTTTCCAGATCAAGTCAATCGTCCTGGAGTTGCTACCAAAACATCTACGCCACGACGAAAATGAACCTCCTGTGGTCGTTGGTTCACGCCTCCGAAAATAACTGCAGAGCGAAGATCTACAAATTCACCATATTCTTTTACGTTTGCGAACACTTGTGCAGCCAACTCTCGTGTAGGCGTTAAGATCAAAGCGCGAACTGGTCTATGCCTTATAGAAGGTTTTTGAGATAGAATTTGCAACATAGGCAAAGTAAACCCAGCTGTTTTGCCTGTTCCTGTTTGCGCAGAAGCCAACATATCCTTGCCTTCTAAAATTGGTGGGATTGCTTTTTGTTGTATAGGTGATGGTGTTGTGTATCCTTTTTTGCTTATAGCTTTAAGCAAGGCTTCGGACAAGCCCAGAGATTGAAATGACATATAAAGTGTTTTTGAAGCAAACACTATTCGATTAGGTCACTCCTTTTAATTTGCTGCGAATATACGTTTATTTATCCGACCATCTATTATTACTTGATTTTGTAAGAAAAATATCCGAACTTCGTTTAACTGTAGATATAAAACAACCTGTGCTGTCCCGATAACTATCGGGATTGATTCAGTATTAAAACGATTTCATATCAAGTCGTTATGTGTAGTTTTTCTCTGAAATAACCAAATGATTTTAAATCATGAGAATTCTAAAACAGATCGTCATACCAATTTTAATTACAGGAATCTGGATTAATCTTTCAGAAACAGTTAGATGGTTGTTAATAGTAGAATCCTATTGGATTGAAAAATACCAAAATCTTAACCTTACATTCCCAAATGAAACTGTTAATATGATTGCATGGATGGTGTGGGGGTTTTTTCATGCAACTATTATCTTTATTCTTTCAAAAAGATATAGTTTATTACAAACAACCGTTTTATCATGGTTTGTCGCTTTTGTTATGATGTGGCTAATAGTGTGGAATGTTGGTGTTTTACCTACTGGAATGCTTTGGTTTAATATTCCTTTGAGTCTATTGGAGGCATTCATTGGAGCATATATATGTGTTAGATTTTTCAATAAAGCTGATGCCAGCACATAACACATGGTATAATCAATGCCTGGTAATACTGCTATGGAATAACAACAATATACTAACTTAGTATACCAAATAATACAAAACTAAAACCTCAATAACTCGGCATTGGTCTTACAATCGAAACGTTAAACAAACCTCAAAAATCAGACAATAAATTCTGCTTTTTAGTCTTAAAGAAATCATCATTTTAATGCTTATAAACTGAAATATTTATTTCATTTTAAAGAATTGACAAATATCATTTATTATTTCATTTCTATTTATTAAATTTTAATTCAAAAAAGATATAGATCATGATATCTGATATTAAATTTAAAAGCAAAACCCCAAAAGAAGTTGAATTCTCAAAAGAACTTAAAAAACGAGTCCGTGGCTATTTTAAAGATTCTGGAATCACTAAACATGGTGATTTTAGCATGCATATCAAGTCATTTGTAATGCTGGGACTTTATCTTATTCCTTTTATAATTCTGTTATTTTTTGAACAATCTCCTTGGTTAGCGCTTATATGGGTTGTTTTAATGGGTATTGGTGAGGCCGGAATTGGCATGTCAGTCATGCATGATGCTGTGCATGGTGCGTATTCTAATAAAAAGTGGGTGAACAGATTGGTAGGATCCAGTATGTACATACTTGGAAGCAACACGATCAACTGGAAAATCCAGCATAATATGAATCATCATTCTTTTACAAACATTTATGGTCAGGATCCTGATATTTCAACCAAGGCAGTAATTCGATTAAGTGATCATGCTCCTTTAAAAAAATACCATAAGTATCAGCAGTTCTATGCATTTCCATTATATGGTTTAATGACCATCTTAAAATTTTTTGGTGAGATCGGCTCTTTTCTTGGCTACAATCGCGAAGGTTTGATTAAGAGGATGAATGCGAACCCTACTCTTGAGTTAGTAAAACTGATCTTGACCAAACTCATTTATTTACTCATCATTATTGGGTTACCACTATTTTTAACAGAGTTTTCCATTTGGCAGATTTTAATTGGATTTATGGTAATGCATCTAGTGGCAGGAATGATCATGAGTACTGTTTTTCAAATGGCTCATGTTGTACAAGGTGTTTATCAACCCTTACCTGACGATGGAATTATACCAAGTGAACGATTAGTCCACCAACTTCGAGCAACATCAGATTTCGGAAAAAAAAGTGGATTACTTAGCTGGTACATAGGCGGATTAGATTTTCAGGTAGAGCACCATTTATTTCCAAACATTTGTCACGTTCACTATGCTGCAATCGCTCCCATTGTAGAACAAACCGCAAGAGAATTTGGCGTAACCTATAACACAAATCGAACATTTGCTCATGCTATAGTCTCACATTATAAAAGGTTAAAGGAGTTGGGGACGGAATAAAATTCTATAATAATTAAATATTCGAAAGTAAAACTTCATCAAAATTAACTCCTTCAATCTGTTTAATTTTTTGTTCAGCAGAATCCCATTCAATCCTTCTTCCTAACTTATAAGAAAGTCCTGCCATGTGAGCAGCAATTGCTTCCTCAAAGCCTTCTTGTATGCCGCAGCTTAATTTTCCTCCATTTTTAATACTGCTTAACCATTCACGAAGGTGTAAGAAAGTAGAATCTACTCTCACTCCATCAATATATGTCCACATTAATCCTTTATCGGCAAAATACTGAGATGTTGCAGATGAAATGGCATCCGGAATATTAGCTCCGGGATCATATTGGAATATGGGTTTGGAAGGACTCATTCTTTTCGCTTCTAAAAGATTGGCATATTTTGTTGAGCTCATATCAGGCCAGATAATTAACCTATTACCCAGTTCCATGGTGGCATCATGTCCCATTAAAACTGTTGGTCTGTTAAATCCATTTCCAAGTGTAGCACTGTAAACAAATGTCATTCCTTTTTCTTTACCTTTTTTCTGGCTACTGCCAATATTGTAATCTGGAAACTCCATATTAACTTGAAGAACATCAGGTACATTTCGCCCATCGTTATGGGTATAAATTCCACCGGAAGCAGTAACAGAATCAGGAATTCCCATATTCATAACACAATTAAGGCGGTCATAATCATGGGTTAATAAATCACCAGATAATCCTGAACCATATGCCCACCATTTTCTCCATCTAAAAAAATGTTGCTTATTAAATGGCACTTTAGGTGCTGAGCCTAAAAACAGATCCCAATCTATTGTTTGCTCATTAGCTTCATCTTCTATGTTGTAATTCCAGGCCCCATTATCGTCGTTTCTATTGGTATTTGTTTGAATCATAGAAATATGACCCAGTGTGCCTTTTTCAATAACATCCTGAGCAGTTTTAAAGCTCAACGTTTGTCTGTGCTGATGACCAACCATAAAACGTGCACTTGATTTTTTTGCCGCTTCTTTAAGCTTATAAGTCTCCTCTACGGTATGAGTCATTGGTTTTTCTACATACACATGTACATTGTTCTCTAAAGCATCAATAGACATAGGAGCATGCCAATGGTCTGGTGTAGCAATAATTACAGCATCTACATTGCCACTCTTAATCATATCCTGATGCGTTTTATAGCGTTTAAAGCTGGTTTCTTTAGTATTAAAGGATTCAATTGCTTTTTCTGCCCTCTTATCAAAAACGTCGCAAACCCCAACTAATTTCACATTTAATTTGTCTTGTTCCAGGAAATCTTTTAAAGCTGTATGCTTAGGATTTTCGATCGCAGCTTTTTCCATATTCGAAAGCCAATCTTTGGTTGCAAAACCTAATGATCTGCAAAGTTGTTCTCCTCTAATTCCGAAACCAATAATACCTACTCTAATTGGAGGTCCATCTATTGAAGGTAACGATGAAGGGTAAGTTGGTTCTATATTTAATTGTTCTAAAATTTCTGAACGTTCTTTACTGCTTAGAACGCTGTTTGCTGCCGCAGCCCACCAAATTCCACCAGCTATTGGCAACCCGCCTAGTCCTTTGAGAACATCTCGTCTAGTCCATTTCATAAGTCTATGTTTTATTTTTTTCTTTATTCTTTTTAAAAATGCGTTCCAACCCAAAATAATTACCTGTTGGTAGTTGATAAATGACCAAACAAGCAGCTAATTCTATTAAATTCTTATTAACGAACCAATAATTACCTTCAGTGTTTAACTGATCTAACCAAGGAAACGGAGGATGTGCTAAATAATACATGGCTAATAAACCAATGCCAACTAAAGCCCCTTTTTTCTCAAAAAATCCTAAAGTAAATGTAAGGCCAACAATTATAAGAGCAGCTACATTTAAAGCATCTATCCAATTTATAATGGCTGGATTGGTCATAGAATAGAACACTTGTTTTAAAGGTCCCTGGGCTGATGCGAGATAACCAAACGATGTCCATTCAGGATTATACAACTTAATAATTCCTTCATATAAAAAGTGCCAACCGATGAATATTCGTAAGATTACTGCACTATCCTTTAAGCTCCATCCTAATTTAATTTCACTCATTTTTTTTTGTGTTAATTTCAACAAAGCTAATATTATGCAAATATTTTTTTTATGATTTATATCAATAATCTACAATAACAATAAGAAATATGAGATTAAAGATAATTAAAGTGTTAGATTATGAAAGCTTAACAGTAAACTTACAAAATATGCTCCTCAGTCTTTCTAATTTCTTCTTAATTGTTATTTTGTAAATTGAAGAGAATATTATTTATCCTTTTCTGTATTACTTGATTTTGTAAGAAAATTTCGCTAACTTACTTAAGGGTTGGATATATTCATCATAAGAAGATTATATCATATAAGCGAGCCATAATGTAATGCACCAAGCCAAAATTAAAGATAAGGCCAAAGTAGTTAACATAATCGCTAAAACATTTTTAAATAATCCAGGGGTTAACTGGATGTTTTCAGAAAAAGGAAATCGTAAAAAAAAAATTAAGCGACTTGCTGACTACGCATTTATTAAGTGCCACAATAGGAATGGTGTATTGGTTTCTACTAATGGCAAAGGAGTAGCACTATATTATAGAAGCGACAAGACAAAATTTTCATTTAGGGAAATCTATTATGAAATTAGATTTGGCCTTTTTTCCATTGATCTGTTAAGGTTAAAGGAAGTTCTTCAAAGAGAATCAAATAGAAAAAGTAGACGACCAAAAAATGAACCCTATTATTATTTCTGGTTTTTAGGTGTTTTAAAGGAAGGCGCTAAAGCAGGATTTGAGTTAAATAACGGTTTGATAAATATTGCCAAAAAAGAACACATACCCATTTATTTAGAAACATCTGAAGAACGCAATAAATTAATATATGAACGTATAGGCTACGAAACTTATGATTATTGGCAAGACGATGCAAAAGATATTAAGTTTTGGTTTATGAAAATGCAATTTAATTAGATAATTATAGAATTATGACAATAGATTTGTTAGAATCTTTGCAAGTTAAAAATGGTGCATTTGGTAATGTAGCTATCGAAGGACATGGTTACATTACATTTCCAAAACTTAAAGGATTATTGGGCCCAAGAATGCAATTTAACGGAACGGAAAAAATCGTTTGGAGTTTAAATGATTACCTAGGTTTGGCAATTAATCCTGAAATTCAAGCCTTTGATGCAGATTTGGCAAGTCAATATTCTATGGCTTATCCAATGGGTTCCAGAATAATGTCGGGTAATCTGGATGCTCATGAGCTACTTGAGAAAGAGTTAGCCAGTTTTGTCCATAAGGAAAGTGCCATTCTTTTTAACTTCGGCTATCAAGGTGTCTTTTCTTCGATTGATGCTATTTTAAAAAGGCAAGATATTGTCATATACGATAGCGAATCTCATGCTTGTATTATTGATGGAGTTAGATTGCACAATGGGAAAAGAATGTCATTTAAACATAATGATCTGAATGATTTAGAGAATAAACTTTTAAGAGCTACAGCCCGTACTGAAAAATCGAATGGAGGAATTCTTGTCATAAGTGAAGGTGTTTTCAGTATGCGTGGAGATTTGGGAAAATTAAAGGAGATCGTATCACTAAAATCAAAATACGGATTTAGGCTTTTTATTGATGATGCACACGGTTTTGGTGTTAATGGAGAAAATGGAGCAGGTACAGGTGTTGCTTTAGGCGTTCAAGATGATATCGATTTCTATTTTGCAACTTTTGCAAAATCAATGGCATCTACTGGAGCGTTTCTCGCATCAAAGAAACATGTTATAGACTATTTATATTATAATGCGCGTTCACAGGTATTTGCAAAAGCACTACCCATGGTAACTACAAAAGGATGTATTAAACGCCTCGAAATACTTAAAAATGGAAATAATTTAAGGGAAAAAATGAAGGAGAATACCAGAAGTCTTAGAATTGGCCTTAAAAAAGCTGGCCTAAAGATAGGAGAAGGCGATTCACCTATTACTCCAGTATATTTGGAAGGGTCTCTTGAAGAAGCCAAAAATGTTCTTATCGATCTTCGTGAGAATCAAAACATTTTTTGTTCAGGAGTAATCTATCCTGTAGTACCAAAAGGAGTAATTCTATTTCGTCTGGTTGCTACTAAAAATCATAGTATAGCTGATATAAATGAAACAATAGTAGCTTTTAAAATTATATCAGACAAAATTAACAGTGGTTTTTATCTTAAATAAAATCAATTGAATAAACTTAACTGTCGTACGTGACTTCCCAAAACCATTACCGAAACTATAAATTCTGCTTCTTAGCCTTCTTGCTGCCTTCGTAGATCTCGTATTTAGCCAAACGCGCTTCTAACTTGGCATTAAATACCTTTATTTTTCTGGAAGGTCGTAATCCCACAAACTTTAAAGCCTCTAAATTTGAGGTAATAAACCAGGCTTCTGTATTTGGATAACCTTGTTTTAAAGTGTTGCCTATATTCGCATAGAATTCTTCCATATTCAAGTTCTCCAAACGTTCACCATAAGGCGGATTAAAGACCATATGTAGTTTTTCTTCTCCTGCTTTTTGAGTCTTAAAAAAGTCCTCATGCTTAATGCTTATAAACTCTTCTAAATGAGCATTTTTAATATTTTCCTTTGCTTTGCTCACGGCAGAAGGTGATTTATCATATCCAATGATCTTATGATGAAAATCTCGGGTTTTGCCCAATAAGGACTCTTCTATCTTTTCAAAGAGATCCACATCCCAATCTGTCCAACGTTCAAAGGCAAATTCTTTTCGCATAAGGTTTGGCGGAATGTTACAAGCTATCATTGCTGCTTCAGCTAAAATGGTTCCACTACCACACATAGGGTCCATAAAATCGGTTTGTCCATCCCAACCAGACATCATGATTAGTCCAGCAGCCAATACTTCATTAATTGGTGCAATATTGGTCGCAGTTTTGTAACCTCGTCTGTGTAAGGATTCACCGGAACTATCTAAAGAAATGGTACATAATTGCTTGTCTATATGCACATTAATCTTAAGATCAGGAAAACGTAGATCTACATTTGGTCTTGTCCCTGTGGTGTTTCTGAATTTATCTACAATGGCATCTTTGGTCTTAAGAGCAATATATTGTGAGTGTGTAAAAATGTTGGAATGCACAGTAGCATCAATAGCTAAGGATCCGCTTGCTTTTAAATACTTTTCCCAGTTCATTTTATAGACCTGATCATACAGATCCTGTTCACTAACCACTCGAAAGGTTTTAATGGGTTTTAAAATTTTAATGGCAGTACGTAAACCCAAATTAGCTTTATACATAAACCCAGTATCACCCAACAAAACTAACATTTCGAATACCAATTTTCACATCCTTCGCTCCCAATTGAACTAGTTCTTTTGCTAACAGCTCTTCAAAACCAAATAAGGTTTTGGCTACCATTTTAAAATTATTCTCCATTATTTACCTTAAATAGATTGCAAAAATAATCTATTTTTGTTGCTATAAATCATTGAATGATAAAAGACAAATCTACATGGTACGCTTCATGGTTCGATACGCCATTCTACCACATTTTATATAAGGATAGAGACCATACAGAAGCCGAAACATTCATGCACAACCTTACTAATTATTTAAATATTCCCGAAGGTGGAAAAATTCTGGATCTGGCTTGTGGTAAAGGAAGACATGCTGTTTATTTGAATTCTATTGGCTATGATGTAACTGGTGTTGATCTGTCTGAAAACAGCATTGAATTTGCTAAACAGTTTGAAAATGAAACCCTTCATTTTGATGTTCATGATATGTGCAAACCTTATAAACAGAAGTTTGATGCTGTTTTTAATTTGTTTACCAGCTTTGGTTATTTTGAAAAGGATAATAGTAATCTAAAAACTATTAAGGCCATTAAAGAAGATCTCAATGAGGTTGGATTTGGCGTAATCGATTTTATGAATAGCGAATTATGTTATAAAAAATTTGGTTCCTGATGAAACAAAAACTGTAGAAGGCATTGACTTTTAAATTAAAACGATACGTGAGAGATGGATATATTTTAAAAGATATTAGATTTTACTCATGAAGGTAGTAATTATAAATATCAAGAGCGTGTAAGAGCCTTTACTTTAAAAGATTTTGAAGCCTTATTTGAAAAGGCTGGTGTCTATTTATTAGATATATTTGGTGACTATAAATTGCATAAATTTGATTCTAAGGAATCCAGTCGTTTAATTATGATTTTTAAATAGATGATATATTTATTTCCTATTATTAGCTGTTGCCTTTGGATTTGGCTTTGTAGCGCTTTTTAATCCAACCAATCAAAAAAATCTTCGTCTCTTATTGGCATTTAGTGGTGCTTTTTTATTGTCTATTACAGTTTTTGAGTTGATTCCAAGTATTTATGATGAAAGCAATGTTAAGACAGCTGGGCTGTTCATCATGTTGGGGATCTTGCTTCAGATCTTTTTGGAATTCTTTTCTAAAGGTGCAGAGCATGGTCATGTCCATGTGCACCACAATGAAAATATATTTCCTTGGGTTTTATTCATTAGTTTAAGTATTCATGCTATTTTAGAAGGCTTTCCGTTAATAGAAAATGATAATTTACTATATGGTATTATTATACATAAAGTACCAATTGCAGTTATTTTAACCTCTTTCTTCTTTGCGTCCAGTTTAAGCAATGCGAAGACTATTATCTTCCTGATATTATTTGCTCTAATGACACCTTTAGGTAGTTATCTTAGTGATAAAACGTCTTTTTTTACAAATTATGAAACTGAGATTACGGCTTTAGTTGTTGGTATCTTATTGCATATCAGTACTACAATTCTATTTGAAAGTGATAAAGGGCATAAATTTAATATTACCAAACTTCTGGTTATTATGGCAGCAATTGCCATTGCGTATTTTTTATAAATGTTCAGTAAAGAAGATTCAAAGAAAATAAGACAGGAATTCTGGACCAGTTTCGGAAAATCTTTTCCTAAGAAATGGATTCTCTACAATACTAAGATAAAAGGAGTCTCCTTTAAATTCCATTTTGACACTAAGCAAGCCTTTGTTTCTTTAGATATAGAAGATGATCTTGAAAATCGAATTAAATACTGGGAAAAATTAGTTTCTATTAAATCTATTTTATTGGACGAATATTTACCTGACGCCATTTTTGAAGAAGCATGTATCTTAGAAAATGGTAAAGAAATTTCAAGAGTTTCTGTGAAACTGATTGGTATGGTCTCTATGCATAATAAAAACACCTGGCAGGAAACCATGGAATTCTTTAATAAAAGCATGAATAAATTTGAAGCTTTTTTTGAGGAGTATGAAGAGGTTATCAAAAGTTAATGCTAGGAAATGGAAACTATTTATATTCTTTAGGCAACTTTCTAATTTTTGTTGCTTGCTCAAATGTGTATCCTATTTTCAACAATTTATCTTCTTCAAAAGGTCTAGCAATAAATGTAAGTCCAGTTGGTTGTCCACTTTCTGTATATCCCATTGGTATAGTAAGACATGGATATTTAGCTGCTGCTGCATAACCTGCTCCGCGATTATCTATAGATAAGATAACGTCAAGATTGTATTCTACCATTGGTGTTTCAAAATAACGTATACCCTCGTTATGCAATCTATTACTCAACTCATCTAAATCTTCTGGGCTAATATCTACTTTTGTTGCGCTTTCAAAACGAGCTTGTCCATAAGGAATTCTTACTAAAGAATCTTGCAAGTTATATATAACTATCTCTTCCATAGATTTAGGCAAAATATCAACTGAAGCATATTTATTTAAATAATTAGACAAGTCAATTCTCATATCAGCGCTTAGTAAATCACCGAACCCATCAAAGTTTATACTTTCAGGTTCAAACTCAATCGCAATGCCTCCCAGCAAAATTATTTTTTCAATGGTCTGCTTATAAATAGAATCTCTTAATAAACTTTTATTAACTCCAAATCGTACACCTTTTATTTTTCCTGTATTAATTTCTTCCCAATATTTTTTATTCTTTGGATTATCCTTAGTTGTCATATCATCAGGATCCACACCTGTCATGGCAGAAAGTAGAATAGCATTATCAATTATATTTCTGGTCATTGGTCCAGGTGTATCTAAGGTGCTTGATAACGGTACAATTCCACTTCGGCTTAATAAACCTACAGTTGGTTTGAATCCAACAAGAGAGTTTTTGCCAGATGGTGAGAGAATTGATCCTGAAGTCTCAGTGCCGACTGCTACTGTTGCATAATTAGCTGCAATAGCTGCACCACTACCAGAACTAGATCCACCAGTATCAAATATTTTACGCCCATAAGGATTTAGGGTTTGACCACCAATGGCACTATAACCATTAGGACAATCTATACAAAGGAAATTAGCCCATTCACTAAGGTTAGTTTTTCCTAAAATAATTGCCCCCTTCTCTTTCATTCTTTGTACAATAAATGCATCAGATGTTATATTATTTCTCAATAAATGAGTACCTGCACTGGTAGGTATTCCATTAGCATTAATATTGTCCTTTAAAAGTATAGGAATACCAAATAAAGGGTGGTTTTTGGAGGATCTGTTTTTATCTCTCTCTCGAGCTTCTTTAACTGCATTTGGATTAATGGTAATTATAGCATTTAACATTTTGTCTTTATCGTTTTCAAACTTAACTATTCTGAATAAATACCATTGAACAAGCTTTTCATAGCTTATATCTCCAGATTGAATGTGAGATTGGATACTAGGTATATCTTGCTCTAAGATCAATGGTGATAATGATTGATAATCTTCTTCAGAGAAATAACTAATTTGATCGGATACATTTTTCCATATTTCGTTTTTATCCAGAATTTTCGATTGGATAAGTTTGTACCTTAGTTTTACAGATTCTTGATTTGCGTTTTTAGCTATTTCGCCAGATTCGTCGTAGGCTACCCATTGAGAAATTATAGTCTTAGGCTGTTCCTTACATGAAAGAATAATTGAAAATACAATAAGTAATAAAAGGAAGTCATTACTTTTCATAGAGAATATTTTTGAGTTATCTATTTATAATTTTTAATTTATTTTTTAGAAAAGATTAATGATCAACTCAATCTATTTCTATACTTAAACAAATACGATATAATTTGATTTATATACCTATGTGAGCGAAGTTAACTTTAAAATTTTAAAATTAAATCGTAGATACTTCGAATTTTATAAACATTAAATAACATAAAAGAACACCATAAAATAGTGAAAAATGGCTCCTGCTAATACAAACAAATGCCAGATCACATGATTATATGGAATACGTTGGATAGCATAAAATATGATCCCGACGGTATACGCTAAACCTGCAATTATTAAAAATATAATACCATTGGTAGGCATCAACTCTAAAAGAGTTCCGAAATCGAATACAATTAACCAACCCATTATTAAATACAATAAAGTAGAAAATATTTCGAATCTACCTGTAAAAAATATCTTTAAAATAACACCAAATAGAGCAACTCCCCAAACAACCCAAAATAAGGTCCAGCCATTGCTTTCCGCTAACGTAATAAGTAAAACTGGTGTATAGGTTCCAGCAATTAAAAGGTAAATACTGATGTGGTCAACTATCCTGAAGTAATGTTTCCTTTTTTCACTTTCAACTGAATGATATACAGCAGATGCTGTAAAAAGTATAATTATAGAAAGTCCATAGACAATTACACTAAATAAGCTCCATTCTGTTTTTTTAGAATCAAAAATGATAAGAAGTATAAATCCTGCTACTCCAAGTAAGGCACCAAGTGCATGAGTAATGGCATTAAAGTGTTCTTCACGTCTGGTTTGAATGCGCATATTATTATTTTTGCTTATTGTTCCATTCCTCAACCAGATCAAAATAGTCAAACTCCATAGCTGGTTTTTGTTTTTCTAATTTCCCTTGTTGAAATTCGCGCTGCAATATATCTTCAATTAAAAAATCTTCTTCAACCTGTACAGGATCAAATCCTTTTTTTAAGGATATTTTAAACAATCTGGCTGTATTTTGATACCAGAATGCTTTCCAGCCACTACGTAATTCCTTAACTAATTCAAAAGTAGTTTTTCCCGTTTGTCTATGAATGAGTTTTATAAGGATCTGACCTTCAGTTCTTGTTAATTTTTTTAATTCAGCCGAAAATTCTTCTTCTAAGTATTTCTCAATTTTTTTAGCATACTTACTCCTATGACGTTTTTTCGTCACGGATTCCAATCGCTCATTTAATGATACTAACCGATCAGCTGCCATTTTAGCATAAGGATATACTTTTTTTGTTTTTCGTTTTAAGATCAAATATCGGAGGCGCTCCTTGTTATCCTTAAAGTCCAATTTATTGAAGAGCATGACCTCATCCAAATCGATGGCATCTCTGTGGATAGTATCTCCTTCAACAATAAAATATTCATATTTTGTAGAATCCTGTTCTTTTTCGACAATTTGAGCCAAACTAAAGAATGGCATAGCAAGTAGTATGTAGATTAAGTTTTTCATTGGTACAGGTCAAGCTAAAATCATTCCAAACCTCTTTTATCTATTAATTTAAATTCTTTAAGTTGTCACAATTTTGGTTCAGCAAAATTAAGAATTTACATGCTTTAATAACCCTGAATTCTTATTAATATTATTAAATTAGTGCAAAACTTTTATAAATGGCAAAAAAGAAGATACTGAATAAAAAATCATTAGATTTTTTAGAGAAATATTTAAACAATGCTGCTCCAACAGGTTATGAATGGGATGGGCAGAAATTATGGATGAACTATTTAAAACCCTATGTAGATGAGTTCATTACTGATACCTATGGTACTGCGGTAGGAGTCATTAACCCGAAAGCAGAATACAAAGTAGTTATAGAGGGACATGCAGATGAGATCTCGTGGTATGTAAACTATATATCTGACAATGGGCTGATTTATGTAATAAGAAATGGAGGTAGCGACCATCAAATTGCCCCAAGTAAAATAGTTAATATTCATACTAAAAATGGGATTGTAAAAGGAGTCTTTGGATGGCCTGCAATTCACACCAGAAGTAAAGCGAAGGAGGAACCTCCAAAACTCGATAATATTTTTATAGATATCGGAGCTAAGGATAAAGATGAAGTAGGAAAAATGGATGTTCATGTGGGTTGTGTAATAACGTATCCGGATGAATTCCATATTCTGAATAAAGATAAATTTGTATGTCGAGCGCTGGACAACCGAATGGGTGGATTTATGATTGCAGAAGTAGCACGTTTATTGCACGAAAATAAAAAGACCTTACCTTTTGGTCTATATATTACAAATTCTGTGCAGGAAGAAATTGGTCTTAGAGGTGCAGAAATGATCACACAAACCATTAAGCCACAAGTTGCTATAGTTACAGATGTAACGCATGATACAACCACTCCAATGATCGATAAGAAAAAAGAAGGTCATTTGGAAATGGGTAAAGGTCCGGTGGTAGCCTATGCTCCTGCTGTGCAGCAAAAACTTAGAGACCTGATAACCGAAACCGCTGAAGAAAAGAAAATTCCATTCCAAAGATCCGCATTATCTCGTGCAACAGGAACAGATACAGATGCCTTTGCATACAGTAATGGAGGAGTTGCGAGTGCATTAATCTCTTTACCACTTCGATATATGCACACAACGGTTGAAATGGTACATCGTGAAGATGTAGAAAACGTGATAAGAATGATATACGAAACCCTTCTAAAAATAAATGAAGGTGATTCATTTAGTTATTTCGACTAAAAAATGCCTCACTAAGTGAGGCTTTCTTGTTTTATGGATGAATATATTGACATAGTATCAGAAAATGGAGAACCAACTGGAAAAGTAGCTTTAAAATCCGAAGCTCATAAAAATGGTTGGTGGCACAATACCATTCATCTTTGGCTCTACACTAAAAATGGTGAAATATTACTTCAGCAACGATCAAGAAAAAAGTTGATTTATCCTTTACTGTGGGATGTTTCGGCAGCAGGACATATTGATGCCGGAGAATCTTTCATTCAGGCAGCTATTAGAGAAACCAAAGAGGAATTAGGTTTAGACTTAACTAAAAAGGAACTAATAAAAATAGGAGTTCATAAACATTTAAGTTCCTATGCAAACGGAACAATTCGGGATAATGAATTTCATCAGGTCTATCTAGCCGAGTTAAAAGTGGACATCAAACAACTTTCTCCACAAGAAGATGAAGTTGAAGCCATAAAATTGGTTTCTATTGAAGAGTTTAATTCGTTGTTAGATGAAAGTTTGACCAATAATCACTTTGTTGTTACAAATAGACCATATTACGTTTTTGTTCTGGATAAAGTTTTAGATTTTTTAAATACTAAGAAAGCATGAGTTTAATCCTTGCTGCAATAGCACCTGCTTTCTTAATTATCATTTTCATCTATGTCAAGGATAAATATGAGAAAGAACCTAAACGGGTAATGCTTTACAGTTTTCTTCTAGGAGCCATTGTCAGTGTTTTTATTTCGACCGTTTTATATGTTTTCTTTGATTACTTTTTACCACTTCCAGATGATAATAATATAGGGCAACAATTCATTAAGGCATTCTTTGTTGTAGCACTGATAGAAGAATTTAGCAAATACGTGATCGTAAGATATTATTCTCAGCCCAGAAAGGCTTTCAATGAACCTTTTGATGGTATTGTTTATGCCGTTATTGTATCGATGGGATTTGCTATGGTTGAAAACCTTATCTATGTATTTCAAGGAGGATGGGAAGTCGCTTTAATAAGAGCCTTTACGGCAGTTCCGGCACATGCAACATTTGGAGTTTTAATGGGATATTTCATGGGTAAAGCAAAATTTAATGGTAAGCGAATAGCCGATAATCTAATAGGGTTGTCACTCGCCATTTTGTTCCATGGAGTCTATGATTTCTTCTTGTTCATAAAATTCATACCAGGAATTTGGATAGGAGCATTTATTTCATTGATTGTAGCAATTATATTATCAAGAAGGGCAATAAGAATTCACCAAAAGAACTCGTATTTTAAACTAAAATAATTTAGATTAATTATGATAACTCTCATATTCTTTAACTCGCATTTTATATAATTTCGTTAGGTTTAATGGATTTGATCATGTAAATGGAAAAATTGTAAATCACATGCTCAATAATTACTAAATTTAAAACTCGAAAAAATACAAATAACTACGCTTATGAATAATAAGTTTAAATTAAAAGTCAACAACTCTTTGGAGTTTGACATTTCGGACGATGATATTGACAAATTAGATGTTGAAAAAACTAAAGGCATGCAATATCATGTACTACAAAACAACAAACCATTTAAAGCCGAATTAATAGATTCTGATTTTAATCGTAAAAAGTACTCAATCAAGATTAATAACCACTCTTACGATGTAGAAATCTCAAATCCATTAGACCTTCTAATAGATAAATTGGGCTTTACTTTCGGATCTTCAAAACAGGTTAATTCGATCAAGGCTCCTATGCCAGGACTCATTTTAGATATCCATATAAAAGAAGGTCAGGAAGTAAAAGAAAATGATTCTTTACTAATTTTAGAAGCCATGAAAATGGAAAACGTGATCACATCTCCACGTGACGGTGTGATTAAATCTGTTAATATATCTAAAGGAGATGCCATAGACAAGGGTCATTTATTAATTGAATTCGAATAATCTGGAATACACGTCAGTTCGAGTTGAGCTCCAAATTTTGGAGCGAAGTATCGAGAACTTCTCGATAATATTTTCTAAAGAAAATCACTCGAAGTGACATAAAAGTTTTAAAAGATGAAAAAAATATTAGTTGCAAATAGAGGTGAAATTGCTATCAGAGTAATGAAAACCGCACAAAAAATGGGTATTAAAACTGTTGCGGTATATTCTACAGCAGATAGAAATGCACCTCATGTACGATTTGCAGATGAAGCAGTTTGCATTGGTGAACCTCCTTCAAACCAATCCTATTTATTAGGTTCCAAAATTATAAAAATTGCTAAAGAATTACATGTGGATGGCATACATCCTGGTTACGGTTTCTTAAGTGAAAATGCAGATTTTGCTGAAGAAACAGAAAAAAATGACATCATTTTTATTGGTCCAAGATCAAAAGCCATTAAAATGATGGGAGATAAATTAGCTGCAAAAGATGCTGTTAAGGATTATGACATTCCAATGGTTCCGGGTGTAGACAGAGCTGTAACAGACCCAAAAGAAGCTATTGAAATAGCTAAGCAAATAGGATTCCCTATTCTGATTAAAGCTGCGGCTGGTGGTGGTGGAAAAGGAATGCGTGTAGTTGAAAAAGAAAAAGATGTTGAAGAACAAATGAAACGTGCTATTAGTGAAGCGACTTCGGCCTTTGGTGATGGTTCTGTATTTGTTGAAAAATATGTGACTTCTCCTCGTCACGTTGAAATTCAAGTAATGGCTGATAGTCATGGCAATGTTTTACATTTCTTCGAAAGAGAATGTAGCGTGCAACGTCGTCATCAAAAAGTAGTAGAAGAAGCACCATCTGCAGTATTAACTCCAGAATTAAGAGAAAAAATGGGACAAGCAGCTATTAACGTTGCAAGATCTTGTGATTATCTCGGAGCAGGAACAGTTGAGTTTTTATTAGATGCAGATCATAATTTCTACTTTCTTGAAATGAATACACGTTTGCAAGTTGAGCATCCTGTATCTGAATGGATTACAGGTGTTGATCTTGTTGAATTACAAATTCGTGTTGCTCGTGGTGAAGAACTTCAAATAAAACAAGAAGACCTTAAAATTAATGGTCATGCTTTAGAATTTCGTGTATATGCCGAAGATCCTTTAAATGACTTTTTACCAAGTGTTGGAAAACTTGAAAAATATCAATTACCTGTTGGAGAAAACATTCGTGTAGATAATGGTTTTGAAGAAGGTATGGATATTCCTATTTATTATGACCCTATGTTATCTAAACTGATAACCTACGGAAAAACACGTGATGAAGCTATTCAGCTAATGATTAAAGCAATTGATAATTACATCGTTGAAGGTGTACAAACTACTTTACCATTCGGAAAATTTGTTTGTGAACACGAAGCCTTTCGTTCAGGAAATTTTGACACACATTTTGTAAAAAATTACTATTCTCCTGAAGCTTTAAGAGCAAATATGGAAGAAGAAGCAAAAATTGCTGCAACTATTGCGTTAAAGATCTATAAAGAAGATCAAAAACAATTTAGAATACCAATACATTAATCACCTAATTTATTGCATTATGGAAAAACATATGAATTCAAAAATAGCGGAACTTGACAGACGTTTAGCATTAGCTTATTTAGGTGGTGGAGAAAAACGAATTGAAAAACAACACGCCAAGAAAAAGCTAACCGCTCGTGAACGTATTGAGTATTTATTGGATGAAGGCTCTTTTGAAGAAATTGGTGTATTGGTAACACACAGAACTACCGATTTTGGAATGGAGAAAGAAATCTATTATGGCGATGGTGTTGTAACAGGTTATGGTACAATTGATGGTAGATTAGTGTATGTTTTTGCTCAGGATTTTACGGTTTTTGGAGGTTCATTATCTGAAACTCATGCAGAAAAAATCTGTAAAATAATGGATCAGGCAGTTAAGGTTGGCGCACCTATTATTGGGTTAAATGATTCTGGTGGAGCAAGAATTCAAGAAGGTGTTCAATCTTTAGGTGGTTATGCTGATATTTTTCATAGAAACGTACAATCCTCAGGAGTTATTCCACAGATTTCAGCAATTATGGGTCCTTGTGCAGGTGGAGCTGTTTATTCTCCTGCAATGACCGATTTTACTTTAATGGTAGAAGATACAAGTTACATGTTTGTAACTGGACCAAATGTTGTTAAAACAGTAACCAATGAAGAAGTAACTGCCGAAGAGTTAGGTGGTGCAAGCACGCATTCAACTAAATCTGGTGTGACACATGTGACATCCTCTAACGACATTCAATGTTTAGAAGATGTGAAGACCTTATTGAGTTACATGCCACAAAGTAACAAAGAAACTACAAAAAAAGTTCCTTATGAGATTGGAAACGAATTAAGGGAGTTCTTGATAGATATCATTCCAGAAGACACTCACAAACCTTATGACATGCATGATGTTATAAAAGGTATTATTGATGAAGATTCGTTTTTTGAAATTCATAAAGATTATGCAGAAAACATTATTGTTGGATTTGCACGTATAGCTGGAAGAAGTATTGGAATTGTTGCCAATCAGCCAATGCAATTAGCAGGGTGTTTAGATGTAAATAGTTCAAAAAAAGGAGCTCGATTTACTCGTTTCTGTGATTGTTTTAATATTCCTTTATTAGTATTGGTAGATGTCCCTGGATTCTTACCTGGAACCGATCAGGAATGGAATGGTATTATTACTAATGGAGCTAAATTATTATATGCTTTAAGTGAAGCAACTGTACCAAAAATTACAGTTATTACCCGAAAGGCCTATGGAGGTGCTTACGATGTGATGAATTCAAAACATATAGGAGCTGATCTAAATTATGCATGGCCTACTGCAGAGATTGCAGTAATGGGTGCAAAAGGAGCAGCAGAAATTATCTTTAGAAGAGAAATTGCTGCAGCAGACAATCCTGAAGAAAAATGGAAAGAAAAAGAAGCTGATTATGCTGATAAATTTGCGCATCCTTACAGAGCTGCAAGACGAGGTTTTATTGATGAGGTCATTTATCCTAAAAACACACGTCGAAAGCTTATTAAAGGATTCCAAATGCTTGAAGGAAAGGAAGTCGACAGACCAAAACGCAAACATGGGAACATTCCTTTATAAACTTAAAAGCCACTCTAATCGAGTGGCTGTTTTAAATAATATTTTTAGAAACCTCCTTCATCCACATCTTTAATAAAATCAATTAATCCTTCAAAAAATACTTTTTGATCATCAAATTGAGATAAATGACTGCCATTTGGGCATAACAAAAAACGGCCATTTTTCACTTCAGTAGATATCCATTTCATGTGTTCAGGATCCATGGTATCATGTGTAGCGCCAATAGTTAATGTTGGCACAGTTAGTTTATGCAATTGGTCTTTTACATCCCAATTTTTAAGTGTAGCATCACCTTTAACCCCAAATTCACTGGGACCTTGCATGGTCACATAAACATCCGGATTCATGTGCTTAAAACTTCTATTTACGGGTTCGGGCCATTTATCAACAGGCATTCTTAAGATATGCTCAGTATAATAATGATTCACAATCAATTCCATATATCTTGGGTTTGAATAATCCTCCTTGTTTTCATAAATCAAAATCTCCTTTAATACTTCAGGATCCATTTTAGGGCTTAGTACTTCATCAGAAAATTTTTGGTATTCAGGAATGGAAGCTACCATGTTAGAAATAACCAACCCTTTAATTTGATCCTGATATTTTAAAGCGTATTGCATGGCTAAAATTCCTCCCCAGGATTGCCCATACAAATAAAAATTATCTGCATTCAATCCTAACGCAATTCTCACCTGCTCTACTTCTTCTACAAAACGATCCAAATCCCAAAGAGAAAGATCTTTTGGTTGGTCGCTGTAATATGACCCTAATTGATCATAGTAATAGTATTCGATCCCTTCTTGTGGAAAATAACCATCAAAACATTCATAAATTTCATGTGTAAATCCCGGACCACCATGAAGCAAAAGCACTTTCATTTTAGGATTATTTCCTACTCTCTTTGTCCAAACCTTGAATTCTCCTTTTGGCGTTGTAATTGGAATCATTTTAATTCCACCGGAAAATTTATCAGCTTCATTATAATTGTGATATTCTGAGATCATTAAAGCTTCAGACTTTTCAATCGATTTTGAAACATCTTTACAGCCAAAAATTAAAAAAATAAGTAGTATAAAAGCGATTGGATTTTTTATCATGATTATTTGATATTGATTAGTTACCTAAATTAATAAAAATGTGAATAGTACTTCACTTTATTGAAGTACATTTGCCGAATGCAACAGCAAAAAAGCAAAGTTAGTATTGAATTTGTAGCCCTAATGGCCTCTTTAATGTCGATTGTTGCTCTGGCAATTGATGCT
Organism: uncultured Flavobacteriaceae bacterium; assembly: GCA_963768245.1. Taxonomy (GTDB): domain Bacteria; phylum Bacteroidota; class Bacteroidia; order Flavobacteriales; family Flavobacteriaceae; genus Site-B1. The sequence goes on from CAVYHG010000011.1 coordinate 60,497, forward strand.
TTATTGCCTGCTCTGTCAATTATTGGTCGGGCAGTAAATAGCAATGAAACAACAGATAATCAATTATTGATCACCATGATCTTTTTAGGTCTGGGTTTAGGGCAATTATTATTTGGTCCGTTATCTGACAGTTTTGGAAGAAAACCTATAGTTTACATGGGTTTTGCAATATTTTTGGTTGCAAGTTTTATATGTATATATGCCGAAACACTGGAGATAATAATAATTGGACGAATTTTACAGGGAATAGGGCTTTCGGCTCCAAGAACAATTAGTATATCCATTATTAGAGATTCATATAAAGGCGACTACATGGCTAAAATTATGTCATTTGTCACAGTCATCTTTATATTAGTTCCAATAATTGCACCTGCTTTAGGTAAGTTCATTCTCAATATATACAGCTGGCAGGCAATTTTTTATGCTCAGTTGATCTTTGCGGCCATAATAGGAATTTGGTTTTGGAAAAGACAAAAAGAAACTTTAAAAGAAGAATACAAGGTTAAATTCTCAAGTCATGTATTTGTAGATGGGCTCAAAGAGTTGATAAAATTCAAAGAGACAATGGCGTTCACGATTATTTCCGGTTTGATAACTGGAGCATTTTTGGTGTATTTAAGTTCTTCTCAGCAAATATTTGAAACCCAATATGGACTGGGTGATGAGTTCCCTTTTATTTTTGCTGGTTTGGCTATTACTGTTGGTTTAGCAACGTTTTTAAATGGTACTCTGGTCATGCGGTTTGGAATGCGAAAATTGGCTTTTTATGCACTAATAGCTTATTGTTTGATCGCTTTAGTTTATGTAATAACATTTTGGTCTAAAGCTAATCCAAGTATAACAGTATTGCTGATATTTTTAGGATTGCAATTCTTTGCGTTGGGATTTTTATTTGGGAATTTACGGTCAATTGCCATGGAACCTATTGGACATATTGCTGGAATAGGTGCAGCTATAACTGGATTTATCTCTACCTTACTTTCTGTGCCAATCGGAACATACATTGGTCGATTTGTAACAGATACTGTTCACCCTGTATTTTTTGGATTTATAATTTGTGGTTGTATTTCTCTTTTGATCTTTATTGCTTTTAGAGAAAAAAGGACTCAAGTATTAACTTAAAGGATCTTAGATATTCTTAGCCAGCCAATCCCCTACTTCAGATGTGCCATATGACTTTCCGCCATCAGAAAGATCCTCAGTAACAATGCCTTCTTTTAAAGATCTATTTACAACGTTTCTAATGGCTTCGGCTTCATCGTTAAGCTCAAATGCTAATTCGAACATCATAGCTGCAGATAAAACAGTTGCTAATGGATTTGCAATGTTAAGACCCGTAGCCTGCGGATAAGATCCGTGAATAGGCTCAAATAAAGACACTTTTGACCCAACAGAAGCGGAAGGCATTAAACCCATGGAGCCAGATATTACAGAGGCTTCATCTGTTAATATATCTCCAAACAAATTTTCCGTTATTAAAACATCATATGAATTTGGCCATTGAACCAAACGCATTGCAACAGCATCTACAAATTCATAAGAAACTTCTACTTCAGGATAATCTGCCTCCATATCCTGTACAGTTTCTCTCCATAAACGCGAAGTTTCTAAAACATTGGCTTTATCAACACAACAAAGTTTTTTAGAACGAGTCATGGCTAATTCAAAGCCTTTTTTGGCTAACCTTGTAACTTCCTCTCTTGTATAAACGCAATTATCAAATGCTGTTTCTCCTCCATCCCTTCTACCCTTTTCTCCAAAATATATTCCTCCAGTAAGCTCTCTTAAAAAAACTAAGTCAGTTCCTTCTATTCGTTCTCTCTTCAGTGGAGATTTATCAATTAAGGATGGAAATGTAAAGGTAGGTCTGATGTTAGCAAATAATCCCAGTTCTTTTCTCATCTTCAATAATCCTTGTTCCGGACGAATTGTTGCAGTAGGATCATTATCATATTTTGGATGTCCAATAGCCCCGAATAATACCGCATCAGAATTCTTGCAAATCTCATGTGTTTCATCAGGATAAGGTTCACCCACTGCATCTATTGCAGCAGCACCTGTTAAAGCAGGTATCCAATTAATTTCATGACCAAATTTCTCTGCAATCGCATTTGAAACTTTTACTGCTTGATCAATAACTTCCGGTCCTATTCCATCTCCTGCTAAAAGCGCTATCTTCAATTTCATTCCTAAGATATATTTATTTTGATTTAAGGAAAGACCCTAAATAATGTTTAACATTTTTTCTGTCGCTTTAATAGCTGATACTGTCTGATCCGAATCCAGTCCACGGGTAACGAACTCATGATCTTTATTTTTCCATGTAATTATGGTCTCACATAATGCATCAGAATGACTACCAGGAGGAATTCTAACAGCATAATCAATAAGTTCAGGTAGTACTACTTTAATTGTGCCATTATATAGCTTCTTTAAAGCATTCATAAATCCATCAAACTGACCATCACCTTGAGCATGCTCTTCATAAGACTGTCCATTTACTATTAATTCTATTGTTGTAGATGGTTTTAATCCTTTGGAATGGGTTAAAACATAATTCTCAACAATTACCTTTTTTTCATCCGATTCACTATCCAGAACATCTGAAATAATATATGGTAGATCCTCTTGAGAAACGACTTCTTTTCTATCGCCAAGTTCGATAATTCTCTGAGTTACTCTTTTAATCTCATCATCATTTAACTGCAACCCAAGATCCTGTAAATTCTTTTTAATATTCGCTTTTCCTGATGATTTTCCAAGTGCATATTTACGTTTTCTACCAAATCTTTCTGGCAGTAAGTCATTAAAGTATAAGTTGTTCTTATTATCTCCATCTGCATGTATACCAGCTGTTTGTGTAAATACATTTGCACCCACAACAGGTTTATTAACAGGAATTTGGAATCCAGAAAAAGTTTCTACTAGTTTGCTGACCTTATTTAATGAAGATTCCTTGATACCAACTTCAACTTCAGGCATAAAATCCTTTAATACTGCAATTACACTTGCCATAGGTGCGTTACCTGCACGCTCTCCCATTCCATTAACTGTTAGGTGCAATCCGTCTGCTCCGGCTTTAACAGCTTCCATAACATTTGCTACACCTAGATCATAATCGTTATGTGCATGAAAATCTAAATGCAGCCTTTTGTATTTCTTCCTCAATTTACTTAAGAAATCGAAAGATTCTTTTGGTGTTAAAACTCCTAAGGTATCTGGTAAAAGAACTCTTTTAATAGGCTGAGTTTTTAGAAAATCCATGAATTCCAAAACATAATCCTCAGAATTCCTCATCCCATTACTCCAATCTTCCAAATAAATGTTTGTTTCTATTCCATTATCCTTGGCTAAATTGATAACTTGCTGGATTTCGGCAAAATGTTGTTTCGGTGTTTTTTTAAGTTGATGAGTCAAATGATTCAAGGATCCTTTAGTTAATAGATTTTGAACTTGTGCTCCTGCTTTTAACATCCATTTAATGGATTCTCCTCCATCTACAAATGTTAAAACCTCAACCTTATTTAAGTAACTATTTTTCTTAGCCCATTCTGTAATTTCTTTTACAGCTTTGAATTCTCCTTCCGATACTCGAGCAGAAGCCACTTCTATTCTATCAACTCCTAATTCTTCTAGTAACAATTTTGCAATGGTTAGTTTTTCTGAAACCGAAAATGATACACCGGATGTTTGTTCACCATCTCGAAGTGTCGTATCCATTATTTCGATCTTTCTTCTTGCCATTGTTAAGTATTTAAGTCTAAACTCTTTATTATTCTCTTTAGAAAGGACGCGTTTTAGCAAACTCCTGGATTTCGGATTTCATGTTTTGTAAATAATCAATATCATCAAATCCGTTTAACATATTGTCCTTTTTATATCCACTTATATCAAAGTTTTCCGAATCACCTGAAGCTAATAAAGTTACTGTTTGAGTTGATAAATTTACTTCTAATTCAGTATTTGGATCTAACTCAATAGCATCAAAAATCTTTTGTGCAAATTCAGAACTAACCTGGACAGGAAGGACACCAATATTAAGACAGTTATTCTTGAAAATATCAGCAAAAAAGGATGATATCACACACCTAAAACCAAAGTCATAAACTGCCCACGCTGCATGCTCTCTTGAAGAACCAGACCCAAAGTTTTTACCACCTACTAATATTTTACCACTGTATTTAGGATTGTTTAAAACAAAATCCGCTTTAGAAGTTCCATCCGAATTGTATCTCCAATCCCTGAACAAATTATCTCCAAAACCTTTTCTTTCAGTTGCTTTTAAAAAGCGAGCAGGAATGATCTGGTCTGTATCAACATTCTCAATAGGTAATGGATATGCAGTACTTTTTAATATATTGAATTTATCGTAAGCCATTTAAATAATTTGATTAATTAACCAATTCCATTAATTCTCTTGGGTCTGTAACCACTCCGGTTACAGCTGCAGCAGCAGCTACTAAAGGACTTGCCAACATTGTTCTTGCACCTGGACCTTGTCTCCCTTCAAAATTTCTATTAGATGTACTAACTGCGTATTTTCCTGCAGGAATTTTATCATCATTCATAGCTAAACATGCAGAACATCCAGGTTCTCTTAAGGTAAAGCCAGCCTCAGTAAATATATCTAATAATCCTTCTTCTTTTATTTTACTTTCAACTACATGAGATCCCGGAACTAACCAGGCAGTTATATGGTCTGCTTTTTTACGTCCTTTTACAATGGAAGCAAATGCCCTAAAGTCCTCAATACGCCCATTAGTGCAAGACCCAATAAATACATAGTCAACTTTTTTACCCAACATTGCCTCTTTTTCATTATATCCCATATAATTCAGAGATTTATTAAATGTTGCTTTTCCACCTCCTAATTGATCCGAAGTTGGTATATTCTTGGAAATACCCATTCCCATTCCAGGATTTGTTCCGTAAGTGATCATTGGTTCTATATCGGCAGCATCAAAAATGTAAACTTTATCAAATACAGCGTCTTCATCTGTTTTTAAAGTCTTCCAATATTCCATAGCCTTATTCCAGTCTTCTCCTTTAGGAGTAAACATTCTTCCTTTTATATATTCATATGTCTTTTCATCAGGTGCTATCATTCCACCACGAGCTCCCATTTCAATGCTCAAATTGCAAACAGTCATTCGCCCTTCCATACTCATGTTCTTGAATACATCACCAGCATATTCCACAAAATATCCTGTGGCTCCAGATGTTGATAATTGAGAAATGATATATAATGCCACATCTTTTGGTGTAACGCCAAAGCCTAATTGACCATTAATGTTAATGACCATTTTTTTAGGTTTTGGTTGCATGATACATTGAGTTGCCAGTACCATTTCTACTTCTGATGTTCCAATACCAAAAGCAATAGCACCGAATGCTCCATGAGTTGATGTATGAGAATCTCCGCAAACTATCGTAGCACCAGGTAAAGTAATTCCATTTTCCGGTCCTACGACATGAACAATTCCATTTTTGTCATGTCCTAATCCCCAATGCGTAATTCCATATTCCTTTGAATTTTCTTCTAATGCCTTTAATTGATTTGCAGATAGAGGATCCTGAACAGGTAAATGCTGATTAATGGTTGGTGTATTATGATCGGCAGTTGCAAGTGTACGTTCTGGATATAAGACCCTTACACCTCGTTGTTTTAATCCAAGAAATGCTACAGGACTTGTTACTTCATGAATTAAGTGGCGATCTATAAAAAACACATCTGGACCATCTTTAATCTTTCTTACCACATGTGAATCCCAAACTTTATCGAATAATGTACTTTTCATTGAATTTGTTTACTTATTTAATCTGGATTTTCATTAGATTTAATAACGAAATCACTATCAAGCTTGCGAAGTTAGATTTTGAATAACTTTAAATGAAAGTTGTATTTTTTCTTTTACGATGTTTAACCCTTATATATTACATATAAAGCACTAAATATCAGTTCTTTAAACTATATTATAAGCCTATGACTAAAGAATAAAAAGATAATTTGAATGTCCTAGATAAAATCTCTGTTAATATCTTAAAAAAAGAAATAGGACATTTAAAAAATTAACTACAAATTTAATCACTGACAGTCAATTATTTTGCGTTAAAAATATTAAATCTTCGCCTGATAGGTATACAAATCAAAGTACCTGCCTCTAGCTGCGATTAGTTCATCATGGGTACCTCGTTCTGAAATATGTCCAGCCTCTATTACTAATATTTGGTCAGCTTTTCTTATAGTACTCAATCTATGTGCAATAACGATAGTTGTCCTATCCTTAATTAGTTCATCCAAACTTTTCTGAATTAAGGCTCTCACTTTCAGTATCAAGACTTGAAGTTGCTTCGTCTAAAATAATGATTTTTGGATCGGCCAAGATAGCTCTCGCAATTGCTAATCGTTGACGCTGGCCACCTGAAAGTTTCACTCCTCTTTCCCCTATCAAAGTATCTAATCCTTCATCAAATCTATCTGTAAATTCATTTACATAGGCAGCTTTTACTGCATTTAATAATTCATCTTCTGTAGCATTTGGTCTTGGAAACATAATATTTTCTCTAATGGTTCCTTCAAACAAGAATTCGTCTTGTAAAACAACTCCTAAATGCTTTCTATAGCTATTTAGCTTCACTTTGGACAGATCCTGACCGTCGATTGTTATTTTCCCAGATTTAGGATTTAAAAAAGTTGCAGATAATCCAGCCATGGTGGATTTACCTGAACCAGAACTTCCTACCAAGGCAGTCACTGAACCTGATGGAGCTTTAAAATCTAATATTATGTAATACTTCTTTTCCTTCTTCATACGAAAAGGATACGTCTTCAAAAATCAACTCACCTTTTATATCATCTAATTCTATGGTTCTATCTTCATTATCTTCTTCTGCAGTCTTATTCATAAGCTCTTCGGTTCTATCCAATCCTGCAAGAGCTTCAGTTAATTGGCTTCCAATATTACTCATTTGAACAATTGGTGCAATCATAAAACCAAGTAATAATGTAAAGGATAAAAAATCTCCAACAGTTAATTCACCAGTCATGATCTTATAACCACCAATACCCATAATTCCTGTAGAAGCAATACCCAATAAAAAGGTAGAAGAACTTGTCATAAAGGCAGTTGCCGTTAAACTCTTTTTTACATTTTGAAATAATTTATCAACTCCTTTTTCAAAAGTCTTATTTTCTTGATCTTCAGCATTAAAAGCCTTAATTACTCTAACCCCAGCAAGTGTTTCTGTAAGTCTGACCCGTGACTTCTGCATTAATGACACCTCGAGCTCTAAATATAGGTCTTATATATCCAAATGCTTTTAAGGCAATAAATCCGAATATTGCTACAGGAACCAAAACAAACAAGGTCATCGATGGACTTATACTTATCAATAAAAACAAGGATATCACTGCGGTAATCGTACCTCCAACCATTTGAACCAAACCAGTACCTATAAGATTACGTACACCTTCTACATCAGTCATTATTCGAGATACCAAAGCACCAGATTTTGTATTATCAAAAAAACTAATTGGTAATGACAGTACTTTTTTCTGAACTTGAGCTCGAAGTTCGGAAATTAAATATTGTGCTTGAACACTTAAAATTCGCGTGAGCAGAAAAGATGTTACTGCCTGAACAAAAATGGCAATTCCAACAATTAGTAAAAGGTTGTACAATTGATCATAATCTTTATTTGGTATGACATCGTCTAATAAAGCTTTACTTTTCCATGGTAAAACCAAACTTGACAATCTGCTTATCACAATAAGTATCAAGCCAATAAACACTAGTTTTCGTCTAGGCCAAATAATGGTTTTAAACGCTTTGGCCATTGTAACTTTTGGCTTTCTTATTTAGCATTGTCTGTTCTTTTTAGGTATTGCATGCATTTAATTTAAAATAAAATTAACTCCAAATAGTTTATCTTAAAAAATGATTTAAAATAAATTTGCAAATTTTAGAAAGTCGCCTTTTCTCATTAATTATAAGTACAGCTTCCTTTTACACTTTTGAATTTATTTGACTTAAGCTTTAAGTACTACTCTAATATCTATCGGCTTTACCGTCTTCCAGATGTTTTAATGCCTTATTAACATCTTCCATTTTAAACTCCTCAACGGTTGGATAAATATTATGTCTCACACAAAACTCTAACATTGTCCTTGTTAAAGCTATGCTGCCTAATGGACTGCCAGCAACAGATTTTTCACCACCAATTAGGGTAAACGCGGGAATAGCCATTGGCTCTAATACAGCTCCTACATTATGGAATCGACCTTTAGGAGCTAATGTTGTTAAATACGAATTCCAGTCTAAGGTAACGTTAGTAGTATTTAAAATGAAATTTAAACTTCCTGCAATACTTTCTAATTCTTTAGGATCTCTGGAATTAACAACCTTATGAGCTCCCATTTTTAGGATCTGATCTTTTTTCGCTGGATTAGAACTAAAAGCTGTAACATCGCATCCCCAGGCTGATAAAAATTTTAAGGCCATATGCCCTAAGCCACCAATACCAATCACTCCAACTTTATCGGTAGGTTTAACTCCAGCCAAAATTATTGGGTTAAAAACTGTAATTCCACCACATAATAATGGTCCAGCTTTAGCCATGTCAATGTCCTCTGGAAATGGAACTGCCCAAGACCAATGACCTCTTACGTAATCTGCAAAACCACCATGACGACCAACAATAGTTTGTTCTGCGGTGCCACATAAATGCTGGCTTACCATCCATACATTGGTCACAATGCATACAGGATGCAGAAAACCATCCTAATCCAACTTTATCACCAATATTCAAGTTATTTACTTCATTCCCAACGGCCACTATTTCACCTACTATTTCGTGACCTGGAACAAAAGGATATTGAGTCATTCCCCATTCGTTGTTTATCATGCTTAAATCTGAATGACAGATTCCACAGTAATGCAACTTTTATATCGACTTGTTCATTACCTAACTCAGGTAATTCATATTGAAACTTATCTAATTTTCCTCCAGCCTCTTGTGCTGCATATGCATTTACTTTTTTCATAATTTTTGTTTTTTTTAAATATACAATTTTTACGAATGTTCAATATTAATTTTTTTTAAAGCAAACACTTAGAATATAAACAAAAAAAAGGCATAATAGAAAGAATGCAGTCGATTTAATTTAAAATAAACTATGTTAGTATTAACAAGAACAATGATAGCAAATTTATTGCTTTTTTGCTTTCTTAGCCCGTTTGGCTGCTTTCTTTTCTTTAGGAGTTAATAATGGTTCCTTTTTTACATTCTTTTTTGCGTCTTGTGATTTTGCCATGATTTCTTATGTTTTAATTTTAAAGATAAGGGAAATTTTATTTATATCAATTCTCGGAGCTAATTTTACAAGGATTGCATTAGTGATTGAAGTGGCATCCTTTTGCCTAAGCAAAAGATATAACCCTTCGACTTCGTTCAGGATAAACTCCAAGCACGACCAAACTTTGAGTGGGAATGTCAAAAAAAAAGCGTCCATTTTCATGAACGCTTTTATACAATACAATTAATTAAACTTCAATTAATGCATTTTCGATTATTTCCTTCACTACTTCTGGATTTAGTAATGTACTAATATCACCTAAATTATCTGGTTCGTTATGAGCTACACATCTTAAAATCCTACGCATAATTTTACCTGAACGTGTTTTTGGCAATCCACTTGTAAATTGAATTTTATCTAATTTAGCAATAGGCCCAATACGTTCTGTAATCATTTGATTGATCTCTCTTGCGTAATTCATCCTGATCTCTGTCCAAGTGCTTCATCTTTCAAAATAACAAAACCATATAGTGCATTTCCTTTAATATCATGAGGGAAACCAACAATTGCAGATTCTGCTACAGCTTGATGCTCATTAATTGCATCTTCAATTGGTGCTGATCCTAAATTATGACCAGAAACAATAATTACATCATCTACTCTACCTGTAATTCTGTAATAGCCAACTTCATCTCGCATTGCACCATCACCTGAGAAATAATAATTATCGTAATCTGAAAAATAAGTTTCTTTATATCGTTTATGATTTCCCCAAATTGTTCTTGCCATTGCTGGCCAAGGAAATTTAAATGCCAAACGACCAACAACTTGATTTCCTTTAACCTCTTTGCCATCCTTTCCCATTAAGCATGGAATAATTCCAGGCATAGGTAAGTGATGCATAAGTTGGTTTTGTTGGTGTAGAGAATGGAATTGGAGAAATCATGATTCCTCCAGTTTCGGTTTGCCACCAGGTATCTACAATTGGACAGATTTTTTTTCCAATATGATCATTGTACCAGTGCCAAGCCTCTTCGTTAATTGGTTCTCCAACAGATCCAAGTACTCTTAATGAAGATAAATCATATTCTTCGACATATTTCAAATCTTCTTTAGCTAAAGCTCTAATTGCTGTTGGAGCTGTATAGAATTGGTTTATTTTATGTTTTTCTACTATTTCCCAGAATCTGCCCCAATCCGGATAGTTAGGAACACCTTCAAACATGACAGTAGTTGCTCCATTTGCCAATGGTCCATAAACGATATAACTATGTCCTGTAATCCAACCTATATCTGCAGTACACCAATACACATCTTCTTCTCTATATTGAAATACATTTTTAAATGTATATGCCGTATAAACCATATAACCTGCAGTTGTATGCATCATACCTTTAGGCATTCCAGTAGATCCAGATGTATACAGAATAAATAATGGGTCTTCAGCATCCATAATTTCCGGTTCACATTCTGAAGAAGCCTTGTTTAAAAGTGGTTGTAACCATTTGTCTCGTCCTTCTACCATATTTGTATCAGTATTGATTCTTTTTGCAACCAAAACTGTTTCTACACCTGGACAAGTTTCTAAAGCCTCATCTACTATACCTTTTAAATCAATAGATTTTTTACCTCTGTAAGAACCATCTGAAGTTAATACAATTTTACAATCGCAATCATTGATCCTTGTTGCTAATGCAGAAGCTGAAAATCCTGCAAATACTACTGAATGTATAGCTCCAATTCTAGCACAAGCCAAAACTGAAATCGCCAATTCAGGAATCATAGGTAAATAAATACAAACACGATCTCCTTTTCTAATTCCTTGTCCTTTTAAAACATTGGCAAATTTATTGACCCTTTCATACAAATCGCGATAACTAATGTGTTGTGCTTTTTCTTTAGGATCATTAGGCTCAAAAATTATGGCTGTTTTATCGCCTCTAATTCCCAAATGCCTGTCGATACAGTTTTCGGTAATATTAAGTTTTGCTCCTTCAAACCATTTAATTTCTGGTTTTTCAAAATCCCAACTTAATACTTTGTCCCATTTTTTACGCCAAATAAAATGTTCTTCTGCAATTTCTTCCCAAAAAACTTCGGGAGATCTAATAGATTTTCTGTAAACCTGGAAGTACTCTTCTAAATTTTTAATGTGGTAACTACTCATGTTTAAAAGTTGTTATGTTGTGTGAAATTTGTTTTGCAAAATATCAAATAAAGTTACGGTATTTATACCAAATTTATAAGCTTATAAGCTGTTTTTTATTGTTAATTTTTTATATAAAATCAACATATTTTTATTCATCGCCTTTAGTGATTATTTAATTAGATTGATTTTTCTAGAAGATGATTAATTTTAAGAATTATCAATTTTAAATTTTTACAGGTAAATCATAGCTTGAAGCGTCATTGTTCCAAAATCTGAGTCGCCAAAATCCTGATTTTTATACTCTAAAGTTAGTTTTGAATTGTGACCACTGAAATAGGTATTAATACCTATTCCAAGTATATTTCTATTGTCATTAATTGCATCATAACTGTTAGAGGCAAATGATACATAAGGTTGGTATCTGGTTTTAGATTTATCTCCCGCAATTACATAGCCCACATGGCTGTAAATCATATTTCCTGTTCCGTATGCACTGAATAGATAATTTTTACCATAGTCGTTGGCTTGATAGGTTGCATAAGCAGTAATCGCACTGCCATCATCTCCAAGAGAAGCATCGTAAAAGGCATCAATGGCAAAAATGCTCACATCTTCTCCTTTTAATTCGGAACCATCGAAAATAACTGAACCTTTTGGATGTAAAAAGAAACCAGCTCCAACATTAAAAACTTTTTTCCCGCCCAGATAAGACCCAACCTTAAATGGAACGAAGTTAGATTCTTGATCAAGAAAATTATAATCAAAATAACCCGAATAAGCCTTTCCAGCATCTTTGGAACCTAACAAACGTTTCCCACCATAAACAGCCGCATCACCTACATCTTCTGGAACTCTGGAATCTAAACCGTTAGTTATAGCATCATTAATTGCAACACGATATTGAAGCTTACCAAATTTTCCTTTAGCAAAAACACCTATATGTCGTGCAAATTGATCTGACAAACCAAGTGTAGCCCAGGATTGCCGGTTATTGTCTAAAGTCATGATATTTAAAGTACTCTGGTTATTAAGTCGAGAGATCCCATTAAAATAATGCAGGCCTCCACCTAATGAGTGATCTTTGTTCAGATCATACTGAGCCCAAACACCATGAAAGAATAATTGACTTCCATCTCCTTTTCCAACCGGACTTAAAGTGGAACTGTTTAAACTATTCAATCCAAAATGAGTTAGGATTAAGAATTTTTCGTTGATCTGGGCATACATTAGTATTCGTGCGCGTCTTAAATTAAAATTCAATTTACTTGCATCATCTGGCACATTGTCATTATAAATAGCTTGTACCTGAGCCCAGGAAATTAATCGAAAGTATTTTTTACCTTCTTCGTCAAGTTTCACTTTAAGGCCACCATTATAGTCAGGTGATCCCTGAGAATAAATGTTTTGTAACCCTATCCATATGCAACAGATTATAACTAAATAAATCGTTCTCATAAATATTGATTATAGTTAGATATTATAATATTGTATTTTACTTATTTTTCAATTCTTATTCTTGCATCCACAGCTACAATTTCCTCTCCAGAAGCCAAAAGTGGGTTAATATCCAATTCGGATATTTCAGGAATAAGCTCAAGCAATCCTGAAATCTTTCTGATTAAAATAGAAAACCTCTCCAGGTTAATACCCTTCTGACCTCTGATTCCTTTAAGAATTGAATACGACTTTAAACTTTCAATCATATTTGTTGCTTCGGTTTCAGAAACAGGAATCATGCAAGAACTAACATCTTTAAAAGCTTCAATGTAAATTCCTCCCAACCCACACATCACAATATGAGGAAAGTTCCCTTCTTTTTTGGCTCCAATAAAAATTTCCACCCCATTAAGCATTGGTTGAACTATAACCGATGCGGCATCCTTTATTTGCATTAATTTATCGAAATTCTTTAGCAATTGTTCTCTATTCTCAACATTCAAAAGCACGCCACCAACATCCGATTTGTGTAATGGGCCAACCACCTTCATAGCAGCAGGATATTTCAACCTGTTTGACAACTCAATAGCTTCTATATCAGTAGATATTTCGTATTGCTCAACAAAAGGGATTTCTGCCAGGGTTAACATTCTTTTGGTTTTATCAGGTGATAGATAACCTTCTGTGGCAGATTCGATCAATGCTTTTATTTCCTTTGCATTAAACAGGTCAATGCTTTTATTGTGTTTTATAGGTTTTTGTCTATAAAAAGCTTTTGCCAAAGCACTACCGAATAATACTTCATCTGCAAATGCAATATTATTCTTTTTGATAAATCGTTTTATCTCTTTTTTTGAGTTAATAACTGAAGGCAATATGGCATAAATAGGTTTTTTACCGGTCTTAGCTTTTTTACTTATCACATTAAAAGCTTCATCTACTTTTGCTAAACCCGGGCTTCCGAAAATAACAGCCATGGCATCAATTTCATCAACGTTCTGGTCACAATGATCTATAATAAACTCTAGCTGTTCTGCTGTTCCTGTAGCCAAAATATCGATTGGATTGTTCGCTGAAGCACCATTAAATAATTTATCCAATAATATCTTTTGGTGACAATCATTTAATTGTGGGATATTCAACCCATTTTGGGATAAGACATCTGTTAGCATCACTGCTGGTCCACCTGCATGAGTTATAATGGCAATATTTTTACCATTACTTTCTTTATTAAGCAATATGCCGGCTACATATATAAGTTCAATCTTGCTGTAACATCTTATAATTCCTGATTTTTCAAACAGTGCATTCACAAATACATCGGAACTTGCCAATGCTCCAGTATGAGATGAAGCTGCTCTGCTTCCTGCTTCTGAACATCCTGCCTTAATTGCTGCTATTTTACAGCCTTTATTAACTAAAGATCTGGCATGTTTTAAAAATTTCCGTGGATTCTTAATGCTTTCTATATACAGCAATTTAACTTTAGAATTGTGATTAGGATCAAAGGTTGTATCAAAATACTCCAGTATATCCTCTACTCCAATTTGTGCACTATTCCCTAATGAAAAGACGCTTGAAAACCTTAAACCAATCCTACTTGCTAGCTCCAATATAAAAACAGCAGTCGCGCCGGAACCTGAAATAAGATCGACACCTTGTGGATCTAATTTTGGAATAGGTGACGTAAATACTCCGGCATAATTTGAATTGATGATACCAATATTATTGGGTCCTAAAAGACTACCTCCTACTTTTTGGATCTGTTCAGTAATTGTTCTTTCCAATTTGGCACCTTCTTCATCTAATTCACTAAAACCAGCAGAATAAATTATAAATCCTTTAGTATTCTTCTTTTCTGTTAGAACTTCAACTGCATTCAAAACAAATTTTGCGGCAATGGCTATTATGGCCAGATCTACTTCAGGCAGATCCTGTATATCTCTATAAGATGCTACTCCTTGTACTTTATCTTTTTTCGGATTAACTACAAATAGCTCACCTTTATATTTGTGATCAATTAGATTTTTTAATACATGTCCTCCGGGACTTGACAAATTATTAGTTCCGCCGACAATTACGATACTTTTAGGATTTATTAAACTGCTATGAAGCATAAGCAATAAAATCTGTTTGAGTAGTGTAAAGTAAGAGAAAATAAATGTCATGAATACTGACATTTGTCACTGTTCCAAATACTAAAATTTCGTTATTTTGATATGTATTTAAATAACGAATTCTATGTTTAAATTTTCTAATGCTGTTAATTCCATGCATTCCGAAGATATTAAACTTTTAATGAAACAATCTTCAGGAAAAAGCTTGATATCTTTTGCAGGAGGCATGCCAAACAATAATCTGTTCCCCATAAATGGAATTGATGAAGTTTACAACAATCTTCCTTTGGATCTGAAAAAACTGTGTTTTCAATATGGACCAGTTTCAGGCTATCCTCCACTTATCAAATCAATAGAAAAATATTTATCAGATAAAGGATTGAATATTGATGATAATAAGATCATGGTCTCAACCGGATCCTTACAGGCAATCAGCATTGTAACACAAGAGTTTGTGAATCCAGGTGATGTTATTCTCACCGAAAATCCTTGTTTCGTAGGAGCCTTGTCGGTCTTTGAAACCTATGAAGCAAATATTCACGGTATTCCTATAGACAAAGATGGAATAGACATTCAAGCATTAAAAGATAAGATTGCAAGTTTAGATAAAAAACCAAAATTCCTCTACGTTACACCAAATTTCCATAATCCAGCAGGTATCATTTATTCTCCTGAACGCAAACAAGCTTTACTTGATGTATTGGATGGTACAGGTATTATTCTATTAGAAGATGATGCGTATAACGACCTTTATTTTGAAGAAAGAGACAAGCATTTAACAAAACCAATGAAATTTTATACCAACAAAGAAGTAGAAATCATATACACTGGTTCTTTCTCTAAAATTTTGGGTCCTGGTTTTAGATTGGGATATATGTTAGCTTCTCCTGAGATCTATGAGAAAGCACAGATTATTAAACAAGCATTGGATGCATGCACCTCAAATTTTATGCAAATTCTGGCTAATGAGTTCATGGTACAAGGAAAATTATATCCTTATTTGGAATTCTTAAGAAAGGAGTATTTTGAACGTAAGAATATTTTAGAAGATAGTTTAAATAAGTACATGCCTGAAGAAGTTACCTGGAACACGCCAAAAGGTGGTTTCTATCTTTGGTTGAAATTGCCGGAGGATATAAAATCAACAAAGATCTTTAAGAAAAGTGTCAAAAAAGGTGTTGCTTTTGTAAATGGGAAGACCTTTGATCCCGCCAGTAAAAAAGATGACAGACTTCGTCTATCTTTCTCTAATATGCCAAAAGAAGATATTGAAAAAGGTACTAAAATACTCTCCAAAGTTATTCGGAAAGTTTTTAATGAAACAAGATTGGAAAAGGTTTAAATTAAACTATACTTTTCTGATGCCAATTTTTTACCAGCATTAAAGGCTTCAATATTTAGGTTGACAATACGTTCGCTTTTTCTTTGAAACAAGGTATTAATAGCTTTTATGAAACTTTCTTCTGATAATGGAATCAATGACGAAGCAGCACCCAATAACACCATATTGGCAGTTTTAGAATTACCAATCTTTTTAGCTATTTCTGTAGCTTCGACAATGACATTATTTGGATGTGTTTTTATTTCAGTAAATAAGGTTTCTTGCTCTGGATAATTTATATTATTGACAAATGGCTGAGAGTCTGTGACCAGCCAACCATCCGGTTTTAAATAAGGTAAATAACGTAGTAATTCCATAGGTTCTACCGACAGAATCATATCTGCCTTTCCAAGAGGAATCAGATCAGAATGAATTACTTTATCGCTTATCCTGACATGTGATTGCACTGCTCCTCCACGTTGGCTCATGCCATGAACCTCAGCTTGTTTTACAAATAAGTCCTGGTCTAAAGCTGCTGTGTCTAAAACAGCTGCAATGGTTAAAATTCCCTGACCTCCAACTCCTGATAAAATTATATTCGTTTTCATTTTATATTGTTAATAAGATTCTGAAACACGTTCAGAATGACATACTGAAAATGTATGTCAATTTAATTCAGCAATTCTATGTTTGATATCTTTTTTCTGCTCTCTTGATAATCTTACGCATGGCCTTTCTGAAATTATAACTGAAACGCCTTTATGTTTAATCTCATTGCGAATAACCACTACGTTATCTTTGTGGTTTTTATGTAATGGGATAATTTCCTTAACATGCTCAGGTTTTACTCCAAGTCCGAGAACGATCTTTTTCAGGCGTCCCACAGCTGTAGATTGTTGTCCTCCTGTCATAGCCACGGCTGAATTATCAGAAATAATAACTGTAATTGCCGTGTTCTCATATACGCAATCCAACAATCCTGTCATTCCGGAATGTGTAAAAGTTGAGTCTCCAATAACTGCAATTACATTTTTCAATCCAGCATCTGCAGCTCCTTTTGCCATGGTTATGGACGAGCCCATATCAACCAAGGTATCGATAGTGCTTAAAGGTGGAATAGCAGCCAGCCCATAACACCCAATATCGCCAAACACGCGTTTGTTACCAATTTCCGGTAACAGCTCGTTAATGGCATTGAAAAGATCTGTGTGTCCACAACCTTCGCATAATTGTGGCGGTCTTCCTGCTACAAGATCCGGGATACCTTCTATTTTCGGTTGAGGAATATTCAGGCATTTAGCGAGTATGGTTGGATTCAATTCACCAGTCATTGGTAAATGTCCCGAGAGTTTTCCTTTTACCTTATCATTATCGTCAAAATAGTTATGTATCAATTCTTCAATTATTGGATAACCATCTTCTACAACCAAAACCTCATCACAATGGTTATATAATTGTCTTACTTTTTCTTTTGGAACAGGATATTGAGAAATCTTTAAAATGGAATGCTTCAATTTATTCTCTACTACATTTTCCATCACGTAATTGTATGCAATACCACAGGCGATAATCCCTAATTTTTTACTGGTATTCAGTTTTAAGACATTTAAACCTGAAACTTCTGAGCTTTCCATTAACAGATCCTGTTTCTTTATCAGTTTATCAAATTGCTTTCTGGCATTCATTGGCACCAACGCAAATCGGGAAGTATCCTTTGGAAGATTAAATTCGTTCTGATGCCTTTGCTCACTGATCTTGACATCTGCACGCGAATGTGATAATCGAGTAACCAAACGCAATAAAACTGGTAGTTTTAAACTTTCTGACAGATTAAATGCATAACGCATAATATCATAGGATTCCTGTTGATTTGCAGGTTCTAAGGTTGGAATTTTAGCAAACTTGCCATAGTATCGCGAATCCTGTTCATTTTGGGATGAGTGCATAGATGGGTCATCTGCAACAACTACAACCAAACCACCTTGTACTCCTGAGACTGACATGTTCATAAACACATCTGCTGCTACATTGAGTCCAACGTGCTTCATAACTACCATAGAACGTTTGCCAGTATAAGACATTCCCAAAGCCGCTTCCATTGCTGTTTTTTCGTTGACAGACCATGTGGCGTGGATACCAAATTCTGTGGATTCCTTTGACTTTTGAATGTATTCTGTTATTTCTGTAGAAGGTGTTCCAGGATAGGCATAAACACCAGATAAACCAGCATCTATAGCACCTTGTGCTAATGCCTCGTTACCTAATAATAATTTTTTCATTAAGCTACTCTTTTTGGGTATTCCCTTACTTAAGGGAATTTCTTGAAATTAAGCTGTATAAAATTATTACTTCTCAGGTCTTTAGACTATGATTATTATCATGAAAAAGAGTAAAAATTGAGAATCTTCAATTTGATTTGTCAATACGAGCTGTTTTTGTGAGGATAATGTAATTTGCACACTTTTATGCAGTATTATATGCGCTTGCTTTTGTGTCACAACTTAATCATAAAAAAGACATCCTCCAGATGTAAACTACGTTATTAAATAAACAATGAGATATCAATACACCTGAAGAAAATCTAAAGAATAACACTTTTGTGGAATGTACGTCTAATAATTTTAGTAATCGATTTAAGTGGATACTAAATCAAGATAGTTATTGAATCTCTAAAGAGAAAAAAAGACTAACTGCTTAAAGTCGTGTTGAAATATCAGAAATTAACTAAAATAGCACAGCTAGCCTTTAATTTTAATAGCAAAATAAATCCCTCACCCAAAAGGATCTAATCAGCTGCAATATAAATTCTTCAATAAATTATTAAAACAACTGTTTTAACTAATTTCTATTGTATTTTATTAGTTCAGGAAGTCTAACTTACTTATTAAACATTGTTTATTTTAAATATTTCTTAGAAACTTAATAACATTATTTTCAATACGTTCTTGAATATTAGACACATCAGCTTTTACAAAGGTTTCTCCAGTAATATTTTCGTAGAGTTCTATATAGCGGTCAGAAACCGTTTCTATATATTCATCAGTCATTTCTGGGACTGTCTGTCCTTCCTTACCTTGAAAACCATTGGCAATTAACCATTGACGCACAAACTCTTTAGATAATTGTTTTTGGGCTTCTCCTTTTTCCTGTCTTTCCTTGTAACCATCAGCATAAAAATAACGAGAGGAATCTGGTGTGTGAATTTCATCAATCAAGACAATTTTCCCTTCTTTGGTTTTTCCAAATTCGTATTTGGTATCTACTAAAATCAATCCTCTTTATGCTGCAATTTCAGTTCCTCGTTAAATAATTTTCTTGTATAATCTTCTAAAACTAGATAATCTTCTTCAGAAACAATACCTTGTATCAATAATATCTTCTCTCGAAATATCTTCATCATGATCGCCCATTTCAGCTTTTGTTGCTGGTGTAATGATTGGTTCTGGAAATTTATCGTTTCTCTTTCATGCCTTCTGGCATAGCCACACCACAAAGCGATTCGTTTTCCTGCTTTATATTCGCGAGCTGCATGACCAGACATATAACCACGAATGACCATTTCTACTTTAAAAGGTTCACATAAATGACCAACAGCCACATTAGGATCTGGAGTTGCAATTAACCAATTTGGAACCAAATCTTCGGTATGCTTTCATCATTTTAGTTGCAATCTGATTTAGTATTTGTCCTTTATACGGAATTCCTTTTGGCATCACCACATCAAAAGCAGATAGACGATCGGTTGCAATCATGACTAAAAGGTCATCGTTGATATTATAGACTTCTCTTACTTTTCCTTTGTAAACACTTTTTTGACCTGGAAAATTAAAATTGGTTTTGAATATTGTATTATTTGCACTATTCTGGATTTTTGTTGTTTACTTCATTTTTTTTAGCCCTGATTAAGGCATTTGTTGGAGCTCTTTTTATTTATAGATCTGCCTTCTCAGGAATGACAAATAAGTAAAAAAGCGACTGCCGAAAGCAGGAAATAGCTCCTGAAAAAACTATTCTCTATTCTCTATGCTTTTATAAGCTGCAATGATCTTTTTAACCAATTTATGACGAATAACATCTTTATCATCTAGAAATATCATGCCAACACCTTCAACATCTTTTAAGATCAACAAGGCTTCTTTAATCCGGAAATGGTACGACGAGGTAAATCTATTTGTCCAGGATCACCTGTTAATAAAAATTTTGCATTTTTACCCATTCTGGTTAAAAACATTTTCATTTGAGCATGTGTGGTGTTTTGTCCTTCATCTAAAATCACAAAAGCATTATCTAAGGTACGACCACGCATAAATGCCAAAGGTGCAATTTGAATGGTTCCATTTTCTATATAAGCATGCCAGTTTTTCAGCAGGAATCATATCACGCAATGCATCATACAAAGGTTGCATGTAAGGATCTAATTTTTCTTTTAAATCACCTGGTAAAAAACCTAAATTCTCACCAGCTTCAACAGCAGGACGTGTTAAAATAATTCGTTTTACTTCTTTATTTTTTAATGCTCTGTACAGCTAAAGCAACACCTGTATAGGTTTTACCTGTTCCTGCAGGACCAATGGCAAAAACCATATCATTTTTACGCATACTTTCTACCAACTTACGTTGATTAGCAGTTTGTGCTTTTATTAATTTTACCATCAACACCATGAACAATAACTTCACCACTGTTTACGTGAGTTGCATAATCATCACTACTTTGACTTGTTAGAACACGTTCAATGACATTTTCATCTAACTTATTGTACTTACCAAAATGTGTCAACAAGCATTGTCAAACGACGATCAAATTCTTCAAGTAGATCTTCATCGCCAAAAGCTTTGATTTTATTACCTCTAGCTACAATTTTAAGTTTGGGAAAATACTTTTTTAAAAGTTCAATATTGGCAGTTTTGTGCTCCAAAAAATTCTTTTGGGGTAATTTCTTCAAGTTCAATAATAATTTCGTTCAAAAGCGTACAAATTTAATTAAATTATTCTAAAAGAGTTTATTAGTTTGCACAAATAGGTTTGCACTACAACAAAGCTACATAAATTTGCGTTGTATTACATTAAAAAAATATCAACAATTTGCCAATGGCAATTATCACATTAACAACTGATTTTGGGGAAAAAGATCACTTTGCTGGTGCTATAAAAGGAGCTATTTATAGTGAACTGCCTGATGTAAGAATTGTTGATATCTCACATTCTGTATCTCCTTTTAATATTCCTGAAGCTGCTTATATTATTCAAAATGCTTATAGCAGTTTTCCAAAAGGAACCATACATATTATTGGAATTGATTCTGAAATAAACCAAGAAAACAAACATATTGCTTTAAAATTAGATGACCATTATTTTATTTGTGCCAATAATGGTATTATGAGTATGATCTGTTCTGAAATTGCTCCTCGAAAAAATTGTTGAAATAAATATTCATGATAAAATCGAAACCAGTTTTCCGGTCTTAGATGTATTTGTAAAAGTCGCCTGCCATATTGCACGAGGTGGAACTTTAGAAGTTATTGGTAAGTTGATCGAAGAGATAAAACCAATAAAGAATATTGTTCCATTTGTAAATGACGAAAAAAATCAGATTATTGGGAATGTGATTTATATTGATAATTACGGAAATGTGGTTACCAATATTAAGAAGAAATTCTTTGAATCTATGCAGAAAAGGGAGATCCTACGAAATTTCTGCAAGGAATTATAAATTCAAAACTATTTTCAACAAATACAGTGATATTGTAAATTTTGATATAGAAGAAAACAAACGACAGGATGAAGGAAGAAAAATGGTGGTTTTCAATTCTTCTGATTATTTGGAAATAGCACTTTATAAAAGTAATAGTGGAACTGTTGGAAGTGCTGCCACACTGTTAGGATTAGGTTTTAGAGATACTATAACCGTAAATTTTGATAAGGAATAGTGATGTTTATAAGAATTGTGAGAATGAGTTTTGCCGATGAGCATGTAAATACATTTCTGAAGAACTTCAATGAAAATAAAGAGAAGATAAGAGCTGTTAAAGGATGTCGTTTATTGGAGTTGTTAAGAGATAAAGAGAATCCTAATATATTTTTCACTTATAGTTATTGGAATGAACAAGCCGATCTGGAAAATTACAGACGATCCGATCTTTTTAGGTCTGTTTGGGCTAAAACCAAAGTCTTGTTTAATGAAAAACCACAAGCTTGGAGTGTTGATAAGGTTGTTTCACTCGATTGATGATTGATGATTTTTGAATTATGAATTATTTTACCTTTGTCATGTCGAGCGCAGTCGAGACATCTCATTTAAATTTTAACTTTTAACTTTTAACTTTTAACTTTTAACTTTTAACTCTTTTAACAAACTTAATGTTTGCAATCTTAAGAAAAGAAATAAATTCATTTTTTTCATCACCAATCGGTTACTTGGTTATTTCCTTATTCCTATTGCTAAATGGATTATTTTTATGGGTCTTTAAAGGTGAATTCAATGTTCTGGATTATGGGTTTGCCGATCTGTCTTCATTCTTTCTATTAGCTCCCTGGATATTTTTATTTTTGATACCTGCAGTTACTATGAGCAGTTTTGCTGACGAGAAAAAACAAGGGACTTTAGAATTATTATTAACAAAACCAATCAGCCATTTAAAAATTGTATTGGGAAAATATTTAGGTGCATTGATCCTGATAATAATTGCCTTAATTCCAACCCTACTCTACGTTATAACCATTTACTTATTGGGTGATCCGGTTGGCAACCTAGATCTGGCAAGTGTACTGGGTTCCTATCTAGGCTTACTGTTCTTAATTTCGTCTTACACTGCCATTGGTATTTTTGCATCGTCTATAACCAGTAATCAAATAGTAGCGTTTATTGTTGGAGTCTTTATTTGTTTTCTATTCTATTTTGGGTTTGATGGTTTAGCAGACTATTTTTCAAGTCCTTTAATTGATAAATTGAGTATGAATTCTCATTACAAAAGCATGGGACTTGGAGTTTTGGATACCAGAGACCTACTTTATTTTATAAGTATATCATTGCTATTTGTATTTTTTACTTTAAGACGACTTGATACACAAGGTTTCGACAAAAAACAAGTTGTCTTATTACTATTGTTGCCATTTAGCTTAATCGTGATTAATATTTTTTCCGCAAGAATTGGATTATACCAGCGCTTTGATCTGACCAGTGATAATCGTTATACACTCTCGGAAGAAGCCTTGAATACAGTTAATGAAGTTAATTCACCAATTCTTGTTGATGTGTTTTTAGAAGGTGATTTTCCTTCGGAATTTAGAAGATTAAAATCTGAAACTAAGCAAATATTAGAAGAGTTTTCGTCTTCAAATAACAATATTAAATTCAATTTTATCAATCCAATTGATGATGATGCTAATAGAGAGCGTGATATTCAACAATTAACTGAACGTGGTTTAACTCCATTACAATTAAATGTTCAGGAAAGTGGTAAATCGTCTCAGGAATTGATATTTCCCTGGGCGCTTGCCAGTTATAATAATGAGACAGTTAAGATCCCATTGGTTAAGAACAAAATTGGTGCAACTCAGCAGGAGTTGGTGAACAATTCTGTACAAAACCTGGAATATGCTTTTGCAGATGGATTCAGTAAACTGGTGAATCCGAAAAAAAGAAAGGTTGCTGTATTAAAAGGCAATGGGGAACTCGAGAACAAGTACATAGCTGATTTTGTGACGACCTTAAGGGATTATTATTTTATTGCACCTTTTACATTGGATAGTGTTTCTGTGAATCGCACAAGGCACTCTTGATAAGCTTACTACTTTCGATTTAATTATTGCTGCCAAACCAACAGAGTCATTTTCAGAAGCGGAAAAACTAGTAGTTGATCAGTTCATTATGAATGGAGGAAAGAGCCTATGGCTTATTGATGCTGTGGCTATGGACAAGGATAGTTTGTATAACGAATCAGGAAAATCTGTGGCCATTGGAAGGGATTTGAATATGACTGATTTCTTTTTTAAATATGGTATTAGAATCAATCCAGTTTTAGTTAATGACATGTATTCTGCTCCAATCACTTTAGCTATTGGTGAAGGAAGTCAAGCTCAATTTCAACCAGTTAAATGGCAATATTCACCTTTGGCCAACAATGCGAATAACCATCCTATTGTCAAAAATTTGAATTTAGTAAAATTTGATTTTGCAAATCAGATCGATACCTTAAAAAATAGATATTAACAAAACCATTTTATTACAAAGTTCTCCATTATCTAAAATTGATGGAACACCATTACAAATTAGTTTGGATATTGTTACTCAGGAACCAGATCTTCAAGATATACTAAAGGCAATCAGAATCTTGGCAGTATTATTAGAAGGTGAATTTACTCGTATATAATAATAGAATAAAACCTTTTAATCTATCCAAAGTTAAGAACAAAAGTATTCCCACAAAAATGATTGTAATAGCAGATGGTGATGTAATCAAAAATGATGTTGGAAGATCAGGCCCACAAGAATTAGGTTTTGATAAATGGACCGGACAAACCTTTGGTAATAAAGAATTCTTGCTAAATGCCGTTAATTATTTATTGGATGATGATGGACTTATAAACATTCGATCCAAAGAAATAGCATTTGCTTTTTTAGATCAACAAAAAATTACGGACCAAAAAACAAATGGCAATTTATAAATATTGTAATTCCATTAGTAATATTGGGATTTTTGGTTTTCTATTTAATTACATTAGAAGAAAAAAATATACTTAATAGTTGTTAATAAGTTTGTTTCTTAAATAAGCATCTATTAAGATATATTTGTAGGTAGAATTAATATCAACTAATAAAATAATATATAGATTAGATGAAATTTATTGTATCAAGTACATATTTATTAAAGCAATTACAGGTTTTAGGTGGTGTAATTAATAGTTCGAATACTCTTGCCAATTTTAGATAATTTTTTATTTGAACTTAATAAATCTGACCTTACCGTTTCGGCAACTGATTTAGAAACTACAATGTCATCTACAATTGATGTGGAAAGTGATAGTGAAGGAAGTGTTGCTATTCCAGCACGATTATTATTAGATACTTTAAAAACATTTCCTGAGCAACCTTTAACTTTTGTTGTTGAAGATAATAATACAGTTGAAATTAGTTCTAATCATGGTAAATATGCTTTAGCTTATGCCAATGGAGATGAATTTCCAAAGGCAGTAGAATTAGAAAATCCAAGTTCAACGGTTATCAATGCTGATATTTTAGCAACAGCAATCAGTAAAACTATTTTTGCTGCAGGAAATGACGATTTACGACCTGTAATGAGTGGTGTTTTCTTTCAATTTTCAGGAGAAGGCTTAACATTTGTTGCAACAGATGCCCATAAATTGGTTAAATATACACGAGAAGATGTAAAAGCAAATCAATCTGCAGAGTTTATTATGCCTAAAAAACCTTTGAATTTATTAAAAGGTATTTTAGCGGGAAGCGACAGATGATGTAACTATTGATTACAATGATTCTAACGCAAAATTCACGTTTGAAAACACTATACTTAATTTGTAGATTAATTGATGGAAAATATCCAAATTACGAAGCTGTAATACCAAAAGAAAATCCAAACAAATTAGTGATAGACAGAACACAATTTTTAAATTCTGTACGTCGTGTTAGTATTTTCTCTAACAAAACAACTCATCAAATCAGATTAAAAATTGCTGGTGCAGAATTAAATATTTCTGCAGAAGATATTGATTACAGTAACAAAGCAGAAGAGCGATTGACTTGTGATTACCAAGGTGATGATATGCAAATAGGATTTAACTCTCGCTTTTTAACTGAAATGATTAATAATTTAACTGCAACTGAAGTCCAGCTTGAAATGAGTTTACCAAACAGAGCAGGAATTTTAACACCAACTGATGGATTAGATGAAGGTGAGCATATTACTATGCTTGTCATGCCTGTTATGTTAAATAACTAATATTCGTTACTTGCTATTAGTCAAGTTTCAACAATTAATAAAGGATGAAAAACGCAACTCAATTGAGTTGCGTTTTTGTTATTACGTAAATTAGTAGCTCAAGTCAAATTCTATTAGTTATGCTCAAATATTTAAGAATATTGGCCCTATTCTTCTCATTGCTATCTATTATATCAAGTTGCAAACAAAATTCTAAGAAAATAACTATATAAATGTAATTATCATGAAAAACAAAACTTCAAGTAGGACAAAAGTTATACAATGGATAACTTGTCTTATAATTATTCAACTTTTTTTGGTCTCTTGCACCAATAAAGAAGTACTGCCAACTTCTGAAGAGGCAAAAGCTTCAGTTCTTAAAAAAATAACCCTTGCAGGTGAAAAGTGGTCCAATGGAGAAACAATGGGATACTTTCAGTGTGCTGCAGAAGACATTGTCTGGATAGATGATCTTGGACCATCTAAAACAATAATTGGTTCTAAAGCTCTTAAAGAATATTTGGAAACATACAAGGGGCAAATTCCAACGCACGAATTTAAATTGTTAGATCCGTTATTCCAGGTATACAACGATATTGTGATAGTTTATTATCAGTATCAAGGTATATTCGAAGGAGAACCTCAGACTCCTTGGAAAGTTACATCGGTTTATAAGTATGATAATGGTGATTGGCTATCAGTTCATGAAAACTGGACTGAAGTAAAACTATAACCAGTTTAACATAAAAGATTCATTAGTTAGATGGCAAAACTACTTTATAATTTATAATGTTGTGGTGGAAAATATATTCAAAACCTTTTCTATACTACTTTTAATATTTTACGGATGCAATCAAAAATCCAAAACAATCAATATTGAAAACACCTTTCCTTGGTGTATTGTAGCATATGATTCGTTAGAAAGATCAGCAGAAGAACGCATCAAAATGATAAAAGATTTGGGATTTACTAAATATGCTTACGATTGGCGAGACAGACATTTACCGGAAACGAAACCGGAATTAATTCTTGCTCAAAAGAATAATATTGAAATATTATCTGTTTGGATATGGATGAACCCTAAACGGGATTCAGTACACAAGCTGTCTCCAGCCAATGAAAAAATGTTCAAGATTGTTGAAGAACTTAACTTGAAAACAACCTTTTGGGTTGGCTTGAGCGAAAGCTACTTTAAAAAAACTGCTCAACAGGAATCATTGGAATTAGCAACTAATCTTATAAATTATGTAGCTAAAAAAGCAGATTCCATCAATTGTAAGGTTGCTTTGTACAATCATAAAGGTTGGTTCGGAAATCCTTCGAATCAAATAGAAATCATTAAAGCTTTACCGGAATATGATTTAAGTCTCGTCTATAATTTTCATCATGGTCATCAAAACATTGATGATTTTTCAGAAATAGCCTTAAAAATTCAACCTTATCTATCAGCAGTGAATTTAAATGGCATGGAAAAAAATGGGAAAAAAATACTACCTATTGGAGCTGGTGATCACGAAAAACAAATGATTGATGAATTAAAGAATGTCGGGTTTTCGGGTCCTTGGGGAATTTTAGGTCATGTTGGAGAAAAAGATGTAGAAATCGTCCTAAAGAACAATATTGACGGATTATTGTCCTTACAGAAGAACTAAATTTTGAATATTTAAATAATAAAAATGAAAAGAAGGGATTTTACAAAATGATCAACGACTCCGGATATAAGTCGGCATTTTATTTTTACTGTTGGCGCTGGGTTATCCTTATTTTTTTTTATATCCCGATTACTTTATATCCGGAGTCGTTGATCATTTCGGTCATGCCGTCGTTATTTATGCTGATGGTTAAGATCGGCAAAAAAAGCTTTAACTGGATAAAAATTGTTTGTCATTTCTTTTGGTGCGACTTTTGTTGTCTTACTTCGCCCAACCAATGTAATTGTTTTGATGGTCATCCCCGTTTACTGGTTTCTAATAAAAAAATGGTCTTTCGCTCAGTGGCTCTCGCGATCCCTTATTTTGGGAATCATTCCTGTACTCTTTTGTTTTGGGTTGGATGTTAAAAAATTATCAAGACACCTGAAGCTTCAATTTTGCGCTTTCGGGGACATGGAGCCTTGTCCAACTCATAATGCCAATGTCATACCGGCGTAAAAAAAATGGCCTATCTATCCCCAGGAAATACAGCAGCGCTTGGACGACGCATCCAGTGTCGATGCAGAGACTCGCATCATGAAGGATGAAAGTTCTTGAAATTCTTAAAAGACAACAAAATAAAAGCTATCCAAATTGCCCTGATGAATTGTGTTAACTATTGGAACCCTTTTCCACCAACCTACAGAAGGCTGCTTCAAAATACAAAAAATTTTTAGCGCTACCATATATATTTAATTAGTGTTGGGGTTTTTGGGTTTTTGAAAATACAGAAACAACCCCTTGTTTCAGGCTTTTGTTCTAATGATGGGCTTGAATACTCTTTTCAACGCACCTATAATGGTATCCGTCAGGTACCGGGTAACCAGATATTTTGATATTAATGGCTGCAGCGTATCTGCATAGCATCATCTATCTTGAATACACCAGCAAGCGGGATCCCCTAAAAGTAAAACCCAATTTACACTTTTTTCGACGTGAAAGATATTTAAGGATGGAATCTCAATTGACTATTGTCATGCCGGCTTATAATGAGGAGCAGGCCTTGATCTCGAACTGCGGAAGAGGCAAAAAGGGGTCAGATCTTTAGAATTGACAAGTATAAGTCAATGTGCCGTTAAAGTTATATGGCAAGACCTTTTGGAACTGAATATGGTGAGGCGCCAGGGGTCTGAAGAGAGACAGGTCAAGCCTTCATTCTCGACATATATTTAAGTTTAAATTTATATCCTAGTAAATATTTTCCAGCATGACGCCCAGCACCGCTTCCAAACCTCTTACCTGGTAGTTTTTTGCCGGCCCTTAATCCCCCGCATTCTTATTCTTCGATTTGAAATACGGAAATGAATGTCGCGAAGAGCGTGCGACGTTGAGGAGCGCTTCGCTTTAGGTTTGAGGTTGGAGGCAAAAAACGAGGAGGCCCAGGTGCAAGGCACAAGATTCGAACAAAAAAGCGTAAGCAAAGGATAAAGGCAATTCGGCCTCCGGCCACTCCGAGCTGTAGGTCTGCGAGCCGGAAGCCATAGGGGCCTATGCCTGCGCCCCGGAGGGAATTCGGACCGGGTCGTCCTTCTGGTAGCAGGACTATGCCGCAACTATCGATGGTGGAAGAAGGTAGGAAAATTAAAGCAAAGAGGGGAGCGTAAGAAAAAGTGAACGCTCATCTTCTCTGATTACCCGCAGTGTTCAAACTGACTTCAATAGCCTTCGGTGAAATAAGCATGGCTGTTATTTGTGGTAATGATACCTGTTAAACGTTTGCGGTCATTTTCTGCTGAAACCAGAGATTATCTTCCCAACCTGCTTCGGTAAAGGCGATTTTCACGACCTAATTGAACCGTCAATCGCTTTTCCGATTTGTCCGAATAGATCTGTGCAATTGGTCTGCATTCGCCGGATTCGAAGCAAATACAGAGTTTCTTGCCAGGAATTAAATTCGTCAAACGACAAAATGACCACTTTTTCGTCCTTTGTCATCGCAGATGATAGTCGGTTCAGCATTTGCGATTACCTGCTCAATTACCCGTCTATATTCTGTTTTGCCTGATCCATCGTTATAGCATCCATAAGATAGCTCTTTAATGACTAATTCCTTATAATTTCAAACATTTTTAAATTCGATTTAATATAACACTTGTGTTCATGAGATGCAATATGTATGTTTGCCTACAGTAATGTCGCACCTAGGCATGAGGGGCTCCGAAAAATACATGTTATGCTATTTTTTGGGTCACAGCACTCGCAACTATTCAGAAAAAAAGCTTTTAGAGACATATACGCTCGAAATTAAATAAAATTTATCGCAAAAG
Source organism: uncultured Flavobacteriaceae bacterium (assembly GCA_963768245.1). GTDB lineage: Bacteria > Bacteroidota > Bacteroidia > Flavobacteriales > Flavobacteriaceae > Site-B1. The sequence goes on from CAVYHG010000011.1 coordinate 90,710, forward strand.
GGCGTTCTTCTGCCAGCCTTTCAACTTTTTGAAGGATATCAAGGTCTCATTTAATGGCTTATATCAAGGGAAAAGGGGTCAGATCTTTAGAATTGACAAATAGAAAAAGATAGGTACCTTGATCTTAAAAATTAAATATTCGCACAAAGGCGCAGAGACGCGAAGGGAAAGCGAAGGACGAGGGGGAGATGGACGAGGGCCGACGGATGAGGGTCGAGAGGATGAATGGATGATTAGGATGAGTTCCTCCGGAACGGATGATAAAGAAATAAAACCGGGGATGGAGAATAAAGATGGGATGGGTGGAATGGTCTCATCGGAATTTGAATGATTAGGAGGAATAGGCTTGGCGTCTAGCGCGAGGCATTATATAACCGGTCAGGCAGGGTCTATTCGATCTCGAGTACCTGCTTAAGGGCTTCGATGACCTCTTTCATTCGGTGTGGCGGCATAGTGCGACGGGCTTCTTTGTCTTTGGATCGAAATCTTTTAGGATCCAAGGAGCGCATTTGGAAACAGAGAAACACCGTATCTTTGGGAAGGCCTGTCAGCAGATGGCACTCTACGTTTGTGGGGTAGTCTCTTGCGCAGAATGTGCCAAGAGACTACCCCACAAACGTACGAGTGCCATCTGCTGAGACAGGCCTTCCCAAAGATACAGTATTTCTCTGTTTCCAAATGCGCTCCTTGGATCCTAAAAGATTTTACGATCCAAAGACAAAGAAACCCCAGTTGGTTGGCACTATGCCGCCACACCGAATGAAAGAGGTTGTCGAAGCCCTTAAGCAGGTACTCGAGATCGAATAGACCCTTCCTGACCGGTTATATAATGCCTCGCGCTAAGACGCCAAGTTTATTCCTCCTAATCATTCAAATTCCAAATGAGCTCATCCAACCATCCTAATCATCCACCCATCCCATCTTTATTCTCCATCCCCGGCTTTATTTCTTTATCATCCGTTCCGGAGGAACTCATCCTAATCATCCATTCATCCTCTCGTCCCTCATCCGTCGGCCTTCGTCCATCTCCCCCTCGTCCTTCGCTTTCCCTTCGCGTCTCTGCGCCTTTGTGCGAATATTTAATTTTTAAGATGTGACCCTATTCTTTTCTTATTTGTCAATTCTAAAGATCTGACCCCTTTTCCCTTGATATAAGCCATTAAATAGAGACCTTGATATCCTTCAAAAAGTTGAAAGGCTGGCAGAAGAACGCCCTTTTGCGATAAATTTTATTTAATTTCGAGCGTATATGTCTCTAAAAGCTTTTTTTTCTGAATAGTTGCGAGTGCTGTGACCCAAAAAATAGCATAACATGTCTCCGGACCCCTGATTAAAATGCTCGTGCGACATTACTGTAGGCAAACATACATATTGCATCTCATGAACACAAGTGTTATATTATATCGAATTTAAAAATGTTTGAAATTATAAGGAATTAGTCATTAAAGAGCTATCTTATGGATGCTATAACAATAAATCAGGCAAAACAGAATATAGACGGGTTAATTGAGCAGGTAATCGCGGATGCTGAACCGACTATCATCTGCGATGACAAAGGACAAAAAGTGGTCATTTTGTCACTTGACGAATTTAATTCCTGGCAAGAAACTCTGTATTTGCTTTCAAATCCGGCGAATGCAGACCATTTGCGCAGATCTATTCAAGAGGACAAATCCGGAAAAGCAATTGAGCGGGTTCTGATTGAGTCATGAAAATCGCCTTTACCGAAGCAGGTTGGGAAGATTATCTCTGGTTTCAGCAAAATGACCGCAAACGTTTAACAGGTATCATTACCACAAATAACAGCCATGCTTATTTCACCGAAGACTATGAAAGTCAGTTTGGACCTCTGCGGGTAATCAGAGAAGATGAGCGTTCACCTTTTTCTTACGCTCCCCTCTTTGCTTTAATTTTCTGCCTTCCACATCGATAGTTGCGGCATAGTCCTGCTACCAGAAGGACGACCCGGTTCCAATTCCCTCCGGGGCGCAGGCATAGGCCCCTATGGCTTCCGGCTCGCAGAGCCTACAGCTCGGAGTGGCCGGAGGCCGAATTCCCTTTATCCTTTGCTTTACGCTTTTTTCCTTGAATCTTGTGCCTTGCACCCTGGGCCTCCTCGTTTTTTGCCTCCAACCTCAAACCTAAAGCGAAGCGCGCCTCCAACGTCGCACGCTCTTCGCGACATTCATTTCCGTATTTCAAATCGAAGAATAAGAATGCGGGGGGATTAAGGGCAGGCAAAACTGCCAGGGTATAGGTTTGGAAGCGGTGCGCTGGGCGGTAGTGCTGGAAAATATTTACTCAGGATATAAATTTAAACTTAAATATATGTCGAGAATGAAGGCTTGACCTCTATGTCTTCAGACCCCTGGCGCCTTCACCATATTCAGTTCCAAAAGGTCTTGCCATATAACTTTAACGGCACATTGACTTATATTTGTCAATTCTAAAGATCTGACCCCTTTTCCCTCTTGGCAGTTCCGAGATCAAGGCCTGCTCCTCATTATAAGCCGGCATGACAATAGTCAATTGAGATTCCATCCTTAAATATCTTTCACGTCGAAAAATTGTAAATTGGGCTTTACTTTTAGGGGATCCCGCTTGCTGGTGTATTCAAGATAGATGATGCTATGCAGATACGCTGCAGCCATTAATATGAATGTAAAATCTGTGGTTACCCGGTACCTGACGGATACCATTATAGGTGCGTTGAAAAGAGTATTCAAGCCCATCATTAGAACAAAAGCCTGAAACAAGGGGTTGTTTCTGTATTTTAGAAAACCCAAAAACCCCAACACTAATTAAATATATATGGTAGCGCTAAAAATTTTTTGTATTTTGAAGCAGCCATGCCATGGTTTCTGTAGGTTGGTGGAAAAGGGTTCCAATAGTTAACACAATTCATCAGGGCAATTTGGATAGCTTTTATTTTGTTGTCTTTTAATAATTTCGAGACTTCATCCTTCATGATGCGAGTCTCTGCATCGACACTGGATGCATCATCCAAGCGCTGCTGTATTTCCTGGGGATAGATAGGCCATTTTTTTACGCCGGGTATGACATTGGCATTATAGGATTTCAACAATGGCTTTATGTCCCGAAAGCGCAAAATTGAAGCTTCCGGTGCTCTGATAATTTTTTAACATCCAACCCAAAACAAAGATTACAGGAATGATTCCCAAAATAAGGGATCGCGAGAGCCACTGAGCAAAAGACCATTTTTTTATTAGAAACCAGTAAACGGGGATGACCATCAAAACAATTACATTGGTTGGGCGAAGTAAGACAACAAAGTTCGCACTCGAAAAGAAATGACAAACAATTTTATCCAGTTAAAGCTTTTGCCGATCTTAACCATCAGCATAAATAACGACGGCATGACCAAAATGATCAACGACTCCGGATATAAAGTAATCGGGATATAAAAAAAATAAGGATAACCCAGCGCCAACAGTAAAAATAAAATGCCGACTTTTTTATTGAACGCATCTTTCCCCAACAAATACATGGAATACATAAACCAGCTAATCAGAGAAACGAGAAGAAGCTTGAGCAGCAGAACCGATTCCCAATTAGATGCATCAGGAAACCCCAAAAAATAGGCCAACCCCGGGCAGATTATTCTGTCTGAAAAAGTTCCGGTAGTAATGCACTTCTTTGGCAGCATTGAAAATATAGTTCCGGGTCCGGCCAATGTAATTCATTGGGAATATCCACAAAAAATAGAAAAAATAAGCCGATACCGACTCCAAACATGCATAAAGTCACTACAATATGCCGTAAATTCGACAGCTTATCAAAGGCCTTCAGCACGGTCGGGATATATTTTATTAATCTCATGTAAAATGTCGGATTGTCGTATCGATAAAATAGAATCCCTCTCGTTCCATCGTCATAACGAAGGCGATTCTGAATGTCAGCGCCACCAAAATAATTACAAAAACAGCCGTCTTGGGATTTTTGAAAAAATTGCTAAGCGATCTTAGCCGCATTGGCTCCCGTTTCTCTGAACCCATAACCTTTGGTGATGACGATGGAAAAATTGGGTTTACAAGGCATTAAAAAAACTGATATTGTTCATTAATGAAAAGTTACAAATTTACAGAGTATTTTGAAAACGAAGTTTTAAGAAAACGTTCATATTTAAAAAAAGAATGGTGCACACGCGTTTTAGAATCTCCGGTTAAAGTTGAAAAGCAAGAGCATAACCGTTACCGATTCTGGGCTCGGATTGATGAGCTGGATGGTCGGTTTTTAAGGGTAATTACTTTGGAGGATAAAACTACTATCCACAACGCGTTTCCAGACAGGAGGTTTAACCCATGAAAATTGCTTACTATCCGGATACTGATTCCATGTATATCGACTTACGGGCTAAAAGCAGCGCAGAAAGCAAGGAAGTGTCACCGGGAGTCGTTCTAGACTATGATTCTGACGGAAACCTGGTCGGCATCGATATTGATAATGCTTCTAAAAAGCTGGATTTGAAAGAGCTTATTTTGAACAAACTCCCTGTTGGCAAACAAACTATCGCAGCTTAAGGGTGTTAGTAAAAAATATATCCACATTATCCGCATTGAAAACGATGGTATGGGGATTGAACCGGGCTTTCGTGGTTGGCCACAGATCCTCTATCCGGGGTGAATTCTCCGTTGCACTTATTTCTCTGGGGCGCAGTCTATTCCAGCAGGTTGAAACCGTTTTGTATTTTTTGTTTCCCGGGGTCTTTCCCTTTTACTCCTTAATCCATGATCCGTAATCCTTATCCTTTGAAT
>CAVYHG010000012.1:0-109302 GCA_963768245.1 uncultured Flavobacteriaceae bacterium
GTTCCTTCAGACCCTGCCCTTCTTAAGGCAGATTGTGGAATAAACATTGTATTGGACTTTCCGTTCTGTAAAGCAATAGAAGACGATAATACAATATACGGTCTTGTGTTTAATGATTATAACAAAAATGGCGTTTACGATTCCGGAGGAACCGCTGGAAGAAAATATTACGATAAACCTATACTCCGACCTAAATTCCAATGGCATTATTGACGGGGCAGATAGTCTTGTACAAACAACACTCTCCAATATAAATGGACAGTATACCTTTGGCGTTACACCAACAATTCTTATAAATGAAACCTTTTCAAAAAGAGTAGAACTTGGGTCTGACGATGCACAGCAGGAAGGCAATGCCAGCGTTGTATTAAATAGCAACGAATATAGCTTTAACATTGGCGATCCATTTGTTGGTCTTCGAATCAATGACATTGACATTCCACAAAGAGCAAAGATCAAGAATGCCTTTATTTATTTTTACTCCAGCGATGATCAAACGGGTCTTTTAAGCTATGAAATTAGTGGGCAGAAAATAGATAATGCACAGACCTTTGTATCTGTAAACAATAACCTTTCTAACCGCTGGGACGACAGCAACAAGGTGTCATGGTTAAACATTCCCGATTGGACTCAAAACACCGAATATGATACGCCAAACATTAAATCTATTTTACAAGACATTACAAGTAGGTATGGCTGGGAACGTAATAACAGCATGGCATTTATTTTCAGGCATTTTGATGGAGACGCAGAAAGAAATGCCGTTTCATTTGAAGGCGACAATACCAATGCTGCCAGGCTCGAAGTATTTTATGATGCCGCCGAACCCGCTGCGTATATCGTACAAATAGATGCTTCAGCCATTCCCACAGGTTACAGTTTAACAACCCCTAATAATTATGCGGTTCAATTCCCTTCCGTAAACGGAATAAGCTGTAATAATGACTTTGGATATGCTTCTGCTTGTGATGATCCTTCAGGAACAGATACCGATGGCGATGGCGTAAATGATCGTTGCGATCTGGATGATGACAACGACGGCATACTGGATGTTGATGAATGTCCGGATCTGGGCAAACCTAAAATTATAGATTCAGATTTTGAATATTTGAACATCGTGTCATCAGGTTTGGATGATGGTCCAACAGATGCAGCAACAACTTCAACAGGTATTTGGAAAGGGGATCTCCGATTATTATCCTTATTGGGAAAGTGCCGATCCTGGAACTAATCATCTGGAAATATGGCAAGAAGGTAATACTTCTGGATCTGATCCAGGAGGATTAGCCTATTCAGGAATACAGTGGGTTGAACTTAATGCTTCCGGCAATTTCGGTTTCTATCAGGATATTGCAACAACTCCGGGAGACTTGCTCCAATGGTCTTTTGCGCATCGTAAACGCGGAGAAAACATAGGAAGTGCTCCAAATCAAGATATTGTGGATCTTTTAATAGGAGACCCTTCCGGATCTATGGTATCACAAGGCACTTTTGCTTCCGCTGACGATGCTTCCTGGACTTTGCATTCAGGCACGTATACCGTACCTGTCGGCCAGACCACGACAAGATTACGACTTACAGCAACTAATACCATTGGATCATCTGGGTCTGGTAATCATATAGATAGTGTACAGTTCTTTGTCATTCCTAATTGTGAAAACACCGATGGCGATGCTTATGAAGATTACCTTGATATTGATAGTGATGATGATGGGATTCCGGATAATGTAGAGGCACAGGCAACTTTAGATTATGTGCCACCTGTTGGTCCGGTAAATGCAACTTCAGGCTTGTATCCTGAATATTCCGGCGGACTTACACCAATAGATACCGATGGGGATGGCATTTACGATTTCAGAGATCTGGATTCCGATAGCGATGGAACTCCGGATATTGAAGAGAACGGAATGGCGATTTAGCCGGGTCTGTCAGATACTGATGGTGATGGTTTAAAAGATCTATTTGAAACCAATGGGATTTCAGACGCAACATGGGATGTTAACGAAGATATAGAAGATCCATTAGCCAATCTGCCGGATGCAGACAACGACCGTTTACTTGGAGGGGATGTGGATTTCAGAGACCTGCTGGATGCCGATATACCAGATCTTGCAAAAATTGACTTTGATGGCATAGATGATTACATAGAGTTAAAAAAGAGTTCTCCAATTAATTCCGTAGATGAATTTACCATAAGTTTCTGGCTGAAACTGGACGAAGTATTAACCGCTCCATTTCCTGCTAAAACCTTTGTTGGCGGTCAAAAAGACATGTTTGAGGTGAGTGTTGGTTTAAATGCCTCAGGCGATCCATATGTATGGACAACCCATTATTATGATGCAGGACCTTCTCTACAAAGTGTAGGTCATCCCATAGACAATATCAATTGGTTTCATTACACGGCTGTTGTCAATTACATTACCGAGTCGATTATTGTGTATATAAATGGTGAACAGGTGAACGTATTAGACATTACAGGAAACCCCAGAGAAACGAATGCAAATCCATTCAGGCTAGGTTCTAAATTAGCGGTTCAGCCAGATCCGGACTACCAAAACTTTAAAGGATGGATCGATGAGCTAAGAATTTTTAATACGTTCCCTGACAGCAAGTCAAATTCAACAAATGACCTACCAGGAAATAGTAAATAATTCCGGTATTGTAAATGGCAGTGTTATCGATAAGGACATTTTCGATCCTGCTGTAAAGGCAATTCCCTGGTATAACCTGGTTTGTTATCACCCAATGAATTTCATTGTCAGTGGTGATCTACTCGATAGCTCTCTGTATGGCAACAATGCCAGACTGTATAACATTTTAAGTGTAGAACCTCAAAACGCGCCTTTGCCATACGAGACTGCTGCCGATGGCGACTGGACCACTGAAGCGACATGGGCACATGGTGATGTCTGGGATATAGAAGACGTACCAAACAATAAGGATTGGAGCATTGTACATATTCATGACAACGTAACAACCTCTGCATCTCATACGCAAATGGGATTGTTAATCGATGCGGATAAGACCTTATCTGTTTTGGGCGATAACGCAATTACCAATAACTGGTACCTGCAACTCGACGGTACTATTGATCTGGCCGATGACTCACAGCTTATACAAACAGAAACCAGTGATCTGGTTACTTCTGCAACTGGTAAAATACTTCGCAGTCAGGAAGGAAATGCCAACAGTTACTGGTACAATTACTGGTCGTCTCCTGTGGGTAGTGTTGGATTAACAGAATTATCAGACAACAACGGTCCAGCAAACAATACAAATAATACATCTTTTAGTTTAAATCTCTTAAAAGATGGCGGTGGTACTGGAATGCAGTTTACAAATGCCTTAGCAGAAGTTGGTAAGATCAGTACCGAATGGTTACACACTTTCCAAAACGGTCTGACGTATTATAATTGGGTGCAAATTAACGAAAATACACCCATAGCGCCTGGTATTGGATACACTCAAAAGGGTACCGGAAATGCCGGAACCGAGCAGCAGTATATCTTTGAAGGCAAACCGAATAATGGAACCATTCTTATTGCCGCTGATGATGTGGATGGCGACGCATCCGGAGTTGGAGAAAGCGTGCAAGATGTCAGTTTTACAACCTCTCTCATTGGAAACCCATATCCTTCTGCACTAGATGCCGAAGAATTCATTCGCGATAATATCGATTTTGAGAATGGTTCTACCAACCCAATCATTCAAGGAACCATCCTGCTTTGGGAACAATGGGCTGGAAACTCGCATTACCTTAACGAATATGAAGGCGGATATGGATATGTCAATCTGACCGAAACAGAACGTGCCTATCAGCATGAGGATATCGTAATATCAGACCCTACTAATCCCGACAACAGAGGCATTAAAACGCCTACCAAATTCATTCCCGTTGGCCAGGCTTTCTTTGTGGAGGTGGTCAATGATGGTAATATAGAGTTTAATAACGGTCAGCGTGTCTTTAAACAGGAAGACTTAGGTGAATCATTATTTTTCAGATCATCAACTACTGAAAACGCAGCATCCGGCACAGAAGAAACAGCTGCTGAAACTCAGATACTTCGTTTAGAATTTGGTGTCTCCTCAGGTGCCAGCAGAAGCTTTGTCATAGGATTCAGTGAAGATGCTACCGATGGTTATGACTATGGTCTAGATGGTGGACTTATCAATGATCCGCCTGCTGATGATATGGGCAGCTTACTCAACGGCCAGCAATACGTCATTCAGGCCTTTGCGCCTTATACACCTGATAAGATCATCGATCTGGTACTGCATGCATCAGGAAACTATACTTATACGTTTAAATCAACAGAGATCTCTAATTTTCCTGCAGATCAGGACTTGTTCTTAAAGGATTTACTAACAGGACAGCATTATGACCTGAGAAATACAGATCCTTATAATTTTACTTCTGTTGCAGGCTCATTTACAGATCGGTTCAAAGTGGTCTTCCAGGATCCTGCGGCCCTTTCAACCGAAGAGTTCACAACGGATAACACATTGGTCTATGTGAATCAGCCGGAAGAGAAACTATATGTACTCCAATTGACCGAACAAGCAAAGGAACTAAGTATTTCAAACATCTTAGGCCAAACAGTTAAAACATATGATGGTGTGGATAATCTAATGTTAGAGAACGGAATTAGTATTTCTGATATAAGTAGTGGTATTTATATTGTAAGCATTAAAACTGCTAATGACCAATCTATAGATAAAAAAGTGATTATTAATTGAATTTAAAACCTCTAGTTAAACCTAAAAGCCGAAAATTTAATTATTTCGGCTTTTTTTTATTTAAAATCATGCAATTAAGTAGAAATCATTAATTTTGCACACTTAATTGTTTAGCCAGAAAAAATAACTCTATGTTTCCTGAATATAAAGGACTTGACTTACCAAAGGTTGCCGATGAAATTTTAAATTATTGGCAAGACAAATAAAATCTTTGAAAAAAGTATTTCTACTCGTGAAGGAAAACAACCATATGTGTTTTTTGAAGGACCACCATCTGCAAATGGATTACCAGGAGTTCATCATGTTTTGGCACGAGCTATTAAAGATATTTTTCCACGATACAAAACCATGAAAGGATACCAAGTAAAACGAAAAGCTGGTTGGGATACACATGGTTTACCAATTGAATTAGGTGTAGAAAAAGAACTGGGAATTACCAAAGAAGATATTGGTAAAAAAATTTCTGTTGAAGATTATAATGAAGCTTGTAAAAAAGCAGTGATGCGTTATACAGATGTTTGGAATGACCTAACTCAAAAAATGGGTTATTGGGTAGATATGGATGATCCATATATTACTTATAAACCAAAATACATGGAAACTGTTTGGTGGTTGTTAAAACAGATTTATAATAAGAAATTGATTTATAAAGGCTATACCATTCAGCCATATTCTCCAAAAGCAGGAACAGGTTTAAGTTCTCATGAACTGAATCAACCAGGAACTTATCAAGATGTTACAGATACAACAGTTGTTGCTCAGTTTAAAGCAATAGCAAGAATACCTTACCAGATTTTTTAAAGAATGAAGGAATTATTTATTTTTTAGCTTGGACAACAACACCTTGGACATTACCAAGTAATACAGCTTTAACTGTTGGTCCAAAAATTGATTATGTTTTAGTTGAAACATATAATCAATATACATTTGAACCAATAAATGTTATTTTGGCTAAAAATTTAGTAGGCAAACAATTTGATGGAAAATTCAATCAAAGTTGAATCAAAATCCGAATTAGAAAATTATAAACCTGGAGATAAAAAAATTCCTTTTTTAGTTACAAAGGAATTTAAAGGAAAAGATTTAGTTGGATATAAAATATGAGCAATTATTGCCTTATGCATTACCAAATGATAATCCTGAAAATGCATTTAGAGTTATTTCTGGAGATTTTGTAACTACTGAAGATGGTACAGGAATTGTACATACAGCTCCAACTTTTGGAGCAGATGATGCTATGGTTGCAAAACAAGCAAAACCAGAAGTACCACCAATGTTGGTAAAAGATGAAAATGATAATTTAGTTCCCTTAGTAGATCTTACAAGGTAAATTTAGACCAGAAATGGGAGAATTTGCTGGTAAGTATGTTAAAAATGAATATTATAATGATGGTGAAGCACCAGAACGTTCTGTAGATGTTGAATTAGCCATTAAATTAAAAGAAGAAAACAAAGCCTTTAAGGTTGAAAAATATAAGCACAGTTATCCAAATTGTTGGAGAACAGATAAACCAATTTTATACTATCCATTAGATTCTTGGTTTATTAAAGTTACCGATGTAAAAGGATAGAATGTTTGAACTAAATGAAACCATTAACTGGAAACCAAAATCTACAGGAACAGGTCGTTTTGGTAATTGGTTGGCAAATGCTAACGATTGGAATTTATCTCGTTCTCGTTTTTGGGGAATTCCATTACCAATCTGGAGAACTGAAGATGGTAAAGAAGAAATTTGTATTGGTTCTGTTGAAGAATTAAAATCTGAAATGGCAAAAAGCTGTTAAGGCAGGTGTATTGAAGAAAGATATTTTTCAAAGATTTTGAAGTTGGGAATAATTCAGAAGAAAATTATGACAAAAATTGATCTTACATAAAAATATTGTTGATGACTATTGTTTTAGTTTCACCATCAGGAAAACCAATGAAACGTGAAAGCGATTTAATAGATGTTTGGTTCGATTCAGGTTCTATGCCTTATGCACAATGGCATTATCCTTTTGAAAATAAAGAATTAATTGATGAGAAAAAGTTCTTTCCAGCAGATTTTATTGCAGAAGGTGTAGATCAAACCCGAGGTTGGTTTTATACACTTGCATGCTATTGCAACAATGGTATTTGATTCTGTAGCTTATAAAAATGTAGTTTCTAACGGATTGGTTTTAGATAAAAACGGACAAAAAATGTCTAAACGATTAGGAAATGCAGTCGATCCATTTGAAACATTAATAAACTATGGTCCAGATGCAACACGTTGGTATATGATTGCTAATGCAAATCCTTGGGATAATCTTAAAGTTTGATTTGGATGGTATTGAAGAAGTAAGACGTAAAGTTTTTCGGAACACTTTATAACACCTATTCATTCTTTACTTTATATGCCAATATTGATGAATTTAATTATTCTGAAGCAGATATTCCTTTAAATGAAAGACCAGAAATTGATCGTTGGATTTTATCAGAATTACATACACTTATTAAAAAAGTTGATGCATTTTATGCAGATTATGAACCAACAAAAGCAGCAAGAGCTATTTCAGATTTTACACAAGATTATTTAAGTAATTGGTTTGTACGTTTAAGTAGAAGACGATTCTGGAAAGGTGATTATCAAAAAGATAAAATTTCAGCATATCAAACATTATATACTTGTTTGTTAACCATAGCTAAATTAGGTGCACCAATTGCACCTTTCTTTATGGATAGATTGTATTTAGATTTAAATCAGGGATACTAAAAAAGAAACTTTTGAAAGTGTACATTTAGCAGAGTTTCCAGAATATGATAACAATTTTGTTGATAAAGTATTAGAACGAAAAATGGAGAATGCACAAACAATATCTTCTTTAGTATTATCGTTAAGAGCTAAAGAAAAGATTAAAGTACGTCAACCATTGACAAAAAATTATGATTCCTGTAGATGAGTAAAGAACAAAAGGAAGAAATTTTAGCAGTTTCAGACTTAATTAAACATGAAGTAAATGTAAAGGAAATTGAACTTTTAGAAGATGCATCAGATATATTAGTAAAACAAATTAAACCTAATTTTAAGGTTTTAGGACCTCGATTTGGAAAGGATATGAAGCTGATTGCCAATGCAGATAAGTGACTTTACGTCAGAAGACATTAAAAAAATTGAGCAAAATGGTAATTTTGACGTTGAAATTAACGGAAAAAATATTACATTAGCATCTTGATGATGTTGAGATTACATCTCAAGATATTGAAGGATGGCTTGTTGCAAACGAAGGTGCAATTAACAGTTGCTCTTAGATGTTACTATTAACTGATGATTTACGAAAAGAAGGGATTGCTAGAGAACTCGTAAATCGAATTCAAAATTTACGTAAAGATTCAGGATTTGAAGTAACAGATAGAATCGATGTACATGCTTCAAAAAGATGAAAATATTATTAACGCTGTTAGCAAAAATTTAGATTATATAAAAGCTGAAACATTAACAGAAGAATTTGAAATTATGGATCAAGTAAACAATGGTATAGAAATTGCTTTTGATGATGTAAATACCAAATTGTTTATACAAAAACATTAAAATTATGAACGTGGATACAAATAAAGATATTCAGACAAGGATTTAGCAGAATTTAAAATCCTTATTCAAGAAAAAATAGAAAAAGCACAGCATGATTTAGAACTTATTAAAAGTGCCTATATGAATGATCATAATAATGGTACAGATGACACAGTCTCCTACATTTAAAGCTTTTGAAGAAGGTAGTGAAACTATGAGTAAAGAAGCAAATTCACAATTAGCAATTAGACAAGAAAAGTTTATTCGTGATCTTAAAAATGCTTTAATTAGAATTGAAAACAAAACCTATGGTGTTTGTCGTGTTACTGGTAAATTAATTAAAAAAGAGCGATTAAAATTAGTGCCTCATGCTACTTTAAGTATTGAAGCTAAAAATATGCAAAAATAAATCTGATTTCATATAAAAGAATAACGTCTCTTTATAGTATATTGAGGCGTTTTTTATTAGTGAAACCCAATTTTATAAAACTAAAGGTTGCTTTAAAAATTGCAAGTTGAACAATCCGCTGAATAGCGGAATCCTTTTAAAAACCTATATTTAATTAAATGTCCTTAAAAAAAGCATCTTTTTTAATAATAATCATTTTACTTATTGACCAAATAAGTAAAATTTACATAAAAACGCATTTTGCCTTAGGTGAAGATATATCAAGTTTTTAATTGGTTTCAAATTTTATTTGTAGAAAATAATGGTATGGCTTGGGGAACAAAATTAAGTGATTTTACACGTTTATATCTGATAGAACTGCAAAAGTAATTTTAACCATATTCAGAATTGTTGCAATTATTGGAATTGGTTATTGGCTTATAAATACAATTAAAAATAAAGGCCCAAAATTATTAGATACTTGTCCATTTCATTGATTTTTGCAGGTGCCATGGGAAATATTATTGATTCTGTTTTTTACGGTTTACTATTTAGTGATAGTATCGGACAAATAGCCCAATTTCTTCCAACGGAAGGTGGCTATGATGCTTTGCTGCACGGTAATGTAGTAGATATGTTATATTTTCCTATATGGAAAGGATTTTTACCTGAATGGATTCCTTTTATGGGAGGTGATTATTTTACCTTTTTTGAACCTGTATTTAATATTGCAGATATGGCTATAAGTACAGGATTTATAATGCTGATAGTATTTAATAATAAAGTATTTCCTAAAAAAAGTAATTAAAATTCATACGTTTTCACTGGAGTAACGCAATAATCCAGCCTTATATCTTGATGATTAACCTCTATTATTCTGTCCTCAGCTGCAAAAAAAGATAGACCAATTTTAATTGTTTCTGGTTTGCATTCACTTAAGAATTTATCATAAAATCCTTTGCCATAACCTACTCTATTTCCCTGTTTATCAAAAGCCAGTAGAGGAACAAAAACAACCTCAATACTATTTGAAGCGATAGCTATTCCAGCAAGCGGTTCAGGAATATCCCAATCGTTTATTTTAATTATGGTACTATCAGTTAATAAAAAATGAGTCATTGAACTTGTTTCAAAATCACTTCTAGATAATACAACATGCTTGTCTTTTCCAGAAAGGATACTCAAAATTGGTTCTGTATTTATCTCTTTCTGCTTTAGAATTGATAAAAAAACATGATAGTATTCTTTGTTCCAAATAGGTAACTTTAAAATAGCATTGGCTATTGCAATACTACTATCTTCTATCTCATCATGGGAAAGTTTACTTCTTAATGCTTTATATTTTATTCGTAACTCTTGTTTTGTCATGCTGTAAATTTACTTCAAAAACTAACATTTGTCATTCTGAGTGGAACGAAGAATCTATTTTTTTAAAAGATTCTTTAATTCATCTCGACTGCCCTTGATGTAACAGTTTAAAATAACAGTTAATAAAACAGTTCAAAACTATAACAGACTTGTCTGTTTTGCGTACATAAGGAGAGTAATTTTATAATTAGAATCAAAAAGGTACAAATGAAAAAACAAAAGCCAGTAAAAGACCGATTAATTGAAACAGCTTCCGAATTATTTTATCAAAATGGGTACAACAACACCGGAATTAATGAAGTAATTGAAAAAGCCAATGTGGCTAAAGCTAGTTTATACAGTCATTTTAAAACAAAAGATGCGCTATGTATTGCTTATTTAGCTCATAAGGAAGAACAGTTTTACAACAAATTGAATGTTTTTCTGAAAGACAAGCAAAAGGGAAAGGTTAAGGTATTGGCGCTTTTTGATTTCTTGAGAGAATTGTACAGAGAACCTAATTTTAAAGGTGGCTGGAGTCAAAATATTTTAGCTGAAGTTAACAACCAAAATACAGTAATCAAAGAAGAGATATTCAGGAATAAAGAAAATTTAAGAAACTATATTACGGATTTGGTTTCAAAAAATATAAAGACTGATCAACCTGAAAAACTGGCGTCTAAATTATATTTGTTATTTGAAGGAGCTTTAATAGAAAGCTATTTACAGCAGGACAGTTGGCCAATAAAAGAAGCGAAGGAAATTGCTTTGAGCTTACTTTAATTTTGTCGAAATATGAAATAATGCATCTCCCTGATACACTATTGGGGATTGATTGATGTTAAAAATATATCCCGAATATTCGGCTTTTACAAAATGGTTGAATTTTCCATAAGGATCTGTAATATTACCAATTAAAGCATCTTTTTCAACCCACGAGTTAAGCGCAATAGAAGCTTTGAACATGCCAGAATGCTTAGCCCTTAACCACCTGCTGTTACTAATTATTATAGCCTTTTTCTTGGGCTTACTTACCTTAAACTTACTTTGTAACATTCCTAAATGACTCAGAATTCGTTTACAGCCATTAACTCCTGTATTCGTAATAACAGAGTCCATGTTAAAGGACTTGCCTCCTTCATATAACAGAATTGGTATTCCTAATTTATGGCATGTACTCCTGAAGGATTTTTTTATGTTTTTAGTATATAGGATAAATGGTGCTCCAAAAATAGTCGCTAAATTATCCAAGGATTTTTCATTTGCAGAAATTCTAATTTGAGGCGAATTAAATCTATCGGATCCTCCTGTATGATAATCTAATATCAAATCTGCATGAGGAACGACTTCATTTATTAATTTATGTGCTACACGACTTGCCAGGGATCCTGATTTACTACCTGGAAAAGTTCTGTTTAAATCCCGTCCATCAGGAAACTCACGATCCATGTGGATAAATCCAAAAATATTGATCACAGGAATACAAATAATGGTGCCTATTTTTGGCTTGTTAATACCCTTTGCAATTATTTGTCTAACAATTTCTACTCCATTAACTTCATCTCCATGAATGCCAGCCGTAATTAAAACAGTTGGCCCTGGTTTTTTAGAACGATTGATAATAACAGGCACTTCAACCGGGTTTCTGGAATGCAGTTTTGCAACACCAAAACTGGCTTCGGCACTTTGCCCTAAACCCACTTTTTCTCCTAAAATATAAAGTATTTCAGCTTTGCTCATTTATTTAGCGTTTCTTTCAATAAATGTTATAATTGCTCTTGCTATGTTCTTTTCAGTTGCCTTTTCAATACCTTCCAGTCCAGGTGTAGAGTTAACCTCTAATACTAATGGCCCACGTTCAGATTCCAACATGTCTACACCACACACTGGTAATTTAAGTGCTTTTGCCGCTTTTAGAGCTGCTTTTATTTCTTCTACATTCAACTTGACATAATCTGCACTTCCTCCGCGATGCAAATTAGAACGGAATTCTCCGTCTTTACCTTGTCTTTTCATGGCTCCAATTACTTGATTGTCAACTATTAAAACTCTAAGGTCTGCTCCTTTCGCTTCTTTTATATATTCCTGAACAATAACCCTTGCCTGTAAACCATTAAAAGCTTCTAACACAGATTCAGCTGCATTTTTACTTTCAGCCAAAACAACTCCTAAACCCTGTGTACCTTCCAAAAGTTTTATAATAACCGGTGTTCCTCCAACATGACTGATAACTTCCTCGACATCTCTGGAATAATTCGTAAAAACAGTTTTTGGCATGCCTATTCCAGCTCTTGAAAGACGTTGAAAACTTCTTAACTTATCTCTGGAACGAATGATGGCATCAGAAGTTACTGTTGTAAATACATGCATCATTTCAAACTGTCGCACTACAGCACTACCGTAAAAAGTTACCGAAGACCCTATTCTTGGAATAATGGCATCCACATAATCTAAATACCTGTCTTTATAATAAATGGTTGGCTTTTCCTTTTCAATTATTAGATCACATTTTAATGGATCAATTACTTCAATATCATGTCCACGCTTTTCTCCTTCTTCAACAAGTCTGTTTGTTGAATAAAGATTAGAATTTCTTGAAAGGATTACAATATTCATTATCAATATCTGTGCGCGCAATATAATAAAAAACAAATTCAATTTTTTTGAAGTCCTACTATTTAATATACCTTTGAAGTTATGAGCAATCCTGCCTTAAAATTACAAATACAAACTCTTCCAAACTCTCCTGGAGTTTACCAGTATTTTGATAAAGAAGGCGTGATTATTTATGTAGGAAAGGCTAAGAACCTAAAGAAACGTGTCAGTTCCTATTTCACGAAGACATTTGATAACGGTAAAACAAGAATTCTGGTCAAAAAGATCGAAAAAATAAACCATATTGTTGTTGATACTGAAACAGATGCATTACTACTTGAAAATAACTTAATAAAGAAATATAAACCACGTTATAATGTATTGCTAAAGGACGATAAATCCTATCCGTGGATTTGTATAAAAAAAGAACGATTCCCAAGGGTTTTTTCTACTCGAAGAGTAATTAAAGATGGTTCAGAATATTTTGGCCCATACACCAGTGGCAGAACAGTATCTACCTTGTTGGATCTTATCAAGGGCCTGTATCAATTAAGAACATGTAATTATGATCTGTCACCAGAAAAAATTAAAGCCGGAAAATATAAGGTGTGTTTAGAATATCATTTAGGTAATTGTAAAGGTGCATGTGAAGGGTATGAAACCGAGGAGGAATATTATAAGAATATTAAAGCGATTAGAGAAATATTAAAAGGAAATTTTAAAGACTCCTTACAGCAATTTAAAAAGCAAATGAAACAGTTTGCAGCGGACATGCATTTTGAGGACGCACAAAAAATTAAAGAGAAAGTTGAAATATTAGAAAATTATCAGTCAAAATCTACAATTGTCAATCCGAAGATCAGTAATGTAGATGTGTTTTCCATTGTTAGCGATGAAAGTTATGGATATATAAATTTTTTACAACTCTCTTATGGATCGATAATCCGTTCTCATACCTTGGAAATTAAAAAGAAACTCGAAGAAACTGATAAAGAATTATTACAATTGGCAATAATAGAAATCAGGCAAAGATTCAATTCAAATTCAAAAGAAATTTATGTGCCTTTTCAAGTAAGTATTGGAGAGAATATCAAGGTTACAGTTCCAAAATTAGGTGACAAAAAACATATTTTAGATCTCTCTGTAAGAAATGCAAAATACTACAGAATGGAGCGTTTCAAACAGATTAAAATAACAGATCCTGATAGGCATGTAAACAGAATCATGGCTCAAATGAAAAGTGATTTACGCTTAAGCAAAGAACCCAGACATATAGAGTGTTTTGATAATTCAAATATTCAAGGAACACATCCCGTCGCTGCCTGTGTCGTTTTTAAAAATGGCAAGCCAAGTAAAAAAGAGTATAGACATTTTAATATTAAAACAGTTGAAGGCCCAGATGATTTTGCATCAATGGAAGAAGTCGTTTTCAGACGATACAGACGGTTGTTAGATGAAGATCAACCCTTACCACAATTAATTATTATAGATGGAGGTAAAGGTCAATTATCCTCTGCCTTAAAAAGTTTAGATTCTTTGGAGCTCAGAGGAAAAATTGCTATTATTGGAATAGCAAAAAAATTAGAGGAATTATTCTATCCAAACGATCCAATTCCCTTATATTTAGATAAAAAAAGTGAAACTCTAAAGATCATTCAACAACTGCGTAATGAAGCACATCGATTTGGTATTGAACATCACAGGAATAAAAGAAGTAAAACAGCTTTAAATACAGAACTTGAAACTATTCCCGGTATAGGAGAAAAAACAGTTGTAGAGCTTTTAAAACATTTTAAATCTGTTAAGCGAATCAGTCAAGCGAAATTTGAAGATCTGGAAAAAATAATAGGATCATCAAGAGCTTTAAAAATAATCAATTACTATCAAAAAAAATGATTTTGAAAAAATTGTTATTCCTTTTTGTTTTAACGAGTTTTTCTCTATTCTCTCAGGAAATACCGCCAAGTGAATTAAGAGTTGGCTTAGTTTTAAGTGGAGGAGGTGCCAAGGGCCTTGCTCATATTGGTGTCTTAAAAACAATTGATAGTTTAGGAATTCGTATCGATCATATTGCAGGCACAAGTATGGGAGCAATAATTGGTTCATTATATGCTTCCGGCTATTCCGGAAAGCAATTAGATTCTATATTCAACAGTTTAAATTTTGATGACCTTATAAATGATCATATACCACGAGCTGCAAGAACATTTTATGAAAAAGAGCAATCTGAAAAATATGCTATAACCTTACCTTTTGATAATTTTAAAGTCTCGTTACCTTCTGCCATATCTAAGGGTCAAAATGTATTTAATCTTCTCTCAAAATTAACATTGCCTGTTAGCGACATCGATGATTTTAACAAGCTTCCTATTCCATTTTTCTGTATTGCAACCGATGCTGAGACTGGTCAAACAGTTATTTTAGATAAAGGCAATTTAGCTCAATCTGTAAGAGCCAGTGGCGCCTTACCTTCGCTGTTTCAACCGGTTTATATGACAACCGCATGTTAATTGATGGAGGTGTAACCAATAATTATCCCATAAATAAGCTTAGAAAAAAAGGCATGGACGTAATTATAGGAGTAGATGTCCAGGATGACTTATTGGATAGAGAAAATCTAAAATCAGCACCAGAAATTTTACTTCAGATCAATAATTATCGAACCATTAGGGATATGGAAGTAAAAACAAAACTAACAGATATTTATATTAGACCAGATATTGATGAGTTTAATGTAGTGTCTTTTAATCAAGGGAAAAAAATAATCAAAAATGGAGAAGAGGCCACATTAGTTCATATCGATAAACTTGAGGAAATACTAAAAGATCAGTTTAAAAAACCGTTAAATACTTTGATATTAAAACCCCTTGATAGTTTAAAAATAAAAACAATTACTCTGAACGGAAATAAAAA
This sequence comes from uncultured Flavobacteriaceae bacterium, assembly GCA_963768245.1. Classification (GTDB taxonomy): domain Bacteria; phylum Bacteroidota; class Bacteroidia; order Flavobacteriales; family Flavobacteriaceae; genus Site-B1. Next base: position 15,511 of record CAVYHG010000012.1, read on the forward strand.
TTATTCAAGATCCTATATTCTAGGAAAACTTAAATTAAAAAACAACCAAACTATAAGTTATCAGGATTTTATTGAGGGAGTTAACAATTTAGTTGCCACAAATAATTTTGATGACTTTTCATATCAATTTAGTAAGGATATTGATGGATATTATCTTAGTGCAAATATTAAAGAAAGTGAAACAAAAACTCTACTAAAAGCAGGATTACATTATGACGATCTTTATAAAAGTGCTGCTTTACTAAACGTGACACATAAACGATTACTTTTTAATAATGATCTTACCTCATTAGACTTTGTGTTAGGTGATAACATTAGATATGAATTTGAATATTATATTGACAAAGGTTTATATTGGAGTATTGGTTTAAAATCCAGATTGAACACATTTAACAAAAGTGTGAGTGCTGCTCTTCTGTTACCAGATTCTGAGGTGGAAAACACAACTATTAATAAAATAGATGTTGACCTGTCCGATTTTACCAATCAGTTTTATTTACAAACATTTTTTAGAAAGGACTTCAGACTTAAGATTGGAGCTGAACATAAGCATCTTAAATTTGACTCCGAAACATTTTTAGAGAATACAAATGACGAAAAAACAGTTTTTGAAAATAGTGATTTTTTCAGTTTGTTCGGAAACTTAAAATACGACTCTTTCGATAATAAATATTTCCCTTCAAAAGGATTCTATTTTAATGGCGATTTTAATTTATACCTGTACTCTTCTGATTTCAATAATGATTTTTCAGAATTCTCTATAGCCAAAGCAGATATTGGATATGCCTTTGAAATCTCTGATAAGTTTTCTGTTCACATAAATACTCAAGGAGGATTTAAAATAGGTAATAACTCTATTAATTCTTTAAATTTTGCGTTAGGAGGATATGGAAATAATTTTATAAATAATTTTATGTCATTTTACGGATATGATTTTATTTCCTTAACCGCTAATAGTTTTGTAAAAGGAACTATTAATTTGGATTATGAAATTTTCAATAAAAACCATCTGATTTTTTCTTCAAATTTCGCCAATGTAGAAGATAATATTTTTGAAACCGGTGAATGGTTTACAGATCCAGATTTTACAGGTTACGCTTTAGGCTACTCCCTGGAAACCTTTTTAGGGCCAATTGAAGCCAAATATTCTTAGTCACCAGAAACAAAGGAAAGTCATTGGTTTTTCAATCTTGGCATTTGGTTTTAGGCACTCTTTCTAAGTTAATGGATATTACTTTATTTTCACGATATTTGTAATAGTAACACAATTATAAATCAACAAATGTTAAGATTGAATAAGGATGTACGTTAATCTTATTTTTAAGGTTTAATAATCACTAAATCAAATAACTATGCCATTTTATCATAAATTAGGAAAAATTCCACCAAAACGACACACCCAATTCAGAAAAGCCGATGGTAGTTTATATTACGAGCAATTATTTGGAACAATTGGTTTTGATGGTATGTCACCAATAGTTATCATGAACAACGACCAACACAGGTAAAAGAAATTAAAAAACAATATAGTGTTGCACCAAAAATTGCTAAAGCAAACAATATGCAATCTTATCGGTTTAGAGGGTTTCAGGTTAAACCAGAACATGATTACTTTTAAAGTAGAAAAGTGGTTTTAACCAATTCTGATTGTAACATAATTTTAGCAGCACCAAAACAATCTACCAAAGATTATTTTTATAAAAATACAGATGCAGATGAATTGATTTTTATTCATAAAGGAACAGGAAAATTAAGAACTATGTTGGGTAATCTTGATTTTAAATATGGTGATTATCTTCTAATTCCTCGAGGAATTATTTATAAAATTGATTTTGATACAGAAGACAATCGATTGTTTATTGTAGAATCCTATAGACCAATTTATACACCAAAACGATATAGAAATTGGTTTGGACAATTACTTAGAACATTCTCCATTTTGTGAACGTGATATACGAAGACCAGAAGAATTAGAAACCTATAATGAAACAGGAGATTTTTTAATAAAAGTAAAAAAACAAAACGAAATTATAGAAATGGTTTATGCATCACATCCTTTTGATGTGGTTGGTTATGATGGTTATAATTATCCTTATGCATTTTCAATTCATGATTTTGAACCAATAACAGGACGAATTCATCAACCACCTCCAGTACATCAAACTTTTGAAACTGATGCTTTTGTTGTTTGCAGTTTTGTGCCAAGACTTTACGATTATCATCCAGATTCAATTCCTGCACCATACAATCATAGCAATATTGATAGTGATGAAGTATTGTATTATGTAGATGGTGATTTTATGAGCAGAAATGATATTGAAGCAGGACATATTTCCTTGCATCCAGCAGGTATACCTCATGGTCCACATCCAGGAGCTACTGAAAGAAGTATTGGTAAAAAAGAAACAGAAGAATTAGCAGTAATGGTAGATACATTTAAACCATTAAAGGTTACAGAAGAAGCTATTAAAAATAGCAGATGAAGATTATTATAAATCTTGGTTAGAGTAGAATAGAAATGAGACAAGAGAATAGAGACAAGAGATGAAAAGACATAATTATAAGAATCTTAAAATTTGGAAGTTAGGAATTGAACTTGTTGATAATACTTTTGAAGTGACAAAAACATTTCCAAAAGAAGAAAAGTTTGGTTTAATTTCTCAAATTAATAGAAGTTCTATCTCTATTCCAAGCAATATTGCTGAAGGTTCATCAAGAACAGAAAAATCATTTTCTCATTTTAATGATATTTCTCTTGGTTCATCATTTGAATTAGAAACACAATTAATTATAGCATTAAAAAGAAAATATATTTCAGAAGAAACATTTGTTAAATTTGAAAAGAAAATAGGTGAATTTCAAAAAATGACAATGAGTTTTCAAAATAACTTATAACGTTTTTTTCTCTATTCTCTTCTCTCTTTTCTGAAATCTAAAAACACATTAACGGTTAAACTAAAAAAGATTAATCATGAGTAAAGAAATAAAATCAGTAAACTACGGTTTAGAAAAAATATTTGAAGGCGCACAAGATTTCCTTCCACTTTTAGGAACAGATTATGTAGAATTTTATGTCGGTAATGCAAAACAATCAGCACATTTTTATAAAACAGCATTTGGTTTTCAATCTTGGCATATACAGGATTGGAAACAGGTGTTAAAGGATACAGCAAGTTATGTGTTAAAACAAGATAAAATACGATTAGTACTAACAACACCATTAAATAGTAAATCACCAATAAATGATCATCATTGTAAAACATGGTGATGGTGTAAAAGTAGTTGCACTTTGGGTAGAAGATGCAAGAAAAGCATTTCGAAGAAACTACCAAACGAGGTGCAAAATCATACATGGAACCAACTGTTGAAAAAGATGAACATGGAGAAGTGGTACGAGCAGGAATTTATACCTATGGAGAAACTGTTCACATGTTTGTAGAACGTAAAAACTATAAAGGAACATTTTTACCAGGATTTCAAGAATGGAAATCAGATTATAATCCAAAACCAGTTGGTCTAAAATATATAGACCATATGGTTGGAAATGTAGGTTGGGGACAAATGAATCCATGGGTAAAATGGTATGAAGATGTTATGGGATTTGAAAATTTCTTATCTTTTGATGATAAACAAATTCATACAGAATATTCTGCTTTAATGAGTAAAGTAATGAGTAATGGTAATGGAAGAATTAAATTTCCAATTAATGAACCAGCAAAAGGAAAGAAAAAATCTCAAATTGAAGAATATTTAGATTTTTATGAAGGTTCAGGAGTACAACATATTGCTGTTGCAACAGATGATATTATTAAAACAGTTAGCGAATTAAAAGCAAGAGGTATTGAATTTTTACCACCACCACCACAAGCATATTATGATGATATTCCTAGACAGATTAGGTGAACATAAACACATGATTAAAGAAGATATTAAAGAACTTCAAAAATTATCTATATATGATTGATGCAGATGAAGAAGGTTATTTACTTCAAATTTTCACAAAACCAGTAGAAGATAGACCAACATTATTCTTTGAAATTATTCAACGAATGGGAGCACGAGGTTTTGGAGCAGGAAATTTTAAAGCTCTTTTTGAGTCTATTGAAAGAGAACAAGCAAAAGAGGAACACTTTAACAAAATCTTAATATTACTTTTTAAAAACTCCATTATATTCTGATGGAGTTTTTATGTTTTATACTTTTGGAACAGTAATTGTAATTTATAATAAAAAGTGAACTTAAAAAGTTAGTTATAAATTAATTTTAAATATGAACAAGACACTACTTATAATATAGCAGCTATTTTCTTATTCCAGGTGTTCTTTACCAGATCAAGAATCCTCCTTTGGAGCTGGAGAATGGTTTAAATTTAAAATGAGTTATAGTGGATTTTTAAAAGCTGGAAATGCCACACTTTCAGTAAGAAACTACACATTATAATGGTAAAGATGTATATCATGTTATAGGTAAAGGTTGGACAACAGGTGCATAAAATGGTTTTTTAAAGTAAAGGATCGATACGAAAGTTATTTTGATAAAGAAACTGGAGCTCCTTATAAATTTATTAGAGATATTGATGAAGGAGGACATACAAAAAATATTGAAATTGAGTTTGATCAGGATAATAATAAAGCCTTTGTACACAATAAGAAAAGGAACACAAAAAAAGTTATCACCACCAGACCAAATATTCAGGATATGGTTTCTACCTATTATTATTTAAGAAATAATATAGATATTGACAACCTTAAAATTGGGGATGAAGTATCGGTAAATATGTTTTTTGATGAAGAAAACTATGGATTTAAACTAAAATATTTGGGAGAGGAATTAATCAGAACTGAATTTGGAAAAGTGAAAACTTTAAAATTCAGACCATATGTAATGGCAGGTCGTGTTTTTAAAGAAGAAGAAAGTTTAACACTTTGGGTTTCAAATGATAAAAATAAAATACCTTTGCGTATAAAGGCAGATTTAGCTGTAGGATCATTAAGAGCAGATCTTGAAGCATTTAAAGGATTAAAACATCCATTTAATATTTATATTGATAATTAATGAGTGTTGACAAACTAACCAAACAATTAAAAGATAAATACGATAGTATAGATCAGGATACTGAAACTCATTTAGAAGGATTATTGCACAGTAAACCAATTAATTATTGGGATTATATTCATACAGATGCCTTTTAAATCTTCAAATTCAGCGCACTACACTTCCCGACGAGATGGTATTTATTATGTATCATCAAATCAATGAATTTATTTTTAAAATGATTCTTTGGGAAATTGCCCAAGTGGCAAAAGAAGACAAGCTTACAGCCTCTTTTTTCTCAACTAAATTAATGCGAATTAGTCGATATTTTGATATGCTAACCTCATCATTTAATATCATGAGAGATGGAATGGAGGTGGAGCAATATATGAAATTCAGGACAACATTAACACCTGCAAGTGGATTTCAAAGTGCACAATATAGAAAAATTGAATTTGCATCTACAGAATTAATCAATCTTATTGATAAAAGATTTAGAGCAACCATTGATAGGGAAACCCCATATGAGCATGCTTTAGAACATTTGTATTGGCAAGCAGCAGGAAAAGATTATAAAACAGGAAAAAAATCATTCTTATTAAAATCTTTTGAAGCAAAATATAAAGAAGAATTTATTAGTTTTACAAAATATTACAATACTAAAAATTTGTGGACAAGATTTAAAGAATTACCACAGAAAGAAAAGACGATAAGGATTTAATTAATGCTATGCGACATTATGATTATACTGTTAATATTCAATGGGTTATGGCACATTATAATGCGGCAAATCATTATCTAAATATAAATGGGGAAACAGCAGAAGCAACAGGAGGAAGTGAATGGGCAAAATATATGCATCCAAAATACCAACGAAGAATATTTTTCCCAGATGTATGGACCAAAGAAGAATTGGAAAATTGGGGAAAGAACTATAAAACCTTTGACTAATAAATTGAAAAAAATAATAGCATTCCTTACTTTAATATAAGTATTGCATCCTGTAAAAAAGATGTGACTCCTCTTGAATTGCCAGTAACTAATTTTGTAGAACCAATTGAAATTCCACATATAGAATTTGGTTTTAATTTTAATGACTTTAATGTTGTTCAGGATACTATTAGAAAAGGTGATAGTTTTGGACAATTGTTATTCAACAATAATTTAAGTTACAGTGAAATAGCCAATATTACGGCAGCTATTAAAGATAGTTTCGACGCCAGGAAAATAAATTTTAACAGGCAATACACGATTTTAAAATCGAAAGATTCTCTAAAAAAGCCTCAGGTTTTCATTTATCAACCAAACAGGATAGACTATGTTGTTGTGGATTTTAGAGATTCTATAGTAGCTCAAAGAAAGAGCAAACCAGTAACTTATATAGAGAATACCGCAAGCGGTGTAATTAATAGTACATTATCGGAAACAATAGAAGAACAAGGATTAAGTTATAATATCGCTAATGACTTATCATCTATTTATGCCTGGACAATTGACTTTTTTAAGCTTCAAAAAGGTGACAGGTTTAAAATAGTTTATACTGAGAAATATATTGATGACACATTATATGTGGGAATTGATCAAATAAAATCGGCTTATTTCGAGCATAATAACAGACCTTTTTATGCTTTTCAATTTGTTGCAGATACAATCAATCAAATTCCTGATTACTTTGATGAAGAAGGCAAGACATTACGAAAAGCCTTTTTAAAAGCACCATTAAAATTTAGCACGAATTTCTTCTCGATTTACAAGACGAAGGTTCCATCCTGTGCAAAGACGCTGGAAAGCTCACAAGGGAACGGATTATGCTGCTCAACGAGGCACTCCAATTATAAGTACAGCAAATGGTACAGTAACAAAGTCAGGATATACCAGAGGGAATGGAAATTATGTAAAAATTAGACATAATGCTACCTATTCTACTCAATATTTGCATATGAGCAAACGGAAGGTGAAAGTTGGTGATTTTGTGAAACAAGGTGAAGTTATTGGTTTGGTTGGTAGTACTGGATTAGCCTCTGGACCACATGTTTGCTATAGTTTTTGGAAAAATGGTAAACAAGTAGATCCTTATAAACAAAAATTACCTGAAGCAAAACCAATGGATCCTAATATGAAGCCTATTTATTTTGAATTTATTAAGGATTTAAAAACAGAGATTGATAATATTTCATTTTCAGAAACCAACTTATAACTCATGTCTTTAAAAAGCATCAACCCAACCCAAACAAATTCCTGGAATAATTTAACTGAACATTTTAAAGAAATCAGAAATTCTCATATGAAGGATCTTTTTGATAAGGATCCTGAAAGAGCAAAAGATTTCAGTATAAAATGGGAAGATTTTTATGTCGATTATTCTAAAAATAGAATAACTAAAAAGACCTTGAATCTTTTGTTCGATCTTGCCAATGAAATTGACTTAAAAGATGCTATTAGCAAATATTTTGGCGGAGATATAATCAATAAAACTGAAAAAAGAGCTGTATTACATACAGCTTTAAGATCAAACCAGAATGATGAGGTTTATGTAGATGGAAAAAATATTATACCAGAAATATTTTCTGTTAAAAATAAAATTGAAAACTTTACAAATAATGTTGTTAATGGAAATCTTAAAGGATTTACAGGTAAATCGTTTACTGATGTTGTAAATATAGGTATTGGAGGATCAGATCTTGGTCCAGCCATGGTCGTTGATGCCTTGCAATTCTATAAAAACCATTTAACCACATATTTTGTAAGTAATGTAGATGGTGACCATGTTAATGAGATCATTAAAAAATTAGATCCAGAAACAACACTTTTTGTTATTGTTTCTAAAACTTTTACAACTCAAGAAACTTTATCAAATGCAAATACAATTAGAGAATGGTTTTTAAAATCGACTAGTAAAGATGCAATTGCTAAACATTTTGTAGCTGTTTCTACCAATATTGAAAAAGTTAAAGAATTTGGTATTGATGAAAAAAATATTTTTCCAATGTGGAATTGGGTAGGAGGTCGTTTTTCGCTGTGGAGTGCTGTTGGATTAACCATAAGTTTAGCAGTTGGTTACAAAAATTTTGATTCTCTTTTAAATGGAGCTCATAAAATGGATAACCATTTTAAAAATGAAGAATTTGAATCAAATATTCCAGTGATTTTAGCCCTAATAAGCGTTTGGTATAACAATTTTTTTAATGCCGAAACCGAAGCAATTATTCCATATTCACAATACTTAAATCAATTTGCTACTTATTTGCAACAAGGTATTATGGAAAGTAATGGAAAAAGTGTAGATAGAAATGGCAAACTTATAGACTATCAAACCGGAACAATTATTTGGGGAGAACCTGGGACTAATTCGCAACATGCATTTTTTCAGTTAATACATCAAGGCACTAAATTAATTCCAGCAGATTTTATTGGCTTTGTTCATAGTTTACATGGTAATAAAGATCATCATGATAAATTAATTTCTAATTATTTTGCTCAAACAGAAGCCTTGTTAAACGGTAAAACAGAAAAAGAAGTCTTGCAAGAACTTCAATCAATGAACATGGTTGAATCAGAAATTAAAGCATTGTTGCCATTTAAAGTGTTTGAAGGCAATAAACCTACAAACAGTATATTTATTAAAAAACTTACACCGGAAAGCTTAGGTAAACTAATTGCTATGTATGAACATAAAATATTTGTTCAAGGAATAATTTGGAATATATTTAGTTATGACCAATTTGGTGTAGAACTAGGAAAACAATTAGCTACTACAATATTAAAAGAAATAATCAACGAATCATCCAAAACTCATGATTCTTCTACTCAGAACCTGCTAAAACACTATAAAAAAGTGAATTAGCTTTCTAATTCACCTGATTTTATAATATGACCAAAATCATGTTAATAAAATTAACATTTTGTATATTTGACGCGTAGAAATTCTTAACCTTATGTTAATGTTAATTCATTAATAAATATAGAATTTTACACAAAACTTATAAACTATAATTAATCCATTTTTGAAATGAAAAAAATTACTCAATTATTTTCAGTAGTAGTAATGTTGTTTACTGCACTGGCCTTTTCACAAAGTACAGTAACGGGAACCGTTATGGATTCAGGGATGAATTCTCCACTTCCTGGAGCTAACATTGTTGAGAAAGGCACCACCAATGGTACAACATCAAATTTTGATGGAATTTTCACATTAAAAACACAATCATCATCAGGTGAAGTCGTAATTTCTTATGTTGGTTACAAGCCACAAACAATTGCATTTTCTGGAGATCAAAATCTAGGAACTGTTAGTCTGGCTACCGATAATACCTTGCAAGAGGTTGTTGTTATTGGTACAGGAATTATCGATTTAGCAGAAGGAAGAGAAACTCCTGTAGCGGTATCTACCATTCAAGGTATTGATATCCAATTAAAAACTGCAGGTAACACCGAATTTGGTGAATCGTTTAAAAACACGCCTTCTGTTTATGTATCAGATCAAGGTGGTGGATTTGGTGACAGCCAGATCTTCTTAAGAGGTTTCGACCAAACCAATACAGCTTACCTATTAAACGGACAACCAATCAATGGTATGGAAGATGGTAGAATGTACTGGTCTAACTGGTCTGGTATGGCAGATGTTGCCAATGCAGTTCAGGTGCAAAGAGGTCTTGGTGCTTCTAAATTGGCTATCTCTTCTGTTGGTGGTACAGTTAACATCGTATCTAAAACTACGGATAGAAACCAAGGTGGTTTTGTAAGAGTTTTAGGAGGTAACGATAGTTACATTAAAACAACTGCTGGTTATGACTCAGGTCTTAATGACAAGGGTTGGGCTTTCTCAGTATTATTAGACCACTGGCAAGCACATAGAAAATATTCTATTGGTACTGCTGGTCAGGGACAAAACTATTTGTTCTCTGTTGGATATAAGGCAAGTGAAAAGAGTGAGTTTAACTTTTTAATTACTGGAGCACCACAGTGGCACGATCAAAACTTCTCCGATGATCTTGAGAATTATGAGGCATTTGGTGAAAAAGCTAATGATAATACAGGATTCTTAGATGGTGAGCGATATACTGAAAGACGTAATTTCTACCACAAACCGGTTGCTAACTTAAACTGGGATCTAGACATCAATGATAAATTAGATCTATCTACAGTGCTTTATGCTTCCTGGGGACGTGGAGGTGGAACTGGAAATGTTGGTACAGGTCGGGTAAGAACTGCTAATCGTGAGATAGACTTCGATCAAATCGTTGAAAATAATATTGCAAATGCTGATGCAAATGGTAATGGTTCTTTTGTAGGCTCCTACTTAAGAAGGTCTTCTGTTAATGCTCACAACTGGTATGGATTACTGTCTAACTTAGAAATAGAAGCCAGTGAGAACTGGTCATTAAATGTTGGTATAGATGGCAGAACCTATAATGGTATTCACTTCCGCCAATTAGAAGACAAATTAGGATTAAATGGCTATAATGACAACTTTAGAACAGACCGTCCTTCAGATTATGTAATTACTGAAACTTTTGAGGCAGATCCATGGGACGCCTTATTCAACAGGGCTGATGACGACCAAAGATATGATTATAACTACGAAGAAGTTATTTCATACTTAGGTACATTTGGACAGGCAGAATACGCGAATGACAATTTCTCGGCATTCTTTCAAGGAGCCTTATCTACTCAGTCATACCAAAGAGAAGGATTCTTTACAGGTAGAGGAAATGGAAAAGGTAAATCTGATAAAGTTAATAAAACAGGATATAACCTTAAAGGAGGTTTAGGATACAAATTAGATGAAAAGCACTCTATTTTTGCAAATGCTGGTTTATATTCTCGACAACCTTTCTTAGATAATATTTTTGCTGATATAAGATATGATAACAGGTTAGCAGAACCAGATGTCGATAATGAAGAGATTGTTGGATTTGAAGGTGGTTATAGGTTTCAAAACCAAACTTTAAGATTGAACATTGATGTCTATAATACCACTTGGGGTAACAGATTTATTGCAGTATTCGGTCCTGAACAACCAGGTACTGATGGTCTTCCAGATACAGGTGATGAGGAAACTAGTACTTACAGACTAACAGATGTAACACAAGTTCACAGAGGTTTTGAATTTGATCTTGAATACAGACCTTTAGCTGCTAGTTGGAGTCTAACTGGTTATGGTTCTATCGGTAACTGGAAATATGATGGCACAACACCTTACACTCTTCAAAATGATGATACTGGAGATTTCATTGTTACAAATGGAGAAGCAGATATCACGGATGTTAAAGTTGGTAATGCTCCTCAAACATCCTTTGGTGCAGGTGTAGACGTTGATATACTAGAAAACCTTTCTGTAGATATGCGTTACAACATTTATACTGATCTTTATGAGTTTGTTGATGTTGAAGATGTTGCACAAGCGGCGCTTGCTGGTTCAAAATATGAATCGCAAAAATTACCTTCCTATGCTTTAGCTGACGCTGGATTTACTTATAGATTCAAAGTTGGTGAAAATAAGGTTACTTTAAGAGGAAACGTTTATAACTTATTTAATGAAGCTTATATAAATCAAACGGATGCATTCGGTACGCGTTTGGGTATAGGCAGAACTTTTAACGCAAGTTTACGTTATAACTTCTAGTATGTATTAAATAGAAATATTAAAAATCCCGATACGATGTATCGGGATTTTTTTATTATATTATTTATTACATTTGCCTTTCACTAACTAAATTGATATTACTATGTATGAAACGGTTCAAATTATACACTCGTATTGGGCATATTTAGTCCTTCTTATTTTAACTCTGGCTACCTTTAATGCTCTTTTTAAACTTCTGGGAAATAAAGAATTTCACATTAACGATCTGAGAATTTCATTATTTGCAGTAATTGTATCTCATATACAATTAGTAATTGGATTAATACTCTATTTTGTTTCCCCATTAGGATTAGCAAGTATCAAAAACAATGGCATGGGTGGTTTAACATCCTTTGCAAGACAAGTGGCAGTCGAACATCCTTTTGTTGGAATTTTAGGTATTATATTAATCACAATCGGTTTCTCAAAACATAAAAAGAAATTGACTGCTGCGAAAAAATTTAAGACCATAACAATTTATTATACCATTGCCTGGTTGCTTATTCTGTCAAGAATTCCTTGGAGTACTTGGTTTGATTAAACATAAAAGAGGCTGTCTGAAAAGTGTTTTTAATGTCATTCAGAGCGACAGCGAAGAATCTCAAAATTTTGATTATAAGTAGTTTAAATTTATTATGGATTCTTCATATTCATTCAGAATGACACTTTTCAGACAGCCTCTTTTTATAAATTCTATTTTACTTCTTTAATGAGGTATACATAAACAGGAAAATGATCACTAAATCCGTCTGTAAAACCTCCATCAGCAAAACTTCTATAAGGATAACCTTTATATCGACCCTTTTTATTGGTTAAATATTGTTTGTTAAATATCCCTGCTTTGTAAAATCTATAGGACGAAAAATCACGTTCTAACAACGGTTGAGTAAATAGTATTTGATCGAACAAACTCCATGCATCTCTATAGGCATTTGAGCCTAATCCTTTTTTAAACATGTTCTCCATTGGATTGTATATTTCCTTTAACTTAACCTCATCAATTTCATTTTTTGTTTTTAGAACATCTTTCAAGCTTGAATTTGTAGGATCGTCATTTAAATCACCCATTGTAAAAATCTTCGCATAAGGATCCAGAGCCTGTAATGAGTCTATAATGTGCTTATTTAATTTGGCAGCAGCAATACGCTTAGGGCGGCTTCTAGCTTCTCCACCACTTCGGGAAGGCCAATGACTAACAATAAAGTGCATCATTTCACCATCAAACTTTCCAGTTACAAGTAATTGATCTCTTGTATAAACTCTTTTTCTTGAGATATCATCATAAATTTTTAACTCATGCGAACTTGTAGTAGTTGGCCTAAATACCGATTTTTGATAGAGTAAAGCTACATCAATACCGCGAGCATCCGGAGAATCGTAATGTACAATGCCATAATCCTTTTTTAACAGTAATGGATGATTAACCAAATCTTCTAAAACTCTCACATTCTCAACTTCCGATACTCCTATAACCACTGGTGAATTCTTAGCCACTTCAGAACCAATATCTGCAATAACTCGTGCCATATTTTCGACCTTCTTAGCATAAACTTCCTCTCTGTCCACTTTCATTTCCATTATTGGACTTGCTTCATCGAATTTTTTAGGATCGTTCTCTGTATCAAATAGATTTTCTAAGTTATAAAAGGCTATAGTTTGTACCTTAAACTTCTTTTTCTCCTGTGCACTAGTACTAATAAAAAAACACAACCCAATTATTACAACGATTATTTTAAAAACCTTCATTTATAAGTATATTATCTTATTGTTATTTTTAGTTACAAAACTTATTCCAAAAGTAAATATTTAAACTAAATAATGTAAATTTGAATACTTAAATAATGAAAACTCAAATTATTATTTAACCAATTTAAGACTACTAACTTTTATTTCAATTATGAAACAAACTTTCATTAATTTAATGTTTGGAATTTTTATTGTTTTAAATGCATTTTCACAAGAAACAACTGTTAAAGGAAGTGTTATTGATGCGACATCTAGCGCACCTATTCCCGATGTTACAGTATCAATTGAAGGAAGCAATTTTACAACTACCACAGACGGTTTTGGTACATTCAATTTTTCTGGTGAGATTCCTTTAGGAGAACAAGTTCTAAACATATCAAAAGATTCATACATTACAAACAGATATCCAATTACGGTAAACGAAGGTCAAACAGTTGATATCACAGATATGACTTTAGATATTGATGTTTCTGATTCTGCAGATATGTTTACTATTGTTTTATCGGATGATGAGCTTAACGATGACACCAGTGGTGCTGATAATATTTCTGGTTTACTTTCGGCTTCTAGGGATGTTTTTGAACGAACTGCGGCATTTGAGTTTAGTTCGTCATTCTTTAGAGTAAGAGGATTAGATAGTGACAATGGTACTGTTTTAATCAATGGGATTGAAATGAATAAAATGTTTAATGGCAGACCGCAATGGAGCAATTGGGGCGGATTAAATGATGTGCTAAGAAATCAAGAATTAACAAGAGGTTTAACTCCTTCTGCATACAATTTTGGTGGAATTTTAGGAACTTCTAATATTAATGTAAGAGCCTCACAATTTAGGGAAGGTGGTCGTTTAACACTGTCCTCTTCCAACAGAAGTTATACCAATAGACTCATGGCATATTATGCTTCCGGCCTTATGAGCAACGGATGGGCTTATACCTTATCTATGGGTCGTCGCTGGGGAAATGAAGGTTATCAGGATGCCACGTTTTACGATTCAAATTCATTTTTTGTTTCTGTTGAAAAACAAATCAATGATAATCATAGCTTAAACTTTACCTCGATCTATGCACCTAACCGTCGCGGTAAATCTTCACCAAATACCCAAGAAGTTTATGATCTGAGAGATATTAAATATAACGAATATTGGGGCAGACAAAACGGTGAAAAAAGAAATTCCAGGGTTAGAGAGATTGAAGAGCCTGTAATTATGTTAAACCACTACTGGAATTTGGGAGAAAATACAACATTAAACTCAAACATTGGATATCAATTTGGTAAACTAGGTAACAGCCGATTGGATTTTCCCGGAGGAGCGAATCCAAGCCCAACGTATTACCAAAAATTACCTAGTTATTTTTTGGCCGATGATGATGGTCCTGATTTTGCCGGAGCATATGTTGCAGAACAAGAATTTATATCAGATGGTCAAGTAGATTGGAACAGAATGTACGATGCCAATATTACGGATAATATTAATGGAGATTTTGCGTCCTATATACTGTATGAAGATCGTTCTGATGATAAACAATTAACTGTAAATAGTATTCTTAACTCAGAAATTAACGAAAACATAACCTTAAATGCGTCATTTAACTACAGGAATTTAGAATCTGAGAATTTTGCAGAGATCATAGATCTTTTAGGAAGCACAACTGGTTACATAAATATTGATGCGTTTGATGGTTATCAATTTGATCTACAAAATCCGGATAGAGTAGCGTTTGAAGGTGACAAGTTCCGATATAACTATAATCTTAACGCAGATATCATTTCAGGATATGCACAGGGAGTTTTTAAATACAATAAAATAGATTTTTATATATCAGGTAGTATTACCAATACACAATACCAAAGGGAAGGGCTGTATGATCATGAAGCCTATGAAAATTCCCTGGGAAAAAGTAGAAAGCTCACCTTTACTGGTATTGGTGCTAAAGGAGGATTAACCTACAAGCTCACAGGAAAACATCTTTTTGATATTAATGCAGGATATTTAACAAGAGCTCCTTTTTTAAGAAATACGTTCTCAAATTCACGAGAAAACAACAACATAATTGGAGACTTCAGTGGTATAGAGATCACAGAAGAAAAAATTACATCTGTTGATGCAAGTTATATCTTTAGGTCTCCTACTGTGAAAGCCAGATTAACCGGATTTTATACAACTATAGAAGATGCCAACGAAATTTCCTTTTATTTTGCCGATGGTATTGGTGGAGATAATGGAGCTTTCGTTCAGGAAGTGCTTCAAGGCGTTAACAAATTGCACTTTGGTGGTGAATTAGGATTAGAAGCTCAGGTTACACCTACATTGAAACTTAAAGGAGTCGCTTCAGTTGGACAATACACCTATGACAACGATCCTAATTTAGTAATAACATCGGATGATTTCCTAACAATAGACAACAATTTTGATTCAGAAAATGGTGCCATAAACTTCGGAAAAACTGAATTAAAAGATTATAAAATTGCCAATGGGCCTCAAAAAGCATATTCATTTGGTTTTGAATACAGAGACCCTGAATACTGGTGGTTTGGGGCAACAATGAATTTCTTCTCAGATATTTATGTAGATGTTGCTCCTATTAACAGAACAAGCAACTTTTACCTGGATCAAGATGGGCTGCCTTTTAATGATTACGAACCAGATCTTGCAAGAGAATTGCTCAAACAAGAAGAGTTCGACGATTATATGGTAGTGAACCTTATTGGTGGTAAATCATGGAAAATTGATGATTATTATATTGGTTTCTTTGCCAGTGTGAACAATTTACTCGATAAAGAATACAAAACAGGAGGATTTGAACAATCCAGAAATTCTAACTTCAGATCCTTAAGAGATGATTCCAATAATCCCAAAAGAGTCTTTGGCCCCAGATATTGGTATGGACGAGGAACAAACTACTTCTTGAACCTATATTTTAGATTTTAAAAAACTATGAAAAATACAATATTGAACATTATGAAGACAACAAAATTTTTAAATGCCATTTTAGCATCTTTCGCTGTTATAGTTCTTTTTTCTTGTGTGCAAAACGATGATTTTAGTATTCCGGAAAGTTTAGGCGTCGAAGAAAATAAGGGCTTAGCAGAAATATTAAATGCCATTTCCAATAATGAGATAACGGAAGTTAGCATTACTGATCTTAAAAATTTATACAATGGCCAGGTTACTTTAATTGAATCGGATTTAGTAGTAAAAGGATATGTAACCTCATCAGACCGAACGGGAAATTTCTACAAAGAATTTTATATGCAAGATGCTCCGGAAAATCCAACATCGGCTGTTGGTGTCATATTAAATCAAGTTGACACCTATAATCAATTCAACCAGGGTCGAGAGATTTATATCAAGTTAAAAGATCTTTATATAGGCGAAAATTCTTCTGAAGTATTAACAATTGGAGGTTCAGAGGATGGTGATGAAGTTGGAGAAATAACAGCAAATCAAATTCCCGATTTTATATTCCGAACAAGCACAACTGAAACAATCGTTCCATTTGTTGCTGGTCCTTCGGACATAAATGATTCACACTTAGGCATGTTAGTAGCCCTAGAAAATGTGCAATTCCCGGCTAATTTAGTGGGTTCTACATTTGTTGATGCTTATGACGATTTTGATACTCAGTATCCGCTGGTTAGCTGTGATAATGGATCAGAATTATTAATGGAAACAAGCTCTTTTGCAAGCTT
This sequence comes from uncultured Flavobacteriaceae bacterium, assembly GCA_963768245.1. GTDB lineage: Bacteria > Bacteroidota > Bacteroidia > Flavobacteriales > Flavobacteriaceae > Site-B1. The sequence continues at coordinate 32,609 of CAVYHG010000012.1, forward strand.
TAATCAGGAACCATTGCCACTTGAGGGCAGAGGTACAATTGTTGGTGTTATAACAAAAACTTTTGGAGGTGGCAATATTGTCATGGTATTAAATACAACTGATGATATCGATTTTAACGATAACCGATGTGATCCTGTATTCGAAGAGTCATTTAACACGGCTGTCGACAATACAAATCTTAATATCGATGGTTGGATAAATTATGCTGAGGTAGGTGGTGAACTTTGGACGGAACAAGTATTTAGTGGAAATGGCTATGCAGAATTTACAGCTTTTGGCACTGGAGATGCATCTAATATAGGTTGGTTAATTACTCCAGGCATTGATATGGATGCTCAGGAAGGAGAAATTCTTAATTTTCAAACTGAATATGCTTACCCTGATGGTGGACACTATCCTTTAGAGGTTTTTGTGTCTACTGATTTCAATGGTACAGAAGAAGGTATAGCCTCAGCTACGTGGGAAGATATTACAAATGATGTTGTAATTGCGCATCCCGATAACCAGCCAAACTGGTTTACATGGGTGGATTCAGGACCAATAGACTTGTCTGGATACTCCGGAACATTGTATGTTGCCTTTAAATATACAGGTAGCGACACTTTAAATCTTAACACAACAATACATGTTGAGAATGTAATAGTATCAGTCCCATAATGATTTAAAAAGTTCATAAAAAAGCCTGCTAAAAAATAATAGCAGGCTTTTTTATCCTTAATATTAACTATTGAGTCGCTCCACTAACTATATTAAATTCTGATCGTCTATTCAGTTGATGGTCTTCTTGTGTACATTTGGATCCACATGTAACTAATTGTTCACTCTCTCCTTTACCTTCGCCAGATATGCGAGATGCTTCTATTCCTTTAGAAATCACATATTGCACGGTTGTTTTTGCTCTCCTGTCTGATAGCTCCAAATTATAAGAATCACTTCCCCTGCTATCTGTATGAGAAGTAGCATTTACAACTAACTCTGGGTATTTGGTCATTAGCACAACAAGTTTATCTAATTCAAAAGCTGCCTTAGCATTAATATTCGATTTGTCAAAATCAAAATAAATAGCATTCAAAATTATTTTATCCTCCACAATTAGTTTTTCAATTGGTTTCAAATCAACATTAACAATAACTTCTTCATCTCGAGTTCCTGATATTGAAATAGTCTTGCTTTCATAATCTTCTAAAGAAACTTGTAATTCTGTATCTGTCTCGCATTCTATTATAAATTCTGAACTACCATTCTCATTGGCTTTTTTAGAGTTTAAGGTATTGCCGTCTATGTCTGATAAATTTAAAAATCCGCCATTCAACCCTTGTCCTGTTTTGGCATCCGATACATTTACTGCAATTAAAACATCGCATATTGGCCGTAACTTCTTAATTGCATAAATATCATCACTTCCTCTTCCTCCCATTCTGTTGGATGAAACAAAGCCTTCACCCAAATCATTTATTGTAAAGGCAAAATCGTCCGCACTGCTGTTTACAGGAATCCCAATATTTCTAACAGGTGCCATTTTACCATCAATTTCTTTAGAAAAAAACACATCCAGACCACCAAGACCTAGATGTCCATCGGATGAAAAATATATTGTTCCGTCTGCACCTGGAAAGGGAAATCTTTCCTGGCCTTCAGTATTTATTTTTTGACCTAAATTGACCGGTTCCCCATAAGCGCCTTTATCTTTTATATCAACTTTATAAATATCTGCTAATCCAAATCCACCAGGCATGTCTGAATGAAAAAATAATGTTTTTCCATCCTTACTAACGGCTGGTCCACTTGTATTATATTTGCTGCTGTTGAATGGTAATGCTATTACATTATCCCAAATGCCATCTATTTTAGATGCTTTGAATAAATTCATAACGCTGAATTTATTATTGGTTATTGAGTCTTTTTCGTATAATTTATCGTAGAAACTTTCTCTGGAAAAATACATGGTCATTCCGTCTGGACTAAAGGCCACTGTACCTTCATGGAATTTAGTATTGATCTTACTGCCTAACAAATATGCATTACCATAAATTCCATCTGTTCGAATCGGAATTTCTAAAATATCCAGAAACGGTTCTTCGTTCCATCCGTAGGTTTTACGTTCATTATTTCTTGCCGAAACAATATATAATTTGCCATTTTGAATAGTCCCTCCAAAATCTGAGTTCTCTGAATTAAAATCTAATCCCTGAACATTGAATTTCTTTCCCTTTTCCAAAATTTTAGCTAAATAATTCGGGTTTGCTTTAAACGCAACTGCTCTAACATCTGCCGGACGCATAGTCGCAAATTTTTCCATCCATTCATTAGATTGATTAAATTTTCCATTTGCTTTTAACATTTGCGAGTATTTATATATTAACTCCGGATCGTCGGAACCGGCAAGTGCCTTTGCATACCATTTTTCTGCTGCAATTGTATTAAACACATTGTAATAACAATCGGCTAAACGAGAATAAACATAGGTGTTCCCTTTTCCATCTAAAGCTAAATCTAAATAATCCTCGGCTGCATCGACATATTCGAATCTTGAAAAATGTTTATCTGCTCTTTTAGTATCATCATTTTGAGCTATTAAGCTTAAACTACTTAAAATTGATAGTGTAAAAAGTATATAAAGTCTTTTCATAATTATTAGCTTAATGTATTAGAAATATCTTGGTGATCTGGAAATTTTTCTTGGGAGATTCAAATCGAATAAGATCATAAATTCATGAGAAGCCGGTGCATAAGCTTTTATGTCTGATGAAATATTATCATAAGCATATCCTATTCTTAAACTTGGTGAAATAGCAAAATTCACTAGTCCGGAAAAAGAGTCCTCTAATCTGTAGGAGGCACCTATCTCAAACTTTTCAAGAAATAAAGCGTTTAAATTTATATCAAAAGATGTTGGTGCATCAAATGCTGATTTTACTAAAAATGAAGGTTTTAATTTGGTGTTTTTTGAAACCTGGAATACATAACCACCAGTTACAAAATAATGAGCTGTTTCTGATCCTATATTATTTCCATTGGCATCCAGATGCACTGAATCCAAAATGTTTGGAACCGAGATAGCTAAATAATAATTATTGGAATAATAAAATGCTCCTGCTCCGATGTTTGGAGTTGTTGTATTTATGTTTTCACTAAAAAAAGGATCATTTGCGTTAATTAGGTCGAGACCTATCAAACCGATGTCGTGGAAAGTAGCTCCTGCTTTTAAACCTAAAGCTAATTTATGATCACCACCCAAGGCCAAAGTATAGGAAAAATCTGCATAGACATTTGTCTCTTTAACCGGACCTATTTCATCTGATATAACAGAAAGACCTAATCCCACATTTTTACCGACAGGTGAATGTCCGAAAAATGTCCCTGTTTTTGGGGCTCCTTCAAATCCATTCCACTGCGTACGATATAACAAGCCAAAAGATAAATTTTCTCTTGATCCTGCATAAGCCGGGTTAATGACATTCATATTATACATATATTGTGTGTATTGAGGGTCTTGTTGAGCACTTAACTGCATAGCGAACAAGAATACTATAATGATATATAAGTTTTTCATTTATAAATGTGCTTAGTTTAGTAGTTTAAATATATCCAGCTTTTTATAGGATCTTGGTTTCTTGTTTGAATGATGTAAAAATATGTTCCTACGGGTAGTTTTTTACCGTTTTGATCCGTACCGCACCATTGATCGACATACTCATTTAATTCATAAACTTTTACACCTAAACGGTTATAAATATCTATTTGGGTTATATCTTCTCTATCCTCTAAATGATCAAGAATTAAACAATCATTGTCTCCATCGCCATTGGGAGACAACCCTTGAGGAAGATCAACGCAATAAGAGTTTTCATAGAATTCCACAATTATTTGCGCTTCAGCATTACAACCTGTAACATCATCTGTAACTACTACTGTAAAAGTTCCTTGCTCTTCGGCAGAATCAGTTAAAATATATGTGTTACTATCACTTGTTTGCACTTGATTTCCATCTAATGACCATGAATATGTTATACTATTTAAATCATCAATATTAGCCACATTTAGTTGAAGTGCAAACTCTTCATTTGCACATTTAATAATACTCGATTCTGGAAATGATGGTTGTGGAACAGAGAAAAATTCGATAAGAACCTCATCAGAAAAAGAACAATCTGTATTATCTATAGTTATCTCGGCACTATAGACAGCTGTATCGATAACTGATATTGTTGTAGAAGTTGCACCTTCTATTAGCGTTCCATCTGCAAACCATTCAATACTTGAATTAATAGGTAAAATCCCGGCATCCAATATTACTTCATCCCCTTGACAATTTGCATTCCCGGATGTAAGAAGAATGTCTTCTCCTAAATCTAATTCTCCAATATCAAAACTACCTGCTGATAAAAATACAGCAGAATCAAACAAAGTATCCTGGTCATCGGCAATTACTAGTTTAATATGATATTGCTCATTTGGGATGACATCTGCCATTGCAGTCATCACTACTGTCCGACCAATAAAATTAGTTGGATTAGTTAATGCTGGTAATCCTCCATTTCCATAATATGCCCCAAAATATTCTGGGTTTACTGATGGACAACTCGAATTATATGCTTCATCTCTTACGTTTAATACTGAAATTGGATCTGAGGTGCCTGGCACTAACGCAATGTTTGTGGTAACACCATCTGGATCTGTTAACAGAAAAGCAAATGCATCGGTAAATGTGCATTGGAACGTTCCATACTCTTCTGCAGCAAAAATAAAATCGAAGCTTAGCTGGTCAATGATCGGAATAAAATCAAATTCTAAAACAGAGGCATTATTTGTAACACCCGGAAATAGTCCCGGAATAGCGTTTTCAAGATCCAAATCTCCCGGCCAACCAAAATCACCATCAGAAATTGTTCCTGATTCAGGTCCCGGAGCATTCAACACATCGCCTGTCGTCATAATCAAGCCACTTTCAAAAGGAAATGAAGAACCATTTGCTTCAAAATATCCAATACCATTTGTTGATCCAAAATCAGTCCCTGTTGAAAACGTAATGTTGGACACCAAGGAACAATCCGTATCAACCAGAACATCTTCTACTAATTCTTCTATTGTATATGTCGTATCGTCGGTAACAATTGGCGGAGGAACTGTAAAAACGCAAATATCGAAAGTTACATCTTGCAATGGATCACTGGTCCAGGAATAAACTCGAATGTAATATGTATTTCCGATTGTTAAATCACTTGCAACACTTTGGTTAGGATCGCTACAATAAAGTTCTGATAAGCTGCCACAATCAGTTCCTTCGTAAAGGACGTGAAACAGGTCCTGAGTGTCTCCTACTATATTATTGATATCAATGGCTAATTCATCAGAAATAGCTTCAAACTGGAACCAAACATCATCGTTAGGGGTTCCTGTACATCCGTTTATTTCACTTGATGGTGTTGCTCCAAAAATAGTACCAGAAGTAATATTTGAGCAATTTTCGTCAGCATTCGCCATTATCATTGTTGCTGATGAACATTCATCATTAACAGGTGGTTCCGGAGGTGGCACACAACTAATATTGAAAGTAAAAGGTCCTGTATCTGATCCAAATCCAAATACATAAATATAATAAGTTGATCCCACAGTTGATAAAATATCCAATTCAGACTGGAAGCCACAACTATCGTCATTGCCATCTACGCAAGATAGAGAACCACAAGCGCCCTCATAAACTTGTATTTTGGTATCAAAAGTGGTTCCACACAAAGAAAAAGTAACAATATCTCCAGTTCCTGTATAGGTATACCAAACACCAGGAGCGCCTTCGCCAGTGCCACAAAAATCTGTTAATTCATCATTTTCTGTTGCGTTTGTAGTATCTCCGGAAAGTGTATCATCACAAAAAACCTCTAAAGCATCCACACATAAATCATTTTCTGGAGGACAAGCATCTAAATTAAATACATTACTGGTGATCACGCAGTTTGCATCATCAGAGTTTGTTGCCGTTAAAACAACATCTGTTCCATTAGCATATGGCCCTAATTGAGCTATACCTGGAGAGTTTAGATTAACAAGACCTCCTATTCCATCTTCAATATCAATAGAGGTTGCAGATCCAAGATCTGTAACATCAGCGACAACAAAAAATTCTTCATCGACATCACAGTTATCCAACAAGCTAAATGAAACCGTAGGATTTGTGCATGTTGTGCAGGCTACATTCAGATCGATGGATGTGTAACCTTGACTTACACAATCAAAACTTGAATCAGCATTAACCTGTACAGTTAGATTATCTCCTGAAGACTGAAAAACTAATCCAGCCAAGTTACCCAAATTACCATATGGCGATGCTTCATTTAAGTCTGTAACTCCATCAGAATCCAGAACAATAAATTCATCCCAGCCATTTTCGACTTGCCCTGCATTAACATTTAAAGTAAGAGGTGAGCCATCATCACTTGTATATGTATACTGAGTTATAGTTGCGCTTAAATAACAAAAAGTAGTACTAACAGGACCGCTGGAGCAAATTACTGTTGTATTGGGATTAGTTACTGTCGTAAAACTTGATGAAGCACAACCTGTAGCTGAACCAACACCATTATAAGGTGTAATCGTTACGAAATATTCCGTACTAAAATTTAACAGACCAGTTGGATCATAATTTAGACTAAATCCGTTATCAAATGAATCCAATATATCTGTTACTCCATCGGTAGTTCCTATTGAAATTAAATACCCTTCCGGAAATCCTGTTGCCGCAGTCCAGTTAATTTGAGAATCAATAGCAACTTCTGTTTCGCCATTCATTGGTGATATAACCACAGGATCACAATTTGGAGCTACTGCTTCAGTCGAAATAACTGCTGACTCTTGAATACACCATCCCCATTGCCACCCATCATCATCATCATAGGCAAATCTATATTTAAATCCAGATAACTGAGTTGCAGTAAATGAATCGATCACCACTCCGGCTTCAAAAGATTGCATACTGACACAGCTTGAAAAGTCTGATCCCGAGCCATTATTTGGAAAATTAAATAAAGTTATCCAATTTCCGGAGTCTGCATTATAATAATCCAGTGTTAAAGACCCACCGATATTTCTATGATTATATAATCCAGAAATAAGTATTTGAATTTCACCTGCATTAAAAGCATTGGTTAGATCAATAACTGGAGATTCGGCAATTATATCGTCATTAGATCCACTCCCAGCTGCATCATCATTAAATGTAAACGAATCACTTGTAACAGGATTATTTATTAATGCACTTGCTGTATAGGTTCCAGTAACTGTCCAATTTGAATTTGGCCAGTTGGCTGGCTCGTTTAAAACTTGGGCAACTGTCATATATGAAATACACAATAAAAAAATCAGCGAGGTAATTTTCTTCATAGGAGAGGATTTAAATTAATTTCTATGGTATTAAACACAAGCATTGAAAGCTTAAAAAGAAGAAGTTAGAAAATATTCGGTAATAAAATTAAAAATCATTAAAAATTTGATTTAATGGTCAAGCAATATAAGTCATTATGGTTAAAAATCCTTGTCAGTAGCTCAATTCTATTTCGGTTAAAATTTCTTTAAATGAATATAAACAGGAAAATGATCGCTAAACCCACCTTTATATTTCCTGCCTACATAAGTTCTAAATGGATTTCCTTTGATATTTCCCTTCAAATTGTGTTAAAAAAATATCATCAAAAATATTTGCATGGCTAAAACTATGCTTGTTTTCTTCATGCTTAAAAAAGTTTGTTGTGAATAATATTTGATCGAATAAATTCCAGTTAAATTTATGATTCAGACTACCTCTTGTAAAGGAAAGTAAAGTTTCCATTGGATTAAATAAATCATTATTTTCCAATAGATTTTTTAAACTTCTACTTGATGGATCATCATTAAAATCACCCATTACTATTATTTTAGGTTCTTCCTCATCTCTACTTACTTCTTTGATGATTTGAGTGACTTTGTTTGAAGTAATTAATCGTTTTTCATCAGTTTGGTCTTTTCCACTTCTTCTGGATGGCCAATGATTAACAATTATATGTATTTTTTCACCATTAAATAATCCTGAAACCAGCAAAATATCTCTTGTATAATCTACCCCACCAAATTCATTCTTTAAATCAATCTTATAACTTTTTGATCTTAACTCTGTAAATATTGTAGTATCATATATTAGAGCAACATCAATGCCTCTTTCATCTGGTGAATCATAATGTATAAAATTGTAATTTTGATTTTTTAAATGTTTCGAATTAATTAGATCTTTAAAACACTTTTATTTTCTACTTCAGCCAATCCAACTAAAGAAGGCAGCTTCCCTGAATGTTTTTTTCCTACTTTGGAAATAGCATATCCCAATTTTCTTATTTTTTTCTAATATCTTTTATGAGTCCATTTTTTATCGGATTCAGGCAGAAAATCATCATCATGAGTATAAGGGTTATCATAAACATCAAATAAATTTTCAACATTATAAAATGCCACTGTATAAATTTTTGCTTTCTTTTTATCTCTAAAAAACATTCTTCATATATATAATTTATTGACCTAAAGTAGTAAAAATAAGAGCAACCATTTACGTAACTTTGCCAATTATAATCAAATATGATAGAGAAGAAAAATATTGAACTTGAAAAAGTTGTATTAATTGGTGTAATTACTAAAGATCAAGACGAAGAAAAGTCTAAAGAATATTTAGATGAATTGGAATTTTTAACCTTTACAGCAGGTGGAGAAGTTGTAAAACGATTTACCCAAAAAATGGATATGCCAAATCCTAAAACTTTTATTGGAACTGGTAAAATGAATGATGTTCAGAAATTTATTGAAGAACAATGAAATTGGAACTGCTATTTTTGATGATGAATTATCTCCTGCTCAAGAACGAAATATTAGTAAAATACTTAGACTGTAAAGTACTTGACAGAACCAATTTGATTCTTAGATATTTTTGCTCAACGAGCACAAACAAGTTATGCCAGAACACAAGTTGAATTGGCACAATGTGAATATTTATTACCTCGATTAAAAGGTATGTGGACTCACCTTGAAAGACAAAAAGGTGGAATTGGAATGCGTGGTCCTGGTGAAACAGAAATTGAAACAGATAGACGTATTGTTCGAGATAAAATATGCGTTACTTAAAAGATAAAATTAAAACCATTGATAAGCAAATGTCGTTCAAAGAGGGAATCGAGGTACAATGGTTACGAGTTGCTTTAGTTGGTTATACCAATGTTGGTAAATCTACTTTAATGAATGTTATTAGTAAAAGTGAAGTATTTGCTGAAAATAAATTATTTGCAACTCTAGATACTACTGTTAGAAAAGTGGTTATTAAAAATTTACCTTTTTTAATGAGTGATACGGTTGGATTTATTAGAAAATTACCAACTCAATTGGTGGACAGTTTTAAAAGTACTTTAGATGAAGTTCGAGAAGCGGATTTATTATTACATGTTGTTGATATTTCTCATCCTAATTTTGAAGAACATATAGAATCAGTAAATAAAATTTTAGGTGAAATTGAATGTGCTAACAAACCAACCATAATGGTTTTTAATAAAATTGATGCTTACAAAGCCGAACATTTAGATGAAGATGATTTATTACAGAAAGAACAAAAGCACATATACTCTTTAAAGAATGGAAAAATACATGGATGAATAAATTGGGTGATAATGCTCTTTTTATTTCTGCGTTAAAAAAAGAGAATTTAGAAGATTTTAAAAAACGTGTTTATGAGGAAGTAAGAGAAATACATATAACTCGTTTTCCTTATAATCATTTTTTGTATCCTGATTATGATGAGAATATGGCATAAAAAAACTCGCTTTATTAGCGAGTTTTTTTTTATAAATTGGACTTTATATTATAATTTATAATTTAAACCAATCATCCAATACTTTGTAAGCTTGTTATCTACAGTTATCAAAAGTAGCTGTTGGATCAGGGGTTGGTGCATTATTTTGAGTATAATTAAGCGCTTCTTGTTTGTTACTTCTTAATCCAAAGTCAAAACCAACACCAATCATTTTCCATAAGGTATATCCAAATGAATTTGTCCAAGTCCAGTTAGAATAGTCTCCACTTTTATAACTTTGAAACATGGATAAATTAGTTTTAAAATTAACAGCACCCAATTTGTCTTGTATAATCTGCAACAATTTTAGCACCTAAAGAAGATTCAAAAACTGCATCATTATCTAGCAAAAACAAAATTGTAGTTTAATGGATGAATAACAACAATTAAATCTGTTATAGGAGTCCAGGTTCCACCAACACCTATATCTAAATAACCAGGATCATTAAAATTGTTTAAAATTGTTGTTCTGTATTCTCCCAAAGTAGAAATAGCAAATTTTTCACTTAATTTTTTACCATAAAGAGATGAAATATTAAAAACATCTGTGGCTTCTCTAAATTTATCACTGTCAGCTGGGTCATCTTTATCATCTAAGTTTTACCCAAGCTAAATTAATGTTGGCAGAGTTTCTCCAAAAGAACTTCTCCTGCAGGTTATTGGCAAATGCATTTACTGTAAATCCAATATTTCCAGAAGAATTATTTGGGGATCCTTGAGCATACCAGTTACTAAATTTAGAAATACTTCCTCCAATTGTTCCAAAAGCACCTTTTCTCCAACCTGGAAGGCATCAATTTGAGCTTGTATAGCATTAGCTTCACCTTGTAATGCATCTGCTGCAGCTTGCTTTTCAGCTTTTTGAGCTTGTAATTCTTCTTTTGTTTGTGCATTTATGGAATTGATCCCAACAAATAATGCAAATAATAAAAATAATTTTTTAGTCATTTTAATAGTTTTAATTTAAGTTTAAGTTCTAAGTAAAAATTTTGGCAAATATATATTTAGAAACCATCTTGACAAAATCAGAAATAAGTTATAAATTACTGTATTACAAATGTTTATGAATAATATTGAGTTACTGTTTCTTAAAAAGTGGAACAGAAGAGCAAGCTTCTCCATACATAATGGATTTAGCTACTGGTTTAAGCTTATTAATAAGCATAACATAAGCATTTGCAGGCACTGGCTTATTGACTACAGCCTTTTATAATAATAGGTTTATCTTTGAATTGTGAAGTATCTAATTGATTAATAATGTCTTGATAAATTGATGTTTCTAATCCTTCAAGGTCTCCAATTATCGCTTTTTCGACAAAAGGCTCTAAATAAACGATTAAAAGCATAAAAGCCCAAGCAGGAACGATGGCATCTGAGCTGCAAGTTAAAGCAACATAGCTATTTTGGTATTTCGACCAGTCAAAATTCTTTGCCTTTTCTCTAAAATCTTTTTCTCGCAGAACCAATCCTTCAAATAACCAATCCTTAATATCAAACAAAATCCGTTTACCATTTGGATAGTAATCTTCAAGATCTATAGTTATTAATTTACTATTCGCTACGCGATTTATAATTTCATCTGCCATCTTATAACATTCCTAATTCTAAGTTTAGCTTCTTCACTCATTAGGTCTTGGTTCCAAGGTGGATCAAACGTTATTTCTACTTCAGCACTTTTTACTTCGTTTATAGATTTAACTTTTTCCTCGACTTCTAGAGGCAAGTGTTTCTGCCACAGGACAATTTGGAGTTGTTAAAGTCATTAAGATCTTTACATCCAGATCTTCATTAACAAAAACATCATAAATTAATCCTAATTCATAAATGTCTACGGGAATTTCCGGATCAAAAATAGTTTTTAAAACTCCTACTATTTTTTCTCCTAAGTTTATTTGTATCTATTGTTGATTCGCTCATTTTACTGTAATTGTGTTTGGTATGCAATCGCATACATTTTAAGTTGTTTTATCATGCTTACTAATCCGTTGGCACGTGTTGGAGATAAATGTTCCTTTAGTCCTATTTTATCAATAAAATCTGTATTGGCATCAATAATATCCTTAGGATGTTGATTTGAAAATACTCTAATTAAGATGGCTATAATTCCTTTAGTTATTATCGCATCACTATCTGCAGTAAATACCACTTTGTCATCATTCATTTCAGCATGAACCCAGACTTTACTTTGGCAACCTTTAATAATATTATCTTCAGTTTTATATTTTTCATCAATAAGAGGTAATGTCTTACCAAGATCAATCATATATTGATAACGCTCTTCCCAATCTTCAAACATTGAGAATTCATCAATTATTTCGTTTTGTATTTCTTCTATTGTCACTTGATTAATTTTCATTAAAAATACTATAACATTACTTTACTTTCTAGTTACTCAAGGAACTTTACAATTATATCACAAAGTGTCTTTAATTCTTCCGGCGGAAAACCATGATCAAAACTTGAGGTAGAATATGTTTTACCGTCAATTGTTATTTTAAGAGTAGCATGGGCAGCTCCATCAAAAAATCGTTTTTCTGTCGGGGCTTTTAATTTCGGTAACAAAGTGATATCAATCCCATCCAGTTTATTCATAATATCTTCCCTCATTTCCTGACTCAATTCAGTAACTACCTGTTTTGAATTTCGATCCTTTTGAACTGTCATACCTGTTTTATTGATTATAACTTCATTAAATATTCCTCTTGAAATAGCTGAATATTCTATAATATAATCCATTTGCTGTTCCGAAGATCTATCGACATTCATGATTTCAGTTTTTTTAGAGTCATTTTCCATCTTTCTATTTTCACATTCCTTTGTTGTGAGTACAAGGGCTAATAAGCTAAATAAAAATTTCATTTTGTTCAATTATTTTATAGCTATAATACAAAAAAGACACCAAAGTAGGCGTCTTTTAAGTATTTATGTGATTATGTTATTAGTTTACCATACTTTCTCTTTCTCCACCCGATTCAAATATAGTTCTCATACGAACTTTTTGACCTTCTGAAAACATGTACATACAGGCATCATCTGTATAATCCATGTAATTCATTGTCATGTCAGTTGACCGACAATGTGTCGTTGGAAAAGAAGGACATCCATAATTTGGTCTGTCAGATTTCGGAGTATCTGCAACAAAGTCATCTCTATTACATCTTCCGTCTCCCCAAATATGTCTTAGGTTTAAGATAGTGTCCAACTTCATGTGTAGCTGTTCTTCCTAAATTATAAGGAGCAGCAGATCCACCAGGTAAACTAGAGTATAATAAAACAACTCCATCAGTTGAAGAAGGCCCTCCAGGAAATTGAGCGTATCCTAAAATTCCTCCACTAATGTTACATACCCAAATATTTAAGTGAGTTTCTGGAGTAATAGGCGGATAAGCAGCTTTTACTGCATCGTTAGTTCCCCAACTAGAAGTAGAGTTTGAATGTCTTTTAATACCATCTTGAGCTAAAGAAAATGTAATTTCACTATCTGCCACTATATTTTCAAATAATGTAGGCACCTGACTAATATCATTATTTCCTTTTCTAAAATCGTCATTTAAAACTGCAATTTGAGAGTTAATTTGATTGTCACTTACATTTTCTTGGGAATTGCTGTAAACAACATGAACATAGACTGGAATGTTAATAACACCTAAGTTATCTCCTCCTCCAGAACCGCCATCACCGCCACCGTTTCCTCCACCACCATTTCCATTCCCTACACCATCAGGTTTTTTGGCCGCAATATTAGCTCTTGTATGATATTCTATATCATACATTTTCTTTTCTAATTCTGGATTTTCATTTAATAGTCTGTTTAAATTAACCATTGTAGTAGCATGATTTTGATTTACTGTCTGTAGATAATCTTGAAGCTTCATCAATACCAGCATCGGTATAAACATAAAAATCGCTCATATCAATTTGTGATTGATCATCAGCTATTTCATTAGAATCGTTGTTACAAGCAGTAAAAAGAAGGGCTACTGCAGCCATTCCAAAAAGTAATTTTCTCATTATTTGTTAGTGTTTTTAATTAGAATTTGTCGAAATATATAAATATTTTAGAAAAATTAAATAAATTATTTTAAAATATTTATCAACTTTTCGATAAAATGCATAAAGTTAGAATTAAAAAAGCCTCTTGAATTTCAAGAGGCTTTCTGTCATAAGATTTTTTGTGAGATTTCCTATTTTTAAGACAACATCATTTTTGCTTTTTTAACTGCATTTACAAAAGCATCAACTTCATCATTTGTATTATAAAATGCAAAGGATGCCCTAACTGTTCCTGGAATTTTATAAAAATCCATAATGGGTTGCGCACAATGGTGACCTGTTCGAACAGCAATTCCCATTTTATCTAATATGCTGCCAACATCGTATGGATGAATTCCCTCCAAATTAAAAGAAATTACCGAAGTCTTATTATTTAAAGTTCCATAAATTTTTAAGCCTTCAATCTTTAATAGTTCTTGAGTTGCATACTCAAGAATCTCATTTTCATAGTCCGCAATATTATCAAATCCGATCGAATTCATATAATCTATGGCAGCACCAAAGGCAATACCTCCACAAATATTAGGTGTTCCAGCTTCAAACTTATGTGGCAGATCGGCATAGGTTGTTTTCTCAAAAGTGACTTCTGCAATCATTTCACCACCACCTTGATAAGGCGGTAATTTTTTAAGCCATTCTTCTTTTCCATAAAGCATTCCAACTCCTGTTGGCCCACATATTTTATGAGCTGAAGCTACATAAAAATCGACATCTAAAGCTTGAACATCTGGTTTTAAATGTGGACATGCTTGTGCGCCATCAATTAAAACAGCAGCACCAATATTATGAGCTTTTTCTATAATTTCTTTAATTGGATTAATCGTTCCTAAAGTATTTGAAATATGATTAACAAAAACTAATTTAGCTTTTTGGAAAGTAATTTGTCATAATCCCTTATTACCAATTCACCTTCCTGACTCATTGGAATAACTTTTAAAATAGCTCCTGTCCTTTCGCATAACATTTGCCATGGCACAATATTACTATGATGTTCTAAAGCTGAAACAATTAATTTCATCTCCTTTTTTTAAAAATAGAAGAAAATCCATTTGCAACTAAATTAATACTATGCGTAGTTCCCGAAGTAAAGATTATTTCGTGTGAATGTTTTGCATTAAAATGATCTTGAATTTTTTTCTGGCTTTCTCATATGCATCTGTTGCTTCTTGACTTAAGGTATGTACACCACGATGAATATTAGCATTGTAATTACTGTAATAATCTACAATGACATCAATAACTTGTTGTGGTGTTTGTGAAGTTGCAGCATTATCAAAATACACTAAAGGTTTGCCATTTACTTTACGTGATAATATTGGAAAATCTTTTCTTATTTGTTTCAATGTCAAGCATAAAGTCACCTTTGATTACATGATTACATTTACAGATCAAACCCAATATTAACACCTAATTTTTCCGCAATCAACTTATTAATACGTGCTTTTAATTTTGGAATTTTAACAGAATCCAACACGTTATTGGCAAAAGCATACATTAATAAAGCCTTTGCTTCTTTTTCTGGAATACCTCTGGATCGCAAATAAAACAAGGCGTTTTCGTCTAATTGCCCAATAGTACAACCATGAGAACATTTTACATCATCTGCAAAAATCTCTAATTGTGGTTTTGTATTTATGGATGCTTTATCGCTTAAAAGAATATTATTATTTGCTTGAAATGCATTGGTCTTTTGAGCTTCTTTATCAACAATTACTTTACCATTAAAAACACCAGTTGAATTTTCTCCAAAAACACCTTTATAGTCCTGATGACTTTCGCAATTTGGTTCAATATGATGTACTAATGTATTATGATCTACATGTTGTTTGTCTCCAATAATGGTAATTCCTTTTAATGTGGAATCGATACGTTCTCCATTTTGATAAAAATTAAGATTGTTACGTGTTAATTTTCCTCCAAATGAAAAGGTATGTACAGAACAATGACTTTCTTGTTTTTGATTTATAAACGTATTATCTATTAAAGAAGCATTTTCATTATCATTCTGTATTTTATAATAATCTACAATAGCACGTTTATTTGCAAAAATTTCTGTAACACTATTGGTTAAAACAGGATTATCGGTTAGACTTTGATGACGTTCGATGATTTGAACATGAGAATTCTCATCAACCACAATTAAATTTCGTGGTTGTAACATTAAAGCCGACTTCATTTCCTGTTGAAAAATGTATAATTTGAATGGGTTTTTCAACTACTTTATTCTTTGGAATATGAATGTAAGCACCTTCGTTTGAAAATGCCGTATTTAAAGATGTAAAACTGTCTTTTGTTGCTACTTTATTAAAATAATTATCAATTATCAATCGGTATTTTGGTTTGTTAATGCTGAAGACATTAAACAAACATCAATTCCATCATGAGTGGTTTGTGATAAATGAGATGAATATTTTCCATCTATAAATACGATTTTATACGATATCAATATCATGAATAAAATATTTTTTTACATCGCTATATTCCAAAGCATTTTCCTGCTTAGGAAATACACTATAATCTGTTTTAAATATTTTATTTAAGGAAGTGTATTTCCATGCTTCATCTTTTTTTGTTGGAAATCCTTTTTCTTCAAATGTTTTAATGGCTTCGCTTCTAATATCATGAACTTTTGAAGTAACATCGTACATTATTCTCGAAAGCCATAAAGGATGATACTAATTTTTCTTTTAAATCCATTTGCATTGTTAGTTTAAGCGTTCACTCCTTCTTTTATCCAGTCGTAACCTTTTTCTTCTAAGCTCATGAGCCAGTTCTTTTGTGCCTGATTTTACAATTTTTCCATTATGTAAAACATGAACAAAATCTGGAACTATATATTCTAATAATCTTTGATAATGTGTAATAACAACTACAGCATTATCTTTGCTTTTTAGTTTATTTACACCATTGGCAACAATACGTAATGCATCAATATCTAAACCAGAATCTGTTTCATCTAAAATAGCCAATTTAGGTTCTAACATGGCCATTTGAAAAATTTCGTTACGTTTTTTTTCTCCTCCAGAAAATCCTTCGTTTAATGAACGTGACAAAAACTTTCTGTCAATTTCTAATAACTCTGCTTTTTCACGAATCATTTTCAGCATTTCTTTAGCAGGCATATCTTCAAGACCTTTTGCTTTTCGAGTTTCGTTAATGGCAGTTTTTATGAAATTTGTTACCGAGACTCCTGGTATTTCAACAGGATATTGAAATGATAAAAACATACCTTTATGAGCACGTTCTTCAGCTGCTAATTCTTCAATATTTTCGCTTTCAAAAAAAATGTCTCCTTCAGCTACTTCATACTCTTCTTTTCCTGCAATTACAGAAGCCAAAGTGCTTTTACCAGAACCATTTGGACCCATGATAGCATGAACTTCTCCTGCTTTTACCTCAAGATTAATTCCTTTTAAAATTGATTTTCCTTCAACACTTGCGTGTAAGTTTTTTATCTTTAACATATTCTTATTGTCCTATTTTAATAACGTCTTTTTTATTCGGATTTGGTTTTACAACCTTTATTATTTCTTTTATTTCTATTCGATATGGCCAACCTTCTTCATTTGCAGGCTTCTTATATTTCTTTGCTTTCACAGTAACCGAAACCATGTCTGTTACATCATTTTTATATGATTTCACTGCTTCATTTAGCTCATGCATTTTATCATCTATAACCACACCATAAATTTCGTTATTGGTTTGAAAAACTGCTGCATCGGCATAATAAATAAAATCTCCAGACAAGGTAATTAATTCATCTGTCTGCTCATCAGGGTTAGATGACACACGATTTAGATTCATTTTTACATCCTACAAGTATTGCTGAAATAAATAAAAAGAAAACGAATTTTTTCATGCTAATAAATTTTATCCAACAGATCCTTCTAAACTTATTTCTAATAATTTTTGAGCTTCAACAGCAAATTCCATTGGTAATTTATTCAACACTTCTTTACTAAATCCATTTACAATTAAAGCAATTGCTTTTTCTGTATCAATACCTCTTTGGTTGCAATAGAAAATTTGGTCTTCACCAATTTTACTTGTTGTTGCTTCATGCTCTATTTGAGCTGTTTTATTTTTAGCTTCTATATAAGGAAATGTATGTGCACCACATTCATTTCCCATTAATAAACTATCACATTGTGAAAAGTTACGTGCATTATCTGCTCCAGAATTTACCTTTACTAATCCTCTATAACTATTTTGAGATTTACCTGCAGAAATACCTTTAGAAATAATGGTTGATTTAGTGTTCTTTCCTAAATGAATCATTTTTGTTCCAGTATCTGCTTGTTGATAATTATTGGTAACAGCAATTGAATAAAATTCACCAACTGAATTATCTCCTTTTAATATACAAGATGGATATTTCCAGGTTACAGCACTTCCTGTTTCTACTTGAGTCCAAGATATTTTTGCATTTTTTTCACATAAACCTCGTTTGGTTACAAAATTAAAAACACCACCTTTTCCTTCAGCATTTCCAGGATACCAGTTTTGAACTGTTGAATATTTTATTTCAGCATCATCTAAAGCAATTAATTCTACAACTGCTGCATGTAATTGATTTTCATCTCTACTTGGAGCTGTACATCCTTCTAAATAACTTACATAACTACCTTCATCTGCAATTACCAAGGTTCTTTCAAACTGACCTGTTCCTGCTTGATTAATTCTAAAATAAGTTGATAATTCCATTGGACAACGAACACCTTTTGGAATGTAACAGAAAGAACCATCACTAAATACAGCAGAATTTAAAGCTGCATAAAAATTATCTTTTTGAGGAACAACTGTTCCTATATATTTTTTTACTAGTTCTGGATGCTCTTTAATTGCTTCAGAAATACTCATGAAAATAATACCTTTTTCAGCTAAAGTCTTTTTGAAAGTTGTTGCTACAGAAACTGAATCTATAACAACATCCATGGCAACACCAGCCAATTTTTTTTGTTCATCAAGGAAATACCTAAGTTTTTCAAAGGTTGCTAATAATTCTGGATCAACCTCATCTAAACTATCGTATTTTGGTTTACTGTTAGGAGCAGAATAATAAGAAATAGCTTGAAAATCTGGTTTTTCATAATGAACATTTGCCCATTCTGGTTCTTCCATTTCTTTCCAAGCTTTAAAAGCTTCTAATCGCCATTCTGTCATCCATTCTGGTTCTTCTTTCTTTTTAGAAATAGCACGAACAATATCTTCATTTAAACCAATAGGAAATGTATCAGATTCTATATCTGTATAAAAACCATATTCGTATTCTTTGGTTTTTAATTCTTCTCTTAAATCGTCTTCTGTATATTTACTCATCATTTTTTATATTATTAAAGTGAAAAACTTTCTCCACAACCACAAGTTCTATTTGCATTAGGATTATTAAATACAAAACCTGTTCCGTTTAATCCACCAGAATATTCTAAAGTGGTTCCAATTAGGTATAAAAAGCTTTTTTTGTCTACAATAATTCTTAACACCATTATCTTCAAACACTTTATCTTCTTCTTGTTGTTCTTTATCAAATTTTAAATCGTAAGATAATCCAGAACAACCTCCACTTTTTACACCAACACGAACAAAATCTGTAGATGGATTAAAGCCATCATCCTGTCATAAGTTCGACAACTTTTTTTTTTGCTGTATCTGAAACTTTTATCATATTCCTTAAATAGATTAATTCTAAATAGAGTGCAAATATACAATATAAGTCGCTGTTTTACAATGCCCGATAACATTATATTAGTATATAGTTTCATAAGGAATTCTTATAATTATTTCTCAGTCTTATGTAGCATCAAATCAAGCATTCATCGTTATTATTAATAATTTTAGTTATGAATGTTTCATAGGTTTTTGTTACAAAAGAATATTAAATTTGCAGCATGATAGAAGATAAAAATCAACAACTTACAAAATTCAGTGATTTAGGGGAATTTGGACTTATAGATCATTTAACCAAGAATTTTAAAATAAATCAAAAATCTACAATTAAAGGAATTGGAGACGATGCAGCTGTATTGGAATTTAAGAATAAAGTTGTTTTAACAACTGATTTGTTGATTGAAGGTGTGCATTTTGATTTAAGTTATATGCCATTAAAGCATTTGGGTTACAAAGCTGTTATGGTAAATTTATCTGATGTTTATGCAATGAATGCAATAGCTACTCAAATTACAGTTTCTATTGCAGTTTCAAACAGATTTCCTTTAGAAGCTGTTGAAGAATTGTATGCTGGAATTGAATTGGCTTCCAGAAATTATAATGTTGATGTTGTTGGAGGCGATACAACAACTTCTAACAAAGGACTTATTAATTTCAATTACTGCTATTGGTGAAGCTAACAGAGGAAGATATTGTATACAGAAATGGAGCAAAGCCAAACGATTTGTTAGTTGTAACAGGAGATCTTGGTGGAGCCTATATGGGCTTACAAGTATTAGAAAGAGAAAAAGAAGTCTTTAAAGTTAACCCGAATAATCAACCTGATCTTGACCCTTATACTTATATTATTGAAAGACAATTAAAACCTGAAGCAAGAAAAGATATTGTAAAATTGCTAAAAGATTTGGAAGTGAAACCTACATCTATGATTGATATAAGTGATGGTTTATCTTCTGAAATAATCCACATATGTAAACAGAGCAAAGTAGGATGTGATTTGTATGAAGATAAAATACCTCTGGATCCACAAGTAATTTCAACTTGTGAAGAATTTAAAATAGATAGTACAATGATAGCTTTAAGTGGAGGTGAGGATTACGAACTACTTATGACAATATCTCAAGAAGACTTTCCAAAAATTAAAGGCAACCCTAATTTATCGGTTATAGGACACATGACCGAAAAGACTTCCGGAATGTATCTTATAACAAGATCCAATACCAAAATTCCACTGAAAGCTCAAGGATGGAACTCTTTTAGCGATCCAGAATAAGAGATCTCCTTAAGACCTTTTTATTATGAATACGATTTAGAACCGCATTAATTTCTTTAAATTTAGGTGTTAACGGTATTAAATTGCCATTACTATTGGTTGTCCATTGTTTGTTACAATAAGAGCATTTGTACTCCTTAACAAAATTCGTAACAGTTTTTGAAACAACATAGTTATGACCAAATACACTACAATGTAAATGCTTCATGAGGGAATTATTTTAATTAGTTTTTTAAAGGGAGGATTAAGTTAGTGAATAAGAGTAAATTAATTACACCTACTTATTAAATAATCGATGAAACGTGTGATTTATTCTGTAAACGAAGCTTTCTTTTATTATAAACTCGTTCCAACACCGAATTTATTTCTTTATACTTGGGTGTTAACTCAATTAGGTCACCATTAACATTTGTCGTGACTTGTTTCTTGCAAGATTTACAGGTATACTCTTTAATGTGATAGGTAACTTTTTTTGAAAGGAAAAAATTGTGACCAAATACAGAACAATATAATTTTGAAGAGAGTTTAGTGTCGTTAGTTTTTTTCATTTGAATTGATAAGTAGGTTACAGGCAATGAAAGTAATAAAAAAAAATAAATAAACGATTAAAAGTTGTATTTATTCGATAAAATGCATAATTGTTGTCAGAAAATCTTTCTTATTTTCAATATGACTCATATGTCCATCAGGAAATTCTACTACTTTAATGTCTATATTCATTGTTTGATCTAATAAAGAATCATAATCTAGCACAGGATCTCGCTTACCGATTATCATCATCTTAATACATCTCAATTCTTGAAACAATTTTGTTCTGTCTTTTCTTATTTTCATACCTGCTAAAGCAGCAACAATTCCTTCTGTTGAAATTTTTAAGGCTTCTGCTTTCACCTGCTTTATTTCTTTAGAAAATATTGACCTGTTTTTTGGTCTGAAAAGATTTGTAATAGATATTCTAACAAAACTGTTTTTGCTTTTTTGGACTGCCAAAATAGCGCGATCTCTGTTAATCTTTTTTTCTTTTGAATCGGCTTGAGCTGTCGAGTTCATTAGACACAGTCCTTTAACTTCATTTGGATTTTTTTCTGCATAAGCCAAGGCAACATATCCTCCCATAGAGTGGCCAACTATAATACTGTTCTTTATCTTTAGTTCGTTCAAAACTGCCTTTACAGCATCAGCCATATCCTCCATAGTATGAACAGTCCCTATACAACCTGTTTTTCCATGACCCAATAGATCTAAAGTAATAACCTGATGTCTTTTTGAAAAGCTTGGAATAAATGGTTTCCACATGGTTTTATTCTCTAAGAATCCATGCAATAAAACTAAAGCAGTGCCTTTACCAAAACTGCTATAATTAATATTTACTCCTTTAAATTTAAGTGTCATTACTAATTAAGAGTTCATTAAATCTTCAATCTCTTCAGCTTCAATAGGAATATTTCTCATTAAATTAAAAGGTTCTCCTTTTTTCTGAACAACAACATCATCTTCTAATACGAATTCCAAATCCTTCATCAGGAATATAAATTCCAGGTTCAACAGTAAATACCATATTTGCTTTCATAGGTTCGGTTAAAATACCATAATCATGTGTGTCTAATCCCATATGATGAGATGTTCCATGCATAAAGTATTTTTTATAAGCTGGCCAATTTGGATCTTCATTTTTAACATCTGCTTTATCTAATTAATCCTAATCCTAATAATTCACTGGTCATTAATTTACCAACTTCAACATGATATTCTGCCCATAATGCTCCTGGAACTAATAATTTTGTAGCTTCATCTTTTACTCTGTTAACTGCATTATAAACTTCTTTTTGTCTTTCTGTAAATTTTCCAGAAACAGGAATTGTTCGTGTCATATCAGATGAATAATTTGCATATTCTGCACCAACATCCATTAAAATTAAATCACCATCTTTACATTGTTGATTGTTTTCAATATAATGTAAAACATTGGCATTATTTCCAGAAGCAATAATTGGTGTATAAGCAAATTTTTTAGATCGATTTCTTAAAAATTCATGCATGAATTCTGCTTCAATTTCATATTCCCAAACACCAGGTTTTACAAAATTTAAAACTCGTCTAAATCCTTTTTCAGTAATATCACATGCTTGTTGAATTAAATCTATTTCTATTTGGTCTTTTACCGATCTTAATCGTTGTAAAATTGGATTGCTTTTTGCAACACTATGTGCAGGATATTTTTCTTTCAGCCATTTTGTAAAACGATCTTCTCTGGTTTCTGTTTCTACATTTGCTCTGTAATGTTCATTGGTATTTATATAAACTGTTTCAGCATTGTGTCATTAATTCAAACATGATCTTTTCCATTTCTTGTAACCAATACACAGTTTTAATTCCACTGGTTTCAAAAGCTGCTTCTTTGGTTAATTTTTCACCTTCCCAAATTGCAATATGCTCGATTAGTTTCTTTTAAGAAATAAAATTTCTTTATGTTCTTTTTTAGGGCATCAGGAAACAAAACTAAAATACTTTCTTCTTGATCTACACCACTTAAATAAAAAATATCTCTGTGCTGTTCAAAAGGTAAAGTACTGTCTGCACTAATAGGATAAATATCATTGGAATTAAAAACAGCCAAACTATTTGGTTTCATTTTAGCTGTAAAGTTTTTTCTGTTTTTTATAAATAGTTTTTTGTCAATTTTATGATATTTCATTTCTTATGGATTTTAGTGTTATAAAAGTACAAACTTTAAAATTCTAATAATAATTATTTTGTTCTTGAATAGGGTTTAAGTAATTTTCAGATTCCTTAAATATTCCTTTTTATGAAATTTTTTAAATCCCTTTCACTTACTTTCGTTCTAATCAGTTTTTCAGTTTATTCTCAACAACCATCAACCGCTTCCAAAACAATAATTGATGCCTTAATTCAAAAAGAAATCGTTAACTAATAATTCAATAGTCAAGAACATTTCTTTTAAAAACATAGGACCAACTATTATGAGTGGTCGCGTTGTTGATCTGGATGTAAATCCTGAAGATCCAACTGAGTTTTATGTTGCCTATGCATCGGGAGGCTTATGGTTAACTAAAAATAACGGAACTACTTTTAAACCAGTCATGGATAATGCTCCAACACAAAATATAGGAGATATTGCGGTGGATTGGAAATCTAATACCATTTGGGTTGGTACAGGAGAGAATAATTCTTCGAGGTCGTCTTATGCAGGAATTGGAATTTTAAAATCAACTGACGGAGGCCAATCTTGGATAAATGTTGGGCTTAAATGATTCACATCATATTGGACGAATTCTTATTAATCCTAATAATCCTGAGGAGGTATTAGTGGCGGTTATTGGTCATTTATATTCACCAAATGAAGAAAGAGGGGTCTTCAAAACAGCAGATGGAGGCAAAACATGGACAAAAATCTTATACATTAATAAGGACACAGGGGTAATTGATCTGGTTGCTTCTCCTCAAGATTTTAATGTGCTCTATGCTGCATCTTGGGAACGAGACAGAAAAGCATGGAATTTTGATGGTTCTGGAGAGAATTCAGGTATTTATAAAAGTGTAGATGGTGGAAATTCATGGAATAAAATAACTAACGACAATGGATTTCCTGAAGGTGAAGGGCTAGGCAGAATTGGATTAGCCGTTAATAGCAATGACGAAGTGTATGCTATTTTAGACAATCAATTCCGAAGGGAAAAAGAACTCAAAAAAGAATCCGACACATTTGGTTTGACAAAAGAGGATTTTAAAGATATGAGCCAAAAATCATTCTTGAATATAGAAGACAAGAAGTTAAATGCTTTTTTGAAAGACAATGGTTTTCCTGAAAAATATGATGCAGAAAATGTAAAGCAACAGGTTAGAGAGAAGAAATATTAAACCAATTGATCTGTCTAATTATCTTATCGATGCCAATAATCTGTTATTTGACACTCCTGTAATTGGAGCCGAAGTCTATCAAATCTAAAGATGGTGGTTTGTCATGGACTAAAACACATGATGATTATTTAGATGGTTTAGTCTATTCTTATGGTTACTATTTTGGAGTTATCAAAACAAATCCAAAACATCCAGGGAAGATTTATATAGCAGGTGTCCCTATATTAAGATCGGATGATGGCGGTAAAACCTTTAAGTCTATCAACGGACAGAATGTGCATGCAGATCATCATGCAATCTGGATCAATCCAAAGAACAAAAACCACTTAATTATTGGTAACGATGGAGGTGTTAATATATCTTATGATGATGGAGAAAATTGGATAAAATGTAATACTCCCTCAGTCGGACAATTCTATAGTGTTAATGTAGATAATCAAAAACCCTACAATGTCTATGGTGGATTACAAGATAATGGTGTTTGGGTTGGTCCTAATAATTATAAACCATCCGTTAGCTGGCATGAAGAGGGTGAATATCCTTATAAAAGACTTTTAGGTGGAGATGGTATGCATGTTGAAATAGATAATAGAAACCCAGATATTGTATACACTGGTTATCAATTTGGATACTATTATCGGATTGACAGGTTTACTGGCAAAAGATATTTTATTCAACCAAAACATGAATTAGGAGAAAGTCCTTATCGATTTAATTGGCAAACTCCAATTCATTTATCCATTCATAATCAAGATATTTTGTATTTAGGAGCTAATAAATTAATGCGTTCTATGAATCAAGGCGATGATTGGAAAGCCATTTCTGATGATCTAACAAATGGTGGAAAAGTAGGAAATGTCTCTTACGGAACACTTACTTCTGTAAGTGAATCACCATTTCAATTTGGATTGATCTATACTGGTTCTGATGATGGCTTGGTTCATGTAACCAAAAATTCCGGAAGTAGCTGGACACAAATTTCTAATTCATTTCCAAAGGATCTTTGGGTGTCAAGGGTTATAGCATCACAACACAAAAAAGAACGGGTTTATGTAAGCTTAAATGGTTATAGATGGGATGATTTTAAAACTTATATTTATGTCTCTGAAGATTATGGAAATACCTGGAAAAGCTTAAATACTAACATTCCTGATTCACCAGTAAATGTAATTAAAGAGGACCCAGAAAATGAAAATTTATTATATCGTTGGGACCGATAATGGAGCTTATGTTTCATTTAATCAGGGGTAAATCCTGGGAAGCATTTAGTAAAGGACTACCAAATGTAGCAATACATGATCTGGTTATACAAAATGAAGCAAAAGGATTTGGTTTTAGGAACACATGGAAGAAGTATTTACAAAGCTAATATTGGTCCATTGCAGGAAGTGAATGAAGATATTTTAAATAGCGACATTCATTTATTTGAAATACCTGCAGTGATGCATAGAAAGTCCTGGGGAAGTTCCTGGAATAAATGGTTAGAGCCAACTACTCCAAAAATATTCATTCCTTTTTATACCTCAAAAGCAGGAAATTATGAAGTGAAGATTTTGTCGGATGATGAAACCTTATTACATAATTTCAATGTAATGGCAGATAAAGGATTTAACGAAGCCGAATATGATCTATCTATTAATGAAATAAAGAAGGACAAGCTTCAAAAATTAAAAGGAATCCTTATTGAAAAGGCTAAAAATGATAAATTTTATCTTCCAAAGGACTTATATTATATTCAAATTAAGGGTAAAAAAACACAACTAAAAATTGATTAACAGACCTTTATTTAAAATCATTCTAAATAATATATAAAACAAGTTAGATTGTTTGAATAATTATAAGCTAGTCTTACATTTGTTTCTATTATAAATTAACCTTATAAAAAATGGGCGGATTTTTTAATTCTTCAATAGGTAGAAAGGTAGCCATGGCGCTTTCAGCTTTCTTCCTGATGTTCTTTTTAATTATTCATTTAACAGTCAATCTTACCTCTCTTTTTAGTGAAGATATCTTTAATGATTTCTCACATTTTATGGGAACCAATCCTTTAGTTCAGTTTGCTTTGCAACCTGTTCTTATTATTTGGTGTTGTATTTCATTTTGTGATGGGATTTGTTTTGGAATATCAAAAACAGAAGAGCAATTGGTGTTAGTTATGCAAAAAATAAAGGTGGTGCAAATTCAACCTGGATGAGTAGAAACATGATATTAAGTGGAGCTGTGATTCTTGCATTCCTGGTTTTACATTTTATTGATTTCTGGATTCCGGAAATGAATATAAAATATCTTCAAGGAGATATGTCTGGTTTACTAGCAGATGGAGAGAGTTATCAGATATTATGAAGAATTAGTTCATAAATTTGAAAGCCCATTAAGAGTTGGTGCTTATGTATTAGCTTTTGTTTTGTTGGCATTACACTTCTTCATGGTTTTAATTCAGCATTTCAATCGTTGGGATTAACAGCAGGAAGAAAAAAATTCTTGAAAAATTTAGGTGCTATTTACTCCATAATTATTCCACTTAGGATTTATAATTATTGCATTGTTTCATCATTTTAACCATTAATCTTAAAACGTATGACTTTAGATTCTAAAATACCAAAAGGTCCAATAAAAGATAAATGGACAACTTATAAAGACAAAATCAATCTTGTTAATCCTGCCAATAAACGACTTATTGATATTATTGTAGTCGGTACAGGTTTAGCAGGTGGATCAGCTGCTGCTACTTTAGCTGAATTAGGCTATAATGTAAAAGCTTTTTGCTATCAGGATTCACCAAGACGTGCACATTCTATTGCTGCACAAGGTGGAATCAATGCAGCAAAGAATTACCAAGGTGATGGTGATTCTGTTTACAGATTATTTTACGATACTGTAAAAGGTGGTGATTACCGTTCAAGAGAAGCAAACGTGCATCGTTTAGCAGAAGTATCAGTCAATATTATTGATCAATGTGTGGCACAAGGTGTTCCTTTTGCTCGTGATTATGGTGGATTATTGGACAACCGTTCATTTGGTGGTGTACTTGGTTTCACAGAACTTTTTACGCAAAAGGACAAACAGGTCAACAATTATTATTAGGAGCTTATTCGGCAATGAATCGTCAAATTGGTCGTGGAAAAATAAAGATGTATAATCGTCATGAGATGTTAGATGTTGTGATAGTTGATGGTAAAGCCAGAGGAATTATAACACGAAATCTGGTTACAGGAGAAATTGAAAGACATTCAGCCCATGCGGTGGTTATAGGATCAGGTGGTTATGGTAATGCGTTCTACTTGTCAACCTATGCTATGGGATGCAATGTGACTGCTGCCTGGAAAATACATAAAAAAGGAGCCTTTTTTGCAAATCCATGTTTCACACAAATTCATCCAACTTGTATTCCGGTTTCAGGAGATCATCAATCTAAATTAACCTTAATGTCTGAGTCTTTACGAAATGATGGACGAATTTGGGTGCCAGGAAAATTAGAAGATGCTAAAGCGATTCAGGAAGGAAAACTAAAACCAACGGAAATAAAGGAGGAAGACAGAGATTATTTCTTAGAAAGACGTTATCCTGCTTTCGGAAATTTAGTCCCACGTGATGTGGCTTCCAGAGCAGCTAAAGAACGTTGTGATGCTGGTTTTGGTGTAAATGCAACTGGTGAAGCTGTTTATTTAGATTTTGCTGCAGCTATCAACCGATACGGTAAAGAACAGGCACATGTTAAAGGTTTGGATGAAAATGATAATGCTTTAGTGACTAAATTAGGAAAAGAGATCATAAAAGCTAAATATGGTAACCTGTTCCAGATGTATGAGAAGATCATTGATCAAAATCCATATGAAACACCAATGATGATCTATCCGGCAGTACATTATACTATGGGAGGTATTTGGGTAGATTATAACCTGATGACCACTGTACCTGGTTTGTATTGTATTGGTGAAGCTAATTTCTCAGATCATGGTGCAAACAGATTAGGTGCTTCTGCCTTAATGCAAGGTTTGGCGGATGGTTATTTTGTATTACCTTATACTATTGGTGATTTCTTAGCCGATGATATTAGAACAGGACCAATTCCAACTGATACTTCTGAGTTTGAAGAAGCAGAAAAAGACGTTAGAGAGCAAATTAATAGATTGGTCAATAACAATGGTAAGTATTCTGTAGATCATTTCCATAAAAAGCTAGGAAAGATTATGTGGAATAAGTGTGGAATGTCCCGAAATGCCAAAGATCTTAAAGAAGCTATTGGTGAAATTGCAGAACTCCGAAAAGAGTTCTGGAAGGATGTTAAAATACCTGGAAAGGCAGACGAATACAATGAAGAATTAGCCAAAGCAGGTCGTGTAGCAGATTTCTTAGAATTAGGAGAATTATTTGCCAAAGATGCCTTGCATAGAGAAGAATCTTGTGGTGGACACTTTAGGGAAGAGCATCAAACACCTGAAGGAGAAGCAAAACGAAATAAAAAATTCCAGTATGTTGCTGCCTGGGAATATAAAGGAGAACCTAAAGATGCTGTTCTTCACAAAGAAGATTTGAAATACGAAGATATAGAAGTTAAAGAAAGAAGTTATAAATAGAATGCTATGAAATTAACCTTAAAAATATGGCGTCAGAAAGACGCAAATGACAAAGGCAAGTTAGTAGATTATCAACTTAATGATGTATCTCCAGATATGTCTTTTCTTGAAATGCTGGATGTACTAAACCAGCAATTAATTGATAATGATGAAGAGCCTGTAGCTTTTGATCATGACTGTCGTGAAGGAATTTGTGGAACGTGTTCTTTGTATATTAATGGGCGAGCTCATGGTCCAGACAGAGAAATAACTGTTTGCCAATTACACATGCGTAGTTTTAAAGATGGTGATACTATATATATTGAACCATGGCGAGCCAAAGCATTTCCAGTTATTAAAGATCTGATCGTGGACAGATCTGCTTTTGACAGAATTCAGCAGGCAGGTGGATTTATTTCTGTTAACACCTCTGGTAATACTCAAGATGCCAATAATATTCTAATCTCAAAACATGCTGCAGATACTGCCATGGATGCTGCAACCTGTATTGGTTGTGGAGCTTGTGTAGCAACTTGTAAAAATTCGTCTGCTATGTTGTTTGTAGGAGCTAAAGTATCTCAATATGCCTTATTACCTCAAGGACAAATTGAAGCAGCAGATAGAGTTAGAAATATGGTGGCGCAAATGGATCTGGAAGGGTTTGGTAACTGTACCAATACAGGTGCCTGCGAAGTAGAATGTCCAAAAGGAATTTCACTAGACACAATCGCCAGAATGAACAGAGAACTTATGAAGGCGAACTTAAAGTAAAATGTCATTCAGAGCGAAGCGAAGAATCTAAATTAAAGAAACCCTATTGTCATTCTGAACCGAGCCTGTACTGAGCGCAGCGAAGCGAAGAATCTCTAATAAAACAAAAACTCATGTCATTCTGAACAAAGTGAAGAATCTCTATTAAAACACAACTCTATGTCATTCTGAGCGTAAGCGAAGAATCTCGATAACAAAAAGATTCTTCATTTCGCTTTGCTCCATTCAGAATGACAAATAAAACAAAAATCCCAGGCAGCTACCTGGGATTTTTTATTGGTTATTGTTTGATTAATTTTTTGGTAACCATTCCTTCATCTGTTTTAACTTTTAAAAAGTATAATCCAGTTGAAAGATTAGATACATTTAATGTGTTATCTTTTTGGCTTAATTCACCATTTTTTAAGATTTGACCGTTCAAATTAATCAAAGAATAATTCGCAACTCATTTAAATCAATAGTCAACATTTCACTAACCGGATTGGGATATATGTTAAATTCTGATGCTTCCAATTCTTCAACACCTAAAGCAGGGCAATTTTCACTGAAAATTGTTCCGTCATCAACATAGTTTGACCAATTTGATGTACTCCAAACTGCATCATCAACATCAATACAATCTAAATTTGGGTTAGTTTCTGCATTAAACGCTAAACCCATATTTTCATTATTTCCATTTTTCATATTTAAACTTGTAAGTTGATTATTGTTACAAAATAGTTGATCTAATACGGTATTTTGACTTACATCTAGGCCAGTGAGCTGACTGTGGTGACAATATAACACTTGCAATGCTGAAGCACCATTTACATTTAAACTTTCAAGCTGACTATTATTTTCACAATATAACCCTCCTAAAGCAGTTGCACCACTTACATCTAAACTTGTTAGTTGGGTTTGGTTACAAACTATCAAATACAAAGAAGTTGCACCATTTACGTTTAAATTTGTCGTAAGTGGATTGTTTGAACATCTTAACTGAGTCAAGGCAGTATTGCTACTTACATCTAAACTAGTTAATTGATTATTATCACAATTTATTAAATCTAGGGCAGTCGCACCATTTACATTTAAACTAGTAAGTTGATTATTATAACATAATAAAAATGTCAAAGCAGTATTTTGACTTAGATCTAAACTTGTAAGTTCATTATTCTCACATAATAACTCTGTCAATTCAGTATTATTACTTACATCTAAACTTGTAAGTTCATTATCCTGACAACTCAACTTAGTTAAAACAGTATTATTACTTACATCTAAACTTTTGAGTTGATTATCATAAAAAATCAACTCAGTTATAGCAGTATTTTGACTTATATCTAAACTTGTAAGTTGATTTTTGCTACAATTTAAATTGGTTAAAGCAGTATTATTACTTAGATCTAAACTTGTAAGTTGATTCCAATCGCATGATAATTCTTCTAAGCTTATAAAGTCTTCAATACCGGTTAAATCACTTATACCCCATGCTCCAACATCTAATGTACTTAAGGTATCAATTTTTGCTGTTGTTATAGTATTATCATTTGAAATACCATTCCCCATACTTAATACATCGCCTAAAGGAACAGTATTGCCAGAAGCATCGTGTGTTTCTAAATAATTTTCAAAATTGTCATCAGGTACGAAGGTCCCACAATCTTCACTAAAACTAGATGCAGGGTCTAGGTATGTTGACCAATTTGCTGTTGAATAGGCTGCGTTATCAACATTTATACAATCAAGATCTGGATTATCTTGAGCTTGAAATAGAGTGACATTAGTGTTGTTTCCATTTTGTACATCTAAATAATGAAGATCATTATTTTGACAAGTCAAATAGACTAATGACGTATTAGTGCTCAAATTTAAGCTATATAAGTTATTACTTCTACCATTAAGTTGAGCTAAATTGACATTATTTCCCAAATCCAAACTAACTAAATTATTATTATCACAAAATAAATAGGTCAATGCCGCATTATTACTCACATTTAAATTACTCATATCATTCCAGGAACAATATATAGTAGTCAAGGTTGTAAAGCCACCTAATTCTAGGTTAGTGATTGAGTTAGATACGCAGCTTAAAAATGTCAATGTAGTAAGGGAACTTAAATCTAAACTAGTTAAGTTATTATAACTACAATTTAAATTCTCTAATGCTGTATTATCAAGTAATTCTAAACTGCTTAAATCATTTGAATTACAATCTAAATTAGTTAAATTATAGTTGTCACTCACATCTAAGTTTGTAAGTTGGTTTGCATAACAAGCTAGTGTAGTTAATAAACCGTTATAACTTACATCCAAACTGCTCAATGAATTTGCCCAACAATATAAGTCTGTTAAATTATTATTGTTGCTGATGTCTAAACTGGTTAAATTATTCATAGAACAATCTAAAAACGATAATGCCGTAAAATCTTCAATACCTGTTAAATCATCAATAAATTGAGAAGCCACATTTAAATATGTAACTGTATTAATGTTTGCAGTAGGGACATAATTGTCTAACTCACCTGAATCGTAACCAGAACTGATCAAGGCTGCTTCAAAATTGTCGTCAGGTACATAGGTGTTTTGTGTAAAACTCATCGAGCCAATCAAAAACATGGTAATACTAGTAGTTTTGTTTTCATATTTCAAGAATTTAGAGTTTGAAAATGTTTAAATAATTAAAAGCCATCCATTTTGAAATTGATGACATCCACAAGGACTTGGTAGGATCTAGTACAATTAAATTTTTGATATTGTAATCTCGAATTTATCTATACTCCTTTGTAATAACACTTTCCTTTAAAAACTTCTTGTAATTGGAGTAAGTCCTGAATATTCTATAATAAAAGGCTAAAGAGTTTATTTTAGCTTCAAAATGTAGTGTGAATTTCCATAGGCATCTAGATTTAAAAATTAATAATGAGTATTATCAATTTAGAAATCTGCTTTTGTGAAGATCATCTTAAAGGTAAGGATTTTAAGAGATAAATAAAACTTAAGTAAGGATTAAATTACACAGGATTAAGAGATTAAGAGTTCTTAAAAATAAAAGCCCATGTCATTCTGAGCGAAGCGAAGAATCTCGTTAACAAAAAGATTCTTCATTTCGCTTTGCTCCATTCAGAATGACAAAAGCTAATTAAAATGGAAAAGATTTAAAAAAGATGATTTAATTTCAGATTTTAATCCTGAATTAGAATTTTTAAATAAAATTATATAATTTGAACTGTCTGTCATTCTGAGCGAAGCGAAGAATCTAAATAAAAACTAAAACCCCTGTCATTCTGAGCGTAAGCGAAGAATCTCAATAACCAAAAGATTCTTCATTTCGCTTTGCTACATTCAGAATGACAAATAAAATAAAACAAAAATCCCAAGCACTTGCCTGAGATTTTTACATCTTATGGATTACTACTATTTAGCTCTTCTACTTTACTAGTTGTACTTTTTAAATTTCCCTTTTTAGGATGAACCAATGTCATCTCATCAATTAAATGTGTTGCTCCTGCATATTTGTCAACTATAAATAACACATAGCGTAAATCGACCATGATGTTTCTACAGATATCTGCGTCGTAATTATAGTCGCTCATAGTGCCTTCCCAAACTCTGTCAAAATTCAATCCAATAAGATTTCCATTTGCATCAATTGCAGGACTTCCCGAGTTTCCTCCAGTTGTATGATTGGTTCCTAAAAAGCAAACTGGCATTTTTCCATTTGCATCTGCATACTGACCATAATCTTTAGTATTGTATAAATCATGTAATTTTTGTGGTACATCAAATTCATAATCTCCAGGAATGTATTTTTCCATAACACCATCTAAATAACTTACATGGCTGTAAGTACACTGCATCTTTTGGCGAATAACCTTGAACCTGTCCGTAGGTTACACGTAAATGTACTGTTAGCATCTGGAAAATAGCGTTTATTTGGAAGTACTTCCATTTGCGCTTTCATATATGTTTTTTGTAAGGCATTTATTTGTGTATTGATACGTTGGAATTCAGGTTCGATCCTTATATAATATTCCTCAACAAATGGTTTAGCATACTTATAAGCTGCATCTTCATTTAATCGCTTGATTACATCTTCAGATGACCCTTCTAACAATTTAAGTGCTTTATCTAAATCTGTAAAGCCCGTTTTATCATAAATTGATGCATCTACATTGTTTGTATATAATGGCATAATATTTTCAAAAACACCTCTATCTACTCCTGCATCATAATTTTTAAAAGTTCCTTTTAATCTATTGACTATCGAAGTTCTGACTTTATCAAAAACGTCTTCTCCTCTAAAGGCAGCCTGCTCTAATTGAACCAATCTAAACATTCCTTGCAAGAGTTCATTGTTTCTAACAAATACCTCGATAAAATTATTTCGTTTTACATTTACTGGCTCAAACTCTTTATAAAGCTTATCAAACTCCGATAACAGGTTACCATATTTAGTTTCCAGTCCTTTTGCTTTTAACTGATTCGTAAACTCTGTTTCAAAGGCTCGTTTTTTGGCAATGGCATCACTTTTCTCAATACCAAGGTTTTCACCAATCCACTTTTTCCAGTAGTTTGCAATTCGTGCTTGTTTGGATGCATATTTAATTCTTACCTCATCACTCAGTTTCATTTTTTCGTCCATCACTTTTAATGCAGCTTCACGAATTGCAATATTTGATGGATTAACTTTTTGAGTAATTTGCTCTAATGCAACTGCTGGAAGATACTCGTTGGTTCTTCCTGGGAAACCAAATACCATAGTAAAATCGCCTTCTTCGACTCCATCTAAAGACACAGGAAGAAAATGTTTAGGAGTATAAGGCATATTGTCTTTCGAGTATTCTGCCGGACGATTATTAGCATCAGCATAAATTCTGAATATTGAAAAATCACCTGTATGTCTTGGAAACACCCAGTTATCTGTATCACTACCAAACTTACCAATACTAACTGGAGGAGCTCCAACTAAACGAATATCATTATATCGTTCTGTAACAAATAAAAAATACTGATTGCCTTTGTAAAACGCCTTTACTTTGGTGTCTTGCCAATCTTCTTTTACTATATCCTTTTGTATTTTATTGCTGTTGCTATCAATTTTAGATTGCTTTTCCCTTTCTGTCATAGACTCGTTAACACCATCCAAAATTTGAGTAGTTACATCTTCTATTCTCACAATAAACTCAACATACAATCCTTTGTTAGGCAATTCTTCTTCCAAAGACATAGCCCAAAATCCGTTTTTGATGTAATCATTTTCTAAAGATGAGTGCGATTGAATTTGACTAAATCCACAATGGTGATTTGTCAAAATTAACCCTTTAGGTGAAATAACTTCACTGGTACAACCACCATTAAAATGACCAATTGCATCTTTTAAACTGGAGTTGTTAATATCATAAATATCTTTAGCAGTTAATTTGCTTCCTAAAGTCATCATTTCCTGCTCATTCATTCCTTCTAAAAGCGAAGGAATCCACATGCCTCCTTGCATGCTTTTTATATCTGCACTTGATGTATTTACAGGAGTTGATACGTTTTCAACTGTCTTACACGAAATAAAAAATATGGATACTAGTAGTAAATAAAATTTGAAGTTTTTCATTGTTTTAATTTTGGATATACAAAGATAAGTATCCGCTTCTTAAATGGTAATTTTTTCGTTATTTTATAAGATATTTAACTAACTGCAAATGAAACACGAATCTAAACTTCCGAATATAGAAACAACAATTTTTGCAGTTATGAGTGCATTGGCAAACAAATACGACGCATTAAACCTCTCTCAAGGCTACCCAAACTTTGATGGAGACAAAAGATTATTCGATTTGGTTTCCAAGGCTATGAACTCTGGTTACAATCAATATGCACATATGTATGGCAATCCGGATTTGCGATTGGCCATAAAAAATAAGATTGAATTACTTTATAATACAAGTTATAATCCGGAAACAGAAATAACGGTTACTGTTGGAGCAACTCAAGCTATTTATACCACGATATCCACTTTTATCAGAAAAGATGATGAGGTAATTGTGTTTCGTCCTGCATACGATAGTTACATTCCTTCAATAGAAATAAATGGAGGTATTCCTGTGTCCATTCAACTAAAAACCCCAGATTTTAAGGTGGACTGGAATGAAGTCAAGCAAAAGATAAATTCCAGAACTAAAATGATCATTATAAACACACCACACAATCCAAGTGGAACCGTGTTTAGTGAAGATGATATGTTGCAGTTACAGGAATTAACCAAAAACACGAATATTATTGTTTTAAGCGATGAAGTTTACGAGCATCTGATTTTTGATGATGTAAAACATCAAAGTGCATGCTTATTTCCAGATCTTAAATCCAGAAGTTTTGTAGTGTCTTCATTAGGGAAAACATTTCATAATACTGGATGGAAAATCGGCTATTGTTGTGCTCCAAAAGAGTTAATGGAGGAGTTTAGAAAACTGCATCAGTTTACAGTTTTTAGTGTGAATCATCCAACTCAAAAAGGAATTGCAGATTATATGGAAGATCCAAATACTTACTTGGAGTTATCCGGGTTTTTTCAAAGAAAAAGAGATTTGTTCTTAGAGCATATTAAAAGACTCTAGGTTTAAATTTATTCCATCAAAAGGCACTTATTTTCAACTTTTGGATTATTCTGAAATCACAGATGAAAATGATTTTGATTTTGCTAAACGATTGGTTGTAGATCATGGTGTTGCATCGATTCCACCTTCAGTTTTTAACGAGAATAAATTAGATCAAAAGGTTTTACGTTTTTGTTTTGCAAAGACAGATGATACAATAATAAAAGCAGCAGATATATTAAATAAACTCTAACTGTCATTTTGAACGAAGTGAAGAATAACAATAAGATTTTTCATTTCGCTTTGCTCCATTCAGAATGACAAAACATATAAAAAGTTGTAATATATTAAAAAAAAATATGATTATCGGTTTTAATCCATAATGGAAATTTTTGAATAATAAAATATATATTTAAGCTGTCTGTCATTCTGAACGAAGTGAAGAATCTCGATAATAAAAAGATTCTTCATTTCGCTTTGCTACATTCAGAATGACAAAACTACCTTTGAATTTGAAGACATTAGGAACACATAATTATTACGTTTATATTTTGACAAATAAAGGCAAAACTGTTATATATACGGGAGTTACCAACGATTTAAACAAAAGAATACGTTTTCATATAGAAAATGCAAATTTGAATCGAAAATCATTTACTTCAAAATACAGGTGTTTTTATCTGATTTATTATGAACATTTTAATACTATTGAACAAGCAATTGCTAGAGAAAAACAAATAAAAGGCTGGAAGAGATTTAAGAAAGATAATCTGATAACCGATTTTAATCCTGAATGGAACTTTTTAAATAATAATATATAATTTGTCATTCTGAACGAAATGAAATGGAGAGAAGAATCTCAATACAAATTAGATTCTTCATTCCGCTTTGCTCATTCAGAATGACAAAACAATAAAGATATGCAAAACAAACTCAAAGTAGCTCTCCTGCAATCAGACACAGTTTGGGAAGATGCCAAACAAAACAGGTTAAACTATAGCACTAAGATCAATTCGATACAAGAGCATATAGACCTAATTGTTTTATCCGAATTATTCTCAACCGGATTTTCAATGAACCCGGAACCAATTGCCGAAACAATGGAAGGAGAAACTGTCCTGTGGATGAAAAATATATCTTCTGAAAGACAGGCTGCAATAACAGGAAGTGTCGTCATAAAAGAGAATAATAAATATTATAATCGCTTACTTTTTGTTCATCCTTCCGGCAAAATCGACATATATGATAAGAAGCATACATTTACCTTTGCTGGAGAAGACAAGGTTTTTGCCTCGGGAACCAAAAAGTTGATAGTAAATTATAAAGGATGGAAAATATGTCCTTTGGTCTGTTATGATCTACGATTCCCTGTTTGGTCCAGAAATATAGAGGATTATGATGTTTTACTATATACTGCAAATTGGCCAACTCCAAGAATGCTTGCATGGAATACCTTATTAAAGGCGCGTGCCATAGAAAATATGTGCTATTGTATAGGAGTCAACAGAGTTGGATCGGACAATTTAGGTAATGAGTTCTCTGGACATTCTGGAGCTTTTGATGTCATGGGAGAAAAAATTTCCAAAATTCAACCTAATAAAGAGCAAATAGAAGTTGTCGTTTTAGATAAAAACCACATTATATCTAACAGAGAAAAATTTCAGTTTTTAAATGATAGGGATGTCTTTACTCTAAAATAAAGCTTTGGACTAAATCCCAACCTGCTCTTACATCTAATAAATCCGGATAATAACTGATACGTTCTGGTTGACGATTCTGTAAAAAACTACCTGGGTCCCATTTTTGATTTCCATTTGTATCAACAACAACTCGCAAATAGTATTTCTTAGGGTCCAAATACCGGAAATCCAAAGGTTCGGGTTTAGACGAAAATTGTTCTGCCTGAACTTCTCCTTGTTCACTGGTCAGCTGAACAATTACAGGATACTCCACATTTTGCAGAGTAACTCTAACATTTCCATAATCTGAATACTGTTTGGTTCTTAAACCAAAATTTATTGTGTCATTGGTGTTTTCAAACATATCTGTGATCGCACCAGGTAAAAATTGAATGGAGTATCGCTGATCTTCTTCTTTTTTAAAATCGATAATATATTTATTATTCAAAGAATCAAGATTATAAGTAAAATCCACTTCCAACGTGTCTTGATCAATGAAAACGACACGTGATTTATCAAGTTTTTCCAATGGTGTCGAGCCTGAAATTTCTAGTAATTTTTCAAAACCAATAGTTCCTTTTGGAGATATGTTTGTAACCAATGTATCCTTCATCATATCTCTTATTTTAACAATCAAAGAATCTTTATTGTAATTGAACTCTTTATTAGAAACATTGAAGATAAGTGAATCTCTTTCAAATTTTGGGACATACCAATAATAAAGCGTATCTGCTTTCTGATCTTTTGTAATCCTATATTTATAATTTGAAGGTAAAGTGTCTAATATATTTATCTTCATGTTTTTAGGATCTCCTTCAAAACCAAATGCAACTTTATTTCCAGCGACCTGAGATCCACGTATAGCCCTAAAATCAACTTCCTCACTAAATAATGACAGGTTGTACAAAGTATCTTTTGGGACTGTTATAAATTCTTCCAAAAATCCAATTTTATCCGATTTTTGCTGGAAAGTATTATTCTTATTTTCATCCTTTAAGGCTATCAACTTATAAGTGCCTGCTTTAATATTTTCGATCGTAAATGTCGTAACACTGTCTAAAGTATTCGTTAAATATTTAGGGTAATTTTTATATATAACAGAATCTGTATAGGTCGAATCTCGTTCATACAACATAACAGAAACAAACTCTTCCGGTTTTAGTTTTTCTGCATCTAAAATAGTTCCTTTAACTGTTAATGAATCTATGTAATCTCCAGTTGAAAAAACATACCTGAAAAAAGGGAATGGATTACCTTCATTATTATCCACCACACTTTGTCCAAAATTAAAGGCATAAGTAGTATTGGGCTGTAATGTGTCAAAAATCTTTATGGTAATGTATTTACTGGCAGTACCTAATGGCAGAACTTCTGGCTGTGTTTCCATTGGCGGCGATATGATGAGTTGCTTTTGAAGATCTTTTAGTTTAACATATTCATCAAAATAAATTCTGATTTCATCGCTACTAAAATTTGTAGAATAATTATCCGGTGTAGATTTTAAAAACTTTGGTGGCTCTGCATCTTTTTCTCCTCCTTGTGGCCTCCCTCTATTAGCACAATTGATCAAAAAAACACTTATGGTAACTATGAAAATGAAATTTGATAGCTTTTTTTGCATTGTGAAATTCTAACTTTTGACAAACCTACACATTTTTTTTTGTTTTAATTTTTTATAAAAAGCAAAAAAATATTTGACAGGTTAACTCTGACCATATTATTAATAAAATAACGATTAAAGAAAATTAAGGATTAATTTAAATTCTAACGAAAAACTTACTAGGCAATTGCCATTGAAGCCACACTAATTTTTACATTTTTAGCCTTTAAAAGCTGATTCGAGCAAGCTTCAATAGTTGCTCCAGTTGTTATTATATCATCAACCAATAAAACATGCTTGTTATCAATTACATTTACGTTTTGAATTGAAAATATTTCTTCACTTGAATCTCCATCTTGCTATCCTGTTTTTTTTGACCTGTGATGCTGAGTTATTTATTTTGATCAATACATTCTCATAATACTCAGCATTCAAGCTTTTTGCAATTTCTTTGGCAAATATAGAGACCTGATTATATTTTCTTTTCTTTAATTTTCTTTTTATGCAATGGAACAGGAATGACAATATCAATATCTTTATATTCAGCAATGCTTTATAATTCCTCTCCCAGCCATGATCCTAAAAAATTACCAACTTCTTTATGTCCTTTGTATTTTAAATTATGAATAAGTTGTTGTACGATTCCTTTTTTTTGAAATCGAAGTAGCGACGTGGCATTCTCTAATTTAACACGCCCATAGAATACTTTTTTTACTTGATCAGGATTCTCAAAATGAAAATTAGTTAGTGGCAGATTATGCCTGCAACTCGTGCAAATATATACTTCATTGTCTGTTAACATATTGTGCATGATAAACAAACCTTTGGGAAAAATAAATTAAAAAAATTCTTAAGCATATCTCCATAAAAAGTTCAAAATAAAAAAATAATTATAGATATTATAAAAATATATAGCTTGTTTTAAGGGTTTTATATTTTTGCAGCATGGCAAATCAAGACGATCAATTTAAAAAAGTAATTTCTCATGCAAAGGAGTATGGTTACGTATTTCAAAGTAGTGAAATATATGATGGTTTAAGTGCAGTTTATGATTATGCACAAAATGGTGTTGAACTTAAAAAAAATATTCGAGATTATTGGTGGAAAGCAATGGTGCAAATGCATGAAAATATTGTTGGTATTGATGCTGCAATTTTTATGCATCCAACTACTTGGAAAGCTTCTGGACACGTTGATGCTTTTAATGATCCTTTAATTGATAATAAAGATTCTAAAAAACGATATAGAGCAGATGTTTTAATTGAAGACTATTGTGCTAAAATTGAAGCAAAAATTGATAAAGAAGTTGCAAAAGCTGCAAAACGTTTTGGTGATGCTTTTAATAAAGAAGAATTTGTAACTACAAATCCACGTGTTGTTAGGATATCAAGAAAAAATTGATACAACATTTTACAAGAATGGCAAAATCTTTAGAAAATGAAGATTTAGCAGATGTTAAAGCACTTAATTGAAGAATTAGAAATTGCTTGTCCATTATCTGGAAGTAAGAAACTGGACAGATGTAAAGCAATTTAACTTAATGTTTGGAACCAAATTAGGTGCTTCTGCAGAAACTGCAATGGATTTATATTTACGTCCAGAAACAGCACAAGGTATTTTTGTAAACTTTCTTGAATGTTCAAAAAACAGGACGAATGAAAATTCCTTTTGGAATTGCACAAACAGGAAAAGCATTTAGAAATGAAATTGTTGCAAGACAATTTATTTTTAGAATGCGTGAGTTTGAACAAATGGAAATGCAATTTTTTGTTAAACCAGGAACTCAAAAAGAATGGTATGAATACTGGAAAGAAACACAGAATGAAATGGCATTTATCTCTTAGGAATGGGAGAAGATAATTATCGTTTTCATGATCATGAAAAATTAGCACATTATGCAGATGCTGCTGCAGATATTGAATTTAAATTTCCATTTGGATTTAAAGAATTAGAAGGAATTCATTCACGAACAGATTTTGATTTAAAACAACATGAAGAATTTTCAGGTAAAAAATTACAATATTTTGATCATGAAGAAAATGAAAGTTATGTTCCTTATGTTTTAGAAACTTCTATTGGTTTAGATAGAATGTTTTTAGCTGTATTCTCTAACTCACTTAATAGAAGAAGACATTAGAAAATGGTACGTACACGAACTGTTTTAAAATTACCAGCAGTTTTAGCACCATACTAAAGCAGCTATTTTACCTTTAGTTAAAAAAGATGGTTTACCTGAAATTGCACAAACAAATTGTTGAAGAATTTAAAATGGGATTTTAATGTAATTTATGATGAAAAAGATGCTGTTGGAAGACGTTACAGACGACAAGATGCTAATGGAACACCATTTTGTATTACTGTAGATCATGATACTTTAGAAGATAATACTGTTACTATTAGACATAGAGATACTATGGAACAAAAACGTGTTAAAATTGAAGAATTAAGAGATATCATTAAAAAAGAAGTTGATGTTAAATCTTGGTTAATGAAGATGTGACGAAGTCATGCTGAACTTTTTCAGTCTCTCATATAAAAAATGCCCAAACTTGATTTAGTTTGGGCATATTTTATTTTAATCTTAATTCTCAAAAACGGTATCCAAAATTAATTCCAAATCGTCCTTCAATATTTTCCAGATAATCACTGTCGAAACTCCCAAGATTTCTCGCAATCTCACCTGTTACAGATAGTGTAAATTTGTTATTAAAAGCCCATTTATGTCCCAATCCGAAACCGGCAGAAAATCCATCTACATCATATTTAAAATCCTCTTCAATATAAATATCGTTTTCAAAATCATAATACCCATAATCATCTACTACAACTTCTCCAGTTCTTAATTTCAACTGTGGATAAAAGAAAAATCCTTCGTGATCTTTATCTTTTGAAAAGTAAATCAAATAAGCAGCCTTTAAACTAAAAGCATTACTACTTTTTAAATAACCAGCATCATAATAACCATAAGTATCAAAAAAGGTTGCACCAATAAATAACGATTGGTTTTTTTCAAACAGGCGTTCATAGTTTATATTTAAAGAACCTGCTATTACAAGATCAAAGAGGTTTGATGAAATTTCATGTTCTTTTGGATGCTCTTCAATGGATTCCTGAGAGAAAGACGCAAATGATGTTAAAAGCATTACTACAAAAAGGAATTTTTTCATAATTAAAGGTTATAGCAATTTAGTTTTGTTTCAGTACTTTTATTGGATGCCAAATATAGAAAAAGGTTGCGTAAGAATATACTTTAATTTTACTATTCTGATAATAACATAAAACCTCCTTTTATAAGCACTTGTTTATCAGCAAAATCAGCAGTATTTAACACTTCTATAAATTCTTCATTTTGTTTACCGATTTCTAACTTTATCTTATCGAAAGAAAACTCCTCTTTGGTCGTTTCCTTTAAAACCATGGCAAAATAGTCACCTTCAATTTCTGTGATTGCTTCTTTTGGTAAGGCTTTACCTTTTTTTGCTTCAGTTAAAATATCAGCATCAATAAACATTCCCATTACAAAATTTGTGCTTTCATCATCTTCAATATGTCCATGAACTTTTATGGTTCTATTGGTTTCATCAACAGAGGTTCCAACCAAATGCACATCTGCTTTAAAGGTTTCTTCAGATGCTTCAGGCACTTTAAAATTGATCTGTTGTCCTTTTTTAATCTTTAAAATATCTTTTTCAAAAACCGATAGTTCCAAATGAATATGGTCGGTATTCACAATCTCAATTATTTCGTCAGAAGACGATACAAAACTTCCGTTACTAACATTCACCTTGGTAACATATCCGGAAATAGGTGCATATAAATTAATGGTCGATGAGATATTTCCTTGCTCAACAGATGTTGGATCAAGATTCATCATTTTTAATTTTTGACGCAATCCATTGTAATGTGCTTTGGCACTTTTATATGTGCTTTCTGCTTTTAAATAATTCTTTTCCGAAGTAATCTTTTCATTGAATAAAGTTTGCTGTCTTGTGAATTCGGATTTC
Source organism: uncultured Flavobacteriaceae bacterium (assembly GCA_963768245.1). Taxonomy (GTDB): domain Bacteria; phylum Bacteroidota; class Bacteroidia; order Flavobacteriales; family Flavobacteriaceae; genus Site-B1. Next base: position 76,514 of record CAVYHG010000012.1, read on the forward strand.
AAATAATTTAACTGTTCTGCAACTTCTAAATACTGTTGTTGTAGCTCTACATATTCAGTGTTTTCAAGAGTTGCTACCAACTGTCCTCTTTTAATTTTATCTCCAACTAATAAAGGGGTTCGCTTAACATACCCTCCTAAAAAAGTACTCACACTGGCTTTATTTTGTGGTGGAACATCTATAAAACCAGTTGTTTTTACGGATTCGTTAAACTCTTGTTCTGTAAGAGCACCCAATTGCATGTTTTCAGATTCAAATTGAGAGTTTGAAACCAAAATTGTATTGCTTTCTACAATTTCTTCTGTAACTGATTGGTCCCGTTTTTCCTTTCCACAAGCCACTAAAACAAGTGAAATTAACAATATATATATTCGTTGCATAGTCATTATTTTATAGGATTAAATAGTTGATTACTATTACTGTTTGGTTATAATTATTCAGATTCTCTAAATAAGTTAATTCAATTTCCTTGGCATTCTCGACGCTTTGTATGTATTGGAAAAAGTCTATCTCACCATGTTTAAAACTACGTTCTGCAGTTTTTATAATTTCTTTTGATAGATTTTCGCCTTGAGTTTCGTAGTAAATGATCGCTTCTTCATATTGCTGAAGCTTTGCGAGAAGCGAATTATACTCTGCAGCATATTTAATTTTATAGTCGTTTTGCTGCTCTTCAATTGCTTGATATGCTAATATTGATGCTTTAATTTTAGATGTATTGCCACTAAACAAAATTGGGATTTTAACTCCAAATTGATACCCTTTTATGTTACTGTTCAAGGTACTGTTTGTTCCCTGAAAATATTCTGCACTCAAATCTGGTAACAGGTTTTGTTTTTCCTGTTGTTGAAGTGCTTTGTAATACAATTTATTGTTTTCGAAATATTGTAATCCTATGTTGTCTTTTGTAGGTATAGAATTTATTTCCAATTTATTTGAAGGTTTATCTTCTATGACAATTGTATCAACTTGAACAACCTTTCTAAGCTGCTCCTGAAATATTATAACTTCTTGTAGCGCTTGTTTATAATTAGTCTTCAATTGCATTTGTTTGGATTGAGCAGTAATCATTTCTAAATAATTGCTTTCGCCTAACTCAAAACGACGCTTTGCCGCATGTGCAAAATTTTGATACAAACTATCTAATAACTGATAGGTCTTCGCTTTATTTTTAGCATATCTTAAATTGTAAAAAGCCAAAGACACATCTTTTTTAAGAGATTGAAGTTTTATGTTGTAATTGGACTCTTCCAGATTAAACTGAGCTTTATTAACCTTTTTATCAGCAAAATAAACCGTCGGAAATTTAAAATCCTGAGACACTCCAAACACTTTTAACGGTTCGTTATTTATTGCCAGATTGTTTTCGTCGTAGCTATAATACACAGATGTTTTATCGAAATTGAAAGCACTTCCAATTAGCGCTTTGCTTTCATCAACTTTTAAAGATGATGCCTTTAATCCAGAATTATTTTCAATTGCCAAAGCAATGGTTTCATCTATTGTTAATTGCTTTTCCTGTGCATTTATTCCGAAGGAAATCATCAAAAGCATAATAGTAACAAGTCCTGTTTTATTCATTTTCATTAATTTTCTTTCTTCAAACCAAGCGTATAAAACCGGCATAACAATAAGTGTTAAACCAGTTGCAGTTACCAATCCACCAATAACAACTGTTGCTAAAGGTCGTTGTACTTCTGCTCCTGCATTGGTTGAAATTGCCATTGGTAAAAACCCTAAAGCTGCTGCGGCTGCAGTCAATAATACAGGACGTAAACGTTCTAAAGTTCCTCGTTTTATGCGTTCTTCGATATCTAAAACACCTTCTTCTTTTAACTCTTTAAAATGTTCGATGAGTACAATTCCATTCAATACAGCAATACCAAATAATGCTATAAAACCAACGCCTGCCGAAATACTAAAAGGCAATCCACGCAGCCATAACAATAACACACCTCCAACTGCAGATAATGGAATCGCAGTAAAGACCATAAACGCTTCCTGAACAGAACCAAATGCAAAATGTAACATGATAAAAATGAGTAAGAGTGCAATTGGTACAGCTACTTTTAAACGTGATTTGGCATTTTGAAGGTTTTCGAATTGTCCGCCATAGGTAATGCTATACCCTGGAGGTAGATTTATATTGTCTTCAATCAAATCTCTTACGTCATCTACAACCGATTGAAGGTCTCTGTTCCTAACATTAATTCCAACCACAATTCTACGTTTGGTATCATCTCTCGAAATTTGAGCAGGTCCTTTGGTATAGGATATGTCTGCTAACTCGCTTAAAGGCACTTTGATTCCTTTTGGTGTATCGACATATAAGTTTTTAAGGTCATTAATGCTGTTTCTACTTTGAGTGTCCAATCGCATCACCATATCAAAACGTTTTTCACCTTCAAAGACACTTCCTACTTTTTCACCTCCAAATCCCATAGAAATGAGTCGGTTTAAATCTTCAATATTCAAGCCATATCTAGCAATTTTACTTCGTTTATAAATGACACTCATTTGTGGTAAACCTTCAATTTTTTCAACTGAAATATCTGAAGCACCTTCCACATTTTCGATAAGTGCTTTAATGTCATCTGCTTTTGTTGCTAATACATTTAAATCTTCACCAAATATTTTAACAGCCACATCTGCTCGAACTCCGGTAATCAATTCATTAAAACGCATTTCGATAGGTTGGGTAAATTCTACTTCCATTCCAGGAATAACTCCGAGAGCTTCTTTAAACTTATCAGCTAATTCATCTTTACTCGATGCTGAAACCCATTCGTCTTTTGGTTTTAGTTTGATAATGACATCACTTTCTTCCATTGACATTGGATCGGTCGGAACTTCTGCAGCTCCAATTCGTGTTACAACCTGCTCCACTTCTGGAAAATTATCCAATAGGATCTGTTCTATTTTAGTGGTTGTTTCAATGGTTTTAGTTAAAGAAGTTCCTGTTTTTAAAACGGGTTGAATCACAAAATCACCTTCATCTAAAGTTGGAACAAATTCACCTCCCATACTGTTAAATAACCAAATAGTTAAAGCCAAAACAATTACAGAAAGTCCTAAAATGATTCTTTTATGTAATAGAGCCCAATGTATTACTGGTTTATACGATTTAGATAGAATTTTCATCAACCTTACCGAAATATTTTTATCGCTTTGTTTGGATGGTTTTAAAAACATGGATGAAATCACAGGAACATAAGTCAAACAAAAGATCATTGCTCCAATTAAAGCAAAACTAAAGGTTAATGCCATCGGTTTGAACATTTTTCCTTCAACACCGCTTAATGACAGAATTGGAATAAAAACCAATAAAATTATCAACTGACCAAATACTGCAGAATTCATCATTTTTGAAGCACTTTTTAAGGTGATGTCATCAATGCTTGATTGCTGGTCTTCAATTGATAAAGATTTGATCTTTGCACTTTGAGCAGTAATCTGAAAGGCAATGAATTCAACTATAATAACTGCTCCATCTATGATAATCCCAAAATCTATGGCTCCTAAACTCATGAGGTTTGCATCAATTCCGAAAATATACATAAAGGACAAGGCAAATAATAAGCTTAAAGGAATTACAGAAGCGACTACCAAACCAGAACGCAGATTTCCTAATAGTATAACCACAATAAAAATGACTATCAAAGAGCCTAAAATTAGGTTTTCAGCAACAGTAAATGTGGTTTTATTAATCAATTCACTTCGCTCTAAAAATCCGTTTATAAAAACCCCTTCTGGTAATGTGTTTTGAATGGATGCTACTCGTTCTTTTACTGCATCTATGATCTCTTTGGAGTTGCCATCTTTTAGCATCATAATTTGCCCTAATACTTTTTCCCCTTCACCATTTCCTGTAATTGCACCAAAACGAGTCGCACTACCAAAACCAACTTTAGCAATGTCTTTAATGTAAATTGGTAGTCCATTGCTGTTTTTTACCACAATATTTCCAATATCTTCAAGTGAAGTGACCAAACCTTCTCCACGAATAAAATAAGCTTCGTTGCTTTTTTCGATATAACCACCACCTGCAACACTATTATTTTTTTCCAGGGCTTCAAAAATTTCTGCCATGGTGATATTCATAGAAACCAATTTTTGCGGATTTCCTGAAACTTCATATTGTTTTAAAAATCCTCCCCAAGTATTTACCTCAACCACACCAGGAATTCCTGACAATTGACGTTTTACAATCCAATCCTGAATCGTACGTAACTCCGTTGTAGTATACTTGTCTTCATAACCAGGTTTAACATCAAGAATGTATTGATAGATTTCTCCCAAACCAGTTGTAATTGGACCCATTTCCGGTGTTCCAAAACCTTCAGGAATATTTTCTGCTGCTGATTTTATTTTTTCTGCTATAAGCTGTCTTGGCAGATAGGTTCCCATATCATCATCAAAAACTATGGTAACTACAGACAATCCAAATTTTGAAACTGAACGAATTTCTTCAACTCCAGGTAAATTAGCCATTTCAAGTTCAACAGGATAGGTAATAAATTGTTCGACATCCTGAGTGGATAGATTTCTGGAAGTTGTAATAACCTGTACTTGATTATTGGTTATATCCGGAACAGCTCCAATAGGAATTCTGGTTAAGGAAAAAATACCGAAACCAATTACAAAACCTATAAAAAGTAAAATAATGAGCTTATTTTTTAAGCTAAATTGAATGATTTTTTCTAACATAATTCACAGAAATTAAGATTGATGAATACTGATTATAATAGATTATGAAACAGTAAAACAAACTTGTTTTAAAACGAATTATGCCAGTTTAGGTGGCTGAAAAACGGAAGGTTTTTCGAATAATGAAGAAGATTCCTTATAGAAAAAATTCAATGGAATCCGGATAAGAATTGGATTTGTGTTATGCAAACAAAATTGGGCATTTGCAGTAAAATCAAAAACGATATGAGTACAATCCTGTTTGTGCTTAAAAGGCAGTTCTTCATGTTCTTCATGGTCATTTTGATGCTGAAGCATGTCCTCGCCATAATGTTCTGTTAAAAACTCAAAAAAACTATCTCCATAGGTTTCCTGATGGTATTGTGCATGCTCTAATAACACATTGAGTTTCGAAATATCTTCAAAACCAATATTGGAACTTTGAACCAATATCAAAATAGAAAATAATATGGCAAACAATTTAGTCATACAGCGAGCTAAATTACTAAAAAATATAAGCTTGATATGTAATAATGGTTACAAGTAGTTTAGAAATAAGCTTTTAACTGAATGGTTCCTGTGTGAATTGTTTTAGATGTTTCAGTTTTTCTGCCAAAATAATTTAGATTCAAATCAAGAAATTTAGTGAGTTTTTTTTGAGCCAGTAAAGTCCATGTAAAATTCTTTCCGGGTTGCAGTCCTTCCATCATTTGATAGGCCACAGGCGAATTTTGATTGCCTTCAAATTTATTCGAAAAATAATTGAATTCTCCATTGATAGCGGACTTTTGGTTCTTTGAAAATGAAAAAGAAATACCATATTTTTGCTGATTCAATGTTTCCAGATTACCAATGGTATTATCTTTATTGGCATATTGATAGAATACATCAAACTTTGAATTATCATTAAACAAATAAGATATTTTTGGATTGATGCGAGTTTCATCAATATTAAAATTCTTGCTTACAAAATTTTCACTTACACTTTCACTGTTTCCAAAACTGTATGACGCATTTAACAGCCAACTCTCTTCAAATTTATGAATAAAATTAAATTGATGGCTTTTTACATTATTCTCAATAGACCCAACAGATAAAAGGTTTTTGGCTTTATTGGATAAATAAGTGTACGACGTTGTATACTGTTGTTTTCCTCTATTAAAAAACAGAACATTTCTTAAACTTAAATTCAACCCTAATTGATTTTCGCCGTAATCCTTAAATGGGTTAATATTAAAATTATCATTCTCACGCCTAATTTTTTTATCAATTAAATAGGAGGTTTGATTGTAAAAATGCGACCAGAATGTTTTTGTTGAATTACTTGATGATAAAACTTGTGGATTTATTGTTAAGAGTTGACTTAATCTATTTTGATGTGTTTTAATAAATACCTGATTTGGTAAAAGCACTCTAATATAAGTTCCTTGATCCTGAAATTGTGCAATTTCAAATTCTTCTAGTTCTTGAATACCATTTGCGTTATAATCAATCCAGGTGTAAGCACCTTGACCTTCATCAACTTCAACATACGTAAAATCTTGTTGTGGCAAAGTTCCCGAATTGGTTTCAAAAACTGTATTCCAGTTAACTAATTGCTTAAATAGTTTTTGATTGAATTGTACTCGAGAATTAAGTGATCTCTCGTCATCAAGAGTTGTGTCTTCATTTTTCAATTTTCTGAAATTTAAATATACAGACAAGTTTGTATGTTTATTATTTAACAATCTCGATTTTAAATAGTAAGTGTTCGATGTATTGACTTTTACTAATTCATTTGTTCTTACACTGTCATTCACTCTTTTCTTATAACCTAATTCTGCAAATACTTTAGAGCTATCACCAATTCCAAAAAAAACTTCATAAGATTTGAATTTTTGACTCAAAGGTGTTAACTCCTGAGTTTGTGTATTAGTTTGTTCATTATCTTCCAGAGCTATTTTTGTGCCTATCCATTTCTTATTAAAATTATAAGTTACTCTATTGAAAGATCGCACAAAATTGGATGTGTTTATTGTGGAGTTTGCATTTAAAATACTACTACTCGAGAAAATTGACCAGTTATTTAGATTTAAATTAGCAAACATTATATGTCTGTTCCCATTAAAATCTGTAGAATAATCTAAATGTTCAAACTCATATTTTGCAATTCCTTTTACAGGATGATAAAGTTGAATTCCAGTTGATAATAAGGTTTGATTCCCAAACTGTGCTGTATTCTGTGAAACGCTGGTTTGATCTAGATTCCAGTCTCTATTAAATTCTGCTCTCTTATTAAGTCGTTGAATTGTTCTAAAATTTTTCTGAATTAATGTAGCATCCGCCAGAACTTCCAAATTCCAAAGACTATCATTTTTAATAATACTCTGGTTAATACTTAATTTCCCGGCAAGTCCATCATTATTGTCATCATCTAAATTTGAAAACAAATTCAAATCGTTTTTACTTCCTGCCACTTCAAAATAGATATTGGTTTTTTCTGAAGGTTGGTAACTTCCGTTTATAACTGCCATTTGTAATTTAGTAGGAGCAATCAGTTGAATAATAGGCTCATAATTCCCCTGGGGAACTCCAGAAATTGGTTCTACATATTCAAAAATATTATTAATAGCACTTGAATTGCTAAGAATATAATTACCTTGATTATCACCAACCAATGAAAACCTCACATTAAATAATTCATCTTCAGGATTATTTGAAAACACAAATGCTTCTACCCCATTTATCAATTCTTTTCTATATAGAATTCTATTTTCATTAAAACGCTTCTGCCACTTCAGAAGGTGCGACCATCTGGGATCGATCATCTCCAGCATTAGCTAAAATTTGAGCTTGTTCTGTAGATAAATTTTGTTGTAAAGGTTGATTTTTAGCATCATTTTCAGAATAAACAGAAGCACCTATTTTAAATTTTTCACTCTTATAATTCCCACCTCCATAGGCAACAAATCTGGAATAATTTCGCTCACTAAATTGATAATCTACAGTAATTCGCATTTCTGAAGTAATGGATATGTGGAATTAAAAATTAATTCACCTGCATTATAATCAATTATATAATCTTTGTTCTCACCTCGTTCCACAGGTACACCATTTACATAAACTGTTTCACTTCCAGAAACAATAAGTACAAATAATTCATTATTTGGACCTTGTAATTTATAAGGCCCTTGATTTCCTTCCTGAGCAGTAAACTGACTGGTCGTAAACTGACCTCTCACCAAAGCTCCTGCAGCAAACACATTAGTTTCAGAATCTGATCTGGAAAGATTAGCATTCAGACTAAACCTTGAACACGTTTTGAAAATTCTGCAAAATAAGACTGATTATTTTGAAGATCGATATCTCCTGCTCTAATATTCCAATTATCACTAAATAATTCAATAAATACCTGATCAAATTCATCTAATCGTTGTGAATAACCACTTTCTTGTAACGGAATATTGGCATCTTGTATAGAAGCTCTAAAGGAAACTTTATCATTTAGTTTTCCTGAAATTTGTAAATCTAATTCACTATTTAAAACCGAATTTTGATTGTTTCCAACGGTAACACCTCTCGATATACTTCCAGAGGTTGTTAAACCATCAAACGGAATAAACAGATCTTCTTTGTTACTTTGTGATAATTTATACAATTGCTGCATATTTTCACTGCTTTCAACAATAATACTTTCATCTAACTGAAAGTATTTTTTGGTCAAAAAATCAGGATACCTTAAATATTCAATTGTTATGGAATCGGTATCAATTGATCTTTTGAAGGTTAAAAGTGCTTTTCCAAAATCAATATTATAAAAGGACGAATCAATAACAGTTTCATCCTTTTTTCTAATCAAAAACTTACTTGAATTTATACTTACACTATCAACTATAATAGTATCTCTTACTGCAACTTTTTTTGTTACATAATTAGATGAATAATCTTGAGCAAAAGCACAAAAATTCAATATAAGAAGGAAAAGAGTTAGCTTAAATTTCACACATTCAAATTTTAATAATTATTCCCATATTAATTATAAAATTGAGAACGTGTGCAAACGCTACGCTCTCGCATAATTTTGTTTTAATCATTTCACGGGTATTCTCCGATTAAAAAAAATCATACTCGTTTCATCTATTACAATAAACTAAAAACAAGCTGGATTATTTTGTTGATAGTTTTAGTTAAAACTCCATTAAATTAATAGCGTAAAAGTAAAGCATTATTTAATTTAGCTGAAATTAACTCGGTTTGTAAAACAAATAGAGTTTTCCTGATGAAAATCAGGATCTCATAAACTTTAAAATTGAATAGATGAAAATCATCTCTTATAATGTCAATGGTATACGAGCTGCAATAAATAAAGGTTTTATAGATTGGTTAAAAAGTGCAAATCCAGATGTAATTTGCTTACAGGAAATAAAAGCCATGAAAGAACAATTAGATTTAGATCTTTTTGAAGAAGCTGGTTACAAATACAATTATTGGTTTAGTGCTCAAAAAAAAGGATATAGTGGTGTTGCAATTTTAAGTAAAACCAAACCAGACCATGTAGAATATGGCACAGGAATAGAATCTATGGATTTTGAAGGAAGAAATCTTCGAGCTGATTTTAATGGTATTTCAGTTATGAGCATGTATTTACCTTCAGGAACCAACGATTTAAGATTACACCATAAGTTTGATTATATGGATATGATTCAAGATTATTTAAACGATCTTAAGAAATCAAATTCCCAACCTTATTGTTTGTGGTGATTATAATATTTGTCATGAAGAAATTGATATTCATAATCCTAAAATGAAAGGTGTTTCTGGTTTTTTACCAGAAGAACGTGAGTGGTTAGGTAATTTTATTGATAGTGGATTTATAGATTCTTTTAGACATTTAAATCCTGAAAGACAAGAATATAGTTGGTGGAGTTATAGAGCCAATGCAAGAGCCAATAACAAAGGTTGGCGATTAGATTATGCAATGGTTACAAAACCATTACAAGAAAAGATAAAAAGAGCCGTTATACTGTCTGAAGCAGTCCATAGTGACCATTGTCCAATTTTATTAGAAATAGGAAAAATTAGTTGACAGTCCCGATAGTTATCGGGATCAGTCGCAGTTGGCAGTTAATAAAACTACTGAATACTGATATACTATTGACTTTAACATTAAAAAATTAATTTATCCATGATTAAAAAAACATTATTAATAATCCTGACAGTCTCATTAATTACCTCTTGTGTTTCTCCTAAAGTTTATAAAGATTTAGAAGATAAATATGCAGACTTAAAAAGAGAGAACAGAAAACTTTCAGATGATAATGAAGATCTTTTAAAGTCAAAAAATGAAGCTGAAAATAACTTAAACAAATTACAAACACAATATGATGAAGCAATTGCTCAACGAGATAAACTTCAAAGTGATTATAATGCAACAAAATCAAGTTTAGATAATCTTAAAAGCTTCTTATGATGCTTTAGAAAAAAACAGTTCATCAGCAATTGCAGAAAATTCACAAAAAAACAGAGAATTATTAGCACAATTAGAAGCTAAAGAACAAGCATTGGCAGCCGAGAATGCAACGATTAAAGAAATTAAAAAAAGAATTGGAAGCAAGATCCAATCGTGTATCGGAATTAGAAAATGTTATTGCTGCTAAAGATGCAAAAATGAACCAGCTTAAAGATGCAATATCAAAAGCCTTAACGAATTTTGAAGGCAAAGGTTTAACTGTAGAACAACGTGATGGAAAAGTATATGTTTCTATGGAAAATAAACTGTTATTCAGTTCAGGAAGTTGGGCTGTTGGCACTGAAGGAAGAAAAGCCGTTAACCAACTTGGCAGCGTCTTAGCAGATAATCCAGACATTGCAATTCTTAATTGAAGGTCATACAGATAATGTACCATATACAGGAAATGGACAATTAAGCGGGAACTGGGATTTATCAACCAAACGAGCTACTGCCATTGTAAATATTTTAAGAGAAAATTCATCAATAAATCCAGAAAATTTAACTGCTGCAGGACGTGGAGAATATGCTCCAATTGCAACTAATGATACATCAGAAGGCAAAGCAAAAAACAGACGAATTGAAGTTATTTTAACACCAAAATTAGATGAGATTTCTAAGCTATTAAATGATATTTAAATCAAAACCTGAACATAGATTTAGACCTTTCAGTTTTAAATCTGAAAGGTCTTTTTATATTTACTTTTAAAAACAATTCAAAATGAAATACACAACCCTACCAAATACAGATATAAAAGTCAGTAAAATATGTTTAGGTACCATGACTTGGGGCAACCAAAATACGGAAGCCGAAGGTCATGCACAAATGGATTTTGCATTAGAAAAAGGAGTTAATTTTTTTGATACTGCCGAATTATATCCTGTTCCAGCTACTGCAGAAACGTTATGGAAAAACAAGTGAGATTATAGGAAAATGGTTTAAAAAAACTGGAAACAGAGACAAAATAGTCTTAGCTTCAAAAATTGCAGGTCCAGGAGATTATACAGCTCATATCAGAACTACTGGATTTAGTAAAGAAGCACTTAATGAAGCTGTAAATCTTGAATTAAAAAGACTTCAAACAGATTATATTGATTTGTACCAATTACATTGGCCAGAGCGTCAAACCAATACGTTTGGTGTTAGAGATTACAAACATAATCCTAATGACAAATGGCAGGATAATTTCAATGAAATTCTTCATAATCTAGACGAAATTATTAAAGAAGGAAAAATTCGACATATAGGAATCTCCAATGAAAAAGCCTGGGGAACCATGCGATATCTTGAAGAATCAAAGGCAAACAATTTACCAAGAATGATAACTATTCAAAATGCATATTCCTTATTAAACAGAGTTTTTGAAGGTGATATGGCTGAAATTGCGATACGAGAAAATATTGGATTGTTAGCTTATTCGCCAATGGCCTTTGGAGTGCTGTCCGGAAAATATATTAAAGGAATTGAAGAAGATAATGCACGATTAAAGGTACATCCAAGATTTGCAAGATATAGTAGCGAACAAGCAACCCAGGCAACAAAAGAATATTTAAAAATTGCGGAAGACCACAATATGAGTTTAGCTCAGATGTCCTTGGCATTTGTTACTCAACAACCTTTTGTGACCAGTAATATTATTGGCGCCTCTAGTATACAACAACTCGAGGAAAACATTGATAGCATAAATATAGAATTGGATAAAGATCTGTTGGCCAAAATTAATGCAGTGCATGCGGTAAATCCGAATCCAGCACCTTAATAGGTTCCCATGTAAAACAAAAAAGCACAACCCGAGGGTTGTGCTTTTTACTCTTAATTTTGGATTGATCATTAATTAATAATAACTCTTTTATCTATTGATATATTATTTTCTGTTTGTACACTTACAATATATACACCACTGCTTAGATCGGAAATATTGATTCCATTTTCCAATGTTTGGTTATCTATTGTATTATAAGCTTTTACTGTCTGACCTAACATGTTAGTCATACTTAAACCTTTAGCCTGATTAGTCAATGCTTTTACATAAAGCATGTGTTCCAATTGATTGACATAGATAAGTGTATTATCGTTAGTAAATTCTTCAGTAGCTAAAGTTTCTGATGCTTTAAAGACAACATCAAAACGATCTGTGAACAAGCCAGCTTCTGATGTGAAGTTATAAGTTGTTTCTCCTGTAAGATCAAAATATGTATTTGTTAGATTGTCTCTTAAATAGATCTCTTGTCCATCGGTAAAATTAGTTAACTCTACTGCTTGTAAACTATAGGTAAAGTTACCTGATGCATTTATATTAAGGTCTACTACTTTATCTTCAGTGATAGGTGAAAACGCCTGAATCACATATTGTTGTCCGTTTAACAAGCTTCCCATATCATCTGCCGGAAGATCTGTAACTACACCACCATCATATCCATAATCGTAACCGTCTGTTGCATCGTCTCCAAATCCTAATACGAATCTACGAGTAGAACCTTCTGAGGTTGCAAACTCTAAACGAATTAATTGGAATGGATTAGCTTCTTCAGTATTAGTACTTGTCTCAGTATTTGTTGTTCTGAAAAACGTAGAACCGTTATTAGATGTTCCGTCTGCATCACTTTCTTTTACGAATACACGCTGTGCGTTATTGAATTCGATATCGCCATCTTCTATAACTTCTACGAAGAATCCCTGACCTACAGGAATTGTAAATGTAGGGGTTTTGATACCTTCATCTATAACCTGATCTGCAATAGGAATTTCGGTATGCTGATATGCTCTTACTGTAGCCAAAGCGTTGATAAATGCGTATCCACCTTCATAATCGGCTAAATAATGTGAAGCTCCTGCCCATTGTTCCCATAATAGAATCGTACCGCTAATAACACCAGAACCTGTGTCTGGATTGTATTTGTTATCGTTTATGAACTGAACTGCATCCAGTGCACTTGGGTATGGGTTACCAATTAAAGTAGTCGTTAACGTTACGTTTGTTTCACTTTCGTTTGCAGAATCTCCCGCTACATCATGAGCAGCTACTAATATAGTACCATTGTTAGGTTTCCCTTCAAATATATATTGTTGCTCTGCACCTGTATTTCCTGTTCCTTTTTGAGTATAGCCAAATCCAGGCTGGATTGCAGAATTCTGATTGATTTGTTCCCAATCGTAATACGTCACACCATTCTGGAATGTATATAACCAATAACGGCTAATCTTACCTGGCTCTTCATAAGCATTCGTAAATTGGAAAGGTGTTCCTGAACCATCTTTTAGCATATTTAGGCTAAAAGGTGTGTTGCTTGTATTGTTTGTTGGACCATTATTCTCTGACAAGGTTGTTGCAACTTGTGAACCAACTGGAGACGACCAGTAGTTATACCAGAAATAATTAGTGTTTCCTTCCTGACGTCTTAATATTTTACCATCTGCAGAAGTAACAAGATCACTGGTTTCTGTTTGAATTAATTGGGAATCATCTTGTAAATCCAATGTTCCATTTAATTCTAAAAACCAGCTATTTCTAATCTCTTTATCGCCTGTTACTGTCAGTTTTTTTCCTGAATCTATGATAAGTCCTTTTGAGAATACGTTATTAGCTGTTGTTACATTATGACTAACTTTTATAATGCTCCAAGGATTGGTATCTGTATTATCTGTAATATCTGAAACATTACCATTAAGCCAAGTACCTGAGTTGGTTAAATTACCATCTGCTATTGTTTGATAAGGCATTGGTGCGGTTTGTTCCTGGAACGTATTCATATTATAAAGCTTTAATGCATAACTGTTGTGGGAATAGTCGTTAGTTCTTGTATTTGAAATAATGTTGGTCATGGGATAATATGCTTCTAAAGTTGTCCAGGGAATAGTAGCCGACGCACTAAAATCAATAATATTTTTAGGAATTACTTTACCTCTAACCATACCGGAATTGTTCTCTATCTCCTGGTGAACCATTTGGTGCATCTGTTCTTCAGTTATAGCCGTATTAAACACTCTTACTTCGTCTATAGAGCCTTTAAAATATTTGTTATTACTTCCAGAGTCTTTGCCCAGTGTCAACTTATCTGAAGTCCATGTATCTATTGGGCTTAATAAAGAAGGATGACTGTCTGATATGGCAAATTCCCCACTTACATAAAGTTTCAGGTTTTCACTTGGTAATGAGCTGTCAAAAATAACCGTAAAATGATACCATTTATTCAGGTCAAAATCATATTTGTCTGGAACTGAAATCGTCCTGCCATTAACCTGGATAAATATTTTAGCCGTTGCAGATAATCCAACTTCAAAATCACCTTGGTCTATAATATAAGATGTATTCCCAAAATCTGAATCTAATTTTACCCAGCCCATGATTGTAGCCTGAGCCATTCCATCTAGATCAAAATCACTGTCTGCATAGTCATCTATCCCATCAAAATCTAAAGTCGATTTTATTACAGGAGGCTCTATAATTATGTTGTTCCCACAATCAGCAACTAAATCGGCAGGAATATTTGGTAAGCCTGCATTCACTATATCAATATCTGCCGTACATGTTCCACAAACAGAATCAACACCACCACCATCATCCATATCATAGTAATAATGTCCGGTTATAGTACCTCCAGAGGTTAATGTTGAATTATTTCGCACAATAAGCACTGAAGTTTCATTATTACCAATAAGATCATCGCCGCTAAGATTGATATTGTCAACCATTAAAATGTCATTATTATAAAAATCGGCACCATTAAAATTAATAGTCCCTTCAAGAACAATAAGGTTATCATTATAATAATCTGAATTTATAGTCATATCGCCGTGAATCCAGGTTGAACAGCCATTATTCAGGCCACCTGATCCGGTTGTACTTAAATCTCCGTGAACCTCCAGTAAACCACAGTTTGAAAAAGGCTTTGATATGGAAATATCACCTTGTACATTGAAAGTCGCATTGTTATAACTATATACTGTAGCAGAACCACCTAAGGCGACGTCATTTGATGCATTAAGGGTTCCTGCATTATAAATAGTCCCTGTGGGTGAATAGCTATTATCAATGGCATTAAAGACACCAGTTTCTTCAATATAGATTGTTGCAGCTGTAGGAGGTTGACCAGCAAATGATGCTATACCAGCGACTACAATAGTAGATGAACCATTTATGGATCCAATAGTTCCGGAATAAGTAACGCCTTCTGCGATATACATATCTCCTTTAAATGTTCCGAAATCTGTGGAATTGTTATCCAGAATACAAACAGAATCACCATCACTTATGTTTGAAGGGGGTGTATTGTCCCAACTACCTGAATCATATGTATATGTACATGTACTTGGTGCTCCAGGTGAGTTAAATGTATTACCATTGCAGGTTTGGGCAAATAAGAAATAATGTGTAAAGAGAAGAACTAGTAAAAAAAGTACTCTTTTAAGCGTTTTCATAAGTAGGTAATTTTTATTCAACTTTTTTAAAATTGAGTATTGAATTGGGGCTCAACACTTATTCTAAACAAAATTAAAGCAATTACCTTGCTAATCCTTAGTTTGCCGTTAAGTGAATTGGAAATTCGATAAATGAATTAAAAATGTCAATTTTACCGATAAATGACCTTTAATAAGAGTAATTAGGAAAAGTCAAGAACTGTATGTTCTTGACTTTTCCTCATCATTTTAGGGATCCTACTTAATTAATAATAACTCTTTTATCTATTGATATATTATTTTCTGTTTGTACACTTACAATATATACACCACTGCTTAGATCGGAAATACTTATTCCATTCTCTAATGTTTGGTTATCTATTGTATTATAAGCTTTTACTGTCTGACCTAACATGTTAGTCATAGTTAAACCTTTAGCTGTACTTGTTAAGGCTTTTACGTAAAGCTTGTCTTCCAGCTGATTTACATAGATAAGTGTATTATCGTTTGTAAAGTCTTCAGTAGCTAATGTTTCTGATGCTTTAAAGACAACATCAAAACGATCTGCAAACAATCCGGCTTCTGATGTGAAGTTATAAGTCGTTTCAGCTGTAAGATCAAAATAGGTATTTGTTAGATTGTCTCTTAAATAGATCTCTTGTCCATCAGCAAAATTAGTTAACTCAACAGCTTTAATGCTATAAGTAAAGTTACCTGATGTATTTAAATTAAGGTCTACTACTTTATCTTCAGTGATCGGAGAAAAGGCCTGAATCACATATTGTTGTCCGTTTAACAAGCTTCCCATATCATCTGCAGGAAGATCTGTAACTACACCACCATCATATCCGTAATCGTAACCGTCTGTTGCATCGTCTCCAAATCCTAATACGAATCTACGAGTAGAACCTTCTGAGGTTGCAAACTCTAAACGAATTATTTGGAATGGATTAGCTTCTTCAGTATTAGTACTTGTCTCAGTATTTGTTGTTCTGTAGAACACAGAGCCATTATTAGATGTTCCGTCTGCATCACTTTCTTTTACGAATACGCGTTGCCCGTTATTGAATTCAATCTCTCCATCTTTTATCACTTCTACAAAGAATCCTTGTCCTACTGGAATAGTAAATGTAGGGGTTTTGATACCTTCATCTATAACCTGATCTGCAATAGGAATTTCGGCATGCTGATAAGCTCTTGCCGTAGCCAAACCGTTAATAAATGCGTAACCACCTTCATAATCGGCTAAATAATGTGAAGCTCCTGCCCATTGTTCCCATAATAGGATCGTACCGCTAATAACACCAGAACCTGTTCCAGGTTTGTTATCATTAATAAACTGAACTGCATCCAGTGCACTTGGATATGGGTTACCTATTAAGGTAGTTGTTAATGTTACGTTCCTTCTACACTTTCTGTGGCTAATCCATCATCTCCTTCTACATCATCTGCAGCTACTAAAATAGTTCCATTGTTAGGTTTCCCTTCAAATATATATTGTTGCTCTGTTCCTGTATTTCCTGTTCCTTTCTGCGTATAACCAAATCCAGGTTGGATGGCAGTATTTTCATTAATTTGAACCCAATCGTAATAGGTTACACCATTTTGGAAGGTATATAACCAATAACGGCTAATCTTACCTGGCTCTTCGTAGGCACTGGTAAACTGGAAATTTGCACCGTTGCCATCCTTTAGCATATTTAAGCTAAAAGGTGTATTGTCCGTATTGTTTGCCGGACCATTATTATCTGATAAGGTGGTAGCTGCCTGAGCGCCTACAGGAGACGACCAGTAGTTATACCAGAAATAATTAGTGTTTCCTTCCTGTCTTCTTAATACCTTACCATTTGCAGAAGTTACCAAATCACTTTCTTTACCTTGAATTAACTGTGAATCTCCCTGAAGATCTAACGTACCGTTCAATTCTAAGTACCATAGGTTAGTAATAGCCTTATCGTCTGCCATTGTTATAGATTTATCAGCATCTATAATTAAAGCATGAGAGTTTATATCATTTTTAGCAACCATGTTATGACTTACCTTAATGATACTCCAAGGGTTAGCCTCAGGTTTTGTTGAAAGATCCCAAACGTCACCGTTTGCCCAGGTGTTCATTTGGTCCCAGTCACCATCTGCTTTAGTTGTATAAGGCATTGGTGCAGTTTGAGGTTGTACAGTTTCAATATTATACAATTTGGCAACTCTGTTATAACTTGACAAGTCAAACGTCTTAGAAGCCAATATATTTGTCATAGGATAATACGCTTGTAAGTTTGACCATGGAATTGTTGCGCTTGTATTAAAGTCAATTATGTCTTTAGGAACAACCACACCTCTAACAGTACCAAAATAATTAGTTATTTCCTGATGTACCATTTGGTGCATCTGACCTTCTGTTAAAGCAATATCAAATACTCGTACTCTCATCGATAGCATCCTTTAAAATATTTTTATTATTATCCATCTTCTTTACCAATAGTAAACTTACCAGGAGTCCAAACATCTATTGGACTTCAATAAAGATGGATGACTTTCTGATACGGAAAATTCTCCACTTACGTACAATTTTAAATTATCACTTGGCAATGAACTATCAAAAATAACAGTAAAATGGTACCATTTATTTAAATCAAAATCAAATGCATCAGAAACTGAAATTGTTCTGCCATTAAGACTAACAGATATTTTATTACTTGAATTTATATAAACTTCAAAATCACCTTGGTGCAAAATATATGCATTGTCTTCAAACGCAGAATCTAACTTAACCCATGCCATTATTGTTGCCTGAGTCATTCCATCTAAATCAAGATCGCTGTCCATATAATCATCTACACCATCAAAATCTATGGAAGCAGAGCTATAAAATACATCTAATCCATCTCTGTAATCTACATCACCACCAGCAGCTATATCACCATCTGTATCTGGTAAGATCGGTTGCAGGAACCTCGATATCTTCATTAACATCATAAACTGCATCGTTAGTACCGTTTGTTTCAAAAATATTGTCTAAACCGTCGTTATCGTCATCTGTAAACGTTACTATAGCATCTGCCATTCCGTTTTCCTCGATATCCGGAGTTCCATCGTTATCAGAATCTAAATCTACATAGTCAAATAACTCATCATCATCAGAATTTACGAGTACCAAACCAAACGGATAAGCTGTATCTACACCTGTTACATAATCTATAACTCCACTTGGAGCCACATATCCTGTTGTAGTTTGTAGCTTCTACGTTATCTGGAATACCATCGTTATCTGAATCTAGAGTCTAATTGATTTGGAATACCATCACCATCTGTATCATTACCTGAAAGAATAGTTAACTGAGGTGATTTGTAATCTAATATATCACATTGTGTAAAGGACATTGCATATAAACGCGTTCTGTCTGAAGACGTTGTTTTTTTAAGTTGCATCCTTATATTAAAGGTATTGTCTAAGAACTGGAAATACGATCTTAAGGTTGTATTTGTTGCAAATCCTCCATAAGTTATATTACCAGAAGTCACACCTGCACCATCAGGATATGTATCTGCTGTTAATGAAGTTGGGTTATCTAATCCGTAAGCTGACGGGTTATAATATCTAACTGATTCCTGATAGTCATCTGTACCATCTACATCCCATGTTGTACCACCAATTCTAAAAATTGAAGCAGATGGTGTAGACGTACCTGCATCTACCAATGTAAATTTAAACTCGATACCTGGAGTACCATTACCTAAAAACTTAATTTCAGTTTGCAAAAATTCAGGAGTATCCTGACCGTCATCATCTAACTGTTTTAATTCAGCATTATCAATATCTACTATTTCTACAAGAATATCGTATCCTTCTAATGCATTTCCAAATCTGTAAATTGCACCTACATCGTCACCAGTTCCTAATCCACCTGACTCATAAACACCGTTTTGGAATACCAACGTTGGAACTGTACAATTATAATTATCTATACCTAAACCTTCTTCAGAATCAAGAATACCATCATTATCATCATCAAGGTCAACTAGATCAATCACAAAATCACCATCCGAATCCGGATAGTTACAATATGTTGCACTGTTTACATTAAAAGGGAATGTAATACCTGTTGAATTTGCTGTACTACCATCGTTAGAAAATACATCTACACCAGCGACATTTATAGTTACTGAAGCAGAACCATTCCAACCATTATCATCTATGTCAAATAATTTAACATAGTAATTAGGAAGCGCTACAGGATCTATAGATAAACAACCAAGATCATAAGTACCAATAAATTGCTTATTATGCACCATCACCATCGGCCACATAACATTCATCAACGTTACAAATACTTACTAACAAGTTATTTGCAGGGTCATAAACCTCCACCTTATTTTCATAAGATTTATCAGGCCAGTTAACAGAAACTAATACTCTGTTAGTTTGGCTAAACGATATAGTTGAACTTAGAAAAGCTAATGCGAAAAATGCATAAACGGAAGTTTTCATAAGTAGGGTAATTTTTTTCATGTCTATTTGTTTTGGGGCATTAAAGCATTCGGGTGGTACTTTAATACATATCAAAAATATAGCAAGGAGCCTGCCAAACCTTAGTTATTCGACAAATGCTGTTGATTTTCGTTAAAATGAAAAAAGATGTCAAAAAAATCGACGAATAACACGGTTTTATAATATGCTGAAAGATAATTAGTTAGTGAAAATGTTGTTGGAAAATGTAAAAAAGAAATGGTTTTGACCCCTTATAAACTATATTTTAAGGCCAAAATAAAATTTCGGCCAGGAGCTGTTAAACCAGAAGAATATGGTCTGTATCTTTGGTCTGTAATGTTTTCTAAAGTGGCTGTAAGTTGAGTAGACCTGTTTAACTGAAACTGTGTTCTTAAATTAAGTGTATACCAGGTGGGAGAATACGGATTTCCATTATTATCCAGTGCATAGATATAATCCTTTTCTTTTTCTGAAGGCGCCAATTGATTATAGGCTAATTCTCCATTGTAATTGATGAAGGCATCTAAGCTATAATTCTTCTTGCTGTAAACAACATGGGTATTACCAAAACTGGGTGCTACATGTCTTATTGGAACCTCCATTTCCTCATCTTCTTCGGTACCGCCAATAAAGTTGTACTGGCTTGTTAACTTAAATGCTTTTGAGAAATTGACTTCCATTCCGGCTTCAAAACCATATATCCAGGCTTTTGAAGCATTTTGAATGGCCTGAATATTACTTAATTCGCCATCATACATTAATTCACTTTCGTCCATTTAGATTCAAAATCCCTTCTAACTAAGGCATTATCCAAATAGGTGTAATAAGTCGCCAGCTGAATTTTGACCTTATCATTAAAATTAAGATCAAGTCCTAAATCGCCACTATAGGCATATTCCGGTTTTAAATTTTGATTTGGCACAACCACAGATCCAGGTTCGGAATCAAATACTTTACCAATATCATCAATATTTGGTGCTCTAAAGGCAGTTGAAGCATTAAATTTCCATTGCATTAAATCGTTTGGCATCCAGGTTATTCCTGCAGTTCCTGTAAAAGCACCTGTATTTACTTTTGAATAATCGAAAGGAAGGTTTAAAAACTGATTGTTTTCGGTAAAATCGGCATTAGCAATTATGTGATTAAATCGTAATCCTGATTGAAATACAAATTTGGAATTGGGTTTATATTTTAAACTAGTATATGCTGCCATAGATTGCCAATCGGAACCATCAGGATATCTTGAAACAGCAGAGCTTTCTGAATTGCTGGCAGTATTGAATTCCTTTCCTTCTGAAAATACTTTATTGATACAAATACTCAATTCCATAGTTAAATTCTGTTTTTTTAGAGATTTTCTTTTCCAGATCCAGATTAAAGGAATAGGCATTCACATTTTCTTTTCTAATATTTCTGATATCTGATTGAAAATCTCTATCAATTCTGCTTTCCTTAAAATTTTGAAAGGCTGATGTAAACTTTAATTTATCGTATAAATTAGATCGACTGCTTACTCTTGTTATCTTAAAATTAGCCATAAACCATTTTTGAGGTCCATAATACCATTCGGCAGAACGTAATGTATCATCATTATAGCGCAATAATCGGTCGTATCTGGAATAATCGGATGTTGCACTGTAATGTAACCCAAGATCGAAGAATAAACTTTGGGTTTGCTCGAACCTAATTTTTGCATAATATTAAATTGATCGTATCCTGTTGGGTTCTGTACTAATGGATCATCATTCTGAACAATAATATCTTCTCCATTCACAGTTTTTACATATTCTTTTCTTAAATAATCATCTGGACCATGTTTACCCATTTTTAGGTCATCAAAATCTGTATAACTCATACTGGTTAAAAACGCCCATTTTTTAAAACCAAAATTAAAATCAAGATGCGATGTTTTTTCATTATTTGCCGATGCATATCTTACTAAAGCATTAGTCTTTAATAATGCAGTACCACTAAAAGATAGTTCAGGTTTTTGAGTATAAAAACTCATGACACCACCAATTGCGTCACTACCATAAATTACAGAACCAGAGCCAAGGATAATTTCTGTGTTTTGAATTGAAAATGGATCAATGGAGATCACATTTTGTAAATTTCCACCCCTAAAAATGGCATTATTCATTCTTACATCATCTACAGAGATTAATAATCTATTGGTAGAAAACCCTCTTATCATAGGACTTCCACCTCCTAGCTGACTTTTCTGAATATATACATTACCACTGTTCTCCAAAAAATCGGCACTGGTTTGTGGGTTTGAAAATTGTATTGTTTTAGAATCTAAACTTGTTATTTTTTGAGGTATTTCTTCTTTACTTTGAACGAATTTAGAAGCTGATACAATTATTTCTGATAAACTCTGTGTATTAGGATGTAATAGTATTCTATTTGTGCCCTGTAAAATTTTCTGTTTTGTTGTTTTTAAAATTTGATAAGATAAATGTCTGAAATAAATGGTCTCGTTGTCATCGAATTTATTAAGGTTTGCTGAGCCATTTAATTCTGTAATAGTGCTTTTAGACCTGGACGCATTATAGATTGCAACTCCAGGAATAGGATCATACGAAATATTATTAAGTACTATGACATCCTGCGAAAATGCAAGTGAAGCAAATAACAAAAAAACTAACGAAATTAATCGTTTCATTATGCAAAAACTTGATTTAATACCTGTAAGGATTTTGGTTTTTTAAAGCTGCCCAAATGTAATTCAAAATAAAGCAAAATCATATTTAAAAATTCCTGTCTTTCTTGTGGAATTTATTTTTATAGTATTTAACGCATCAAAATTTGTGCCCAACAGCTGTTTAAATAGATTTAATTCATCTCCTGTAATGCAGTATAGACTTGTCTTTCGGGCTTGGAATTTTCCATCTTCCAAATTAAAAAAATCCATGTCCTGAGTTACTCAGATCAGGATAAAATCCAAGATATTTTGAGAGATTTAGCAAAAAAAGTAAATGAAAATTTGAAACCTCGTCATTGGCATCTAACCATAGCAGAGTTGTTTCCAAATAAGAATATAAAGATTCATTATTTTCTTCTTCCTTTAAAATAGTAGATAAAACCTCCGCCAAAAACATGACAATCGCACTTTTGGAAACATTTGAGTGAATACTATTATAAATGGTTAATGGCTTGACTTCGTTTAAGGATTGGAGCGATCTTTTTTGTCTGTAATTTATTATTATTTCCAATTGAGATAATAGTTGAAAATAGGCAGTTCTTAATTTTCCTTTTTTACTTTTTAATACACCTCTAAGCAAATAACTTTGAACTCCAAAATGCTCTGTGTAACACTTTACAATAAGGTCATTATCTCTGTATTTTAATTTTGAAATTACTATTGCCTTAGTAGATATAAGCATTATCTGACAATCATTAGTTTAAGCACTTTGGTTTCCAATGTATCTAAATCTGATAACATAACTAAATACACTCCGGACGAGACTATGTTATTAGCTAAATTCTTGCCATTCCAAAAGGCAGTTCCTCCATCTATTTCCAGGTTGAAACCTTTGTATCTTGCATTAGAATTGGATTGTGCTTCAGCGACAAGGTTTCCTTCAATATCTGTGATTTTTATATTTATGTTTTCTGATATATCCTTTATTTTAACTCTTTCATCTGCGATATTAAAAGCTGGTCTAACAGGGTTAGGATACACAAAAGCACTATCTAAATTTGTATTTGGCTTAGATCCTCCTGCTCTAAATGCAACTAATCCTTTATCTGTAGCAATATATACTTTACCGCTTGATGAGTCTATAGATATGTCAATAATATTGTTTGTAGGTAATGGTGAATTATCTTTTGTAAAATGGTAAATCGTTTCCTGTCCATTTTCTGAAAAATAGAATAATCCATTTGTCAATGTCCCAATCCATTTATTATTTGATCCATCAACTTCAATATCTGATATCCATTGTTGAAATAATAACTCTTTTGGAACTCCATCTTCAACAATTATTATTTCATCAGCTTGAGCTCCATCATCACTAAATAAAGACTCTGGATTATAAAGCACTCTTAAACCTTTATCTGTACCTATCCAAAGTTGGTTTCTATTATCGAATTTAATGGCTCGAACATCATTGCTTGGCAAGTTACCTTCATCGCCTTCTCCCCTAAGAGATCTAATTTCTGAATTACTTCCAATTGTTTTAACAGCAATTACACCAAGATAAGATGAAAGCCATTTATTTTGATTATTATCAATTAATAGATCTTTAAATCCTAAATTATTAAATGGATCATCTATTACTTCAGCAAGACTATAACTTTGCCACTGATTTGATAATGGATCATATGATTTAAGAGCCTTATCGACAAATGCAGTCGCACTCCAAAGCAAACCATTTCCATCAAAATTTGCTGCACCAACCCTGATATCAACGTAATTTGGATTGTTTGGTAAAATTAAAGATTCAAGACCACTATTGGTTTCATTGTAAAGAAAGGTGGGGACATTATCATTTAATTCAAGTAAACCATTAAAAAAAGAACTAATA
This sequence comes from uncultured Flavobacteriaceae bacterium, assembly GCA_963768245.1. Lineage (GTDB taxonomy): Bacteria > Bacteroidota > Bacteroidia > Flavobacteriales > Flavobacteriaceae > Site-B1. The sequence goes on from CAVYHG010000012.1 coordinate 101,101, forward strand.
AAGACCTGGCCATTATTATTTGGATTTACAGTAATCTTATTAAGTTCTGCTGCTCCTAAAACACTATCATATGGAATATTTAGCCAACTTTCTTCCACTAAATGACTTATTCCTCTTCTTGAAATAGGATAAGGGTTATAAAAAATGTCATACTCCCCAAAAGTTACCCAAAGTTCACTTTCCGATAGCCTCTAAAGAAAATGGCATTGTTAAATAATGGCCCATCCGGATGAATTTCTGTCATTTCTGAAGAATTCTCAGACGATGTTTTTAAAATTCCGAATTCATTTGTTCCAATGTAAATTCCATTTTCAGGTCCTAAAGTGGCTGATGAAAAATCAGAATCAAACTCTGTAATTGGAATTACATTGGTTACTAAATTAAAGTCTATATCATAGATATATACATTGTCTTTTGTTGTAACAATCAAATTATTGGCCCTGACACGAAAATCTAAGGGTATAGAGGGATAAGTAAATAACTCTAATAAAGAATCGTTAATAACTTCATATATTTTGCTGTTATTCCCGACAAGGTATAAACTATCGTTTATTGTTTGCGTAAACAGAAAATTTCCACCAACTACGGTCTGCCATTCTTGAAAATTAATTAAATTATTGCTGGAATATAAAGCCTTTTTTAATCCATTATTATCCATACATGCTACATAAATAAAATCTCCATAAATAACTGTTTCAGATACTTTAATTTGGCTCCCGGAATTCCCTATATAATAAGTGTCTCCAAATTCCAATGCATTAAGATTAAATACAGAAATTCCATAGTCTGTTGATATATAAACGACTTCTCCAAACTCATTGAAATGATTAATTTTTTTATTTGTTGGTGGTATAGTCGGTTTATCCAGAATGTCTATTACCGTTAAAACATCATCGCTGTTATCAAAAACTATTTCAATCAGTCCGTTTTCATAGCCAATTAGTAATAGTTCATTTATCTCACTATAATATATTGTAGAAATTGACTCTCCTGATAAGCCATTAATGGTCGAAATTGTATCTATTTCCTCTGATACAACATCATAAGTAAAGATTGCATTTTCTGATGCTGCATATATCTTACCATTACCTTGAGAAATATCTTTTATGTCGAAATAGGAAAAATGACCTTCCCATAAACTCGAATAATCTTGAGAAAGATTAATTAAAGGCATTAAAAAAATGAGGATATAAGATATTTTTCTAAGCATATTTTTTTTTCAAATATATCTATATATAACGAATTAAAAATAATAATAATATAGATTGAATAAAAAAGGCTCCCTATTTGGGAGCCTTGGTTTAAATTAACACAAAACTTAAACTATACCTTGATCTAACATTGAGTCGGCTACTTTAATAAAGCCAGCAATATTAGCACCTTTAACATAGTCTACAAAACCATCATCTCGAGTTCCATATTTTAAACAAGCAACGTGAATTGAAGACATGATTTGAAGTAATTTTGCATCAACCTCATCATTTGTCCAATTCAATTTCATGGCATTTTGTGACATTTCTAATCCAGAAACTGCTACGCCACCTGCGTTTGCAGCTTTACCTGGAGCAAAAGGCAACTTGTGTTTATGAAATAAAGCAATCGCTTCTGGAGTACATCCCATGTTAGACACTTCAACAATATAATTTACACCATTTAAAATTAATTGTTCTGCATCATCTTCATTTAATTCATTTTGTATTGCACTAGGCATAGCTATATCACAAGGAACTTCCCAAGGTTTTTTACCTGCTATAAATTTGGCTTCAGGAAAAACCTCTATATACGGAGAAACAATATCATTATTTGAAGCTCTTAACTCTAATAAATAATCAATTTTTTCAGCATTTAATCCTTTTTCATCATAAACATAACCATCTGGACCTGAAATAGTAACTACTTTTCCGCCAAGTTCTGTTACTTTAATAGCTACACCCCAAGACACATTTCCAAATCCTGATAAACATACTGTTTTGCCCTTAAAGGAATCGTTTTGTGTTGATAGCATTTCTTTGGCGAAATAAGTTGCTCCAAAACCTGTGGCTTCCGGTCTTATTAAGCTTCCTCCCCAATTTAAACCTTTACCTGTTAAAACCCCTGTGTTTTCAAATTGTAATTTTTTAAACATGCCATATAAGAACCCTATTTCTCTACCACCTGTACCAATATCTCCAGCCGGGACATCTGTACTGGGACCAATAACTCTCCAAAGTTCTAACATAAAGGCTTGACAAAAGCGCATGATTTCTGCATCAGATTTTCCTTTAGGATTAAAATCAGATCCACCTTTTCCGCCTCCCATAGGTAATGTAGTTAATGCGTTTTTAAATATTTGTTCGAATCCTAAAAATTTAAGAATACTTAAATTTACACTTGGATGCAATCGAATACCACCTTTATATGGGCCGATCGCATTGTTAAATTGTACTCGATAACCTAAATTTACATGTACTTCTCCCTCATCATCAACCCAAGAAACTCTAAAAGTTAAAACTCTATCAGGTTCAACCAAACGTTCTATAATTTTTGCCGCTTCGTATTGCGGGTTTTCATTATAAATTGTATGAATAGATTCTAATACTTCTTTTACTGCTTGCAAGTATTCCTTTTCACCAGGGTGTTTGGTTTCAAGGTTTGTTAATATGTCTTTTACATTCATAATCTAATAATTTATTTTATAAATAATATCATTAAAAATTAGTGCAAAATTACTAATATAAAATTCAATTTTCTTCAAAAAACACAATTAGTTAGCCTTAAATTTAGTGACTTTATTACTAAATTATTCTAATTTTAAATTTTGGAATTATTAGCTATATAAAACCATCGGGAGGTAAGTCATTTAGGGAGCTTTCCAAAGCATTATTTATATTTGAGGGTTTGTATTCTTCTTTAAAAATTGCTGCTTTATTGTTTTGGCCGTCAATAATAATTGTTAACGGTTTTTTAAAGCGAATATGTCTTAAAAAAGTATCTTCAAAAACAGCACTTTGTTTATTTAAATAATCTAAATCTAAGAATCCATCATCCATAAATGGGTTTATAGTTAAATAGCCTACTTTAAAAGATGTTAAATTTTGAAAAAAGTGAGTCCCTTGACTGGGATCTATTCTAAAATCATTTAATCCAGCTTCAACAATTATTTTGGCTGAAGATATTTGTGGCCAAATAACCGGAATTCCCAACCAAGGATCGCTAGAACCCCATCTGCCTGGACCAACCAAAATATAATGTTTATTTAACTCAGTAAATTTACTATTAATTTTCTCAACAGCCTTTGCAATTTGTTGCGTATTTGAAGAATTAAAGGTTTCAGGTTTTACATATACAAAATCATAAATATCATCATATTTTCCATTGCCCAATGCAGATTCTGAGTAGATAATACTATCGTTAACATTAAAATCTTCAGGAAGTGTACTAAATGATTGATTACTTTCAACTATAGGTCGAATTTGTAAAAAACTGAATTTTTTAGGTTGTCCTGAAGGCACATCAAGATTAATGGCAAATTCTATTTCAATTGGACTTCTCATTTCTCGTTGACCAATACGTAATAAATCTATTAAAATTTCAGGTAGCGGAAACGTGTTGTATTTTAATATATTATCAAAAGTAATTACACGAATACCATCATGCATAACTCCTGGTTTTATAATGTTGTTTTGTAAATCGTATGTAGAAGCTACAAATTTTAAAGAGGTATGTTCTTTGGCGTTTCTAATCGTTATTTTCTTTTTATTTATTGCTTCATTTGTAGAAACTTTATAACTATCTGGATTCATATCTAACCCATAAAAATACTGTTGGGTTTCTCTCTGTGTAGAATCCGGAGATGAAAGCTGTAGAACTTTTTTAGGATGAAAAGGAGAAAACCTTAATGTTCGTCCTCCACCAACAATAATTTCACCTAAACCCAAAGCTATATTTGCTATACCTTCATTAGATTTTTCATTGCCTATAGGATAAAAATTAATAGAACGAGCCACTCCAGATATATTAGGATAATAAACATCTTCATATTGTTTGCCTGTAACTTCTTGTAAAATTACTGCCATTTTACTCTCTTCAATTGTATGTGAAGTCGCTTTAAGGTATGCTTTACTGTTTTGAAAAAATGCCGACGCGATCACTGACTTAATTGCGTTGGCAACCATTGTTAGCATTTTGTCATCTTGATTATTTGGCAGCATGTAAGTAGCAAATATTCCAGCAAAAGGCTGATAATGTGAGTCTTCCAAAACACTAGATGAACGTATTGCTATTGGTAATTTAGAGACATTTAAAAAAGCTTGAATATCTTCTAAAACCCATTGAGGTAGTGGTTTTTCAATAAATTCATTTAGAATTTTATTATCATCTTTAGTTCTAGCGACAAAATTTATCAAATTATGTTTTTCTATAAATTCATCAAAAACTTCTGTACTCAATACTACAGTTCTAGGAATAGTAATACTAATTTCTTTATATTTTTGGTCTAATTTGTGTCTCTTTAAAAATGAATCTATAAAAGCCAACCCTCTTCCTTTACCCCCCAAGGCTCCATCTCCTATTCTTGCAAACCCTAAATATTCATCATACTTGTTTTTGTTGAATTTTGAAATGATTCCTCTTGATCTATAAACACGGTAAGCTTTAATAGCATTTATTAAAAATGTTCTTATTTTTTCGGTATCATCAAAATCATCATATTCTACTTTACTAAATAAGTCAGCTAAAGGGAAAAGAGCTCTGGATCTTAACCATTTTGAATATTCGCTTCGAATGGCATGATATAATATTGCTTCTTTTGAAACCTTACTTAAAGCTTTTTGAAGGCCATTCAAATCTTTAACAGTAACTAAGACTTTTTCCTGAACGGGATCCCAAAATTCAAAATCGCCAAATGAAAAATATTTATTAATGTATTTTTTTAATTCTTCTTCAATGGTTTCGGAGTGTTTCCATAGAAATTTTCCTTTCAATTCCAACGCAAGTTTTTCATTTCCCTTATCAGATGATTGTATTAAAAACGGGAAATAACGTTCAATACTTCTTACATATTTTAAAAATTGAAATCCAGCTTTGGGATCTCGCTTACCATCTTTAAAATAATTTACATCTGAAATAACTCCTAAAAGATTGTTTTTAAATTTTTTAAACAATTGCACCCCATCTTCATAATTGGTTGCCAATAAAATTTTTGGACGACCTCTCATCAACATCATACCTCGATGCTCATTCAATCCTTCGGACATAAATGAGCGTGTTTGCTTTAAAATAATTTTATAGATAATTGGTAAATACCTTGAATAAAACCGAAGAGAATCTTCAACCAGCAAAATGGCTTTAACCCCTATTTGATTTATATCTTTTTCGGCATTCATTCTATCTTCAGTAAGTTTAATAATTGCCAAAAAAATATCAACATTACCATTCCAATGAAAAACGAAATCTATTATCCCAGCATTAGCATTCAATATTTTTTTTCTAAGCTCTGAAGAATAATGACTAAGAGCAGCTATTGGAACATTGGGAAAGGATTCTTTTATTATTTTGGAAGTTTCAAATACCTTATAATTACCAATATCTAGCCATGTGATAACCAAATCAATTTTATCGGTACTCAATATTATTAAAGCTCTTTTAGCAGAATTGGCATGTGTAAAACTTGGTGGATATCTTAAATTTAAAGCGGTATATTCATTAAAAATGCTTTCATCAATCCTACCATCTTCTTCTAGCATATAATAATCATAGTTAGAACAAACTATAAGAATTTTGTTTATTCTATTTTGCATTAATTGATTAAATGCTACTTCTTCAAACTCGTAATTCTTTAAATTTGGCAATGAATTTCTTGTCATTTTTAAATCGCCTTTATTTATGCAAGGTATAATTTTAACAATAAATTTTTATTGTTTTTTAAAACATTAATAGTTTAAATTAAAAAGAGGTTGCCATACAGCAACCTCTTTAATTAATTTATTTTATTTACAATTATAGTGTCTTACTAAACAACCCCTTGAGCTAACATGGCATCTGCTACTTTAACAAATCCTGCAATGTTTGCGCCTCTTACATAGTCTATATAACCATCTTTGTCCTTACCATATTCAATGCACTTTTCATGAATTTCAGACATAATTTCTTTTAATTTGTCATCTACTTCCTTTCTTGTCCAATTAAGACGTAATGAGTTTTGACTCATTTCTAAACCGGAAGTGGCAACACCGCCCGCATTGGATGCTTTTCCAGGAGCATATAATATTTTTGCTTTTTGGAAGGTATGAACAGCTTCTATTGTAGAAGGCATATTAGCTCCTTCACTTATACAGAAACATCCATTTTTTAATAATGTTTTTGCATCGTCTCCATTAAGTTCATTTTGAGTTGCACATGGCATTGCAATATCACATTTTACTTCCCAAGGAGTTTTACCTTTCACAAATTTAGCCTTTGGATATTTTTTAACGTATTCGCTAATTCTACCTCGTTTAACATTTTTAAGATCCATTACATAAGCTAATTTCTCTTCGTCAATTCCATCTGCATCATAAACATATCCGGAAGAATCAGACAGTGTAAGGACTTTACCTCCTAGCTGTAATATTTTTTCAGCAGCAAATTGAGCCACATTACCAGAACCAGAAATAACAACATGTTTTTCCTTTAACTGAATCTTCTTTAGTTTTTAACATACTTTCAGCAAAATAAACAGTTCCATAACCAGTTGCTTCAGGTCTGATCAAAGAACCACCCCAAGACATTCCTTTACCAGTTAAAACACCGGTAAATTCATTTCTTAATTTTTTATACATTCCAAATAAAAATCCAATTTCTCTTGCTCCAACACCAATATCTCCAGCAGGAACATCTGTGTTTGATCCAATATGTCTGAAAAGTTCACTCATAAATGAATGGCAAAATCGCATGATTTCATTATCACTCTTGCCTTTAGGATCAAAATCACTACCTCCTTTACCTCCACCCATTGGTAAAGTAGTTAAGCTATTTTTAAATACCTGTTCAAAAGCTAAGAATTTTAAAATGCTCATGTTTACCGTTGGATGAAAACGCAAGCCACCTTTGTAAGGTCCAATAGCCGAATTCATTTGAATTCTATAACCTCTGTTAACCTGGATTTCACCTTTATCATCGACCCAGGAAACTCTAAAAGTCATTGCTCTTTCTGGCTCTACCATTCTCAATAAAAGATTTTTACCATGATAGATATCATGTTGAACAATGTACGGAATAGTAGTTTCTGCTACTTCCTGAACAGCTTGTAAAAATTCTGGTTCATGACCATTTCTTTCTTTTACAAGATCCATAAATGCATTTATTTTACTTTTCATGTAATATTATTTAAGATTATTTATTTTACACAGATTTATTACATACAAATATACGGTATCTTTAAAATTTACGCTATTTTTTTTGGAAATTCGTATTCTTTATTTATCGATGTTTTGTAAGAAAATACTAAGGAGCTAAAAATAAATATGCATTTTATCGTATTTATTTGTTATTTCATCGAGTTTTTATATATTTGTTCGTAATATACCCCTCATCAATTAGTATATATTTATGCTTAAACCCAAATACTTGACCATATTATTCTGCTTGCTATTCGGAATAAAGACGGTTTCTGCGCAATTTGGATTCTCTCATGAAGTAGGTATTACAGCAGGTCCGATTGCATTTCAATCAGATTATGGCGAACGAAAAGATTGGGATACCAATAAGGGAAATACCGGTATTGGTATAGGACTAATTCATTATATAAACTTTTCATTTAGAGCCGATTGTAACTGTTATTCTACCGATACTTATTTTAATGACCACTTTAAGATTAGAAACGAAATTTCATATAACAAAACGAAATTGAGGAATTTTGGTCCTGAATCTGAAAAACAATCCTTTTGGGGAGAAACACTTCGCGCTATGGAAGGCGAAGCTAATAATTTGAATATAGGAACTCAATTGGAATACTTCCCGCTAAGTATTAGAGATTTTTCCGCCGGAGCCTTTAAAATTGCCCCATATGGCAGTTTGGGCGCTCAGTTTACTTACTACAGTCCTAAGGCCACATCATCTTTACCGGGTGGACTTGAGAATCCTGATAACATATTTTATGACTTTCGTGATGGAGCAATTAATACGGACCCCGGTACAGCCTGGTCTGTTGTTGCAAGTGTTGGGGTCAGATATAAATTGACATTA
>CAVYHG010000013.1:0-179241 GCA_963768245.1 uncultured Flavobacteriaceae bacterium
TAAAATTTAAGATAATTTATTTTATACTGATTTATACTATTCAAATATACGATATCTTTAAAATTTATACTATTTTTTTTGGAAATTCGTATTTTAACTTTGATAATATTTTGTAGGAAATAATTTACTATGAAAAAAATAAATATGCATTTAGTCGTATTTATTTGTAATTTCATCGAGTTTTTATATATTTGTCCGAATATACGCCTCATCAATAAGGATAAATTTATGCTTAACCTTAAATACTTAACCATATTTTTCTGCTTTCTATTCGGAATAAATAACGTTTTAGCTCAATTTGGATTCTCTCACGAAGTAGGTGTCATAGCAGGACCAATTGCCTTCCAATCTGATTATGGAGAACGAAAGGATTGGGATACAAACAAGGGAAATACAGGTATTGGTATAGGTCTTATACATTATATAAATTTCTCTTACAGAGCAGATTGTAATTGTTACTCTACAGACACATACTTTAATGATCATTTTAAAATAAGAAACGAAATTTCATATAATAAAACCAAGTTAAATCATTTTGGCCCTGAAACAGAAAAACCTGGTAATCTTAACTCCCTAAGATTACAAGCCCATTCTGGAGAAGCTAATAATTTAAATATTGGTACACAATTAGAATATTTTCCAATGAGTATTAGAGATTTTGCGGCAGGAGCCTATAAAATTGCTCCTTATGGAAGTATCGGAGCCCAATTTACCTACTACAGCCCTAAAGCAATGACTAGATTTGGAGATTTGGATCCAAATGGAATTGGAGATTACGATATAAATAATGAGTATAATATATTTTATGATTTCCATGATGGAGGCATTAATACAGATAGTGGTACTACCTGGTCTGTAGTGGCCAGTGTTGGAGCTAGATATAAATTAACACTTCTATCAGACTTACTTATCGACCTTAGATGGCAATATTACTTTACCAACTGGGTAGATGGTTTAAACCATGAAAACATTCAGGATAAGGCCAATGACTGGCTTGTATGGTTTAATGTAGGATATGTATATTATTTAGATTAAACAAATTCAAAATGGAATACTTTATATTATTAATGTTTTTCAGTTATCCAATAGCCTGTCTTAAGTCTTCGATTAGATCATCAATATCTTCAATACCTATACTAAGACGAATTAACGAATCCACAACACCGGATTTTTCTCTTTCTACCTTAGGTATACTTGCATGAGTCATACTTGCTGGATGACCTGCTAAAGATTCTACACCGCCTAATGATTCTGCCAATGTGAAAATTTTAAGGTTTTCAACTATTTTTATAGCTTCAACATAGTTATTGCCTTTAGTTGTAAAAGATACCATTCCTCCAAAATCTCTCATCTGCTTCTTTGCTATGTCATGATTTGGATGATCTTCAAAACCAGGCCAATAAACATTTTGAATCTTAGAATGAGCCTTCAAATATTGAGCTATTGCTTTCCCATTTTCACAATGCCGTTGCATACGGATATGTAATGTTTTAATACCTCTTAACACTAAAAAGCTATCCTGTGGCCCACATACAGCACCACTTGCATTCTGAATAAAATATAATCTGTCTGCCAGGTCTTTATTGTTAACAACTAGCGCTCCCATTATAACATCACTATGCCCTCCCAGGTACTTGGTCGCCGAATGCATGACTATGTTTGCACCTAAATCTAAGGGCTGTTGCAGATATGGTGTTGCAAAAGTATTATCCACACCTAATAGAATATTGTGTTTTTTAGCAATCTTTGAAGTTGCTTGAATATCAATAATGTTCATCATTGGGTTTGTTGGAGTTTCAACCCAAATTAATTGTGTGTTCTCATTTATATAATCCTCAATTTTTGAAGCATTCTCCATCCCTATAAAATGGAATTTAATCCCAAATCCTTCAAATATTTTAGTAAATAATCTATAAGTACCACCATAAAGATCGTTGGTCGAAATGACTTCATCTCCTGGTTTTAATAATTTAATGACAGCATCTATAGCCGCCAATCCAGAACCAAAAGCTAAGCCGTATTTTCCGTTCTCTATACTTGCGAATGAGTTTTCCAAAGCATTTCTTGTTGGGTTATGAGTTCTGGAGTATTCATACCCTTTATGTCCTCCTGGAGTAGATTGTGCGTATGTTGAGGTTTGGTATATAGGAGGCATCACAGATCCATATGCTTTGTCATGCTCCTGACCTCCATGTATGGTTTTAGTATTGAATTTCATCAGTATATATTTATTTTATTCTATTTGCCAGATGTAATTCGCATTTTAAGATTTCCGTTGACTTTGAAATTTTAGTCATGCTCATTTCATTTATAAAAAATTTGCAACAAAGTTAGGTTTTAATTCGTTGTATTCAAATGTAAAATAATACCTTTAGTTTATGATTTTTAATAAACCTTACATTAGCAAAAAATCTTTCTTTTTGGCCCTTTTAATTGGCTTGTTTTGTTCATGCGAAGAAGAATTAAGTTTAGCATTTTCAGAAATCAATATTTTGGAAGAAAAAGAGGCTGTTGTAGAAATTAACATACCAAATGCAGAAGGTCAGGATGGAGTAAGCGATAAAATAAATTTAGAATTAGTTGCCTTTACAAATAATGCCTTAAACATTGATTCAGTTGAAAATAATTTGGATACATATGAAAAAGGTGTTGAGCAATTCAATTTATCTTATGATAGATTCCTGAACACTTTAGATGAAGAATTGCGATCAGAGATTACACCTTGGGAAGCTACGGTTGATGGTGAAGTTACCTACCAATCTAATAATTTAATTTGTATTGCAATTAGTACTTATTTAAATACTGGAGCAATACATGGCACCTCCAAAGTTTCTTTTTTAAATTTTGACGCTACTACTGGTAACCTATTGGATTACAATCAGTTTATAGATGATAAAGGAGACTTCAAGAATTTTTTAAAAAGTTACTTTACCAAAGAAGTGGGTCCAATTTCTGACGAAGACTTCAAATTACCGGAATCTATTGGGTTGAATGAAGAAGGTATTATAATTTTATATAATTTAAATGAAATACCTACTTATACTGATAATTTATTAGAATTCAATATCCCTTTAGATGAAGTCAAATCTCATCTAAAAAGATATTAGTTTTCTTTTTCTGCTAATTTTTTAATTAGAGGGCCGACTGTTAAACCCTGACCAATTATAGAAAAAACAACAATTATATAAGTAATTACTAAAAACAATTCCCGATGCATTTCAGTTGTCAAGCTTAACGCAAGTGCAATAGAGATCCCTCCTCTCAATCCACCCCAAGTCATAATTAAATTAGTATTTGGCACGAACTCAAGTTTCTTTTTAAAAGATCTCACTGGAATCCAAAGGGATAGATATCTTGACAACAATACAATTGGAATAGCCAATAATCCGGCAACTATGTACTGCCCTTCAAATGTCAAAACAAGAATTTCCATCCCAATTAAAACAAACAATACAGTATTCAACAATACATCCACCAATTCCCAGAATTTATCTACATAGGTTTCAGTAATTTCACTCATAGCGGAATTTCTTGCTTTATCATTACCTACCATTAATCCACAAGCCACCATAGCTAAAGGTGCTGACATGTGCAGTTTTTGGGCTAATAAAGTGCCTCCCATTACTGCAGCCAAGGTTATTATAACTTCTACATCGTAATCATCAATCGACCTCATTAATCTGTAGGTAATCCATCCTAAAAGCATTCCTAAAGCAATTCCTCCTAATACCTCAACGGCAAACATTTCCGCTACATGACTAATAGAAATTTCATTTCCTCCTCTGGCAATCTGATAAATAGTTATAAATATAACAACTCCCACTCCATCATTAAACAAGGATTCTCCAACAATTTTTGTTTCCAGTTTTTTAGGAGCTCCTGCTTGTTTCAATATTCCCAAAACTGCAATGGGATCTGTTGGAGAAATTAATGCCCCAAATAGTAAACAGTAAATAAAATTTATATCTAATCCAACCAATTTCAGAACGTAAAACATAAGGGTTCCTACTAGAAATGTTGAAACAATTACTCCTGCAGTAGCAAAGACAAAAACAGGCCATCTCTGAACCTTTAATCGTTCAAAATTTGTATGTAAAGCTCCGGCAAACAATAAGTAGGAAAGCATGATATCTAACAGAACCATTTCAAAATCAATACTTTGTATCAGTTCTTTTTCGCGCAATAATAAAGTATCATCAAATAAACTTATAACCACTACTATTAAAGTAGAGATCAGAGTAATCACCATTAAACCGATAGTTATTGGTAATTTTAAAAACCGAACATTTATATATCCGAATAGTGCAGAGAGAACTATTAAAACGGTTGCTATAGTAAAAAATCCCATTGTTTATAACGATTTTATCATGGCTAAGATATATCCTAAATGAATGCCTTCATGAAAATTATTGAATTCAATAGCTTGTTCAATATTTGTTAAAGTACTTTTGGTAGTTACAGTATAGGTATTATAATTTTTAAACAATCCTTTTTTATAGTCTTGTTCTGTTCTTTCTAAAGTCAAAAAAAGTAATTCCTTTAGTTTATCTACTTCCACTATAGTTATTTCTTTTTCTACTTTAGTACCCTTTCGATATTTGTTAACCAATTCATCGTCAATTAACATCGGTAAACCTGATAAATTATAGGTTAACAATTGTTGAGTTACCACTAGATGAGCAATATTCCAGAATATATTGTTGCCAAATCCTTTGGGCACTTTATTTAGCTCTTCAAGTGAAAAACTATTCAAAAAAGAAGCCATTATTTTTCTATTTTTCAATGTAATATCAAAAGCCCAATCCATTATTTAATTTTTGCCTAAAAGTAACTATTTTCTATCTAATTGGTTTTCTTTGTAAAGTTAATCTCAGTGAAAAATGAAAAAAATCTATTACCTAAAAACTTGTAACACCTGCACTCGAATTCTAAAGGAATTAAATCTTTCAACAGACTTCATTTTACAGGATATAAAAGAAGAAGAAATAACCGTTAATCAATTGGAAGCCATGTTCAAGCTTTCCGGAAGTTATGAAGCCTTATTCAGCAAAAGAGCGAAACTATACAAGGAAATGGGATTAAAGGACCAAAATCTAATAGAAAAAGATTTTAAATATTACATTTTAGAACATTATACTTTCTTAAGTCGTCCTGTTATAATGATTGATGACAAAATTTTTATTGGAAACAGTAAAAAAACGATTGAAGCTGCTAAATCCGCCATGTAATATTTTGTTAAAACAAATACCACTAAACTTTTTTTTATATTAGATTATTTAGTTTCGGAAAAAACTCCGACTAATTGAGCATAATGACCAACCTAAGCGTTATAACTTTAAATTCTGTTAATGATATTGATGATTCCTGCTGGCGGTTAGTCAATAAGGATGGAAATACTTATTTTTCTGATGACTTTTTAAAAGCATTTGAAAGTTCCAACCCAAATATCGATTTTAAATATATTCTTGTAAAAAATGATGGAATACCTGTTGCTCTTGCAAACATTCAAATCATTGAGTTAGGGATAGACGTTATACTTAAAAATATAAGATTGTCATCTTGGTTAAAACGAATGTTTAACTTCTTTTTCTGTAGGGAGCATATTACTATTATGTTTTGCGGTAATGTTTTTTTAAGTGGTGAACACGGAATAATTATTTGTGATGGTGAGAACAAAACTGATATTATTAAGGCAATTGGGAATGAGATAAATAAACTTATTAAACACACCAAACCATTGCATGCCGTTTTTATAAAGGATTTTGTTGAAGAATCCAGAGGGTTGACCGATAATTTTGAAGACTTCGGCTTTACATCAATGCATGTAGAACCCAATATGATAATTTCCATTGATCCCGATTGGAACACGTTTGAAGATTATAAGAATTCACTAAAATCTAAATACCGAATTAAGGTCAATAAGGCAGATAAAACAAGTTCCTCGCTTGAAGCCAGATTGTTCTCGGAAAAAGATTTTGCAACATACAAAGAAGAATTACAGCAACTTTATCAAAACACCATAGACAACGCCAATTTTAATGCACAGGTTTTAAATTTGGATACCTATATAAAGCTACGAGCCACTTATCATGAAGATTTTATAGTTAAAGCTTATTTCTTTAATAATAAATTGGTTGGCTTTTTGTCTGCCTTAGCAAATAACCATCATTTAGATGCGCACTTTATTGGATTGGATTATGCACTTAACAAGGCTCATGCAATTTACCCAAGGATTTTGAACGATTACATTCGCATCGGAATTGAAAAAAAGGTAAGCTATATAAATTTAGGCCGAACTGCTTCTGAAATTAAAACAACTGTTGGAGCAGAACCTGTAGAATTAACTTGTTACATCAAACATAAAAGGCCATTTATTAATTCATTGTTGATGCCTTTTATAAGGAATATTAAAATAAAAGATTTTAAACAACATCATCCTTTTAAAATAGAAAAAGAGGATTTTTAAGCCTCTTTTTCAAATATCATTTGATTAGTTTTAAACCCAAGCATTCACAATTCCACCCATTAAAGCCATAGTTAAAATCCAGTAACCAACATTAATAGCTACATATTTAAACGATTTCATTTCAAATAACGCATTTGTACCCAAAACAGGGAGTGCCACAAATAGAGCTAATAATGCCCCATGAAAAGCACCATGTTTAAAGGTTAGAAATTGCTCGGAACCATGAGGTTCACCTGGACCTCCACCAGTCATTACAAATGCCCAAATCATAAAGGCTAATAAAAAAGCTAAAACAACCGCTAATCCATAGGTTTTAACAGGATTCATGGTTTTTGCTTTTTCCATTGTCATTCCAGATTCTTTCATCCATGCTTTACCGAAAAGTGGGCCATACCATATAAACCCCGTTACAAGAGGTAAAACTGCAGCTGCTACAAGAGCGATCCAATTAATGTCCATTCCTTCCATAATTTAAAAGTTTTTAATTAGTTAGTAAATTTAAATTTAATGATTTTTTTCAAATTGGATTTTAATAGCGTTTCAAATGACGGTTTTTTCTTTTTAATTTATGTAATTACTTAATAGTGTATTCTAAAGCCACACTTATAAAATGTACTAATTTTGTTTACCTTTGAGTAATTTTAAAAATATCGCATGATACAATCAATGACAGGCTATGGAAAGTCTGTAATACAGCTTCCAAACAAAAAAATTACTATCGAAATTAAGTCTTTAAATAGCAAGAATTTAGACCTCAATTGTCGAATGCCTTCCATGTATCGTGAAAAGGAATTAACCTTAAGAAAACAATTAGCCAATGCACTTACAAGAGGTAAGATTGATTTTTCTCTTTTTGTCGAAATGACTGGAGAAGGAACTTCTACTCAAATTAATAAAACCATTGTAAATCAATATATCAAACAATTAAAAGAAGTGGTTGATGGTGATGAAACAGAGCTCTTAAAAATGGCAGTTCGTTTACCTGACGCCATTACTACAGAACGTGAAGAGATTGATGAAAAGGAATGGAAGCAAATTCAAACTGAAATCGATTCAGCTTTAAAACATTTAGTCGAGTATAGAATTCATGAAGGCGAATCGTTAGAAACCGATTTTAATATCAGAATTAAAACGATAGATAGTCTTTTACAAGATATCATTAAAATAGATCCAGACAGAATTGAAGCTGTTAGGGAACGATTGAGCAAGGGAATTGCGGAATTAAAGGAAACCGTAGATGAAAACCGATTTGAACAGGAACTGGTCTATTACATTGAAAAATTCGATATTACTGAAGAAAAAGTCAGACTTCATAATCATGTGGATTATTTCATAAAAACCTTAAATTCTGATGGTTCGAACGGAAAAAAACTTGGATTTATTTCTCAAGAAATTGGAAGGGAGATAAACACTATTGGTTCTAAAAGTAATTACGCTCCAATGCAAAAATTAGTTGTTCAAATGAAGGATGAGTTGGAAAAAATAAAAGAACAATATTATCTAAATGATTGTATAAGACAATTAAGTCTATGTAGATGAAGAAAGAAAAGATAAATTAATTGTTTTCTCTGCTCCTTCGGGATCTGGCAAAACGACTATAGTCAGACATCTTTTAAATCAAGAAGAGCTTAATTTGGAGTTTTCTATTTCTGCAACATCCAGAGACAAACGTGGCGAAGAAGTAGAAGGAAAAGATTATTATTTTCTATCCTCAGATGAATTCAAGAAAAAAATTAAAAACGACGAGTTTTTGGAATGGGAAGAAGTTTATAGAGATAACTTTTACGGAACTCTAAAAACTGAAGTTGAGCGCATTTGGAATTTAGGTAAGCATGTTATTTTTGATATCGATGTTTCTGGAGGTTTGCGTATTAAACGTAAATATCCTGAAGAGACCTTAGCTGTTTTTGTACAACCACCAAGCATAGATGAACTAAAAATCCGTTTAAAAAAACGTAAAACCGAAAGTGCAGATAAAATAAACATGCGAATTGCAAAAGCATCAGCAGAATTAGCAACTGCTCCTTTGTTTGATGTTGTCATTATTAATGAAGATTTAGACAAAGCCTTAAACGAAGCACATACTTTGGTGAGTGATTTTGTTGAATCTAAAAAAAAAGAAAATTAACCATGAAGGTTGGATTGTTTTTCGGGACATTTAATCCAATTCATGTTGGACATTTAACCATTGCCAACCACTTAGCAGAATACACTGATTTAGATCAGGTTTGGTTTGTTGTGACACCTCATAGCCCTTTTAAAAAGAAAAATTCTTTACTCGATGACCATCAAAGACTGGAAATGGTTTATAGAGCAACGAAAGATTATTCTAAACTTAAACAAAGTGATATAGAATTCAAATTATCACAGCCAAACTATACTGTAAATACCTTAGCGCATTTAGAAGAAAAATATCCTGATTATGAGTTTGCTCTTATTATGGGAGAAGATAATTTGAAAAGCTTTCATAAATGGAAGAATTATCAGGTTATTCTGGAAATGCATGATATTTATGTCTATCCACGACTATCGGAAGGAAAAGTAGAAACCGAATTTGATGAGCATCCAAAAATTCATCATGTAGATTCACCAATAATGGAACTATCCTCAACTTTTATTCGAAAATCCATTAGAGAAGGAAAAAATGTGCGTCCTATGTTACCCGAAAACGTCTGGGAATATCTGGACGAGATGAATTTCTACAAATGATTTGTGTTAAAAATAAAAATTGATTTTGCTGATTAAACTATTCATCGTAATATTGCAATGTAATAATCAAATATGGGAGTAACCAAAAAGGACCTTTTTTCTACTGAACAGAACGATATTGCTTTGTCAGCAAAGGCTTTTGGGCATCCCGCAAGAGTAGCTATCATTCAATATTTGCTAAAAAGCGATGCTTGCATCAATAGTGATTTGGTTCTGGAATTGGGTTTAGCACAAGCAACTATTAGTCAGCATTTAAGAGAATTGAAAGACATTGGAATTATCCAAGGCACTATAGAAGGCTCAAAAATTAGTTACTGTATCAATCCTATAAAATGGGAAACTATGCAAAAACAATTTGAAGACCTATTTAATACATTTCAATCAAAAAGCAGTTGTTGCTAAAAAAAATTACTCGATAATCGAGATTTTTTACTTATAATCATCGTAATATTACAATACATAAGACATTATGAAAACAGAAAAAGATTTAAAACAAGTAGTAAAAGACCGTTATTCTAAAATAGCTACACAAGATAAAGCAGTTAATGCTTCTTCGTGCTGTGGAGCAACTACACCATCAAACAAAGTGTATAACATAATGATGGATGACTATTCTGAAACCGAAGGTTATGCTGAAGAAGCAGATTTAGGATTAGGTTGTGGATTACCTACTCAATTTGCTAAAATTAAAGCTGGAGATACAGTAATCGATTTAGGTTCTGGAGCTGGAAACGATTGCTTTGTTGCAAGACACGAAACTGGTGCAACAGGAAAAGTAATTGGAGTTGATTTTACACAAGCAATGATAAAACAGGCAAGAATCAATACTGATAAATTAGGTTATAATAACGTCGAATTCCGTGAAGGTGATATTGATGATATGCCTGTAAGTGATGATGTTGCAGATGTAATTGTTAGCAATTGCGTTCTGAATTTAGTTCCTAATAAATCTAAAGTCATCAATGAGATTTTTAGAGTATTAAAACCTGGTGGTCATTTTAGTATTTCTGATATTGTATTGGTTGGGAATTTACCTGATGCTTTAAGAAATGATGCAGAAATGTATGCTGGTTGTGTAGCTGGAGCGATTCAAAAAGATGATTATTTAAATCATATTAAAGAAGCTGGTTTTGAAAATATCACAATTCAAAAAGAAAAAACAATAGCCATTCCTGAAGATATTTTGAGTAGGTATTTATCGGAAGCTGAAATAAAGGATTTCGTTTCTGGAGAAACTGGAATTTTCAGTATCACAGTTTATGCAGAAAAAGCAGGAAGCACTCAAGAAAAACCGAAAGTACAATTATCTGAATTAGAATCTGATTCATGCTGTTCACCAAAATCTGGTTGCTGTTAATAAATAGTCAGTTTGTCAGTTCGAGTGCATTTCGTAGAAAACTATTGAGAACATTTCATCAATAATTTGATGCAATTCCTCATCTTCGACTCAGCTCAAGGTGACATATCAATTATAAACAATATAAATAACATGTTGACTAAACTAACCTCAACTATCGAAGAATTAAATGATTCTTCAATTACCGAAGCACGCAAAAAAACGCTTCAACCCTTAATTGAATATATTCAAAACAAGGTAGAGAATTCAGAAGCAATCAATCTAAATTTCATTTGTACACACAATTCCAGAAGAAGCCATTTGTCCCAAATTTGGGCTCAAACAATGGCTACTTTTTTCAATATTAAAAATGTGCACTGTTATTCTGGTGGAACAGAAGTCCACAGCAATGTTTCCAATGGTAGCCAAAACATTGAGCAATCAAGGTTTTCAGGTTAAAACACTTTCTGAAGGAAAAAATCCAGTGTATAGCATTAAGTTTTCAGAGAATAATCATCCTATAATCTGTTTTTCAAAAACATTTGATGATGATTTTAATCCGAAATCGAATTTTTTAGCCATCATGACTTGTTCTCATGCAGATGAAAATTGCCCAATTGTATTAGGTTGTGAAAAACGCATTCCTATAACTTTTGAAGACCCAAAAGCATTTGATGGCACACCTCAACAAGAAGAAAAATATCTTGAAAGAAGCATTCAAATTGCAACTGAACTAAAATATGTATTCTCCAAAATCCAATTATAATGTCTACCAAAAAATTAAGTTTTCTCGATAGCTATTTAACGCTTTGGATTTTTATTGCCATGGGATTGGGAGTTGGAATTGGTTATTTAATTCCATCCATTCCAGATACTATTAATTCATATAGCAGTGGTTCCACAAACATTCCAATTGCCATTGGTTTAATTCTGATGATGTATCCTCCTTTGGCAAAAGTGAACTATGCCTTGTTGCCCAAAGTATTTAAGAATGTAAAAGTATTGAGTATTTCACTTTTACTGAACTGGATTATTGGACCAATATTAATGTTTGTATTGGCATTAATCTTTTTACAGGATTACCCAGAGTACATGGTTGGATTGATACTAATAGGATTAGCACGTTGCATCGCTATGGTTTTAGTCTGGAACGATTTAGCCGACGGTAGCAGCGAATATGGAGCAGGATTGGTTGCCTTGAACAGCATTTTCCAGGTGTTTGCTTATAGTTTTTATGCTTGGTTGTTTATAACCAAATTACCACCTCTATTTGGTTTTGAAGGAGCGATTGTTGACATATCAATTGCAACCATTGCAGAAAGTGTGGCTATTTATTTAGGTATTCCATTTTTAGCAGGTATGTTAAGCCGATTGATTTTGGTAAAACTCAAAGGAGAAGAGTGGTACACAACCAAATTCATCCCAAACATTTCGCCTTTAACCTTAATAGCTTTATTGTTTACCATTGTAGTGATGTTCTCATTAAAAGGAGAGCTCATTGTTGAAATACCTATGGATGTTTTAATAATTGCGATTCCGTTACTGATTTACTTTACGGTGATGTTCTTTTTAAGCTTTTTTATAAGCAAAGCAGCTGGAACCAGTTACGATAAAAATGCATCTATTTCATTTACAGCAGCTGGAAACAATTTTGAATTAGCCATTGCAGTCGCTATTGCAGTGTTTGGATTGAATTCTGGACAAGCTTTTGCAGGTGTTATTGGACCATTAGTAGAAGTACCTGCTCTTATTTTACTGGTTCGTGTGGCATTTTGGTTGAAGAAGAAGTATTATTAGTTAATCGTGATATTGATAGGAAAATTGCTAATTAGTTTTAATTTAAGACAACATTAAAAAGAAACTAAATTTATTATTCCTAAGGTAAATGCCAGCATTTAATGTTTTATTCATAAATCGTTCTTAAAAAATTGAAAAGTGAACATTGCTTTTCTATTTTAGAGGTGTGGAAAAGAAAAAACATGTCATTATTATAGGTTCCGGGATAGGAGGTTTGGGTTCTGCAGCGTTATTATCCAAATCTGGCTTTCAGGTTACAGTTATAGAGAAAAATAAGACCTTAGGTGGCAGAGCCAATATTTTTGAGGCTGAAGGCTATACATTTGACATGGGACCTTCCTGGTATCTCATGCCTGATGTATTCGAGCATTACTTTAAACTTTTAGAAGAAAAAATTTCAGACCATCTTGACCTCGTAAAACTATCACCATCATATAGAGTTTTTTTTGCAAATGATAAAGAACTACCTATAGTTGATATCCACTCTGATCTTGAGAAAGACTTGCCACTGTTTGAGAAATTGGAACCTGGTATTACACCTAAAATAAAAGAATACTTAAAACGATCTGGTGAACAATATGTAATGGCTAAAGAAACGTTTATGTATCGTAATCTTGGTTTTTCATTAGATTTTTTGAGCTGGAAAGTGATCAAAAAGGGAATTGAACTCAACCCGTTTCAAACCATGCAATCTTACTTGAATAAATGGTTTAAAAGCGATCGTCTTAAAAAAATTCTGGAATATACATTGGTGTTTTTAGGATCAGATCCTGCTAAAACACCTGCCATGTATAATATTATGAATGCAATTGACTTCAATATGGGTGTATATTATCCTAAAGGAGGTATTTATGAAATAGTAAAAGCTCTTATCAGAATAAATGACAAGCATGGTACTAAATTTATGACTGAAGCTCCTATTTCTGGGATAATTGTTGAAAATAAACAGGCAGTTGGTGTTAAATTGGAAAATGGTAATAAAATCGAGGCAGATATAATAATATCTAATGCCGACCTTTGGTTTACTGAAACCCAACTACTTAATAGAAAATATCAAACTTACCCGGAAAGTTACTGGGAAAAATCAATATTAAGCCCCAGTGCCTTTATAATGTACCTTGGCTTGGATAGAAAACTGGATATTTTAAGTCACCACAACTTACGATTCGGAGAAGATTGGAAACAAAATTTCAAACAATTGTTTGATACACCCCAGCTTCCTGAAGATCCCAGTTATTATATTTGTAAGCCCACTGAGACTGACTCTGACTTATCGCCACCTGAAACTGATAATTTATTTGTATTAGTGCCAATACCTCCAGGGCTAAATCTATCAGATTCAGACATGACCAATTATAGACAGAAGATTTTAAATTTAATGAAAGGAGACCTGAATCTACCAAAGATTGAAGACTATATAGTTTATGAACGATCGTATTGGAGTGATGATTTTAAAAGAGATTACAATGCCTATAAGGGAACAGCGCTTGGATTGGCGCATACTTTGAAACAAACAATTAGAAGACCACTGAATAAAAGTAAGAAAGTTAAGAATTTGTATTATGTTGGGGCTGGTACTAGTCCAGGAATTGGGATGCCTATTTGTTTAATCTCTGCCGAATTGGTGTATAAGCGAATTAAAAATATTAAAACACCACAACCTCTTGAGTCCCTTTAATTCGGTTATTTCAAAATAGAAAAAAACAAGTAAAAAAATAGGGCTGTTCCAGTCAAAATATTTATTAATGGAAAGTACGTGTAATACTTGAATATTTTTGAGCTATTAACCATACTAAGCCCAACTGTAAAACAATATATAGCTCCTAATACAAGAGCAAGGTAACCTACATAAAATGCCCCGATCACGGATGAAATCAAATACGCTAATAAACAAAACCAAAGAGCATTACGTTTTCCTAATTTAGTTGCTAGCGTTTCTAATCCTGCTTTTCTATCAGCTTCAATATCTGGTATAGCTGAATATGTTTGCATTGCAGAAGCCCAGATAAGCCCACCAAAAACTGTTAACCAATCAACATTTTCATTTCCCGTTAAATAGAACGCAATTACAGCAGGTGTGACGTAAATAACTGATGAAAATAAAATATCTAAGGGCGGTTTAGATTTTGCCCTTAAAGGTCTAGCGGAATAGAAAAAGCCAGTAAATAGAAAAACACATAATGCTAAAAATGATGGAAAATTAATAATTAAAGATAATGGGATTAATGGTAACAATAACAAAAAAATATATCTCCAAAGTTGCTTGTGTTTTTCTAATGGAAGTGTAGCTTCATACTTTATTTTTTTTTCATTATGTATATCTGTTTGATAGTCGTAGATATCATTGACGCCATAAATAAACAAATTAGCAGGAAGTGTAAAAAATACTGAAAAAGCAACTAACTTATAAATGATAGAGAATTCATAATTTAATGGATTTCCAGATGCAACCATACCGACTAAAAATGTACCTAATACATACATCCAAAATCTTGGTCTTGAAATACGAATGATATCCGTAGCGCGCAATTTCATAGCTTTGCAAATGTAAGGGTATAGTCTTAATTAACTAGTTTGATTTTTGATTTTTTAACATTTTCAATTTATCATAACAACTTTAATAAGCTCAAAATCAATTTAACAAAAAAGACAACTTAAATTATGTTGGCTTTAAATGAAAGTATATCAATTAAATCTGTTGCCTTTTTACTGTAAAACAATTAACTTCGTTGGACTTCTAACAATATAGTCACAATGAAAAAATCAATCATTTTCACATTCACAATCTTATTTTTTAGTTCATTATTTATTCTAGCTCAGAAATCAACAAAAGAGGACAAACAACCCCTTGACACCCTAAATATTGAGGGCCTAAAATGGAGAAGTATTGGACCTTCATTAACCTCTGGGAGAATATCGGATATTGCCGTAAATCCGGATAACCCTTTCGAGTATTACATAGCGACTTCCTCTGGAGGCGTTTGGAAAACTATCAATTCCGGTGTGGAATATTTTCCAATTTTTGATAAGGAAGGTTCCTATTCCATAGGATGTATAACAATGGATCCTAATAACTCTAATGTAATATGGGTTGGTACAGGAGAAAACAACAATCAACGTTCGGTAGCCTATGGTGATGGTGTATATAAATCTCTTGATGGTGGTAAATCCTGGAAAAATATGGGTTTAAAAACATCTGAGCACATTGGTAAAATTATTGTACATCCTGAAAATTCCAATGTTGTTTATGTTGCAGCTATTGGTCCATTATGGAGCAAAGGTGGAGAACGAGGATTATATAAAACAACCGATGGTGGTAAAACATGGAATGCTATTCTTACAGTAGATGAACATACAGGTGTTAACGATGTGGTCATGGACCCAAGAAACCCAGACATATTATACGCATCAACATTTCAAAGAAGAAGACACGTTTATACTTATGTAGGTGGTGGTCCAGGTTCAGGTATGCATAAAAGTATTGATGCCGGAAAAACCTGGGAAAAGATCAATACTGGATTACCAAAAACTGAATTAGGTAGAATAGGTTTGGCAATTTCTCCAGCAAACCCAGAAATTATTTATGCCATTGTAGAAGCTGCCAATGATAAAAGCGGTTTTTTTGCATCAACAAATAGAGGAGCCAGTTGGGAAAAGCGAGGAAAGCATAAAACCAGTGGAAATTATTATCAAGAAATAATTGCTGATCCAATTGATGAAAATACAATTTATTCCATGGATACATGGATGTCTGTGAGTCATGATGGTGGTAAGACGTTTAAAAAAGTAGGTGAAGTTTATAAACATGTAGATAATCATTGCATGTGGATTAACCCAAAGAACAACAAACACTGGTTGGTTGGCTGCGATGGTGGAATGTATGAAACATTTGATGCAGCAAAAACCTGGGATTTTAAAGAAAATATCCCTGTAACCCAGTTTTATAAAGTGGCCGTAGATAATGATGCTCCTTTTTATAATGTATATGGAGGCACACAAGATAATTTTACAATTGGTGGTCCATCCAGAGTTCTAACAGGTCATGGAATTACAAATTTCGATTGGTTTATAACAAATGGAGGTGATGGTTTTGAATCGCAAGTAGATCCTGAAAATCCAGACATAGTCTATTCTCAATCTCAATATGGGTTTTTGGTGCGATTTGATAAGAAAAGTGGAGAGCGTGTTGGTATCCAACCTCAAGAACGAGATGGAGAAAACGCATATCGCTTTAATTGGGATGCACCATTAGCAGTAAGTAAGCATGCTTCAGGGCGCTTATATTTTGCGGCTGAAAAAGTATTCCGATCAAACGATTATGGTAATAGTTGGGAGGTTATTAGTGATGATTTAACTCAACAGATCGACAGAAATAAACTGAAAGTATATGATCGAATTGTTAGTATTGATGCAGTAGCTAAAAACGGATCAACTTCACTTTATGGTAGTATAGTCGCCTTGTCTGAATCTCCAATTGATGAGAACTTAATCTTAGTTGGTACTGATGACGGATTAATTCAAATTACTGAAAATGGCGGAACGACATGGAGAAAAATTAATGATATCTCAGGTGCTCCAAAACGATCTTATGTGAATAGTGTTTATTTATCCAAACACGATGTAAATGTAATGTATGTTGCATTTAATCATCATAAATATGGCGATTTTAAACCATATATATTTAAATCTAATAATAAAGGTAAAACCTGGACTTCTATAAGTTCTAACCTTCCAAAAAAAGGCAGTATTTACGCAATTGAAGAAGACCATATTGATAAGGATTTGATTTTTTGTGGTACAGAATATGGTGCTTTCTTTTCACCAAATAAGGGTCAGCGTTGGAAGGAATTAGCCTCTGGATTGCCTACAATAGCTGTTAGAGATATTGCTATTCAGGAAAGAGAAAATGATCTGGTTCTCGGTACATTTGGAAGAGGGTTTTATGTTATGGATGATTATTCCGCATTGAGGTCTGTTGAAAATGTTTTTCCAAATGAAACGGCAAAAATCTACCCTATTCGTGCGGCTTTATCCTGGGAGAAAAGTCTTCCATTAGGATTGCCAAGAAAGGCATTTCAAGGTGATAACTTTTACACAGCTCCAAATCTTGGACCTGAAGCAATGATCACTTATTATTATAACAACACTTATAAGTCTTTAAAAGAACAACGTACAGAAAAAGAGAAAGAACTTATAAAAAGCAGAAAAGACACACATTATCCAGATTATAAAGCCTTAAAAGCAGAAACAAGAGAGAATGAGGAAACTTTAGTGTTTACCATAAAGGATGAAAAAGGTCAGGTTGTTAAAAAGGAGTTTAAAAAACCCAAAGAAGGTTTACAACGCTTTCATTGGGATTTACGATATACTCGACAAACACCAATAGATTTGAGCAAGCCTTCCTTCTATAACCCTTGGGCTACAATTGATGAAGGAACCCTTGTGCAACCTGGGACATATACCGTTGAAATGGATCTGTTTAAAGATGGTGAGTTAAGTACATTGGTAAGTCCTGTTTCATTTAATGTTATTGCCCTAGACAATACAGTAATGCCAGCTGAAGATAGAGCGGAAAAAGTAGCTTTTCAAAAACAAGTATCTAAGCTTAATGCTGATTTGCAAGCATGCGAAAAAATTATAGATGAAACTAGTTCAAAATTGAAATATATAAAATCGGCTATAAAACGATCAGAACTTCCTTTTGAAGCACTTTCAAAAGAGGTATTGGATATTGAGAATAAGTTAAAGGATATAAAAGTGTCACTTCATGGAGATCCAGTGAAAACTAAACTGGACATAAGACAACCTCAAAGTCCCGCAGCACGAATTGGAAAAATAAGTTACGAACAAAAGTATTCTACATCCACACCAACTCAAACGCATAGAGATAGCTATGCAATTGCCAAAGCTGAAATCACTGGATTAAAACAAAATGTTGAAGCTATTTATAATATTGATGTAAAACAATTGGAAGAAAAACTTGTAAAATCGGGAGCACCATACACTCCTGGTCGTGGCTATGAGAATGATAATTAATAGAAGTTAACTTATTTCAAAACATGAAAAAGCCAGCTTAAAGCTGGCTTTTTCAATAACTCTTTATAACAAATTACGCATCTAAATGAGGAATACGTAATACTTGTCCTGGGTAAATTAGATCCGGATCTTTAAGCATTGGCTTGTTTGCTTCAAAAATTACAGGATACTTCATTGCATTACCATAATATTTTTTAGCAATCTTACCTAATGTATCTCCACTAACTACAGTATGAAACTGTGCTTCTGGTTCAACATGTTCAACAGTCATTTGGTCATCTACAGTAGCAATCCCTGAAGAATTTCCAACAACTAATACTATTTTTTCTTTTGTAGCCTGATCATAAGCAGCACCAGTAACAGTAGCCATATCACCATTGATATGAACGTTTAAATCCTCTACTTGTAACTGCAAGTCATTAATAGTTTCTTCAAGTTTTTTTGCAGCGGCTTCTTCTGCTCTTAATTCTGCTGCTGCAGCTTCTGCAGCTTTTTCTGCTGATGTTTTACCACCAAATATTTTGGCTCCAGCATCTTTAATAAATGAAAATAATCCCATTGGTTTTTTGATTTTAAAATTATGAAATAAAAGTACAAAATAATGTTTTTTAAAACATCCTAAGTTGAATTATAATTTAAAAGAGTAACCGCCCAACTGCATAAATATCAGATGAGCGGTTTTGAAACTAAATAACCAACCAAAAAATTTAGCTTCGAGTATTGTCCCGTGGATTATCTGTCTTCTTTGTTTTTTGTTTACGCTTCTTTTCTTCAGACGATTTACTTTTATCCGTCACTTTACCCATTTTTAAATATTGAATATATCCTCGACCAACAAATTCATAAACAGTACCTGATGCACTATGGAATAATTCAATTACCTCATCATTTATAACGGTTAATTCAAAGAATTCATTGTCAAAATAGTCATAATCCAATGTTAAAGTTTTTAGATACATATTTCCGGAAACATCTCCTACACCATATATTCCTGTATAATCCCAGTAAATATTATTAACGTTTGCAACTTCAAAATCTTGTGAACTTCTGAATTCAGAGTCATTTCCACCTGATAAGAATTGTAAATAATTTTCATTATCAAACTCGTTTAATGCCCCATATTCACTGGTATAAGTTTTCTCCCAAGCCTCGTATTCCTGTAAGAAATAATGAATGTTATCATAAAATACATAATCATAATCAAAGTTTGATCTTTGATAACCATTTAAGAAGTAAGACGTATCGTTGTAAGGATTGTATAGCTCAATAGTATTATTATCTATTTGATAAACATCAAAAGTGTTATACCCATCAATATCATGGTATATATCCAAAATCATGTCATATGCATCATAATATCCTACTTCTATTCCAAAACCGTTTCCTTGGCTCCCAATTCCAACTAAATTGTTGTTGGCATAAACGTTCCCATTTCTGAAAGACATGGTAAACGCGATTTGTAAAAATGGTGTTTCACCATAACCCAAAGTTTGATTTATATCTAGATACCATAATTCATAAGAAGCTAATAACTGATTCAAAGAAATTGTTGGTGAATTATCTACATACACTACATCGTCGTGAATGATATCTACAACACAAGAAGTTAATATTATAGTTGCTAAAGCTAGTCCTAAAATTAATTTTGTTGTCTTCATAATTCATCCATTTAAAAGTTATGTTTAATACTATTCAAAACGTATGCCAAAAAACACAAGCCCCTGATTAACAGAGGTAAAGAAAGATTAATATTTTGTGTATTTTTGATTGAGAAATATTCTATTATTATGGCGAAAAAATTAAAATATGCAGTTTTTGGCTCAGGAAGTTGGGCGACAGCCATTGTAAAAATGCTTTGTGAAAATTTAGATGAAGTTGGATGGTATATGAGAAGTGTATATATCAAAGAGCATTTAATTAAAGAACAGCATAATCCGAGTTACTTAAGTTCGGTTGAATTTAATTTAGATAAGCTAAAACTTAGCAACGATATAAACGAAATGGCGAATTATGCCAATGTCTTGATTTTTGTGATCCCTTCTGCTTTTATGTATTCAGAATTACAAAAACTAACAGTTGATGTAAAAAGCAAAATTGTGGTGTCTGCCGTAAAAGGTATTATTCCTGAATCTGGATTATTAGTTGGTGAACATTTTCATGATCTGTATAAAGTCCCGTTTGAAAACATTGCAGTTATTGCAGGTCCTTGTCACGCAGAAGAAGTAGCTCTGGAGCGATTATCTTATTTAACCATATCGTGTGCAGATGCTGATAAAGCTCAGGACATCGCTAATAATTTGTCCTGTGATTATATAAAAACAAAAATAAGTGATGATATTATAGGAGTTGAATATTCCGTAATGTTGAAGAATATTTATGCCATAGCAGCTGGAATTGCACATGGTTTAGGTTATGGAGATAATTTCCAAAGCGTATTGATGAGCAACGCCATACGCGAAATGAAACGTTTTATTAAAAATGTACATAAATTAAAACGTAACATTAACAATTCTGCTTATTTAGGTGACTTACTGGTTACAGGTTATTCCGTTTTTTCCAGAAACAGAATGTTTGGAAATATGATAGGAAAAGGATACACAGTAAAATCTGCTCAAATGGAAATGAATATGATCGCTGAAGGGTATTACGCCACAAATAGTGCTTTTTTGCTTAATAAGAAGAATGAAAAGAAAACTCATATTCCAATAATAGATACAGTCTATTCAATTTTGTATGAAGGTAAGGACCCCAAAAGAGAGTTTAAAAAATTAACGGAATTATTAGACTAATTCTTCTGCTTTATCATGGTCAAAACCATTTTAAAACTTTCCACAGCTTTTAATGCATGCGGAATATTTGCTGGCATAATTATAGTTTCGTTAGCTACAAGTATATTAGAAACACCATCAATAATAATATCTGCTTTCCCATCAACAATATAAACAACTGCATCAAAAGGAGTTGTGTGTTCGCTTAATCCTTCTCCTTTATCAAAAGCAAATAATGAAATGTTTCCATTTTCTTTTTTTAAAATATGTTTACTTACAACGGCTTTTTCGTTGTAATTAATACTGTCATTAAAAGAGAATTTTACTCCTTTTTTAAATTCATTATTTGTCATTTTTTCTTTTTAAAGTGAGGATTTAAACTGATCCAAAAAACGGACATCATTTTCACTTAATAAACGAATGTCACTAATTTGGTGTAATAAAAGTGCAATGCGATCGATTCCCATTCCGAAGGCGAAACCAGAATACTCTTTAGAGTCTATTCCACAATTGTCCAATACATTTGGATCTACCATACCACAACCCATTATTTCCAACCAGCCTGTACCTTTGGTCATTTTATAGTCGGTTTCAGTCTCTAATCCCCAATATACGTCAACTTCAGCACTTGGCTCTGTAAATGGGAAGTATGATGGGCGTAATCTAATCTTCGATTTTCCGAACATTTCCGTAGTGAAGTATTGCAAAGTTTGCTTTAAATCAGCGAAACTAACATCCTTATCTATGTACAATCCCTCTACCTGATGGAAAAAACAGTGAGAACGAGCAGAAATAGCTTCATTTCTATATACTCTGCCAGGAGAAATGGTACGAATTGGTGGTTTGTTATTCTCCATATATCGTACTTGCACAGAACTTGTATGTGTTCGTAATAGTATATCTGGATTGGTTTGAATAAAAAAGGTATCCTGCATATCTCGTGCGGGATGATATTCCGGTAAATTCAAAGCCGTAAAGTTATGCCAGTCATCTTCAATTTCCGGCCCTTCACTTACATTAAAACCAATTCGCGAAAAGATATCAATAATCTGATTCTTTACAATAGAAATCGGATGACGAGCACCAATTTCTATTGGTTCTCCAGGACGAGACAGATCACCATAAATTCCTTTTACTTCTTCTTTGCTTTCAAGCTCCTCCTTTAAAGCATTGACTTTATCTTCAGCAGTTTTTTTAAGCTTATTGATAGCTTGCCCAAATTCTTTTTTTTGATCATTGGCAACATTTTTAAACTCTGCAAAAAAATCATTCAACAACCCTTTTTTACCTAAATATTTTATACGAAACGCCTCAACCTCCTCTTTAGATTGAGCTTTAAATGCTTCAGCTTCTGCTATAAGTTCTTTTATCTTATCTAACATGAATATCCCTTCAAAATGATTGCAAATTTAATAATTCTTAGTCTATATAGTTGGTTTCAACAAAATAGTTTACAATAGCTTCTTTCATTAAAACACTTTGCTCACCTGCTTTTAAATTAGGTAACTCTTCTTTCACTTTGTAATGTGGCCAGCCATCATCATCAACATAATCAAAATCATAAAATCCGTATGGTGTTAATAGCTTACATATGGCAATATGCATTAGGTCCAGTTTTTGGTCTTTTTTGAACTCACGATGAATTTGACCCAGTTCCTGTACTCCTATTAAATAAATTATTGAATCTAAATCCATGGCATCTCCATCTGCAAACTGATTTGAAAGCTTTTCAACCACCAAATCCCATCGCTCTTTTAATTGTTCATCTCTTGACATATTAAACTGCTAAACCCAATCGTTATTAAGTCACAAAGTTAATTTATATTTGTTGAAATTCTATTTTTATGGGTGTTTTAGATATTATTCTTGCAGCTTTATTGCTTTTTGGTCTGGTACGTGGTTTTATGAAAGGACTTTTTGTTGAAGTAGCTTCACTGGTTGCTTTGGTAGCTGGTGTTTATGGGGCCATACATTTTAGTAATTTTGCTGCCAGTTTTTTAGAAGGCAGATTTGATTGGAGTGAAAAAACCATCAACATTACAGCGTTCGCAATCACATTCTTAGTTATAATTATTGCTATTAGTTTAGCTGGAAAAGCACTAACCAAAATTGCAGATTTCGCCGCTCTTGGAATTTTAAACAAACTACTCGGAGGTGTTTTTGGAGCTCTTAAAATTGGATTGATTTTGAGTGTTTTACTAATTGTTTTTGATAAGATGAACAAAACAATTCCGTTTGTGGATAAGGCAGATTTGGAAGATTCTATACTATATAAACCTGTAAAATCTTTGGCACCAACTATATTTCCAGACATTATTTCCGAAAAAACTAATGAAGTTAAACCGGATACGATTTCCGTTTAGTTAATAGGATTCCATCCAAGAAAAATAGGTTCGATAAACATTTTCCTTTTCTTTTTCTACATAGTCAAGAAAGGCTTTTGCTACTGGTGATAAAACTTTCTTTTTAAGCCAAATTAATTTCCATTCTGATTCAAGCGGAAGACCTTTTACAGGAATTATCTGCAACTCTTTTTGGAACAGTTCATTTTTAATCCCTAATAAAGATACTATTGAAATACCGATATCTGCAATAACCGCCTGAATTATGGCTTCATTTGTAGATAATTCTAATTTAACCTTAGGTTTAATATGTTCTTTCTTAAAAAACTGTTGCATTGTATACCTTGTGCCAGATCCTTCTTCCCTAAATATGAGAGGTGTATTTTTTAAAAAGGCATTACCTACAATTTCTTCTTTGGTAACTTTACTATCTTTAGCAGCAACCAATACAAGTTTATTCTTCATGATTGGTGCTTCATTAACTTCTAAATGCTCTGGATTTATTGTAACCAAGGCAAAATCTACTTCATTGTTTTCCAAGTGCTCAATAACTTTAGTTTTATTCGTAACATCCAATACCAGATCTATGTCTGGATGCTGCTTTAAAAAGTTATTTAAAAAATAAGGCATTACATAATTCCCTGTCGAAACTACTGATATTTTAAGTTTCCCAGACAATAATCCTTTGAATGCATTTGTCTTGTACTTAATCGCGTCAACCTTAAAAAATACTTCCTGAACAATATTGTAAATTTCTTTTCCGAAATCGGTTATGTAAATCTGTCTACCCAATACTTCGTAAAGTGGAATCTCGAATTGATCTTGAAGATTTTTTAGTTGAACTGAAACACCTGGTTGCGTTAAATTCAATTCTTCAGATGCCTTTGTGATGCTTTTTTTTTCAACTACTGTTGAATAGACTTTTAGCTGGTGTAACGTAAATTGCATACCCTTAAAAATTGGTTTATTATATTTTAAATATATAAAATATGTTTATACATAGTATAAAATATTTAAATAAATATTATTGTTTTCATGGTCATACATTTGCGATCAATTCTAAACCGTATATTTTGAATTTCGACATTTTAATATCCAACCTTACAAACCCTGTTCTTCTATTTTTTTTATTAGGCATAATTGCCACTATTGTTAAAAGTGATTTAACCATTCCTGAATCATCTTCTAAATTTATTTCATTATATCTTTTATTTGCTATTGGTTTTAAAGGTGGACAAGAGTTATCACATAGCGACTTTAATGCAGAAATATCAAACTCCATTTTATTTGCAATTGCCTTATCTGCAATAGTTCCTATATATGTATTTTATGCATTGAAGAAAAAAGTAGGTGTCCCAAATGCTGGTGCCATTGCTGCTGCATATGGATCGGTAAGTGCTGTTACTTTTGTGACTGCAGTCTCCTTTTTAGAAAATCAAGGTATTGAGTTTGGCGGACATATGGTTGCTATTATGGCTATTATGGAATCTCCAGCTATTATTGTTGGTGTTATTTTAATCATGCTCAATGATAAAATGAAATCCGATAAAAGTTCAATGGGCTCTATAATAAAACACTCCTTCACTGGAGGTAGCGTTCTAATGCTTATTGGTAGTTTAGTGATTGGTCTCATTGCTGATGCCACTCAAGCCAGAGGAATTGAGCCATTTACAACCGACATTTTTAAGGGATTCTTGGCTTTGTTTCTTTTAGAAATGGGAATGGTCACTGCCAAACGAATTAAAGGATTCAAACAACATGGTATTTCACTATTCTTATTTGCTATACTTGTACCATTAATAAATGGATTGCTTGTTGCCTATTTTAGTGGATTTGTAACCGAAAGTGAGGGTAACCGATTATTATTTGCTATTCTTGGAGCTGGTGCTTCCTATATAGCTGTTCCAGCAACAATGAAACTAGCAGAACCAAGAGCAGATGCTGGAATATACATACCAATGGCTTTGGGAATTTCCTTCCCTTTTAATATTACTGTTGGAATGCCTATTTATTATGCGTTTATTCAGATGACTTAATCGAGGTCTAGTCTAAAGACTTCACTTAAATGCTCAGGACTTTCCATTGAAACTTTTAAATCTTTGATGATCCCATCGTGCAAATCGTAAACCCATCCGTGAATTTGAAGGCCGCTTTTGTCTTTCCACTTTTGTTGAACTATGGATGTTTTAGCTAAATCATATACTTGTGCTTTTACATTAAGTTCTACCAAACGATCGAAGCGCTTTTTATCGGATTCTATCTTTTTTAATTCTGTTAAATTATCTTTATACACTTCTTTTATGTTTCTAACCCATTTATTAATGAGTCCTAATGATTTATTTTGCATCGCAGCCTGAACTCCTCCACAACCATAATGGCCACAAACGATAACATGTTGTACTTTTAAATGATTAACTGCATAATCTAAAACACTTAGCATGTTCATATCTGTATGCACAACCATATTAGCTATATTCCTGTGCACAAATAACTCACCAGGATGAGTTCCAGTAATCTCATTTGCTGGCACTCTACTGTCTGCACAACCAATCCATAATACCGGAGGTTTTTGTCCTTTAGATAAGTTTTCAAAATAGTCTTTATCTTTAGAAGTCATCTCTTTTACCCATTCTTTGTTATTTCTGAGTAGTTGGTTATAATATTTGTTTGGCATCTTAATAGTGTTTTAATTAGTTTGTTTTACGTTTTCTTTAATCCAAGATAAGCAATCTTTAAATGAATTAAAAATATGTTCTTCCGGAATAAAATCAGGAATAATGTCAATACGCTCCATCATATATCTTGGTTGCCTTAGCAACCCTACAAACAAGACTTCAACGCCTTTTTTTCTTAAATCTTGAAGCATATCTTCCATGGCATACAATCCTGATTGATCCATATATTGCATTCTGTTTAATCTCAAAATTACTGTTGAGGCGGTTTCAGGAATTTGTAAAGCCAATTGCTGAAAATCACTTGTAGATCCAAAGAACAAAGGCCCTTTTATGTGCTTAATGAAGACTTCTTCTTTGTATTTTTCCGGGAAACCGATTTCATCTGACCAAGCTTCTTCTCTTAAAGGTTTTACATCTGAGCGTTCTGCAGTAAGATCTCCTATCTTCTTCATAAACATTAAGGAAGCTATAACCAATCCTATTCCAACAGCATATACCAAGTTCCAAAACGTTGACAGGCCTAGTACAGTTAGCATTATTACTACTTCCATACTAAATTTTAAAGGTCCAATTTTCACATCCTTAGGCAAATATGGTATAGCTCTCAATCCTTTATAGTCCATAACTCCAATACCTACAGTAATTAAAATTCCTGCTAAAACTGCGGCAGGTATTCTTGAAGCAATAGGTGCTAAAGCCAATAATATTATAAATAACATAACACCTGCTATCATTCCAGATAGCTTGGTTTTACCTCCTGAATTAATATTAACCACAGTCCGAATAGTGGCGCCTGCTCCTGGAATTCCACCAAATAATGCTGCGATACTGTTTCCTATACCCTGACCAACCAATTCTTTATTTGGCTTGTGCTTGGTTTTAGTCATATTGTCCGCAACTACACTGGTTAAAAGAGAATCAATTGCACCTAATAGGGACAATGTTAACGCAGTAAATATATAAGGCGTGATGCTACTTAAGCTAAATTCAGAAAATATTTCCAGTCTTGGAATTGGCAACCCACTTGGAATTTCTTCTATTGGCCTATAATTTAATCCAAAACCAATAGCGATTAAAGACATGACAATTAATGCTACTAAAGTACTTGGTACAACACTAGTAATCCTTTTAAATCCATAAATGATTAAAATTGTTCCCAAAGCAAGTATAAATTCTAACCAATTTATATTTTGTAACGCGCGTGGAATTACTTTTAAAGCGCCAAAAGCTCCAGACGCTTCCTTAGCTGCCAAAGTTTTTGACTCCTTCAAGATATCATCTTGTGTTATTGTATTTGCTCTACTTATGGTTTCTTTAAAATCTTCAAGAACCAAAATACCTTCTCCAGCTTCATCCCTTAATATATTTTCCAATATTAACTCCTCCGCTACTGGTTTGAATTGTTGCACAAATTCGGAATCTTCCTTTGGATAATAACCCAATGACGGAAGTATTTGGGTGATTATGATTATTACTCCTATGGCTGTCATAAAACCAGATACAACAGGATAAGGTATATACCTAATGTACTTACCAAGTCCAATGGCTCCCAAACCAATTTGCATTAATCCTGCTAATAAAAATACTGTTAATATTGCTGGTAATGCCTTGTTAACATCTCCATCGTTTGCGGCTATAATTCCAGCTATAATTACCATGCTTACAGCAGTCATAGGTGCTGTTGGCCCTGAAATTTGTGTATTGGTTCCTCCAAATAAAGCAGCAAAAAAGCTTATAAAAATTGCGCCATATAAACCGGCACTTGGTCCTAACCCGGAAGACACTCCAAATGCCAGAGCTAATGGTAATGCTACAATTCCGGCAGTAATACCGCCAAAAGCATCGCCCCTTATATTAGAAAATAAATTTTTCATATATTGAATTTATATTGTTAGTAAAGTTAATTAATCTAATTATGCTAAACTATATAAATTCTGGCGGTGGGCAAATTAAATGAAGATGTGGTTTTGGATAATTTTTTAATCGATAACTCAATGATGATTGACCTATTGACTTTACAAACGCTATGGTTTCATTTTTACAATCGGAGAACATCAATTCGAAGGTATTGTTCTTTTCACTTTCTTCTTCTTCTGCACAACCATATAATATCGATACATCAATATTCTCATCAATTACAACAATTATCGAAGGTGCTGTGATTACAGTTACAAATAGAATTGTAAAAAATATTGCAATTATGTTCTTAGTCATATTAGTGGTTGTTATTAACAAATATAGAATTTTGAACTTAAGGAAGGGTAAAGGAATTTTTAAAAATTATTCAACAACCTAATATCGTCACTTACCATCCACCCTGTTTTCCCATCGGCGAGTAGAATTTCTGTCCAATTATTTATCGTATCAAGTACTCTAACTTTAGTGCCTTCATGTAAACGGAAAGCTTCTTCTCCACTTAAATTAGGATCTGTTCTAACTAAAGATTCTTGTGCAAAAACAATAGCTGGATTGTCCTTGTTGTCCATAGTTTGTCTTTGAAAAGCAAAAGACAAAAATAAAATTGTTAAGAAAGCAGAAGTGATACTTGTTA
This sequence comes from uncultured Flavobacteriaceae bacterium, assembly GCA_963768245.1. Lineage (GTDB taxonomy): Bacteria > Bacteroidota > Bacteroidia > Flavobacteriales > Flavobacteriaceae > Site-B1. Next base: position 28,681 of record CAVYHG010000013.1, read on the forward strand.
CAAAAGTGAATCGTTTTTTGTTCGTACTCGAAGTGAAATAATATGTAATAAAAAGTATAACAAATAAAATCACAAATACTATAGAGAAGTAAGCCCAGGTGTCAAAACTAAACATTTTAATGGCACTTCTAAGGAATCTCGAAATTCCAATTTCCGGGACAACTTCAATTGCATCTATAGTCATGTTTTGTGCAAAAGACAAATTGTTTTGGATCTCTTTATCTTTGGGTGAGAGAAGCAAAGCCTTCTCATAATAAAAAATACTTGGGGCAATCCGGTTGAGTTTATAATGAGCATTTCCTAAATTAAAATAGATCTCTGCAGAATGTAGTCCCTTATCTAAAACTTCCTCATATTTTTCTATAGCTTCATTATATTTACCATTACTATAAAGGGTATTGCCTTCTTCGAATAATGAAATATTTTGAGCAGAAGTTATAGAACTTAACAAAAAGGTTATTATGTATATTATAAGTTTCATACTAACTAATTTGCTTATCGATCATTAAAATAGTTTTAGATGCTTTATTATAGTCCATTTTCATTTCTACATTTGTATAAGGAGTATATCTAGCTAATTCACAACTTTTTAAAAGTTCCAGAAACTCAGAAGTTGTGGATTCATCTACATTCTTCTTAGATAGCAAACGACTTATTTTTTCTTTACTTAAATCACTGGTTTCAATTCTTAATTTAGCCTTTAAATAATTATGGAGTGCTTTTTCTAATGCCACATAGAAGGATTCTTTATTGCCTAACGATTTCTTGGATTCTCCTAAATATTTTTTTGCCAATCTACCTGCTCTTCTAATTCTATTACCAACAAAGTCTGCATCCCTAATTGCTTTTTTACGCCTGAATACAATAGCTAATGGAATTGCCAATAAAGGTAATGCTAAGCTGCCCCAAAATATTTTGGACCTAAAGAAGTGTTTAGGGTTTTTAGGCAGCAATTTTGTGTCAGTTTTAATGAATGCGAACTGGTTATTGATAGTTTGTACTTGTTGTTTAATATTACCTTTTAAGGAGTTATTTGAAATATCAGTGTTAGTGGGTCCTTCTAAAACATCGATTATTATTTCATCGGATGATACCCTTCTATAACTTTCAGTTCTTAAATCAAAATAGGAGAAAGAGATACTCGGTATTGGGTATTTGCCTTTATATTGTGGTACAATCGTATAACTTTCGCTTCGTTCTCCTTGCATTCCACTTATAGATGTTCTTATCCTATCCGCTTTTTCGGGCTCATAAACTTCCAAAGAACTTGGAACGGTTAGCTTAGGCAACTCAAATAGTTTTAAATTTCCGTTCCCAGAAACTTCAACTTTAGCCTGTAAAGATTCTGTAGCATTTAATTCACTTTTTGAAGTTGTAACCTTAAAATTAAAATTTCCTACAGCTCCAGTAAAATCTATAGGTTTACCAGCTTCAGGAAGAGGTCTAACGTTTATTGTTCTATTCCCAGCAGATACGGTTTTATGAACTTGTTTCATTAACCGACCCCCAAAAATATCCCTTCTGTTCGTTGGTACATCAACAGTAATATCCAGACTTAAAGGTTCGATATTCAATTTACCTGTTTTCTGAGGGTAAAGGACTGTTCTTCGTAATACAACGTATCTGTAATCCTCCCCTTTATAAGTGCCATTTTCAACTTTTAATCCTTTAATATCTATATTCTGACTCCAAAAATCGTTAAATCTTGGATTATCAATTTCTCTCCAATTACTTACTCCTGTATTAGGTGACACATATAACTTATAAACTACTGTAATTGCCTGATTTAAATATGGATTGGAATTAGAAACTTCTGCTATCAGATGTATGTTCGCTGAAGCTATGTAATCCGGATCATTTGGGTCTTTTGGTTTATCGACTGCTGCTGTAACCGTAATTTTAGCTGGACTCGTTTTATAGGTTTGTCCATCGATAATAATTGTTGCCTGATCGATGACAAAATTTCCTCTCTTTTTAGGAGACAAAAAATAACTATAAGTTTTTGAATACGATCTTTGCCCATTTACCCACGAGTTACTTACAGATTGATTAGGTCCTCCAACAACATTAAAATTTTGAAAACTTGGAGGGTTAAAATTGTCTCCATCTTTGTTCATTTCAAAATCTACACGCAATCTTTCATTTATACCAAGTTTATTCTTGCTAACCTTTACCTCAAATTTAACCTGAGCAGTAGCAATACTTGTAGAAAGTATAATTAACAATAGTGTTATGTGTTTTATAAACTTCATTTAATTTATATGCTTCGACAAGCTCAGCATGACATATTGATTCAAATTTGTGTTGACACTAACTTCAAACTTCGGTCTTCTAACTTCGAGCTTAAAAACTACCAGTCTTTTTCATTTTTAACTTTTACACCTTTTGCCTTTTTCGCATTTATCTTCTCCTGAACCTTTTGTTCTTGATCATTCATTGCTTCTAACAAGTTCTTTATTTGCTGAGGTGAAAGCTGACCTTGTTGTGGTTTAGGTTTTTGTTCTTTTTTCTCATCTTCTCCTTGTCCTTTATCTTCTTTTTCATCTTTTGGTTTGCCTTCTTCATCTTCCTTATCGTCACCTTCTTTTTCGTCTTGCTCTCCTTCGTCTTTATTTTCTTTTTCGTTATCTCCTTCATCCTGCTTGTCTTTATTATCCTCCTTCTCCTGATCTTCCTTCTGATCTTGATCTTCATTTTCATTTTCATCTTCTCCACCACCACCTTGTTCCTCGGCACATTCTTTTGCTAAACCCAGATTATATCTTGTCTCATCATCATTTGGATTATTTCGAAGTGCATTTTTATAAGCTTCAACAGCTTCCTTACACTGTTTGTTCTGCATCAAGGTATTACCAATATTGTGAAATGCTTTATGTCTTTCTTCTTTAGAGGTCGCTGTTTTTATGGCTTCCTGATGTCTTAATAACGCTTCACTGAACTTTCCGTTCTTGTAATAAGCATTACCCAAATTATAAGCTCCAACTGAATTAGACGGTTTTTTAGAAATGGCTTTTCTATATTCCATTTCAGCTGATGCGAAATCTTCATCAAGCAATTGGTTGCCTTGATAAACAAAATCATTAGATTTTTGTAATGCCAAATCCTTTTCTTGAGCATAAATCAAAGAACTACCTAATAAAATTAAAACTAAAATAAATTGCTTCATCATAAGTTTTCGTTAAATAAATTCAATTTCTTTAGCCATGCTGTCTTCCTTTCTAAAAGAAAAATATCTATAAAAAAGAAGAAAAATGCAAATCCTAAGAACCACTGGAACTGATCTTTAAATTCAGCTATTTGCTTCGATTCAAATTCCTGTTTATCCATCTTATTCAATATGTCTCGAATTTGCTCCACCACTTCATTTGTATTCTCTCCATTTATATAAACTCCGTTGGCTTCCTGAGCTATATTTTGAAGTATTTCTTCATCCAATTTGGTGATAACTGTTTCTCCATCTTGATCCTTTTTATAGTTTAAAACAACCCCATTTCTTTTTATTGGAATCGGTCCACCTTTTATATTTCCTACTCCAACTGTAAAAATCTTAATACCTTCTTCACTGGCCTCTCCTGCCACTGACACCGCTCTTTCCCCATGATCTTCACCATCAGAAATTATTATTAAAACACGATTTGTTTGCTCTTCATCATCAAAATACGTCTTAGCTAATTCTATTGCTTCATCAATTGCCGTTCCTTGTGATGACAACATATCTGTATTCATATTCTGAAGAAACATTTTGGCGGAGGCATAATCGGTCGTAATAGGTAATTGAGGAAATGCTTTTCCTGCATATGCAATAATTCCTATTCTATCACTGGCCAAATTATTAATGATCTGTGTTACTAATTGCTTAGATTTTTCCAGACGGTTTGGTGCGATATCTTCAGCCAGCATACTTCTAGATACATCTACCGCAAAAACAATATCAACGCCCTCTCTTTTTATAGTTTCTAACTTGGTTCCAATCTTTGGATTTACAAGCGCAATTACCAAACAAATCAATCCCAAACAAAACAATGCGATCTTAAATAGAGATTTAATCAAGGATCTGTTTGGCGATAATCTTTTTAACAGTTTTTTATCAGAAAACGTGTTCTGAACCTTCCGTTTCCAAATTTGAAGTATTAAAAAGAGTACTAATACCAAAGGAATTAGTAGCAGTAGCCAAAACCATATTTTTTCATCTAATTGATACATTTAAACAAAGCTTCTAAAAATTGTAAATCGTAATAATAATTCCATCAATAAAAATATTCCAGCTAATAAAATTAGTGGTCTGTATTTTTCTTCGTAATTGTAGAATTTAAATTCTTCCACATCGGTTTTTTCCAGTTTATTGATCTCTTTATAAATTTCTTTTAATTTCTCATTATTTGTTGCTCTAAAGTATTTGCCGCCAGTTGATTCTGCGATTTCCTTAAGCAATTCTTCATCAATCTCCACTTGTACTCTCCCATATTGAAAACTACCATTAGGTTTAATTGCTATTGGTGAAAGCGCCATCCCGTTAGTTCCTAATCCAATAGTATAAGTTTTTATAGCATATTCAACTGCCAAGTCACTCGCCATTTTTGGATCGATAAATCCAGAATTGTTTACACCATCTGTTAATAAAATAATTACTTTGCTTTTTGCTTTACTGTCCTTTAATCTATTTACAGATGTAGCAAGTCCCATTCCAATTGCAGTACCGCCTTCAATTATCGTATTGTATTCAATGCTTCGTAGAGATCTTAATACGATTGATTTATCGCTTGTAATTGGCGTTTTGGTGTAGCTCTCACCTGCATATTCTACCAAGCCTATCCTATCGTTTGGTCTGCCATTAATAAATTCTGAGGCCACACTTTTTAGAGCTTCTAATCGATTAGGCTTCAAATCTTTTGCCAGCATACTGGCAGACACATCTATAGCTATCACAATATCGATCCCTCTTGTGGTTTTTGTTTTGGTGCTTACATCGACCGTTTGAGGTCTTGCTAATCCCATTATTATTAGAGCAAGTGCTAAAAGCCTAAAAGCAAACAACATGTGCTTTAATTTTGGCAAAAATGAATTCGTTGACTTGAATCCTTTTAAAGAGGAAATTTTTAATTCGGCTGTTTGTTTATTTTGCTTCAAAATATACCATAGTATGGCTAATGGCAGCAATAATAACAGCCAAAAAAATTGTTTGTTCACAAATTCTATTCCTTCAAACATACTTTAAGCCTGAGGTTTTATTAGTTCTATCGAGTTTATAACTCGTTGTGCTATTTGTTCTGCATATTCATCATTTCTGTCATAAATGAGCTGAACTTGCTGATAAGCACCATTATTATAAAAATTTAATATTGAATATTTACTATCCATTTTTTGGTTTGTAGCTGGATTTACCATTGTCATCGTGCCATGTATATCAATTCCTTCTGCTCCATTCGGTGTTTTGAATTCATCTTGTTTTGTAATTATATTTTGTGCTCCTTGAGCTTCAAACTGTAGCATAACATTATCAACTGCTTGATTTAAATCAAACTCAACTTGTGGGTTCCAATAAATACTATTCACTACGATATAAAAATTACTCATTAAACTACCATACATAAACATTTGGCTATCCTGAACGGCTTGTTGCATTTCTTCAGGGAGCTTAAGATCACTTCTTTTCAGAACCTTAGGAGTCGTAATGATCAAGGAAGGCGCACCATACTCGCTTGTTACCCATTCTTTAGATTCCAATAACTCCTTGCTATCATGGCCTATTATGGTATCCTTAACATAGTTAAATCCATATTTTATTGAAAAGCCGCCTAAAATTGCTAATACGACTGCTATACTAATAACGCTTGTAAGAATTACTTTTTTTCGCTTCTTTTTCCGTTCAACTTCCTCTCTATACTTCTCATCTAAAAGTTTTTCCTCCTCTGTTGGCTCTGGGAGAACTTCTTTTACATGGTCGATCTCCAATTCTATTGTTTGCTTATCTAATTCAGCCAAAGCAATTTCGGGAGTAGCTTTAGCAAACTTTACCAAATCGGCTCTTTGAAAAATATTTTTAATATTATTAATCGTTTCCTTATTAAAATCTATTTGATTGCCTTCTTTAAGCAAATTTAGTCGGTTTATTAATTCATCTGTTGTGCTTTCAAGAGAATGATCGTAGACCTTTTCATCCAGATATTTTCTAATAATTAAAGTTAGTTCTGAATAATAATCTTTTAAGGCTTCATTTTTTAAATAGTCACTTTCTTCAAGCTTTTTAAGAGCTAATTTAGCCCTGTCATATGGTGGTAATAAGGCAATTTTTTCTTCTTCTGAAAGTGGTTTTTTTCTCCATATAAACCAGTACAATAAAAACCCTAAAACACTCAAGACTAATAAGCCAAATAAAAGATATTTCCACCAATTACTTGGGCTTTTATTAACATTAGTTAGGGGTTTTATATCATACAATCCCTGTTTAGTTGTATCAATTTCTATATTGTTTACCTCAACTTTTAAAGAATCGGTATAAAGAAACTTATTAGCAACTGCAACTTTTTGTCTTGGTATGGTATAAGATCCGGAATCAAATTGTGTTAATCCATATTTTTTAATAAGACTCATTCTTCTTTCATTAATAGTTGTGTCAACTTTAAAAGATTCAACAACTTCTAAAGGCAGAAAAGTTTGTCCTTCAGGAAAAGCAACAAAATCTGTTGTATCTGCTTCTACTTGAATTTTATAAATTATTTGTTCCCCAATCTTTATTGAGTCCAAATCAATAGATGAATTTACTTGAGCTTTTATTTCATAAGAACCAAGAAAAAATACTAAAAGCAAGGTTAGGTTTACTAAACTTAAATCTTTCAATTTCATATTTCTAAATCCTTCTCTCATGAACTAAATATTATCCTCTTTGCTTAAAATAACCCAATAGTTTTTTTACATAACTCTCATCAACTCTACAGTTGATAACACCTGCACCAGATTTGGCAAAACTATCTCTAAAGTATTCCACTCTTTCACGATAGTACTTTTGATAATTAGCTCTTACTTTTTTTGAAGATGTATTAACTAGCATCATTTCACCGGTTTCTTCATCCTGCATCTCGACCATACCCAGATTAGGAATTTCTTCCTCTCGTTTGTCATAGACCCTGATACCTGTGACATCATGTTTTCCAGAAGCTATTTTTAAAGTGTGTTTGTAGTCATCTGTAATAAAATCTGAAAGCACAAAAACAATAGCTTTCTTCTTCATAACATTCGATAAGAATTTAAATGCTTCCGAAACGTTAGTTAGTTTACTTTTTGGTTTAAATTCTATTAGTTCTCTAATAATTCTTAAAACGTGAGAACGACCTTTTTTAGGTGGAATATAAAGTTCAACTTCATCAGAAAACAAGATCAATCCAATTTTATCATTATTCTGAGTAGCTGAAAAGGCTAGTGTGGCAGCAATTTCGGTCACAACTTCAATTTTAAATTGCTTCATTGTCCCAAAAAGTTTACTACCCGAAAAATCGACCATTAACATCATTGTTAATTCCCGTTCTTCCTCGAAAACTTTTACATGAGGTTCATTATATCGTGCCGTAACATTCCAGTCTATACTTCTAACATCATCTCCATACTGATATTGTCTCACTTCACTAAAGGTCATACCTCTACCTTTGAAAGTAGAATGATATTCTCCTCCAAAAATATGATCGGATAAGCGCCTGGTCTTGATCTCGATCTTTCGTACTTTTTTTAGTAATTCTTTTGTGTCCATGGTGTCAGTCTGCAGCAATCAATTAATTATTAACCTTTTGATATCTCTCTACTATGGCACTTCTATTTCGTTCACGATTTTGTTTATAATATCTTCTGAAGTCACATTTTCTGCTTCAGCTTCATAGGTAATTCCAATTCTGTGGCGTAACACATCATGGACCACAGCTCTTACATCCTCTGGAATCACATAACCTCGTCGTCTTATAAATGCATAGCATTTTGCAGCATTTGCCAAGTTGATACTTCCTCTCGGCGAAGCTCCAAAAGAGATTAAAGGTTTTAAATCTGATAATTTATATTTTTCAGGATAACGTGTTGCAAAAACAATATCCAATATGTATTTCTCAATTTTCTCATCCATGTAAACTTCTCGAACTGCACTTTGAGCCTTAAGTATTTGCTTTACTGAAACAACAGGTTTAATTTGTTCAAAGCTTTCTTTTAGATTGGCTCGGACAATTAGTTGCTCTTCATCCATTTTTGGATAATCGATGATTGTTTTAAGCATAAACCTATCTACTTGTGCTTCTGGTAAAGGATATGTACCTTCTTGCTCTACAGGATTCTGCGTGGCCATTACAAGGAATGGTTTATCGAGAATATAGGTCTCGTCACCAATTGTAACTTGTTTTTCCTGCATTGCTTCAAGTAGTGCGGATTGTACCTTTGCAGGAGCTCTATTAATCTCATCTGCCAAAATAAAGTTGGCAAAAATAGGTCCTTTTTTAATTGAGAAATCGTTCTCTTTAACATTGTAAATTAATGTCCCCACGACATCTGCTGGCAGTAGGTCTGGGGTGAATTGTATCCTGCTAAAACTTGCGTCTATTGCTTGAGACAAACTACTAATTGCTAAAGTTTTTGCAAGACCAGGAACACCTTCAAGTAAAATATGTCCCTGACCCAATAAACCAATTAATAATCTTTCTATCATATGTTTTTGTCCAACAATAACTTTGTTCATTTCCAAAGTTAACAGATCAACAAAAGCACTTTCTTTTTCAATTTTTTCATTTATTGATTTAATATCAATTGCACTTGTTTCTTCCATCATATTTTAATTTTAAGTAGTTGTATTTACTAAACATTAAATTAGCCATGCAAATTGTTAAATTATTTCTATTAATGATGTTAATAATTGGTTAAAAAATAAAGAGCAGTACTAACTAGTACTGCTCTTTAATAAATATTGTATATAATTCTGTACTATTCTAAAGAGATTATTCCTAAATCTGTACTTTCTCCTACAGTTACTTCTACGTTTTCAATTGTTTGAGATATTAATTCAGATGTAGGATCTGGAGTTACTGTAACAGTGTAAGTTCCTTCTGCTAAACCAACTAACACAAAGTTGCCTTCGTCATTTGCAAATGTTGATATGGTGTCTACTCCATTAGTGGCAGAAATTTCAGTCTGGATATCAATTGGAGTAACACTTCCATTAATAGTTCCTGTTGATGCTTCAACTGTAGCTCTAATAACAGGTTTTAAATTAATATTGCCAGAATTTCCAGCCATGACGATAGATTCATCAACATTAAAATCTAATAAAAAAGTATAACTGATATTCGGTTCTAACATTTGATTCACATGTATCTTTAATCCTGATTGTTGAGCACTCGGAGTTCTTAATGGTAACTCTTCCCCATCAATAACTATGGAATTATTCTCTCCGAGAATTAATCTTAATTGCTTTAATTCTCCCGCAGGAATTTCATAATCATCAGCTAATAACACATCTACTCCACCTGTAAGTTCTAACAGATCATATATTCCAGTATTAATAGCTTCAAGACTGATCCAACCATTTTCAGTATCATCACTTTCATATTTAACCTTAGCATCAACAACTTCTACAAACACATTTTCATAATCTCCTGGTTCATCCATAAGTTTCACAGATATACTTGCTGTTCCTTGAGTTGAAGACATTGAATTATTTTCGGAACAACCTGTAAAAAAGATAGTGATAATTGATAAAAATAATATTTTTACATACTTAAATTTAATCATTTTATAAAATTTTTAAAGTTATATGAGTATATACGTTAATGTTATTATAGTTAGATTTTTTTATCCCAATAATAGATTCGACAATAATACAAAATTCAATGAGTTTTAATTATTTTTATCGTTAAATTACAATAAAACATATCTAAAACAAACCTTTTGAAATATTCAAGAATTATATCAGGGGTCATGTCTTGGGGAAACTTTGGTAAAGCCCTTTCAAAAAAGGATATGACTAGCTTAATGAATCATTGCATTGATAATCAAGTTACTACTTTTGATCATGCTGATATTTATGGTGGTTACACAACAGAAGAGGAATTTGGGAATGCCTTCTCGGAAAGTGGAATTAAACGTGAAGATATAGAGCTTATTTCTAAATGTGGAATTCAATATTTGGCGGAAAAAAGAAACAATAAAGTCAAGCACTATAATTACAGTAAGGATTATATAATTTGGTCTGTTGAAGAATCTCTTAAAAAATCTGAAAACAGAATATTTAGATTTATTTCTACTACATAGACCAAGTCCGTTAATGAATCCGGAAGAAATTGGTGAAGCAATAGATCAATTAAAAAAACAAGGTAAAATTAAAGAATTTGGAGTTTCTAACTTTACTACATCTCAAGTAGAATTGATTTCTCAATTCTCTTCAGTTTCTGTCAATCAAATAGAATTTTCTTTAACAGAGCATTCTGCTATGCACGATGGTATTCTGGACCAGATGTTGATTAAAAATATTATACCGATGGCCTGGTCTCCCTTGGGTCATGTGTTTCGTGAAGACTCAGAGCAAACAAGAAGGATTCATAAGCAACTTGGTGAGCTTATGGATAAATATCAAGCCACTGAAGATCAATTATTACTTTCCTGGATTCTAAAGCACCCTTCTGGGATATATCCGGTAATTGGCACAACTAATAAAAAGCGGATAAAAGATGCCATTAACGCAACAAAAATAGAATTAGATTTGGAAGATTGGTTTCTAATTCTGGTTGCTTGCCAAGGATATAAAGTACCTTAAAATTATTAGTATGAAAAAGACAGCACTTATAACAGGAGCCACAAGTGGAATTGGTAGAGCAACAGCGCATGAATTAGCAAAACATGGAATAAATCTGATTCTTTGTGGTCGCAGACAAGAACGACTGGATATCGTAGAACATGCTCTGGAGAAGTTAACAGATGTCTTTACACTTAATTTTGATGTAAGGGATAAAAATGAAGTTAATAAAGCAATTGATTCTGTTCCTAAAAAATTTAAGCGTATAGATATATTAATAAATAATGCTGGAAATGCACATGGATTAGACCCGATTCAGACTGGTAGTTTAGATGATTGGGATGCCATGATGGATATTAATGTAAAAGGTCTGTTATATGTGAGCAAAGCTGTAATTCCACAAATGACTGAACGGAATTCCGGACACATTATAAATATTGGCTCTTCTGCAGGTAAAGAGGTCTATCCTAAAGGGAATGTTTATTGTGGTAGTAAACATGCTGTCGTTGCCATTACTGAAGGTATGCGTTTAGATTTAAATCCATTCGGTATTAAAGTATCAGCTATTAATCCGGGATTAGTAGAAACTGAATTCTCTAAGGTTCGATTTAAAGGAGATTCAAAGGCAGATTCAGTTTATAAAGGTTTTAAGGCATTGCAAGCAGAGGACATAGCAGAGATTATTTATTTTACTATATCACGACCACCACATGTTAATATTGCTGATTTATTAGTTTTTCCAACAGCTCAGGCAAACAGCACCATTGTTAAGAAAGAACTATAAATGATCAATAAACGCCTCCTGATAAAAAACCTGCTTGCTCATAATGATGAGAATAGTTTTTACGATAAAAAGCGAAAAATTGATATTAGCCAAAAAGAAGGAAAGGCCAAGTTCCTAAAACATATTTGCGCTCTGTCTAACAGTAATCCAAAGAATAATTCTTATATCGTAATTGGCGTTGAAGATGAAGAAAACAATATAGTTGGAGTTGATTTTTTTGATGATAGTAAAATTCAAAATCTGATAAATGCCTACTTAAACAATCCGCCTGTTGTACAATATGAAAATATACCTTTTCCACATTTACCAGATGATAAGGTTGTGGGATTGGTTACTATAAGAGCTAATGAAGAAATAACCTCACTCCGTAAGAATATCTGGAAATATTATGGTGGTTCAGTTTTTCTGCGTGATGGAAGTATGAGTATGCCAAAAATTTTTGACATTGAAATAAAAGATGTCAATTCTGAAATTGTTGCTGCTATTGAAAATCATGCACAAAATAATATTGAATATACGTTAGATGGTGTGTTTCATTTTATGAATAAACGACAGGATTTTAATCCGCAGTACAAAGTGTTTAAAGAGTACTTTGTGTTATGTTGGTCTGGGCAAAAAAAAGTAGTAGAAGATGGTGAATTCTATTCCAGAGTAGATATAGAACTCATTAATGAACAGGTTAGACTCTTCTTTTCAACATTAGATGAAGTTTCCATTACCTATGATAATGATAATTTTAAAATTGTAGAATATGTAAATCTTGGTCTTCAAAATACATATAAGTATTATAAGCTTGAAGAAACTAAAATATTATTTGATGACAATGCGAATTACAATATTGAAACCAAGTTACTTTTTGAGCCTCCTCAATTTGATAAAAAGGTCCTTCATCATATTTATAATGCTAATAATGCCATTTTAGAAAAGCTTAAAAAAGGACTTATTTTAAATAAAAACGAAGAACGAGATCTAAACAACCTTCCTGCAACGTATTTAATATGTTACTTAAATTTATTTCATGACGCCATAGATAAACTTAATGAAGCCAAACCTTATTTAAGAAATTATAGTGAGGAAATTTTTCAGCTTTACAAAGAGTCTATAAGAATATTACGTAAAGTAAAATATAGCTAAGTGAAATATTTTAATAAAAGGGTTGTATAAACTTACCATTTATACAGTTTTTTTAACCAGTGATAGATTTTTTAGTGGCTGATAACTAATTTATTACGAAATTAGTATTGCTATTAATCAAATTTATATACGACCTTGCTTCTCCCGACAAAGTTCCGGCACTGAGGCAAGGTTTTTTTGTAATAAAGCCATTCTTAATTCTTTGAAAGTTTTTTTGTCAAATTCTAAATTGTCAGTTAATCGATTAAAATTGTATTACAGCGGTTATTAGTATTTATTTTATAAATATATTTACATTTTTTCACTTGTTTCAATAAATTCAATATCATCAAATTTACGCATCGCTATTATTCAATTTATTTAAACCTTTTTCTCCCGACAAAGTTCCGGCATTGAATTAAGGTTAATTAAAAAAGCCACATCTTTTGATGTGGCTTTTCAGTTTTTGTTTTAATTCTTTTACAAATCAAACTTAATTCCTTGAGCTAAAGGTAATTCGTCTGAATAGTTTATTGTATTTGTTTGTCTTCTCATATATACTTTCCAAGCATCAGATCCAGACTCACGTCCACCACCAGTTTCTTTTTCACCACCAAAAGCACCACCAATTTCAGCACCAGAAGTTCCAATATTTACATTTGCAATTCCACAATCAGAACCTGCAAATGATAAGAATTTTTCTGCTTCTTTCATTTCATTTGTCATAATTGCAGAAGATAATCCTTGAGCAACACCATTTTGTATTTCAATAGCATTTTCAACATCTCCAGAATATTTCATTAAATATAAAATTGGAGCAAATGTTTCATGTTGTACAATTTCAAAATGATTTTCAGCTTCAATAATAGCTGGTTTTACATAACAACCAGCTTTCATAACCTTCACCTTCTAAAACACCACCTTCAACTAATACATTTCCACCTTCAGCTTTTGCTTTTTCAATAGCAGCTAAATATGTATTTACAGCATCTTTATCAATTAATGGTCCAATATGATTTTTTTCATCTAATGGATTACCAATTGTTAATTGTCCATAAGCACCAACAATTGCATCTCTTACTTTATCATAAACAGATTCATGAATAATTAATCTTCTTGTTGAAGTACAACGTTGTCCACAAGTTCCAACAGCACCAAATACAGCACCAGGAACAACTACTTTTAAATCTGCAGTTGGTGTAATAATAATTGCATTGTTTCCACCTAATTCTAATAAAGATTTTCCAAAACGTTCTGCAACTGTTGCACCAACAATTCTTCCCATTCTTGTAGAACCTGTAGCAGAAACTAAAGGAATTCTTGTATCAGTAGTCATCATATTCACCAACTTTATAATCTCCATTAATGATACAAGAAATACCTTCTGGTAAATTGTTTTCTTTTAAAATTTCAGCAATAATATTTTGACAAGCAACAGAACATAAAGGTGCTTTTTCAGAAGCTTTCCAAACACAAACATCACCACAAATCCAAGCTAAAGCAGTATTCCAAGCCCAAACAGCAACTGGAAAGTTAAATGCAGAAATAATTCCAACAACACCAATTGGATGCCATTGCTCTCTCATTACATGTCCTGGACGTTCAGATGGAATTGTTTGTCCATTTAATTGTCTTGATAATCCAACAGCAAAATCACAGATATCAATCATTTCTTGAACTTCACCATAACCTTCTTGTAAAGATTTTCCCATTTCATAAGAAACTAATTTTCCTAAAGGTTCTTTTAATTCTCTTAATTTATTTCCAAACTGACGTACAATTTCTCCTCTTTGTGGAGCTGGCATATCTCTAAAAGTTTTAAAAGCTTTAGTTGCTGCATCCATTACTTTTTCGTAATCTTCTCTTGTAGTCGTTTTTACTTTTCCAATTAATTGACCATCAACTGGAGAATAACGATTCAATTAATTTCTCCATTAGAAAAATTATTAGATCCTGTTGAAGTTCCTTCATTTATATCTTTTACACCTAATTGTTTTAAAGCTTTTTCTATTCCGAAATCGGTAGCAACTGCTTCCATATTTATGTGTTTTTTACGAATTATTAAATTTGATGCAAAGATACTGATAAAAAGTTGCTTTTGACAGACGCCTTGATTCTTAAAATATGCTAACTTTAATACACTTAATTTATCACATTATCATTATGAAAAAAATCATTATTCTATTTTTTTCGTCAGTTTACATTTTTAATAAGTTGTAAAAAAGAGGGTAAACTTATTGATTCAGAAATCTGATAGCAAAATCCAATTACAACACCTCCTCCACCGCCTTCAGAAAAGACTAATCCGAATTTTCTATTGTAATTCATGGTGGTGCAGGTACAATTTTGAAAAAGAACATGTCTCCAGAGAAAGAAGCTGCTTACAAAGCAAAACTTGAAGAAGCCATTCGAGTAGGTTATAACATTTTAAAAAATGGAGGAACAAGTTTAGATGCTGTTGAAAAAACGATTAATGTTATGGAAGATTCACCATTGTTCAATGCTGGTAAAGGTGCTGTTTTTACCAATGCAGAAACTAACGAATTAGATGCTTCTATAATGGATGGGAAAACACTAAATGCTGGAGCTTCTGCTGGAACAACCAATGTAAAAAACCCAATTGATTTGGCAAGAGCAATAATGGATAAATCACCTCACGTTATGATGGCTGGTAGATGGTGCCGAAAAATTTGCAGAAGAACAAGGATTAGAAATTGTAGATCCAAAATACTTTTATACGGAAAATAGAATGAACTCCCTTAAACGGGCTAAGGAAAAAGAAAACATTGAACTAGATCATGACAATAAATCTGCATTTTACGACTCTGACAATTAAAGATTATAAATTTGGAACTGTAGGTTGTGTTGCTCTTGATAAAAACGGGAATCTTGCTGCTGGAACCTCAACAGGAGGTATGACCAATAAACGTTGGGGCCGTGTTGGCGATGCACCAATTATTGGTGCTGGAACTTATGCCAATAATAACACTTGTGCTGTATCAAGTACTGGTTGGGGAGAATATTTTATTAGAGCCATGGTAGCACATGATATTTCTGCACTTAATGGAATATAAAGACTTGAGCCTTAAAGAGGCTTCTCAAGAAGTTATTCAAAATAAAGTTATCGGATCTTGGAGGAGACTGGAGGTATTATTGCTGTAGATAAAAACGGAAATATTGTTATGGAATTCAATACTGCTGGCATGTATCGTGCAAGTATGAATGATAAAGGTGACCTGAAAATAGCTATTTATAATGACTAATAAAGTGGAGAATAATAATTATTACGTAGTTATTTTTACTTCTAAAAGAACTTCGTTAGAAGAAGGCTACAATGAAGCATCAAAACAAATGGAGCTTTTGGCTAAAAAACAACCTGGATTTTTGGGTTTGGAAAGCGCAAGAGAAGATATTGGAATTACTATAAGCTACTGGGATAGTTTAGAAGCTATCGCAAAATGGAAACAGAATTCAGAACATCTAATTGCACAAAAAAAAGGGAAAGAGAAATGGTATAGTAAATATCATGTTAGAATCTGCAAAGTTGAAAGAGAATATACATTTCCAAATAATAGACTAATTTATAGTATATTTTAAGTTCTTAATTAATATTAAAAAGCCATAAATACCTTTTATTTAGCAGTTATATCACTGGTTCAGAGTATTTCAACGAAAATAGCTCATAATTAGTCGAATAAATTAATTAAACCGTTGGTTTTAAAGTATTTTAGGAACGCTATTAATTGAAAAAGTGATTTAATAACAAGGAAAATTAACAGATTCATGATCTGTTTTTTTTTCCAATAAATGTCCTGGTACTATGAAAAAAAACTACCCTCATAAACTCTTGCTATTATTTGCTTTAATATCAAGCAGTTTTGTTTTTGCTCAAACTAACCGAGTAAAGATAACCGTAAATTGGCCTGAAACGGCTTATGAAAATAAAGTCGAGGTTTACGATCAACTAGGTAACAATATCTTAACTATTTGTAATAACTAACGGACCTGATGATTGTTACACCACATCAGGGTCTCCAGTGTTTTCAGCAACTTATGATCTTGGATGTTTAACTTCAACTGAATACCGCTCTTACCAGATTATAATATAAAACTATTTAGTATAGATGGGAATTCTTGGGGAGGTGGCAGTTCTTCAGTAGTGGTTAACGTTGGCCAATCAGATACTTTGGCAGGAACTGATGTGATTGACGATGATGGAGATAATGCTTCTACCTCTGGTTATCAAATTGATTTTGTAGTTGGAGGGACACAATGTACTTTTGACGATACAGATGAAGATGGAGTCATTGATTTAATTGATGTAGACGATGACAATGATGGTATTTTAGATACGGCAGAAGGTTTAGATTTAAACCAATTCAATTGTCAAGTGCCATCATTAATTTTTAGAGGACTAATGAGTTAATATCATGGAACAGCTGGGCAAATAGGTGCAGTTTATAGATTTCCCAATGCAACAGAAGGATATGATGTCCTCTTAGAAATTGTAGAAATAACGAATACCACTGTTGTTCAGATTGATGATGATACTTCCGGACCAAATAGTACACCTGAGTTTTTACAATCAGAACTAACTTTTTCCGGTGAGGCAGGATCTGTTCCGGGGATTACATATAAATTCACTATTGTAGATGCAGGGACTTTAAATCCTTCATGCAACAATATTTAGAATTGGCGGTACAACCTGGGATTGTGATGGTATTCCGAACTTATCAGGAATCAGTAAGATATTATAACCCTTCTGCCTATGGATTAGACAATCCAACCTCATTAACTCAGGATATTTATCCAGATGGAGCTGGTATTACAGCCGGAACAGTAACGTATAGTGGTTTTTCAACGAATACTATTTTACGTTCTTATTTTCAGTTTAATTAAGCAACACATTCACGTATAAGAATGCATCTTGAAAAAAATGCAACTGAAACGAGATCAGGATAACCCATACACGTCTTTATGCCATGTCATTTACCCAATGTGATATCTTTGAATATAAAGCTGCAACATTAACAATTTTAATCGGTGAGGATAGCGATGGATGATGGTATTAATAATGAATTGGATATTGATTCTGATAATGATGGAATTCCAGACAATGTTGAAGCACAATCTACCTTAGATATACACTTCACCAAGTGGAGATATTGATTTTGAAACGGGAATTGATATGGCATATGAAAACGGAGTGTTCTGGTCTGATGTATCAAGATACAGATGCTGACGGTATATTTGATTTTCTGGATCCAGATTCTGATAATGATGGAACTCCGGATATGGATGAAAACGGAATCGATTATACTCTTGCAGATTTAGGAACAGATACTGATGGTGACGGTTTGGATGATGAATTTGAAGGCGCAGAAACTAATGATCCGCTCGATGTGAATGATGAAATTGACAACCCTTCAACAGACTTACCAGATACCGATGGTGACTTAGGAACTTTTGGTGGTGATGTTGACTATCGTGATGCTACTACTTTTGGTTCAGCTACCATAGATTTTGATGGTGTTGACGATTATTTAGATAGTGCTCAAATTTTAAGGAAATACTGAAAGTGCCTCAATTATGGCTTGGATAAAATTAGGTGCTGACTTTAGTAATGGCTATGTGGTAGGTCAGGATAATTTCAACTTGTTTATCAACGGTTCAAAGAATTTAGTCGCTCGAGTCAATGGAAGTTCTTATTCATTATCTAGTGTCATTAGAGGAAAATAAATGGGTACATGTGGCTGCTGTTTATGATAATGGAAATCTTGTTATATATGTTAACGGACAAAGAGAATTAAATAATACTGGCGGCGGTTCATTTAATTCTTCTGGTGATAAACTGACAATTGGTAAAAATTCATTTAACAGATTCAGAGTTTTTTAAAGGCTCGATAGATGAAGTTCGTGTATTTGATGTTGCCTTAACGGATGATCAACTTCAACAAATGGTGTTCCAGGAAATTGAAGAAAATACTGTCTGGAAAGTTGGTTAAAGGTAAAGTTGTACCAAGAGATATTAATAGACTTTATCTTAGAGAACTAACCATTGCCTTGGTTAAATCTTCAAGCTTATTATGACATGAATATAATTACTGGTGGTAAAACATTTGACGCTTCAAGTTATGGCAGAGATGCAACGTTATACAATATTAATTCAATTCAGGAACAAACTTCTCCGATTCCTTATGAAACAAAACAGGATGGATATTGGGGAAATACCGCAACCTGGTTAAATGGTGATGTGTGGGATATACAAGATCCTTCTACTGTTAAGGATTGGGCAATTTTCAGTTTAAAACATAATGTTAATTTCGATTCTAGTATTAAATCTTTTGGTCTAATTATTGACAATGACAAGACCCTTGCCGTTTCTGGCGATCAAGAGGTGAGCAACGGATGGTACTTAGAACTTAATGGAACTTTAGATCTTGCAGGGTGATTCTCAATTAGTGCAAACTTTAAATAGTGAATTAGTTACCGGATCAACTGGAAAGCTTTTAAGAAGACAAGAAGGAAATCTGAACTTTTATTGGTACAACTACTGGAGTTCTCCTGTTGCCGGAAATGATACTGAAGCTAGTTATAAATTAAAGAATATAAAAGATGGTGGTGGCCTAAGTGGCTTTACATTTACAGATGCTTTTGAATTTCCTGGACAAATAAGTACTCGTTGGTTATATACTTTCCAAAACGGACAAACATATTACGATTGGCTACAAATTACACCAGAATCTGAGATAGTACCTGGCATTGGATATACACAAAAAGGAACTAATAGTACAACAGAATCCTGAAGCCATTCAAGAGTACACTTTTGTTGGCAAACCAAATAATGGAACAATAACAGTAGCTGCTGACGACAATGATACTTTTGATTTTGGTGAAACACCTGACCCTGAGGAAAGCATTCCTGCGAACTTTACAACTTCGTTGGTTGGAAACCCATATCCTTCACCAATAGACACAGCGATATTTATTGAGGAAAATGACCCAATTAATTCAGAATGGTGTAATCAGAGGAACAATATACCTTTGGGAACAATGGTCTGGTGCAAGTCATTATTTAGCAGAATATGAAGGTGGTTACGGAACAATTAATTTAGCCGGGCAAGAAAGGGCTTATCAATGGAACGATCCAAGTCAAACCTTGTCAGATGATGCCAAGGTCCCTAGTCGATATATACCTGTAGGACAAGGATTCTTTGTGGAAGTTGTAGAAGATGGTGAAATTAAATTCAATAATAGTCAACGCCTTTTAAAAAAGAATCGGAAGCAGATGGTCCTATTTTCTTTAGAAGTGCAAACTCAGAAAATCAAGCATCAAGTACCGAGATAAATACCATAGGAAAGATAAGGTTTGAATTAGAAGTATCAAATGGTAATAAACGAAATTTTATTTTAGCGTTTAGTGATATTACAACTGATGGGTATGACTATGGCTATGATTCAAGAACTATTGATCCTCAAGATGATGATATGAATAGTATACTTAATGGTCAGAAAATGATTATTCAGTCTTATGGGCCTATTACAGCTGATAAAGTAGTAGATCTTGTATTTAACAGTACTGGTACTTATAATTATTCCCTTAAAATAATTGAAATCTAGAAAATATTCCGGAAAACCAACCAATACTAATTAAGGATCAATTTAACTAATACTGAATTCGATCTAAGAACTGGAGCTTATAATTTCACAAGTGATTTTAGTGGTGAAGATCACAGATCGTTTTGATATTGTTTTTAAAGCAACAACTTTAGATACAGAAGACTTTAGCACAGAAAATACATTAATATTTGTAAATAACAACGAGCATAAATTATATGTAAAAGGATTGTCTACTCAAGATAGCAAACTTAATATTATTAATATGCTGGGTCAGAATATTAGATCTTATGGCAGTTTAAGTAGTCAGGCTTTAGATAATGGATTAGATGTTTCTAACCTTAGTTCTGGTGTTTATATTGTTAGTTTAACTAACGGCGATAATCAAACTATAGACAAGAAAGTGATCATAGAGTAAATAAATTAATCAAAATTCAAACTCTAAGCGCAACCACTTTGGTTGCGCTTTTTTTATATTTCACTTTCAATCATTACTTTATTATATCAATAAATTAAGAAGTAATAAATTTACCGTATGTCTGCTGAATTACCGATTAGAAAAATTATTCATATTGATATGGATGCATTCTATGCTTCTGTAGAACAGTTGGATAATTCAGCCTTAAAAGGTAAGCCTGTTGCTGTTGGTGGCAGTGAAAGACGTGGCGTTGTGAGTGCAGCTAGTTATGAAGCCAGAAAATTTGGTGTTAGAAGTGCCATGAGCGGACAACAAGCAAAGCGTTTATGCCCTGAATTAATTTTTGTGAGGCCCAGATTTGACCGATATACTGAAATCTCTAAACATATCAGAGCAATTTTTTACAATTATACCGATCTGATAGAACCACTTTCCTTAGATGAGGCCTATCTGGATGTTACAGAAAACAAAAAAGGAAATCCAAGTGCCACACTTATTGCTCAAGAAATAAGAGAACGAATATATCAAGAAACTGGATTAACTGCTTCAGCAGGAATTTCCATAAACAAATTTGTTGCCAAAATAGCAAGCGACTATAACAAACCCAATGGACAAAAAACCGTTAATCCTGAAGATGTTTTAGATTTCATGGAACAATTGGATATTAGAAAATTCTTTGGTATTGGTAAAGTGACTGCCGAAAAAATGTATCAATTAGGGATTTTTACCGGAGCTGATTTAAAAACAAAATCATTGGAATATTTAGATAAGCATTTTGGTAAATCCGGAAGATATTACTACCATGTTGTAAGAGGTTTACATAGTAGTGAAGTGAAACCAAATAGAATCCGTAAATCCCTTGCCGCAGAACGAACCTTTAGCGAGAATTTATCCTCTGAAATTTTTATGCTTGAGAAATTAGACCATATCGCTGAGGAAGTTTCAAGACGACTCACAAAAAGTAAGGTTGCGGGAAAAACCATTACATTAAAAATTAAGTACAGTGATTTTACTTTACAAACCAGAAGCAAGACCTTATCCTATTTTATTAGTGATAAAACTTTAATCTTTGAAACTGCAAAAGATCTTTTATACCAGGAAAGTCTGAGCAATTCCGTAAGGTTATTAGGAATTTCCATATCCAACCTTAATACAGAAAAAGCAACTAAAAAACAAGAGCAGAAAAGTGTAAGCGTGCAGTTAAAGTTTGATTTTTAAAAACTACAAGTAGTAATTTCTGTAATTCTCAAAGTATTAACCATTCCCTTATCCTGAATAGGCATTGCCGCTAAACTTACCAGCATGTCTCCTACTTCTAAATATCCTTTTTTACAAGCTAAAGCATTCACGTCTTCTATTGTTTCGTCTGTGCTTACGAATCTATCATAATAAAATGCCTTTACTCCCCAAAGTAAATTTAATTGGGTAAGAATCCTTCTATTCGAGGAGAATACTAAAATATGTGCGTCTGGCCTCCATGCAGATATTTGAAATGCGGTATAACCACTATTGGTTAAAGTAGAAATGGCTTTAGCATTAATTTCATTTGCCATAAGGGCTGCATGATAACAAACTGATTTTGTAATATACCTGTTTGTACGTATGTGAGGTGGTAATTGTGGCACTCGAATTAAGGATGAATTTTCAACTTTTTTAATAATACTTGACATTCTCTCAATAACCTGCACAGGATAACTACCTACCGATGTTTCTCCGGACAGCATTACAGCATCTGCACCATCCATTACAGAATTGGCAACATCATTAACCTCAGCTCTTGTTGGAGTTAAACTATCTATCATAGACTCCATCATCTGTGTTGCAATAATAACAGGGATCCTTGCTCGTTTTGCTCTCAATACCAATTGCTTTTGTACCAATGGTACTTCCTCGGCAGGTATTTCGACACCAAGATCGCCTCTGGCAACCATTAACCCGTCACAATAGGACACGATTTTATCTATATTTTTTACGGCTTCCGGTTTTTCTATTTTAGCAATGATTGGAATTTTAAACTTGCTATGTTTTTTAATGAGTTCTTGTAATTCAATCAGGTCATCTGAATGGCGAACAAAAGATAAAGCAATCCAATCTACTTCCTGTTTTATTGCAAAAATGGCATCCTCTATATCTTTTTCTGTAAGTGCTGGTTGTGAAATGTTGGTATTAGGAAGATTCACACCTTTTTTAGATTTTAACGGACCTCCTTGCAGAACTTTTGCTTTTACTTCGCTTTTTTTATCGGTGCTTACTACTTCAAACATAAGTTTGCCATCATCCAACAAAATTTTCTCTCCTGGTTTTGCATCCAAAGGAAACCTGTCATAAGTCATATAAACCCGATCTTTAGTTCCTTCAAATTTTTCACCTGTAGCAAAAATAATTTCATCACCTTCCTTAACAACTACCTCTTCCTTCATAACGCCTACTCTTAATTTTGGCCCTTGAAGATCGGCTAAAATTGCTGTGTTATGTTCATGCTCGATGTTTAATTCTCTTATCATTTTAATCCGTTCCTTCACATCTTTGTAATCTGCATGAGAGAAATTTATTCTGAATACGTTAACACCTTCATCCATCATTGCAAGGAGTATTTCTTTTTTACTTGTCGCAGGACCTAGTGTAGCTACTATTTTCGTTTTCTTTCTGTTAACTGTTGCCATTAATTAAAAATTAGATTGGTTTTGGATTTTAGACTTTCAGTTTCAATTTCATAAGCCAGAACTATTTGAGGAATAGACAATAAATCATCAATAATTTCTTGTTCATTAAAGAATACTGTCTGATTCATGACCTTTAGTAAATAATTTGCTGTCTTATATTCAGGCACCAAATGAACGGTTTTTGTAATACTCGATTGATTACTAAAGAGTGAAGATTCATAATTTTCAAACCCTTTTTCTACTCTGCAATAATTGGATACAACATTCCAGGTAATTAGCTCTTTTGAATCTTCCCACTCAAAAATGGAATATTTGGCTTCAGAATAGTCTAAATCCTTTTCTTTTCTTCTTAGTTTTAAATTTAATTTTTTATTTAACAAATAAACTAGTCTATAATCTTCCAAATTACAATGAATTGCAATTAATACAAATGAATCACATTCTTCAAAATCATCTATTAAGAATTTATGCTTAGTCATTCCTGTTAAAAATCATGTAAATATAGTATTTAAAACAAATACCTAATTAGTAAAAAGTTATTCTTTAAATCGAAAACGTTTGAGTTTTCATTAGAATTGTATCTAAGATATTTAATTAACTATCCCCATCAATTCTTCTCTGAAATACGAAATATGCCCTTTTAGAAGCTTTTTCTTCCGCTTTTTTCTTTGAAGTAGCTCTCGCCTTTGCAACCACTTTATTATTAATTGAGAGTTTTACAGAGAAATGTTTTTGATTATCATTTCCTGAGTCTTCATAAACATCATAATAGAATGTCTTCTTTTCTTTCTGACACCACTCGATCAGTAAGCTTTTATAGCTGATAACTTTACCCTCAAGTAATTCGATGTCAACATGGGGTATGATTACGGTCCTAAAAATAAACTTCTCGCATTGTTTATATCCTTTATCCAAAAAAATTGCGCCAATTAAAGCTTCGAACAAATTCCCATGAACATTATCACCAAAACTGGCTTTAGATATCTTACTTTCAATGAAATTAATTAAATTCATATCTTTACCCAGTTCATTTAAATGCTCTCTACTAACTATTTTTGAACGCATTTTAGTTAGATAGCCTTCGTCTCCTTTAGGTGCTTCCTTAAACAGATGTAAGGCTATTACGGCACCCAACATAGCATCTCCCAAAAATTCTAATCTTTCATAATTTAGCGCATTACCATATTTATCCTTTTTATTCATGGATCGATGGGTAAACGCTTTTTTATAAAATTTAATATTAGTTGGCTTAAAGCCGAGGGTTTTACTTAAATTAATAAAAAAATTCCCGTCCTTATCTGAACGGGAATTTAATATGTTACGAATGAAATTCATTCAGATATTTAATCTATTTTTTTAAACAATACACAGGCATTGTGACCACCAAAACCAAATGTATTACTCATAGCTACTTTAACGTCTCTTTTTTGAGCTTTATTTAATGTTAAGGTTTAATTCAGGATCTATATTTTCATCTACAATAGAATGGTTTATTGTCGGTGGAACTATTCCATGCTCCATAGATAAGATAGAAGCAATAGCTTCAATAGCTCCAGCAGCACCCAATAAATGTCCTGTCATAGATTTTGTAGAGTTGATATTAATATTTTTAGCATGATCTCCAAAAACCTCAGAAATAGCTTTAAGTTCGGCAACATCCCCTAAAGGAGTTGCAGTTCCATGAGTATTTATAGCATCTACATCTTCAGGTTTTAAACCTGCATTCTCCAAACAATTCTTCATAACCACAATTACACCGATTCCATCTGGATGTGGTGCAGTCATATGATATGCATCTGAGGACAAACCACCTCCAACTAATTCAGCATAAATTTTTGCTCCACGTGCTTTTGCATGCTCATATTCTTCCAAAATAATTGCTCCAGCTCCTTCTCCCAACACAAAACCATCTCTGGTTGCGTCAAAAGGTCTTGATGCTGTTTCTGGGCTTTCATTTCTTGTTGAAAGTGCATGCATAGCATTAAAACCACCCATTCCTGCAATGGTTACAGCTGCTTCACTACCACCAGTTACAATAACATCACAATGTCCTAATCTGAATATAGTTTAAGAGCATCAATCATTGCATTTGCTGATGATGCACAAGCAGAAACCGTAGTATAATTTGGCCCCATAAATCCATGTTTAATTGAGATGTTACCTGGTGCAATATCTGCAATCATTTTTGGAATAAAAAAAGGGTTAAATCTTGGTGTTCCATCACCTTCAGCAAAGTTTAGAACTTCATTCTGAAAAGTTTCCAAACCACCTATTCCAGCTCCCCAAATAACACCAACTCGCAATCTTATTTACTTTATCAAGATCTAATTTAGAATCAATAATAGCTTCATCTGATGCAACCATTGCGTATTGTGTAAACCTATCCATTTTACGAGCTTCTTTTCTATCAAGAAAATCCGTAGCATTAAAGTTTTTTAGTTCACAAGCGAATTTTGTTTTAAACTTTTCAGTATCAAAATAAGTTATAGGAGCAGCTCCACTTTTACCACTTATTAATCCATCCCAAAATTCATCTTTGGTATTTCCAATAGGGTAAGAGCTCCTAATCCAGTAACTACTACTCGCTTTAAGTTCCATAAAATAATGTTACTTATTTTGCGTCTTCAATATAGGAAATTGCTTGACCAACTGTAGCAATGTTTTCAGCTTGATCGTCTGGTATTTGAATATCGAATTCTTTTTCAAATTCCATGATTAATTCAACAGTATCCAATGAATCTGCTCCTAAATCGTTTGTGAAGCTTGCTTCAGTTACAACTTCGTTCTCGTCAACACCTAATTTGTCTACGATAATCGCTTTAACTCTTGATGCAATGTCTGACATAATTTTTTAATTTTAAGTTTAATTAGGCTGCAAAAATAAAAAACTTTATTTTAAAACTCACCTTTAGTATAAAAATGTGTCTGTAATTTAATAAAATTACTTTAAAGTTATTCCTATTTACCTTCTAATTGTTAATAATTATTCTTTTTTTTGTTTGAATAATCTTATCATTATTAACTGTAAATGAAACGTGTTGTAATTTTTGCGTCCGGAAGTGGATCAAATGCTGAAAATTTAATTAGGTTTTTTCACAACAGAGATAATGTGTCTGTTATTCAGGTATTAACTAACAATCCTCGTGCCAAAGTATTAGAGAGATGTAAAACACTAAATATTAGTGCATTAAGTTTTAACAGAACAGCTTTTTTTGAGTCCACAGATGTATTGAATTTATTAAAAGTTACAAATCCGGACCTCATTGTGCTAGCTGGTTTTTTATGGAAGGTCCCCGAGAATATACTAAAAGAATTCCCAAACAAGATTATTAATATACATCCAGCATTATTACCTAAGTATGGAGGTAAAGGTATGTATGGAATGAACGTACATGAAGCTGTAGTAAGAAACCAAGAATCCGAAACAGGCATTACCATTCATTATGTTAATGAAAATTATGACGAAGGAGCTATTATATTTCAATCGAAATGTAAAGTAGATCCTTCTGATAGTACAGAAAAAGTAGCTGCTAAAATTCATACTTTGGAAATGCAACACTTTCCTAAAGTAGTTGAGTCAATTTTATTTCCAGAAAATGGCTAAAAAGAAGAAGAAATATTATGCTGTTTGGAAAGGACATCATACAGGTGTTTTTGAAACTTGGGATGACTGTAAAGCACAAATAAAAGATTTTCAGGGAGCACAATATAAATCTTTTATAACTTTTGAAGCTGCTAAGCAAGCTCTAAAAGAGAACTTTAAATCCCATGTTGGTAAGAATAAAAAATTTAAAAGCGAACTAACCGAAGTGCAGCTCAAAAAAATTGGTAAACCCAACTATAATTCAATTTCTGTTGATGCGGCATCAAGCGGCAATCCAGGAAAGTTGGAGTATCGCGGTGTGGAGACCAAAAGCAAAAAAGAACTATTTAGACAGGGGCCTTTTGAAGAAGGGACGAATAACATAGGCGAATTTTTAGCTTTAGTTCATGGCTTAGCTTTGTTAAAGCAAAAAAAGAGTACTAAGATCATATATACGGATTCCAGGACCGCTTTAAGTTGGGTAAAGAAGAAACACTGTAATACAAAATTGGAAAGAACGGAAAACAATGAGAATTTGTTTGAATTAATTGAGAGAGCCATTAAATGGTTAAATTCAAATTCCTATTCTACAACTATAGTTAAGTGGGAAACAAAAGCCTGGGGTGAAATTCCAGCCGATTTTGGAAGAAAATAATAGACTATGGCGTCTAATTACATTACTTTTATTCGGAATTTATTTTACGTAAGTTTGCACAAAAAATATGACCTCCTTTTATGAATAAGTTAGTTATAGTAGGTACAGTTGCCTTTGATGCTATTGAAACGCCATTTGGTAAAACCGATAAAATATTAGGAGGAGCAGCCACTTTTATTGGATTAGCAGCATCTCAATTTGAAGTTAAGTCTTCAATTATTTCGGTTGTAGGTGGAGATTTTCCAGAAAAATATTTAAATCTGTTATCAGGGAAAAATATTGATATTTCTGGAATTGAAATTATTAAAGAAGGAAAAACATTTTTTTGGAGTGGCTTATATCATAACGATATGAATTCCAGAGATACTCTTGCAACCGAGCTAAACGTATTGGCAGATTTTAATCCTTGTGTGCCAAAAGATTACAAAGATGCCAATGTGGTAATGCTTGGGAATCTTCATCCTTTGGTGCAATTAAGTGTAATAGAACAAATGAGTTCCAGACCAGAAATGATAATTTTAGACACTATGAATTTCTGGATGGACAATGCATTAGAGGATCTGTTAAAAGTTTTAAAGCAAATTGACGTTATAACAATTAATGATGAAGAAGCAAGGCAATTGAGTGGAGAATATTCATTGGTTGTAGCTGCCAGAAAAATTCATGAAATGGGTCCTAAATATGTCGTCATTAAAAAAGGAGAACATGGGGCTTTTCTATTTCACAATGACAATGTGTTTTTTGCTCCTGCTTTACCATTGGAAGAAGTTTTTGATCCAACAGGAGCTGGTGATACTTTTGCCGGAGGATTTTCCGGATATTTGGCAGCCACGCAGGACTTCTCTTTTGAGAACATGAAAAATGCAATAATATATGGCTCGACATTGGCCTCTTTTTGCGTTGAGAGGTTCGGAACTGAACGGATGACAGACCTAACTAAAAATGAAGTATTGGAAAGATTGAAAAAATTTAAAAAATTAACTCAATTTGAAATTGAATTAGCATAAACTAACGCGCTCATGTTTGAGCGCGTTTTTAATTTTATTAGAATCGGTAAATTGACTCAATATGAGTGATGCAATTAAACATGAGTGCGGAATTGCTCTTATCAGACTTTTAAAGCCATTAGAGTTCTATAAAGAAAAATATGGCAGTGCATTTTATGGTGTGAATAAAATGTATTTAATGATGGAAAAACAGCATAATCGTGGACAAGATGGAGCTGGTTTTGCAAGCATTAAACTTGATGTTAAGCCCGGACAGCGTTATATAAGTAGAATACGATCTATAGAACAACAACCCATTCAGGATATATTCAGTCAAATCAACGAAAGAATCAATAAGGAATTTCTCGAGAATCCAGAATATATAAATGATGTTAAATTGCAAAAACACAACATCCCTTATATTGGTGAATTGTTGTTGGGTCATGTCAGATATGGAACGTTTGGGAAAAATAGTGTGGAAAGTGTTCACCCGTTTTTAAGACAAAACAATTGGATGCATAGAAATCTGATATTGGCTGGTAACTTTAATATGACCAATGTCAAGGAGTTATTTAGAAACCTTGTGGATCTGGGACAGCACCCAAAGGATTATACAGATACCATTACTGTAATGGAAAAAATAGGTCATTTCCTTGATGATTCTGTGAGTAAAATTTATAAGGATCTCAAAAACGAAGGATATAGTAAAAATGAATGCTCACCTCTTATAGCAGAACGATTGAACGTTGCTAAAATACTACAAAAGGCTGCTAAGAACTGGGATGGAGGTTATGCCATGTCCGGGTTATTAGGTCATGGAGATTCATTTGTTTTAAGAGATCCTTCCGGAATAAGACCAGCCTATTACTATAAGGATGATGAAATAGTTGTAGTGGCTTCAGAAAGACCAGTTATTCAAACAGTATTCAATGTTGCTTTTAAAGACGTTATTGAGCTTAAACCAGGCCATGCAATAATCACGAAGAAATCTGGAGAAACATCAATCAAAAAAATACTTAAGCCATTAGAAAGAAAAGCATGCTCATTTGAGCGTATTTATTTTTCCAGAGGCAGCGATGCAGAAATTTATAAGGAACGCAAAGAATTAGGAAAATTATTAGTCCCTAAAGTCTTGGAAGCTATTAACTATGATATAAAAAATACTGTCTTTTCTTTTATTCCTAATACTGCTGAAACTTCTTTTTTTGGTATGACAGAAACTGTAGAGGATTATCTTAATGAACAAAAAACACAAGCCATCCTTAAAGGCAAAAGAAGCTTATCTGCCGAAAAAGTTACTGAAATATTAGCACAAAGGCCAAGAATAGAAAAGATTGCAGTTAAAGATGTGAAATTAAGAACCTTTATTACAGAAGATAGTAGTCGTGATGATCTGGTAGCGCATGTATATGATGTTACTTATGGAGTAGTTAAGCCAGAGGATAATTTAGTTATTATTGATGACAGTATCGTGCGAGGAACCACCTTAAAAAAGAGTATCATAAAGATTTTAGACAGACTTAATCCTCAAAAAATAATAGTTGTTTCCTCTGCACCTCAAATTCGTTATCCGGATTGTTATGGAATTGATATGGCAAGATTAGAAGGTCTAATTGCTTTTAGAGCAATGTTATCATTATTAAAGGATGCAAATAAATATAATAAAGTAGAAGAGGTTTATAAAAAATGTAAGGCTCAAGAAAACTTAAAGGATAAAGAAGTAAAAAACTTTGTTAAAGAACTGTACAACGAATTTACAGCAGAAGAAATATCAAGCAAAATATCGGAGCTCATTTGTGATGACGATATAAATGCAGAAGTTAAAGTTATCTTTCAAACCATTTACCAACCTTAATAAAGCATGTCCAAAAAATTTGGGAGATTGGTATTTTACAGGAAATTATCCAACAGCTGGAGGAAACCGAGTTGTAAATAGAGCATTCATCAATTTTTATGAAGGAAACAATGAGCGGGCTTATTAATAATAAGTTTTTTCCTACATTTTCTTACATACAATAGCACTTTATCTAATAAAAGGGTAGTTTGTCTAAATAATTCTTAGCTTTTATTAAAGCTGTGCTATATTAGCATCACCATAACATAAGTAGGTTAAGTTCATGGTAGATTTGGGGCAAAAAAAGGTAAACACTTGTTTACCTTTTTTTATTTTACAGCCAAATTAAAAACATTCCTCTCAAACTTCCATTTTTTTTCACATAGACTAATTTATAAGTAGTTGGTCTAATAAATTGAATATAAAATAATAAACTGCATTATATTAGCATCACCATAACATAAGTAGGTTAAGTTCATGGTAGATTTGGGGCAAAAAAGGTGAACTTTCGTTCACCTTTTTTATTTACTTAAATATGTAGTTGTAGCTTATTTAGCTTCTGCGTAACGTCTTTCAACTTCATTCCAGTTAATAACATTAAAGAATGCTTCTATATAGTCAGGGCGTCGGTTTTGATAATGCAAATAGTATGCATGCTCCCAAACATCTATTCCTAAAATAGGAGTTGCTTCGCAAGTAACTCCAGGCATTAATGGATTGTCTTGATTTGGAGTAGAACATACCTCAACCTTTCCACCCTTGTGTACACATAACCAGGCCCAACCAGAGCCAAATTGTGTAGCAGCTGCCTTACTGAAAGCATTTTTAAAACTATCAAAAGAACCGAAAGCAGATTCAATAGCGTCTTTTAACTCTCCAGATAAACGTCCTTTTCCTTCTGGATTCATTACGTCCCAAAATAATGAGTGATTGTAAAAACCTCCACCATTATTTCTTACTGCTTTGTTATTCATATCTAATCCACCAAGAATATTTTCGATAGATTTTCCTTCTAAATTAGTTCCAGTTATTGCATTGTTTAAATTGTTGGTATAACCTTGATGATGTTTAGAATGGTGTATCTCCATTGTGCGTGCATCTATATGAGGC
This sequence comes from uncultured Flavobacteriaceae bacterium, assembly GCA_963768245.1. Lineage (GTDB taxonomy): Bacteria > Bacteroidota > Bacteroidia > Flavobacteriales > Flavobacteriaceae > Site-B1. The sequence continues at coordinate 60,200 of CAVYHG010000013.1, forward strand.
TCCAAAGCATCATATGCGTATTTTAATTTAGGTAATTCAAAAGCCATATTTATTATTTTTAGTTGTTAATACTTATTTTCTCAAATTTACAATAATGGTTTAAAAATTATCTTAAGATTATATTAAGATTACTTATTTTGGTATAAAAATTATCTGTTGATTAATTCCTCACCTTTTAAAATATTCAATGCGTCTGCTGGCAGCGGAAAAACTTATACGCTTGTTAAAGAATATTTGAAAATTCTTTTTAAGTCGGATAATATTTTTAAATACAGACAAATACTGGCCATGACTTTTACAAATAAGGCTGTTGGTGAAATGAAAGAGCGTATTATAGAATCTTTAAAGTTTTTCTCCAGTAAAGAGGTTCTTGAAAAGCCAAATAGTATGTTCGAAGAAGTATGCAATGAGCTAAACCTTGATAAAAAACACCTTAATCTCAAATCAAAAAAAATTCTTGACACTATTTTAAACGACTATGGAACATTTGATATTAGTACTATTGATAGGTTTAACCACAAATTAATTAGAACATTTGCGCATGATTTAAAATTGCCTCAAAACTTTGAAGTTGAGTTAGACACTGACCTGCTATTGAATCTGGCTGTGGATAAGCTGATATCTAAAACAGGCCTTGACAAAGATCTAACAAATATTCTGGTTGATTTTGCTTTAGAAAAGACTGACGACGATAAAAGTTGGGATATTAGCTTGGACTTAAACAGAGTTGCTAAACTTTTAGTAAATGAAAACCATGTCACACATCTTGACAATCTAAAAGCAAAGACTTTAGACGATTTTAAATCACTCAAAAAAAATATTTTTGCGAAAACAGTTGTTTTAGAGCAACAGATAATTGATAAAGCACAAAGTGTTTTAACCTTAATTGAGGAATGTGGGTTAGAGCATAGTGACTTTTCGAGAGGTACATTACCCAATCATTTTAAAAAAATAATTGCTTTAAATTTTTATAAAATATATGATAATCAGCTTCAAAATAATTTAGCCGAAAACAAAAATATTTATACTAAAACAATAGATTTAGACATTGCTAACATAATTGATAGTGTTTTGCCTCAAATTGAAACTTCATATCTTGAAATAAAGGAACATGTTTATCAATATTTACTTTTAAAAAATATTTACAGAAACATCACGCCTCTATCTGTTCTCAATGCTATCAACAAAGAACTGAATCTAATAAAAGAAGAGCAGAACTTGTTGCTGATTTCAGAATTCAACTCCATAATAAGCAACGAGATAAAAAATCAGCCTATTCCGTTTATATACGAGCGTATTGGTGAAAGGTTCAAACACTATTTTATTGATGAGTTTCAGGACACATCAGAACTACAATGGCAAAACCTGATGCCTTTAGTTGAAAACGTTCTGTCATCAGAAGGAGGAACAAACTTGATTGTTGGAGATGCTAAACAAGCCATTTACAGGTGGCGAGGTGGAAAAGCTGAACAATTTATCAATTTGTTTAACAAAAAAGACAAACCTTTTTCGGTTGAACAAGAGGTTAAAAATCTTCCTGTAAATTATCGCAGCTGTACAGAGATTATCAAATTTAATAATGCCTTTTTTAAACACTTATCTGGTATTGCATTTAGTAATCCTGATTATGCTGAAATATATTCTGAATGCCATCAGGAATTATTCAATAAAAATGAAGGTTATGTAGACATCAATTTATTAGAGTACACAAAAGATGATGATAAAGACGAAGTTTATACCAAAAAAGTTCTTGAAACCATTAAAAAGGTTTTAGATAATGGTTACCAGCTAAAAGATATCTGTGTTTTAGTCAGAAAAAAAGCTGAAGGTGTCGCTATTGCAGATGTATTGAGTACTGAAGGAATTAAGATAATATCTTCTGAAACCCTGCTATTAAATCGTTCTCCAGAAGTTAATTTCATTATAAATATGATGCAATTGGCAATGCAACCAAATAATAACGAAGTTAAGGTTGAAATTCTAAACTATATTGCAGATAAACAAAATATTGACAACAAACATGATTTCTTTAAATCATTAATCAATTTAAATCCCACTCAACTCTTCAAAGAATTAGGTGTTTTTGATTTTGATGCATTTTTACAATTATCTATTTACGATGCCGCTGAAATTTTAATTCGTGAGTTAGAATTAGCTCCAAAATCTGATGCTTACATCCAATTCTTTTTAGATGAAGTGCTGAATTATTCTCAAAAACATCATTCAAGCCTTTCAGGCTTTTTAAAGTTCTGGGAAACCAAAAACGACAAGTTGAGCATTATATCTCCAGAAGGTCAGGATGCTGTAAAAATAATGACTATACATAAAAGTAAAGGATTAGAATTTCCCGTAGTTATTTTTCCTTATGCAGAATTGGAAATATACAGAGAAAAAGAAGCTAAAACCTGGTTTAAAATTAATGAAGAAGAATTCAATGGTTTTAACGAAGTTTACATCAACCTAAATAAAGATTTAGAATTTGTGAATGAGCTTGGATCAGACATTTACAATCATCGTCAATGCAAATTAGAATTAGACAATATCAATCTTTTATATGTTGTGCTTACAAGACCTGTTGAGCAATTGTATATTATTGGTAAAAAAGACATTAACTCGAATGAGCAAGAAAACCAAAAAACCTATTCTGGACTATTCATCAATTATCTGAAGGCAGCTAATCTTTGGGGTGATTCCCAAACACATTACATCTTTGGAAATCCCAAAAAACAATCTAAGACAGAAGAGAAAATAAAACACACTATTACTCAAGAAGAATTTATATCTACTTCTGCAAGTTCACACAATTTAAATATTATTACCAATTCAGGATATCTTTGGGACACCAACCAAAAAGAAGCAATAGAAAAAGGCAATCTCGTACATAATATAATGTCAAAAATCAAAACTGAAAGAGATATCGAATTTGTACTTAGAGATTATTATACTTTCGGAATTATTGATAAAATACAATATGAAGAACTACAAAAAACAATCAACGACATAGTTTCGCATTCTCAACTTAAAGATTTTACACTCAAGATTTAACTGTATATAACGAAAAGGACATAATCACAAAAGAAGGCGACATCTTGCGTCCAGATAGGATCGTTATAAATAGCAACAACGAAGCTATCATAATCGATTACAAAACAGGATTGCACAATCCTAAACACCAACAACAGCTTCAAAATTATCAAGACGTTTTAGAAGAAATGGGATATAAAATTCATTAAAAAGATATTGATTTACATCAATGAAAATATATCAATTGATATATACTAATATTCCTCAAAAACAGAGTAAATTTGTATAAAACTAACTCAATATGTACGGTAATTTAAAACAACATTTACTACAAGAACTTAAGGATATAAAAAAGAGCGGACTTTTTAAAGAAGAACGCATCATAACATCTCCTCAAGGAGCAGAAATTACGTTAACTACAGGTGAGACCGTGTTAAACTTTTGCGCTAACAATTATTTGGGATTGTCATCTCATCCAGATGTTATTCAAGCTGCTAAAGACGCCTTGGACACTCATGGATTTGGAATGTCTTCTGTTCGATTTATTTGCGGCACGCAAGACATTCATAAAGAATTAGAAAATAAAATAGCTGATTTCTATCAAACAGAAGATACTATTTTATATGCTGCGGCATTTGATGCCAATGGTGGTGTTTTTGAACCATTATTTGGACCTGAAGATGCTATAATTTCAGATTCGTTAAACCATGCATCTATAATTGATGGTGTCAGACTGTGTAAGGCAGCTCGTTATCGGTATCAAAATAGTGACATGAAAGATCTTGAAGATCAATTAATTGAAGCCAATAAGAAAGAAGCTAGATTTAAAATTATAGTTACAGATGGAGTATTCTCTATGGATGGACTTGTTGCGCCATTAGATAAAATATGTGATCTAGCCGAAAAATATGATGCATTGGTTATGATAGATGAATGCCATGCAACTGGTTTTATAGGTAAAACAGGAAGAGGAACACTTGAAGAAAAAGGAGTTATAGGTAGAGTTGATATCATTACAGGGACCTTAGGCAAAGCTCTTGGCGGTGCTATGGGTGGCTATACAACAGGTAAAAAAGAAATTATTGAAATGCTCCGTCAACGATCAAGGCCATATTTATTTTCTAACTCCTTAGCTCCGGCAATTGTTGGTGCGTCTATTAAGGTTTTTGATATGTTAAAACATGATACTTCTTTACGGGATACGATTAGAAGAAACACTAACTACTTTAAAAAAGGAATGAAAGCACGCTGGATTTGATATAATTGATGGCGATTCTGCTATTGTTCCTGTTATGCTTTATGATGCAAAATTGTCTCAAAAAATGGCTAAAATGCTTCTTAAAGAAGGAATTTATGTGATTGGATTCTTTTTTCCAGTCGTACCAAGGGATAAAGCAAGAATTCGTGTGCAATTATCTGCTGCACATAATAAGGAACAATTAGATAAAGCAATTATAGCATTTAGTAAGGTCGGAAAGGAATTAAATATTATCTAAAATGCACTGTTTACAAGGATTAAAACGATGTTTTTGCAATATTTTTCTATATTTGTCTTTGTTAATAACATTTAACAACTTATTTTTGTCCATAATTAACACTTAAAAATAAATTTTTTGAATATGAAAAATCTTAGCAGATTATTATTAGTTACTTTACTAATGTTCGGTTTTAGTAACGTTAATGCACAAGACGAGAACAATCCTTGGCAAATAAGTTTTGGAGTAAATGCAGTTGATATATACCCAATTGGTGAAGACGCTCCATTGGGAGGATATTTTGATGAATTTTTTAATGCTGGAGATCATTGCAATATTTTACCTTCTTTATCAACAATTTCTGTTTCTAAGTATTTAGATGATAATTTTTCATTAGCAGTTGGAGGTTCTATTAACAAAATTGATAAAATAGGTGATGCTGCTGCTGATGATTTATCATATTATGCAGTTAGATGGTACAGTGAAATATTCTTTCGCTAGATGCTATTAACTCCAAAAAACTTGAACCAATACTTGGTGTAGGTGGTGGTTATACTTGGGTTGATGATATTGGAGCTGGAACTTTAAATGGAACTTTAGGTTTAAATTTCTGGTTTACTGAAAACATTGCTTTAGGAGTTTCAACAACTTACAAGCATTCATTTGAAGATTACTTACCAAAACATTTCCAACATTCACTTGGATTATCTGTTAAATTTGGTGGAACAGATACAGATGGTGATGGTATTTATGACAAAAATGATGCTTGTCCAGAAGTATTCGGTTTAGAAGCATTCAACGGTTGTCCTGATACTGATGGTGATGGAATTGAAGACAGTAAAGATGATTGTCCTAACGAAGCTGGTTTAGCTGAATTTAATGGATGTCCAGATTCTGACGGTGATGGTGTAGTTGATAAGAGCGATGACTGTCCAACAGTAGCAGGTTTAAAAGCTTTAGCTGGTTGTCCAGATGCTGATGGTGATGGTGTGACAGATGCTAAAGATAAATGTCCTAAAGAAGCTGGTCCTGCAGCTAATAATGGTTGTCCTTGGGCTGATACCGATAAAGATGGTGTTTTAGATAAAGACGATAAATGTCCTAATGAAGCAGGTACTGTAGCTAATAACGGTTGCCCAGAAGTTTTACCAACTCCTGAAGTAATGGCAGAATTAAATAGTTATGCTAAAACTATCTTGTTTGATTCTGGTAAATCATCTTTCAAACAAAATACTTACCCAGTATTACAAGCGATAACTGCAATCTTAAAAGAATATCCAAGAGCTAATTTTACTATTGAAGGTCATACTGATAGTGTTGGAAGCAAAACTCTTAACCAAGGGTTATCTGATTCAAGAGCTAATGCTGTAATGGCATATTTAGTTGAAAACGGTATTGATTCTGCAAGATTATCCGCACTAGGATTTGGTGAAGATTACCCAATCGATTCTAACGCTACAAGAGCAGGTAGAGCAAATAACAGACGTGTTGAAGTAAAACTTAAAAAATAATTAAGAGAACTTAAACATTCTAAATATTAAAAAAACGCTTCGGAATTCCGAAGCGTTTTTTATTTTTATACAATGAGAAGTTTTATTGCCGATGTAATTTCTGATTTACAATCTAAAGAGCAAGATATCTCTGACCTCACATTTATTTTACCAAACAAAAGAGCGGGAATCTTTTTAAAACACGAGATAAGTAAAAGTCTCTCTAAGGCCATTTTAGCGCCTGAAATAATCAGTATTGAAGAGTTTGTAGAAGAACTCTCAGGTTTAAAAACTGAATCCAACCTCCATTTACTATTCGAGTTTTATTCCATTTATTCTCAATTAGAAAATATTAAAGAGATTGAACAGCTTGATTCATTTTCTAAATGGGCTCAAATTTTATTACAGGATTTTAATGAAATTGATCGCTTTTTAATTGAACCTGAAAAAATATTTAATTATTTAAGCGAAATTAAAGACATCGAACATTGGTCTCTAAAATCCGAAAAAACAGATCTTGTTAAAAATTACCTGCTATTCTGGAAAAAATTATATCCATTATATACTGCTTTTTCAGATAGTTTAAAAGCAAAGAAGGTTGGTTATCAAGGACTAATTTATCGAGAAGCTGTCGAAAATTTGCAAAACTATATTCAAAGCACTAAAAAGAGACATGTTTTTATTGGATTTAATGCATTGAATTCAGCAGAGGAAATTATTATTCAGGAAATACTTGAAAATGAAGTTGGTGAAATCTATTGGGATATAGATGAACACTTTATCAATAACACCTCCCAAAATGCAGGACAATTCATTAGAAAATACAAAAATGAATGGCGATACTTTTCTAATAACCCATTTAAATGGGCGGTTAATAATTACAAGAAAAGAAAGCTAATAGACGTAATAGGAATTCCTAAAAATATTGGCCAAGCTAAATACATAGGAAGTATTCTAAAAAGTTTATATAAGGAAGATGCCCAATTATCGAATACTGCTGTAATTCTTGGAGATGAAAACCTATTAATACCCGTAATAAACTCGTTACCGGAAAACGTAAAGGCTTTAAATATAACAATGGGAATTCCTTTGGAAAGCTCACCTTTATCTTCTTTTTTTGAAAGTTTATTAATGCTTCACAAAAACAAATATGGAGAAGGAATTTATAACAGAGATATTCAAATAATCTTAACCAGCCCTTTGATTAGACCTCTCTTTATAGAGAATAAAACGGACTACGTAAAAGATATAATAGACCATATTCAGACGAATAATATAATCTACATACCTCTCGAAAAGGTTTTAAAACTTGCTCCCAAGAAATCCAGATTACTTACTATTCTTTTTGGTAATTGGAACAATAGTCCAAAAATTGCATTAGATAACAGTTTGGCATTAATTGTTGAATTAAAAAGTCATTATTCTGTAAATAAGAAAGAAAACCTATTAATTCTTGAATATTTATTTCGTTATTATGAAATATTTAATCAGCTTAATCATTTAATAAACACTTATAATTTTGTCAATGATATAAAAACCCTTTATTCCGTTTACAAAGAACTATTAACTACTGAAAATATAGATTTTAAAGGAGAGCCTTTGCAAGGACTTCAACTCATGGGTATGTTAGAATCTCGTGTATTAGATTTTGAAACCATAATTATCTCTTCTGTAAATGAAGGTGTTTTGCCTTCTGGAAAAATAAATAATTCATTTATACCTTTTGATGTTAAGGTTGAAAATGGAATGCCTACATATAGAGAAAAAGACGCTATTTATTCTTATCATTTTTTTAGACTTTTTCAACGAGCTAAGAATATTTATATAATTTACAATACAGAATCTGATGCCCTAAAAGGAGGTGAGAAAAGCAGGTTTATAACTCAACTTGAAGTTGAAGGTATTCACAACATTAAACATACTCTGGCATCACCAAAAGTTCCTGCATTTAATAACGCTCTCAATAAAATTAAAAAAACGGATACTTTACTTGCTAAAATAAGGGAAGTGGCAATGAATGGATTTTCCCCTTCCTCCTTAACCAGTTATATAAGAAATCCCTTAGAATTCTATTACAGAAAAATATTGAAAGTAAACCAGTATGAAGATGTGGAAGAAACTGTCGCATTGAATACATTAGGAAATGTTGTTCATAAAACTCTCGAAGATTTTTATAAGCCCTTTGTAAATTCATATCTGAATATTGAGTCCCTTAAAAAACTAATACCCAAAATAGACAATGCTGTTACCAATAACTTTAAAAAATACTATAAGGAAGGTGATCTAAAAAACGGTAAAAATCTAATCATTTTTGAAATAGCCAAGCGCTATGTCTCAAACTTAATAAATCTGGAAATTGAAAATTTAAAGGGTGGAGATGAAATTAAAATTCTGCAAATAGAATCTGAAGAATTTAAAACAATGTTAGATATTCCTGAACTTGACTTTCCAGTCTATTTAACAGGAAAAATAGACAGAGTTGATGAATTTAACGGTGTGATAAGAATCATAGACTATAAAACTGGTAAAGTAGAACAAAACAAAATGACTGTTTTCGACTGGGATGAAATAAACCATGACTATGATAGATATAGTAAACCATATCAAATTCTTGCCTATGCCTATCTTTTTAAGAAAAAAGTAAATTTCTCAATTCCAATTGAAGCAGGTGTGATTTCATTTAAAAATCTGAATTCCGGTTTTCTGAAATTTGCTGAAACAGAATCAAAAGGAAGCAGGCAAAAAGACTCTAATATTACTCAAGAAACTTTGGATAGTTATTTTATTCAACTTAAAAAATTAATTTTAGAGATTTGTAATCCAAATATTGATATAATAGAAAAAGAAGTTTAAATGAACATTATTAATAACTTGAAAATCCCTGGGAAATATGGTAAACCTATCCTATTTGATTATTACTATCAAGAAGATAATACACCTAAGCCAATAATATTATTTTGTCATGGCTATAAAGGTTTTAAAGATTGGGGAGCATGGAGTTTGATGGCAGAAGAATTTGCTAATTCTGGATTCTGTTTTATGAAGTTTAATTTTTCATACAATGGCGGAACCATTGAACAGCCAATCGATTTTCCAGATTTAGAAGCCTTTGGAAACAATAACTACACTAAAGAATTAGACGATTTAGATTCTGTTTTAAATTGGATAATTGAAAATTTTAACTCAAATAAAAACTTCGACACTTCTAATATTACATTACTTGGTCATAGCCGTGGTGGTGGAATTGTAACTATAAAAGCAGCTGAAGATCCAAGAATTACAAAAGTCATTTCATTAGCTGGAGTAAGCGATTACGAAAAGCGTTTCCCAGATGGAGAAGCATTAGAGCAATGGAAGAAGCAAGGTGTTTATTATGTTGAAAACGGAAGAACAAAACAACAAATGCCTCATTATTATCAGTTTTTTGAAGATTATAAGCAAAGTAAAGACCGTCTCAACATAAAACGTGCAGCATCAGACTTAGATATTCCACATTTGATAATTCATGGAAATAAAGACACCTCTGTTTCAATAAATGAAGCAGAAAACCTCCACAAATGGAACCCAAATAGTGAATTAGTTATAATAGAAGGTGCAGATCATGTATTCGGAACTAAACATCCTTGGGAAAAGTCAGAACTCTCTAAAGAATTGGAAATGGTGATTCAATCTGTTATTTCATTTATAAAATCTAATTGATAAATGATTCGGAAAGGGACTCTGTCTGACATTGAAAGAATTCTAATTATAACAAAAGCATGTGCAAAAAAAATGGATGATAATGGGATTTATCAATGGAATGAATATTATCCCAATAAGTCTGCATTTGAAACAGATGTAGAAAGAAATGAATTATTTGTTCATGAAATTGAAGGAAGAATTGAAGGATGTATCGCAATATCCACTATAATGGATAAGGAATATGAAGATGTTAAATGGTTAACAAAAACTAATAATAACCTTTACATTCATCGTTTAGCAGTACATCCTGATCACCAAAGCAAAGGTTATGCAAAACAATTAATGGACTTTGCTGAAAAATTCGCTATAAGAAATAAGTATACATCAATAAGATTAGATACTTTCTCACAAGAACAAAAGAAACCAATTATTTTACGAACTTCGTGGCTATAAAAAATTGGAGGATATTTATTTTCCCAATCAAAGTGAATATCCCTTTCATTGCTACGAATTAATATTGTGAGCTCAAGCATCTCTTTTAAAAATATAAGCAAGCTGGCTGTTCCGGCTTTAATTTCTGGAGTATCAGAACCTATTCTATCGATTACAGATACGGCTATTGTAGGCAATATGTCATTAAATGCAACTGAGTCGTTGGCCGCTGTTGGTATTGTAGGAGCATTTATTTCAATGCTTATATGGGTATTAGGACAAACAAGAAGTGCTATTTCATCAATAGTTTCACAGTATTTAGGTGCAAACAAATTAGATGAAGTAAAAAATCTACCTGCACAGGCTATTTTTATTATTACATGGTTAAGTATCATTATTATTATTTCAACTTACCCTTTTGCCGAACAAATTTTTAGGTTATATAATGCATCTGATCTTATTTTAGAATACAGTATTGAATATTACAGAATACGTGTTTTTGGATTTCCATTTACCTTATTTACAATAGGTGTATTTGGTGCTTTCAGAGGACTTCAAAATACGTTTTACCCAATGATAATAGCTATTGTTGGAGCATCTGCTAATATAATATTGGATTTCATTTTGGTTTATGGTGTCGAAGGTTATGTAAATCCAATGAATATAAAAGGAGCAGCCTATGCCAGTGTTGCAGCTCAATTTTTAATGGCATTATTATCAGCATATTTTTTACTAAAAAAGACTACAATTCCTTTACTTATCACATTTCCATTCAACAAGGAAATAAAGAAATTTTTATTAATGATCCTCAATTTATTTGTTCGTACACTTGCTCTAAATGTGACGCTCTATTTTGCTAGTGCCTTTGCAACCAGCTATGGCAAACAATATATTGCGGCTTATACAATAGCAATCAATTTATGGTTTCTTGGAGCCTTTATTATAGATGGGTATGCAAGCGCCGGAAATATTTTATCAGGAAAATTTTATGGCGCTAAAGACTTTAAGCTATTGATGCAATTAAATAATAAACTTATTAGATACGGAATTGTAATCGGAATCATTCTCGCAGTCTTAGGATTTATAGTATATTATCCTCTTGGCACACTTTTTACCAAAGATCCAGAGGTTTTAAAAGAGTTTTATAATGTTTTCTGGTTAGTATTAGCAATGCAACCAATATGTGCAATCGCCTTCATTTTTGATAGTGTTTTTAAAGGTTTAGGAAGAATGAAATACCTCCGAAATGTTTTACTGTTTGCCACCTTTATTGTATTCGTCCCCATACTGTTTTGGCTCGATAGTTTAGAATATAAACTTTTTGCTATATTCATTGCTATTGCCTTTTGGATGATAGCAAGAGGAATTCCTCTTCTATATGAATTTAGAAGAAAATTTGCCCATGCTAACTAAATTAGTTTCTGTATTTTTGATAAAATTTAACCTTAGATGTCTAAAGTTGGTCTAAACGGAAATCTTTCCACAATTATTAATAACCATATTGCTACCATTGAGTTTGGACATCCAGCGAGCAATTCATTCCCAAGTGAATTATCAGACAGGTTAAGTGATAAGCTTAACGAAATTTCACTTAATAAAGATGTTCACGTCATTGTCTTAAGAAGTGAAGGTAATAAAGCTTTCTGTGCTGGCGCTTTTTTTGATGAATTAATGGAAATCAATAATCTGTCAGAAGGAATAAAGTTTTTTAGTGGTTTTGCAAAGCTTATTAATGCAATGCGTTCATGTTCAAAGCTTATATTAGGTAGAGTTCAGGGTAAAGTCGTTGGTGGAGGCGTTGGGTTAGTAAGTGCTTGTGATTATGTTTTAGCTTCAGAAAATGCGGCTATTAAACTTTCAGAATTAACAATAGGCATTGGTCCTTTTGTTGTTGCTCCTGCAATAGAGCGAAAAATAGGAAATGCCGCTTTATCTGAATTATCCTTAAATGCAACTGAATGGAAAAATGCTTACTGGGCAAAAGAAAAAGGATTGTATGCTGAAGTTTTTGATACAATTAAAGAACTCGATAAAGAAGTAGATGTTCTATCCAATAAATTAGCTTCTTATAATCGAGAAGCTTTATATAAAATGAAGAAAATCCTTTGGGAAAAAACAGATCACTGGGAGGAACTTTTGATAGAACGAGCTAAAATTTCAGGAGAATTAGTGCTTTCAGAGCATACTAAAAACGCCTTAAAGCAATTTAAAAAATAATGAATTCTCTAATTATTCTATTACAACAAGTCGATATAGAAGAAAAGATTAAAAATGCTCCAGATAAGGGTTATGAAATAGGTGTCTTTATTGGGTCTATGTTGCCATTTATAATTTTAGTAGCTTTAGCCTATTTGTTGTACAGGTACAATAAAAAGCAGAGAAATAAATACAAAGAATAAATGGATATATTGAATTTTTTTAGTGGAAATGGATTGTTTCTTATATTGGCAATAGCGCTAATAGTTATTTATGTTATTAACCGAAATAAAAAACGATAATGAGTAAAATAAGAATTACAAAACAATTTTCTTTCGAAACAGGACATGCTCTATATGGTTACGATGGAAAGTGCAGAAATGTACATGGTCACAGTTACAAATTATCTGTTACAGTTATTGGAAAACCTATTTCAGACTCGAATAATGTAAAATTTGGAATGGTTATCGACTTTGGCGATCTTAAAAAAATTGTGAAAGAAGAAATTGTAAATGTTTTTGATCATGCAACTGTTTTTAATAAAAACACACCTCATGTTGAACTGGCAAAAGAATTAGAAGATAGAGGTCATAATGTATTATTGGTAGATTATCAACCAACAAGTGAAATGATGGTTATTGATTTTGCTAAAAAAATAAAATTCGTTTACCTAAAAATATTAAATTACACTCTCTTAAAACTTCAAGAAACAGATACGTCTTTTGCAGAATGGTATGCAAGTGATAATGACCTTTAGGTCATGCTGAACTTGATTCAGCATCTCACAAATAGAAGAAACATTCGTTATATTTACATATGCAAATTCCAAAAGGAAAAAAAATATACTTCGCTTCAGATAATCATTTAGGAGCACCAACACAAGGAAGAATCATTTCCTCGTGAAAAAAAATTTGTTGCTTGGTTAGATGAAGTAAAAAAAGATGCTGCTGCAATTTTTCTTTTAGGAGATTTATTCGATTTTTGGTTTGAATATAAAACTGTTGTTCCAAAAGGGTTTACAAGAACACTTAGGGAAATTGGCTGAAATTAGTGATTCTGGAATTCCAATTTATTACTTTGTTGGTAATCACGATCTTTGGATGAATGGTTATTTTGAAGAAGAACTTAATATTCCTGTATACCATAAACCAAAGGAATTTACCTTTAACGATAAAATATTTTTTATAGGTCATGGCGACGGATTAGGTCCTGGTGACAAAGGTTATAAACGCATGAAAAAAGTGTTTACCAATCCTATTTCTAAATGGTTTTTCAGATGGTTACATCCAGATTTTGGAGTAAAGTTGGCACAATATTTTTCAGTAAAAAACAGATTGATTTCTGGTGATGAAGATGCAAAATTTCTTGGAGAAGACAATGAATGGTTAGTGCAATATTCTAAAAAGAAACTAGAAGAAAAACACCGAGATTATTTTGTGTTTGGTCACAGACATTTACCATTAAATATCGACCTCAACGAACAATCAAAATACATCAATCTTGGTGATTGGATTAGTTATTATACCTATGGTGTTTTTGATGGTGAAAATTTTGAGTTAAAGACATATTAATCCTCATTTTCATGATCTTCAATATCTTTTGTCAAATCAAGTTTTCTGAATGATGGTAATACAATTCCAGTTGTAACAACAGTAATTAATGTCATTGTTCCACCAAAAACTACTGCTGTAACTGTTCCCATTAATTTTGCTGTTAATCCACTTTCAAAAGCACCTAATTCATTCGAAGATCCAACAAACATGGAATTTACAGAAGCTACTCTACCTCTCATATGGTCAGGTGTTTTAAGTTGTAAAATGGTTTGTCTTATTACCATAGAAACACCATCAGTAACACCACTAAAGAATAAGGCTAATAACTGAAATCCAGAATATTGATGACAATCCAAAGACAATAATACAAATCCCAAATCCAAAAATAGCTCCTAACAATTTCATTCCAGCATTTTTACTAATTGGAATATAAGCCGTAATAAGCATGGTTAAAAATGCTCCTACAGCTGGAGCAGCTCTTAAAACTCCAAACCCTTCAGATCCTACTTTTAAAATATCTTGTGCAAAAACTGGCAATAAAGCAATGGCTCCACCAAATAAAACAGCAATCATATCTAAAGTTAATGCTCCTAAAATAGCTTTTGTTTTAAACACAAACTTTACACCTTCTTTTAAACTTTGTTACTACAGGTTCTCCAATTTTTGGATTTAAAATTGGTTTTTTCTTGATTTGCAAAAGTCACAACTAACGCCAACAATAACCAATACGAATATAACACATAGTGACCAATGAACACCAATCCAATTAATCGAAAATCCAGCAAATGCAGGTCCTAAAACCGAAGCCATTTGCCATGTAGAACTACTCCAGGTTGCGGCATTAGGATATATTTTTTTAGGAACAATTAGAGCAATTAAAGAAAATATGGTTGGTCCAAAAAATGCTCTTAAAAAACCTCCAAAAAACACCAATGCATAAATACAATATAATATTGTATTTGTAGACCATTCGGTAGTAATTTCTGGCAAGAGTCAATAAAAAATAACCCTAAACTAATTAATGAAAATGCAGCTAATACAAATCAACAATAGGTTTCGTTTTTCTTTTTGATCTACAATATGACCTGCAAATAAAGCCATTGAAAATGCCGGAATAATTTCCATTAAACCAATAATCCCAAGAGACAAAGGATCTTTTGTTAAAGTATAAACCTGCCATTCAATAACAATAAATTGCATAGACCAACCAAAAACTAATAGCAAATCTAACTAATAAAAAAATATTGAATTCTTTAAATCGTAGAGCTGCGTAAGGATCTTTTTTTGCCATAATATTTAAATGTTCAGGATTTTATATCTCTTAATTTTAATTGTAATGATACATTCTCCATTCCAATGATTTTCATCAATGGAATAAACTGCTTTAAAAGGTTTTTTATTTTTAATTACATCTAACTTATCTCCTAAACCAAATCCAATTCCAGCAAGTTTATCTATTATTCTGAGTAACTGTAATTCTTAAATGTTTATCATCTTCACCAACACATTTCCCATAACCAGTATCTTTTAAGATTTTCTGTCATAAAAACAGGTGTCATATTTCCTGGTCCAAAAGGTGCAAACTGACTTAAAATTCTGTAAAATTTAGGAGTTATTTTGTCCAGAATCAATTTCAGAATCAATTTTAATTTCTGGAGTTAACATATGGTTTTCAATGGTTTTGGATACAATCATTTTCAAAGGCTTGTTTAAAGGCTTCATAGTTTTCTTCTTTAAGTGTTAATCCAGCAGCATATTTATGACCTCCAAATTGTTCAATATGTTCTGCACAAGCTTCTAAAGCATTATACACATCAAATCCTTTTACAGATCGTGCTGATGCTGCTAATTTATCGCCACTTTTTGTAAAAACTAATGTTGGTCTGTAATAGGTTTCAATTAATCTAGAAGCCACAATACCAATAACACCTTTATGCCAAGTTTCATTATAAACAACAGTAGTAAAGTTCTTCTGTTCTTTTTGTTCTTCAATTTGCTGTAAAGCTTCTTCTGTAATTCTTTTATCTGCATCTCTTCTATCTGTATTAAACGCTTCTATTTCTTCTGCGAACTGAATTGCTGTTTCTAAATCGGTTTCAGTTAATAAATTTACCGCATATTGACCATGTTTCATTCTTCCAGCAGCATTAATTCTTGGAGCAATAATAAACACCACATCTGTAATGGTTAATGTGTCTTTTTTAACTTGATTTAATAATGGCTTTAAATCCTGTTCTTGGAGCTTCATTAATCACTTGTAATCCAAAATAGGCCAACACTCTATTTTCTCCAGTTATTGGAACAATATCTGCTCCAATTGCTGTAGCAACCAAATCTAGATATTCAACTAAATCTTCAATTGTTTTCCTTCTTTTGAAGCTAAAGCCTGAATTAATTTAAAACCAACTCCACAACCACATAATTCTTTATATGGATAGTCACAATCGTTTCGTTTTGGATCTAAAACAGCAATTGCATCTGGAATATTGTCTCCAGGTCTGTGATGATCACAAATAATAAAATCAATTCCTTTTTCTTTTGCATATTTAACTTTATCAATGGCTTTGATACCACAATCTAAAGCAATAATTAGCGAAAAATCATTGTCTCTGCAAAATCAATTCCTTTATAAGAAATTCCATAACCTTCATCATATCTATCTGGAATATAGGTTGCAACATTTGGATATTTACTTATTAAATAAGATGACATTAAGGACACTGAAGTTGTTCCATCAACATCATAATCACCATAAACCAATATATTTTCATCATTAACAATAGCTTTTTCAATTCGAGCAACTGCTTTATCCATATCTTTCATTAAGAATGGATCGTGCAAATCGTCTAAACTTGGTCGAAAAAAGTTTTTGCATCTTCATAAGTTTCAATACCACGTTGAACCAATAGAGATAGCAATAATCTCATCAACCTGAAGTGATTCTTGTAACTCCTTGACTTTATTTATATCTGGTTTTGGTTTTAGTGTCCAACGCATTAATGTTAATTATAAATTTGAAGTATTCTAGTATTGTTACTATTATGATAAATGAATTTCTGTTTCCATTTTAGCAAATTGACGAAACATTTCAAAAACACCACAATAATTTTCAATGGATAAATTTACTGCTTTTTTAATTTTCTTTTCATTTAAATCTTCTCCATAAAAATGATAATCTATTTTACTTTATGATAATATTTTGGATGTTCATCTGTTAATTCTCCTGTGGTTATTATTTTAAAATCATCAACTTCAGCTTTCATTTTTTTAAAAGTGAAACTACATCTAATCCAGAACAACCTGCTAATGAAGATAACATTAATGCTTTTGGTCGCAATCCAGAATTGGTTCCTCCAAATTCTTCAGAAGAATCTATAAAAATTTATCCCCACTTGGATTATCAGATTCAAAGACCATTTCTTGTTGCCATTCGGTAGTCACAATATTAGTCATATGTCGAATTAATTTTGTTAATTGAAGTGTCAAAAATACAATTTAAAAACTTAAAATTTTGTAACATATATGGCACTTGTTTCACCATTATCAGCAGACCACGATTTAGAAACCAAAGAATTAGCAGAATTCTTTAATGAAACCCTTGGGTTTTGTCCAAATTCAGTTTTAACCATGCAACGTCGTCCAGCAATTAGTAAAGCTTTTATCAATTTAAATAAAGCTGTTATGGCAAATGAAGGTCGTGTAACTTCTGCCTTAAAACGTATGATTGCTTGGGTAAGTAGTAACTCAACAGGTTGCAGATATTGTCAAGCACATGCTATTAGAGCAGCAGAACGTTATGGTGCAGAACAAGAACAATTAGATAATATTTGGGAATATAGAACACATCCTGCTTTTAATGAAGCTGAACGTGCTGCTTTAGATTTTAGTTTAGCAGCTTCACTTAGTGCCAAATGCTGTAGATGAAACTATTAAAAAACGTTTATATGAACATTGGGATGAAGGTGAAATTGTAGAAATGCTTGGTGTAATTTCATTATTTGGATACTTAAACCGATGGAATGATACTATGGGAACTCTATTGAAGAAGGTGCTGTTGAAAGTGGAACCAATATTTAGGAAAACATGGTTGGAAGGGAAACATGATGGTTCGGTAATAATTAGGGAAACATATTTAAATTTTAAAATGTATATTCTCATTTGCAACTCTGGAATTACCTCATTGTCAAACCAAGAATTCTTAGTTAGCCAAAATCTATTGCGAGGTGAAGGATGTGGCAATACAAAATATCTTGGCAAATAATCTTTATAATTAGCAACTGTTTCAGTTAGTGTTCTTTTTGCTTTCTCTTTTAAATAATAATTTTGGGAATACATTCCAATTAGAATCACCAACTCTAAATTTGGCATCTGTTTTAGAAGTAAATCATGCCATTGTGGAGCGCATTCTGGTCGTGGCGGTAAGTCTCCTGATTTTCCTTTTCCCGGATAACAAAAGCCCATTGGAACAATAGCAAATTTGGTTTCGTCATAAAAATCGTCTACAGAAACATTTAGCCATTTACGTAATTGCATTCCACTTGCATCATCCCAAGGAATTCCTGATGCATGAACTTTTGTTCCTGGAGCCTGGCCAATTATAACAATTTTAGAGTCTTTGTGTGCTGAAACCACTGGTCGAGGACCCAATGCTAAATGTTTTTCGCAGATTGTACATTGTTTTATTTCAGCTAAAAGACTATTCATAAATTCAAATTGTGTCATTCTGAACACAGTGAAGAATCTTATAAAGAGATGCTTCATCAAGCTCAGCATGACAATTTATTTCTTCCCTGCAACACAAATAGCAATCTCTCCTTTTGGTGGTTTGTTAGTGTAATGTTCTAAAACTTCTTTAGCAGTTCCTCGAATAGTTTCTTCATACAATTTTGTTAGCTCTCTGGATACTGATACTTGTCTATCTTCGCCAAAATATTCAACAAAATTGGTTAATGTTTTAATGAGTTTATGAGGGCTTTCATAAAAGATCATGGTTCTGGTTTCTTCAGCAAGAATTTTTAATCGTGTTTGCCTTCCTTTTTTTACAGGAAGAAATCCTTCAAACACAAACTTATCATTTGGCAAACCAGAATTTACTAAAGCTGGAACAAATGCTGTGGCTCCAGGAAGACATTCAACCTCTATATTATTTTCAATACATGCTCTGGTTAATAAAAATCCAGGGTCAGAAATTGCTGGTGTTCCTGCATCACTAATTAAAGCAATGGTCTTTCCGTTCTTAAGATTTTGTACTAACCCATTAATAGTTTTATGCTCATTATGCATGTGATGACTTTGCATATGTGTGCTAATATCAAAATGTTTTAATAATTTTCCTGAAGTTCGAGTGTCTTCAGCAAGAATTAAATCGACTTCCTTTAAAACTTTAATAGCTCTAAAGGTTATATCATCTAAATTACCTATTGGTGTTGGTACAAGGTAGAGTTTGCTCATTAACTAAACTTGGCTTCAATAATTTCTATAAAGCGTGTTTCGTAATCTTCCTTATCTGTCCAATTATTATAATCTGGTTTAACTATATTATTGATAAAGTCTGATGCTTCCTTTAATGTCGAAGTAGTATTTAATTGAGATAAAACACGGTCGTAATCTTCGTTGCTGCCATCAAACAAATGTTTTATAAAAGCCAATTTATCATTTAAACCAATACTTATACTGCTTTTAAGCTTATCGTTTAATGATTTTTTTTGTCTTTCTCTGGCTTCTGCCTCTTCAATAGGTTCAAATTCTGGAATCTCTTTGAAATCGGCAGTAATCTCTTCCAAATCATTTTTATGATATTGTTTCTTTGGAATTGCCTCTTCAAATATTTTATCAACTTTTTGGGTCTCAGGCGGCATTTGGGCAACCATATCCTTTATTTTCTCCATAACAGGTTCCATTATACCATCGTCTTCAACCTCATCCAAATTAATATAAATTTTATCTTCAACTTCAATATTATCACTAACCTTATTGTTAAAGGCCACATCTAACATATCAAAAAAGATGAATCATTTCCAATTGTTGGAATATCTTCTTCAAAATTTTCTTGAGCAAATTTTAAAACACTTAATTTTTCATAAAGCTCTTCTACAACTTTATGCATTTTTAATACATCTTCTTTTCCTTTAAGTTTAAGAATCCTATGCGCTATGCTCATTAATTCTGATTCTAACTTCTTTTTCATTATTTTAATTTTATTGTTTTTATATCTGTTAATGTAATTCGCCAATAAATGTTTTGGTAAATATCGACTTGTTTTCGGCTTATTTCATAACTTTTAATTTTTATCTTATTTTATAGCTTTTGATTTTTAATAAATTTGATTCACCTTTATACAAACGAAATTTTATTTCCGTTTAGTGTTAAAATTACGAAATGTTTCTTGAAAATACAGTAAATCATAAAGAACAATTTGGTTGGATTGAAGTTATTTGTGGATCGATGTTTTCTGGAAAAACTGAAGAATTGATTCGCAGATTAAAACGTGCCCAATTTGCAAGACAAAAGGTTGAAATTTTTAAACCTGCTATAGATGTGCGTTATGATGAAGAAATGGTGGTATCTCATGATTCTAATGAAATTCGATCAACACCAGTTCCTGCAGCTGCTAATATTCCTATTTTAGCAGATGGTTGCGATGTTGTTGGTATTGATGAAGCACAATTTTTTGATGATGAAATTGTACGTGTTTGTAATGATTTGGCAAATAAAGGTGTTCGAGTAATTGTTGCTGGATTGGATATGGATTTTAAAGGAAATCCTTTTGGACCAATGCCAAATTTAATGGCAACTGCAGAATATGTAACTAAAGTTCATGCTGTTTGTACAAGAACAGGAAATTTAGCCCAATATAGTTATAGAAAAGCCAAAAGCGATGATTTAGTTCTTCTTGGTGAAGTTGATGAATATGAACCTTTAAGCAGAGCTGCTTATTATAAAGCAACAATGCGTGAAAAGATAAGAAATATTAAAGTAAAAGATGCTGAAGAAGTACCATCAAAACCGAACAAGCCTAATGCCAAAAGCTCAAGAAACAATTCTTGAAATTGATTTAAAGGCATTAAAACATAATTTCGAGTATTTAAAATCCAAAATAAAAAGCAACACTAAATTTCTGGCTGTAGTAAAAGCATTTGCTTATGGTAGTGAAGCTATTGAAATTGCTAAATATTTACAAGATTTAAATGTAGATTATTTTGCTGTAGCTTATGTAAATGAAGGTGTAGATTTGCGTAAGATGCAGGAATTACTAAACCTATTTTAGTATTACATCCTCAACCTGTAAATTTCAAATTATTAATAGAGCATTGTTTAGAGCCAAGTTTATACAATCCTCGAAAGTTCTAAATGAATTTATTGAAGCTGCCAAGCAAGAAAAACAAACAGATTATCCTGTTCATATTAAGTTTAATACTGGTTTAAACAGATTAGGGTTTTGGGAAAATGATGTGGATTATATATCAGAAACAGTCAAAGATGCTTCAGCTATAAAAATAAAATCTATTTTTTCACATTTAGCAGCAAGTGAAGATCTAAAGGAAAAAGAATTTACAGAAAATCAAATTAAAAATTTTAAAACTATTTCAAAGAACTTAATTGATTCACTCGGATATAGACCATTTTTACATATTTGTAATACTTCTGGAATATTAAATTATCCCGAAGCACATTTATGATATGGTAAGAAGTGGTATTGGATTATATGGTTTTGGTAACTCCGAAGAAGAGAATAAAAACTTAATACCTATTGCAACTTTAAAATCTGTTATTTCGCAAATTCATCATATAGAAAAAGGAGAAACTGTTGGTTATAATAGAGGGTTTAAAAGTGATTCATTAAAAAAAATTGCAACAATTCCAATTGGTCATGCCGATGGAATAGGCAGACAATATGGAAATGGCAAAGGATTTGTAATAATTAATGGGGAAAAAGCTCCAATTATTGGAAATGTTTGTATGGATATGATTATGGTTAATATAACAGATATTGATTGTAAAGAAGGAGATGAAGTGATTATCTTCGACAAAAAGAATACTGCCGAAGAATTAGGAAAAACAACCAAAACAATTTCTTATGAAGTACTTACTTCTGTATCTCAACGAATAAAACGTGTGTTTTGTCGATAATTGATAAATAAAAAACTGTGGCATTTCCCTCAGCGAGTTCAATTTTTCTTTAAATTGCTCAAAATATTAATACTAACTAAATTATTTAATTATGTTAAAAGAATTTAAGAATTTTATTATGACTGGAAATGTGATTGATTTCGCAGTTGCAGTAATTATGGCTGGCGCTCTTGGTGCCGTTATTAACGGATTTGTTTCTAACATTGCAATGCCTTTTATAGGTTATTTTGCTGGTGGAATGAATTTTGAAGATCTTCATTATGCAATGGATGGTACGGAATATGCGTCTTTAGCTGCTGCAAAGGAAGCAGGTGCTGCTGTTATTGCTTATGGATCTTGGATTAACACAATTATTAACTTTCTTATAGTTGGTTTGGTTATGTTTATGATTGTAAAAGCATATAACAAAACTAAAAAACCAGTTGAGCCAGCAGCTCCAGCAGGACCAACTCAAGAAGATTTATTAGGTGAAATCAGAGATTTACTTAAAAAGTAATAATGTCTTAAAATGAATTAAATCATATAATAATATATATGATTCTTAAAAAAGCCTCGTTTATTTTGTAAATGAGGTTTTTTTATGCCTTATTTTTAACAAAAAAATGGCTGGTTATTAAGCGATCAAAATAATAAATGCTATAATTTTGTGAATTAAATTTTAAAAGTAATGAAAGTAGCTGTTGTAGGTGCCACTGGAATGGTTGGCGAAGTAATGATACAAGTACTTGAAGAGCGTAATTTTCCACTAACGGAATTTATACCTGTTGCATCAGAAAGATCTGTTGGAAAAGATATAGTTTTTAATGGAAAGAATTATAAGGTAGTTGGTTTACAAACTGCTGTAGAAATGAAACCAGATATTGCTATTTTCTCGCTGGTGGAGGTACATCATTAGAATGGGCTCCAAAATTTGCTGAAGTTGGAACAACTGTAATCGATAATTCTTCTGCCTGGAGAATGGACAGGACAAAAAAATTAGTGGTTCCAGAAATTAATGCAAACGAGTTAACCAAAGACGATAAAATTATTGCTAATCCAAATTGTTCTACAATTCAATTAGTTTTAGCATTAGCGCCATTGCACAAAAAATATAAAATGAAACGTGTGGTTGTTTCAACTTATCAATCTGTTTCAGGTACAGGAGTTAAAGCTGTACAACAATTAGAAAATGAAATAACTGGTATAAAAGGAGAAATGGCTTATCCTTATCCAATAAGTAGAAATGCCTTACCTCATTGTGATGTGTTTGAGGAAAATGGATATACCAAAGAGGAAATGAAACTGGCCAGAGAACCTCAAAAAATCTTTAATGATCAGAACTTTTTCTGTCACAGCAACAGCAGTTAGAATTCCAACTTCTGGAGGACATTCAGAATCGGTAAATGTAGAATTTGAAAATGATTTTGATCTTCAGGATGTTCGGAAATTGTTGAGTCAAACTTCAGGTGTTGTTGTTCAGGATAATACAGATACAAACACTTATCCAATGCCAATTTTTGCAAATGGTAAAGATGATGTATTTGTAGGTAGAATTAGAAGAGATGAAACCCAACCAAACACTTTAAATATGTGGATTGTTGCTGATAATTTAAGAAAAGGAGCTGCAACAAATGCCATTCAAATAGCAGAATATTTAGTGGAAAATAAATTGAGTTTAAATAAAATAATAAATTATTGAAGTTAAAAGCTCTTACAAATTTATGTAAGAGCTTTTTTTATATTAATTTTGTATCAAATTTTAAATCTATCTCCCAATGAAAAATTTAATCCTTATGTTTAATTACATTTTCAATTATTATGTCGTGTAAAAAAGAAGTGCAAAAAGAAAGAAATATTATCAGTAAATTATCCAGAAACTAAAAAAGTAGATACTGTAACAAATTATTTTGGTACAGATGTAAAAGACCCTTATCGATGGCTAGAAGACGACAGAAGTGAGGAAACCGAAGCATGGGTAAAAACTCAAAATCAAGCGACTTTTGGTTATTTAGAAAACATTCCTTATCGTGAAGAACTAAAAGAACGCTTAGAAAAATTATGGAACTACGAAAAAATTGGTTCTCCATTTAAAGAAGGAGATTATACTTATTTCTACAAAAATGATGGATTACAAAACCAATATGTAATTTATAGACATAAAACAGGTGATGATCCTAAAACTGCTGAAGTGTTTTTAGATCCAAATACTTTTACAGAAGATGGAACAATTTCTTTAGGAGGAGCTCAGTTTTTCTAAAAGATGGAAAAATTTTAGCTTATAGCTATTTCTGAAGGTGGAAGCGATTGGAGAAAAGTTTTGGTTATGAATGCTGAAACCAAAGAAATCCTTGAAGACACTTTGGTTGATATTAAATTTAGTGGAATGTCATGGTACAAAAATGAAGGCTTCTACTATTCAAGTTACGACAAACCAAAAGGAAGTGAACTATCTGCAAAAACAGATCAGCATAAATTATATTATCACAAAATTAGGAACCTCACAAAAAGAAGATAAACTTATTTTTGGAGGCACTCCAGAAGAAAAACACAGATATATTGGTGGCAGTGTTACAGAAGATAACAAGTATTTATTAATTACATCCAAGAGTTTCAACTTCAGGAAACAAACTTATTCATTAAAGATTTATCAAAACCAAACAGTCCATTGGTAACTATTTTAGATCATACAGATAGTGATACTTATGTTATTGATAATGTAGGTAGCAAATTATATTTAGTAACCAATTTAAATGCACCAAACCAAAAAATTGTAACGGTTGATGCATCAAATCCAACACCAGAAAATTGGGTAGATTTTATTCCGGAAACAGAATACGTTTTAAGCCCATCAACAGGAGGTGGTTATTTTTTTACAGAGTATATGGTTGATGCATTTCAAAAGTAAAACAATATGATTATGACGGAAAATTAGTTAGAGATATAGAACTTCCTGGATTAGGTACTGCAGGTGGTTTTGGTGGTAAAAAAGAAGAAAAGACAGACTATTATTCATTTACAAATTATAATACACCGTCAAGTATTTATAAATTTGATGTGGAATCAGGAAAATCTGAATTATACTGGAAACCAAGCATAGATTTTAATCCAGACAATTACGAAAGCAATCAAGTTTTTTACACCTCTAAAGATGGTACAAAAGTACCAATGATGATCACTCACAAAAAAGGAATTAGAACTTAATGGTAAAAACCCAACTATTCTTTATGGTTACGGTGGATTCAACATTAGTCTTAACACCAAGTTTTAGTATTACAAATGCTGTTTGGATGGAACAAGGTGGTATTTATGCTGTTCCTAATTTACGAGGTGGTGGCGAATATGGAAAAGAATGGCATGAAGCAGGAACAAAATTGCAAAAACAAAATGTGTTTGATGATTTTATTGCTGCTGCAGAATACTTAATTGCAAACAATTATACATCATCAGATTATTTAGCGATTAGAGGTGGTTCTAATGGTGGATTATTAGTTGGAGCAACAATGACGCAACGTCCAGATTTAATGAAAGTTGCTTTACCTGCAGTTGGTGTTTTGGATATGTTACGTTACCACACATTTACTGCTGGAGCAGGTTGGGCTTATGATTATGGAACTGCTGAAGATGACTAAAGAAATGTTTGAATATTTAAAAGGATATTCTCCTGTGCACAATGTAAAAGAAGGTGTTGAATATCCTGCAACTTTGGTTACAACTGGTGATCATGACGATAGAGTTGTTCCTGCGCATAGTTTTAAATTTGCAGCAGAATTACAAGACAAACAAGCTGGAAACAATCCAACTTTAATTAGAATTGAAACCGATGCTGGTCATGGGGCTGGAACTCCTGTAAGCAAAACTATTGAACAATATGCAGATATTTTTGGTTTTACACTATACAATATGGGTTACGATGTGTTACCAAGTAAAATTAATGAGAAATTAAAAGGGTAAAAATATTTAATCTAAACTGCAATTTAAAATCAATAACAGATAGCCCATCCACAATAATTCCCATGATGTGTTAGAGAAAATGAGACCATTTGTTCTTTGTTATTCTGAAATAATTTCGGAATTCCTAATCTATCCTTTTTTATCTCTATAGCATCCATTGGCACTTTATTTAATTCTGAAAACATCTCTAAAACTGCTTGGTAGCTTTCTTCATGCTGAAATTGATATAAAGTTTCTTTAACTTCAAAATAATGAGTTTTATATCTTTTTCCATGGTTTAGAGTCGCAATTGTATAAATACAATTTTCTGAAAGTGAAGAGTTAGTAAAATAGACCATATCTTCAATCAAGACTAACCCATGACATTTAGATATTAATTTGCAAACTAAATTTTTAGGATTAAAAAATGGTTTTTTTAACTGCTGAACATAAACTTTATATGCAGCTTCCTTCATAGACCAAAGCAACCAAACCATTTGGTGTTTATTTTCAGATTTGGTAATTAATTCTTGTTCTTTTTCAGTAAAAACCTTGCGTAAAAATCGAGGCCGCTTCCAATTCGATTCTGTTTTAGCCTGTTTTAAATCGATAATGTCATTCCCAATCATTTGGTGTTGAGCTTATTTGATACAATATCCATGGCAGCTTTTACAGATACCAATTTTTCCATATCATCATTTTCAATTCTTATTTTAAACTCATCTTCAACATCTAAAACAACATCTATCAAATTTGCCGAATTTATCTTTAAATCATTAATAAAATCGGTGTTTTCCGATAAATTATTAAATGCTTCCTCGTCTTGAATATAAGGTTCAACGATTGTCTTTAATTTTGTAATTAGTTCTTCTTTTGTCATGTTGTTTTTTATTTAGAAAACCTCTTAAAGATAACACATGCATTCACATCGCCAAAACCAAAGCTTGCTTTTGCCGCAATATTTAATTTAGTGTTTATTAGTCTTTGTGGAATTTTCTCTTCGGAAATTAATTCTAATATTTCAGGATTTACATCTTCACAATTTATATTTGGAAATACAAATTGTTCTTTCAGTTGCAAGACTGTTGCCACGCTTTCAATACTTCCAGCCGCAGCTAAACAATGCCCTACCATTGATTTTAAAGAATTAATATATGGAAAATCATTGCCTTTTCTATTTAAAGCTTCTACCCAATTTTTAACTTCTAAACTATCTTTAGATGTTGCAGTTAAATGCCCATTTATTATATCTATTTCCTCTGGTTTTACATTTGCAGTTTTAAGCGCGTCTGAAATGCAACGTTGTACAGCTTTTGGATTTGGTGCTGTCAAGGTACCTCCATTACGTTGACCTCCAGAATTTATATTACCTCCTAATACTTCGGCATAAATTGTCGCACTTCGTTCTAACGCACTTTCTAAAGATTCTAAAACCAAAGCACCAGCTCCACTTCCAGGAACAAATCCTGAAGCCGTTGCACTCATAGGTCTTGAGCCTTTTTTAGGTAACTGATTGTGCTTATATGTCATAATTCGCATCGCATCAAATCCTCCCCATATATAAGCACCATCATCACTGCAACTGCCTACTAACATACGTTTTGCTTGTCCGGATCTTATACGTTCAAATCCCATTAATATCGCTTCTGTTCCAGTGGTGCATGCAGATGAATTTGTAGTAACCTGATTCCCTAAAGCCAAAATACCTCCCAAATATGCGCTAATCCCACTTGCCATGGTTTGAACAACCACTGTGCTTCCTAACCTTTTTACTTGCTTGTCATCAAGTTTGTAAATAGCTTCTCTAAATTTTTCTATACCAGAAGTTCCTGTTCCAAAAACGATTCCGCTATCAAAATCCAATTCACTTTCTGATGATACTTTAAAGCCCGCATTTTTCCATGCATCAATACCTGCAATACAACCATATAAAATCCCCGAACTATTAAACCCTCTTAATTGTAGAGGTGTTAAATATTCTGATTTTTTGTCTTCAGAAACATCTGGAATTCCTCCAATACAACAAGAAAAATTTAGGTCTTTTAATTTCTGATGAAAGGTTATTCCGGATTGGCCGTTTTTAATAGCTTTTGTAAATGCATCAATACCAACTCCATTTGGAGCAACAACACCTAAACCTGTTATAACGACTCTATTTTTCATCGCTCATGAGTTTTATCATTCCTGAAATTACACCTCTGCAAACCAATTCATTTTTACTGTTAAGCATTTTCACTTTACATTTTAATTTATTAAACCGAAAGAGTTCTTTTTCTGAAACTACTGTTACTTTTTCATCGGGAAACACTGGTAAGAAGAAATCGACATTACTCGATGTTAAAGCAATCTTTGGATGGTTTTCTGTTGAAATACTGTCTTTCATTATATAAACACCTAAACACACCAATCCAATTTGCGCCATACACTCTGTTAGAATGACACCAGGTGTTATTGGATTATCCTTAAAATGACCTTTATAGAAATATTCATTTTCTTTAAATGTGTAGTTTCCTGTAATACCTTCATCAGAAACCATAGTGAGTTCATCAACAAACAAAAATGGTTTTTGATATGGTAAAAGTTTAATGATTTCCTTTGAATTCATATTCAACTTATATGCTCTCCGCCATCAACAGGTATTATACAACCATTAATCCAACTTGCTTCATCTTTACTCAACAAATAAACTACATTGGCAACATCTTCTGGAAGTGTTAAACGCTTAAATGGATTTCGTAATAAGCTATGTTCTTTAATTTTTTCACTTCCCGGAATTATTCGTAATGATGCCGTATCCGTAACACCTGCTTGTATGCAATTGGCCCGAATTCCAAAAGGTGCAAACTCTAAAGCTATGTTTCTAGTAATGGCTTCTAATGTGACTTTTGCTGCAGATACTGCTGCGTAATTTTCCCATGCTTTGGTATTTCCTTCACTTGTGAAACTAATGATTCTTGAATCCTTTGCAAATAATTCTGCGTCAAATAATGCGATGGTCCAATCGTATAAACTAATCGCCATTGCATTGATGGTTAAATTGAAATCATCATTTTTTAAGTGTTGGCTTATCTTTAGAAACCATTGGTTTTAAATTACCTTTTGCAACGCTATGAACTAAAGTTCTGATTCTACCTTCAATTCCAAAAATATCTTTTAATTCAGAAATAATTCCAGTGCTTTTTTCGACTTTAAAAGCATCTATATTAAAAGACTTAAATTGAACGCCTTCTTCTTTTATTTTATTGAACTCAGTTTTTATCTCTTCCTCTTGAGCTCTTGAGTTTCTATGAATAATACAAATATTCATGCCATGTTTGGCTAACTTTTTTGCAGTAGCTAGACCCAATCCACTTGAACCTCCTAAAATAAGTGCCCAATAGTTTTTATTTTCAAATTCTTTTACCATTCTAATAAAATTCGTTGTGCTGAAAATCCTGGTCCAAAACTCAACATTAAACCTTTGTCTCCTTTGGGCAGATTTCTATCCATAAAACGTTCTAAAACATATAAAACAGTAGCGCTACTCATGTTACCATATAGTCTTAAAACTTCTTTTGTATCATCAATATTTTTTCCTAAAGCACCAAATAAGTCTTCAACAGTTTGTACAATTTTTTTTCCTCCAGGATGAAAAACTAAATGGTCTACATCTTCAATTGTTATGTTATTTCGTTCTAAAAACGGATGAACAATTTTTGGAAAATGATCTGCAATTGTTTGCGGAACGGATTGTCTAAAACCATTTGCAAACCTGTATTTCTCAATTTAAAACCCATCATGTGTTCTGCATCATAAAAATGATACATGGCTTCATCCATAATTTTTGGTCCTTCCTCATCTTCGTATGACGATAAAATTACACTCGCAGCACCATCGCCAAAAATAGCAGCACTCACAATATTTACCATGCAATAATCTTCTAACTGAAATGTAGCAGTTGGAGATTCTACAGCAATAACTACAGCGCGTTTATTTGGATTTGCTTTTAAAAAATTCTTAGCATATATAATACCTGAAACTCCAGCTGCACAGCCCATTTCGGTTACAGGCAAACGCACAATATCTTGTTTCATTCTTAAGCTATTGATTAGATATGCATCTAAAGACGGAATCATAATTCCTGTGCAACTTACTGTAATAATATAGTCAATATCTTTGGGATTTAATTTGGCTTTTTCAAGCGACTTTTTTAATGCACTTTCAGCCAATTTTATGGATTCTCGCGCATAAATATCATTTTTTTCTTCAAAAGATGTATTTAAAAATACTTCTTCTGCATCCATAATAGAATAGCGTCTGTCCACACCTGCATTTTCAAAAATTTTTATTACTTTTCGCTTAAAACGTTTCTCTTGCCCAGATAGCCAAATTTTTAAATATGGTATAATATCTTTGGTCTCTCTCGTATATTTTGGCAGTTGTTTTGCAACTGATGTTATTTTTACACTCATTTATTTTTTTCTAATTATCCATTGATAACGAAATGCCCATTTCCAATTAATTTGTGTAATGCCCTTTAATTGTTTTGATATATGTTTCTAATTCTTTTCGTTTAAATCCTCTTAAAATAGATGTTAATCCATCTTCAATTACCATTCTGTTTTTTATTGTAACACATAATAATTTAAACAAATAATAGGCTAATTCATGTCGGTGTAAATCATTAACTACTATTCCCAAACTGGTTTTCTTTAAAACAGCCGATAAAAAATTAATTAATTCTTCTTCCTTAAAATGATGTAAAAACAATGTTGCTAAAACGACATCGTATTTAAGAGTATTAAATTCTTCTGAGAAAACATCACAATGAGAGAAACTTATATTATCATAGTCTTTAGAAAGCTCCTTTGCATATGCCATCGCATCATGATTAGCATCTATTCCAATTAAATTAAATTTATAGCCTTCTTTATTGCCAAATTTTGCAACATCTCTTAAAATATCACCTCCACCACAACCTAAATCGATAATAGTTAATTGTTGCATTTAGGATGATCTTTAATCAGTTTCTTTAAGCCATTAATAGTTACTTTATTGCCACCAAGCCATTTATTAATGCCCGCTAATTTATCTAAAGTATCACGCAATAAGTCACCATTAATGGAAAAATCATCCATTATTTCAGTTTCTTCAGTTCTATATTTTGTGTTAATTAATAGACTCATTTTACTTGCATTGGTTTTCCGTGTGTGCGTTTAATGATTTTTGGCAATATGTTAGGAAATTGTTTCAAACCTAAAATTAATATTTCAGAAAGATCATTTTTACTGAATAGAGTCGCTACAAAATGACCAACTCTAAGTCGATTTTTAAACTCTTTATTCCAGGCTTGATGATATTGCTTTTCTAAATTTTGGCGTGATACAATTTTTCCTTGAAGATAATCAATAATTAGTTCTGAAGCCATCTGTGAGCTTCGAATTGCCATGCTCATCCCGTTACCACACAAAGGATGAATCATTCCAGCAGTATCACCACACATAATTATATGGTTATCAATAGGATTTTTTGTTTCAAATGAAATCTGGCTAATCGTTAATGGTTCTTCAAATACAGACTTTGAGTTTTCGAATATGGTTTTTAAGGCTTTGTTTCTGAAAATTACCTTTTGCTGAAACTCGTCAATATTTTTAAATTTTTTAAACGCTTCAAAATTAGTTATATAGCACAAATTAATGCTGTCATCTTCAACTTTTGAAACCCCGCAATATCCTCCTTCAAAGTTATGAAGCGCAACCAAATTATTTGGGAAATTTCCTTTTACATGAGTTTTTACAGCAAGAAAAGGTGATTTTTTTTTAATGAATTTTCTATCCAATTTTATATCTATATTAGAACGTTTTCCATATGCCCCAATAACAATTTTCGACTTATAGATTGAATTAGTCTTAGTTTCAACAGAAAATTCATCATTTAAAAACTGAATATCTACTACTAAATCTTGTATAATTTTAACATGTTTGCTTTTAGTTTTTTCAGCTAAAGTCTTATCCAAACAATAGCGGCTTATACCAAAACCCCCTAAAGGTAAATCGGCTTTTATGAGCTTATTTTTAGTTGTTGAAAGTTCGAATCTGTTGATTTTTTTTGCTCCTAATTTAAAGACATCAATTTCTAAATAGTCTAAATAAGGAAGTACTTCGTTAGAAATGTATTCGCCACAGACTTTGTGTTTTGGATAGCTGTTTTTCTCAATAACAAGAACACTTAGGTCATGTTTAGAAAGGTGAATAGCGCTTGACAAACCCGCCAAACCTCCTCCAATAATAATAACATCTGTTTGTGAGATTTCCTTTTTCAATTTTTATTGTTTAGTATAAGTATGACTTACACTAATTTTAACCGTTTTCCCTAAGACAAAGCTTCCACCTCCAATTCCATAGTCTTTTCTATTAATTTCAAAATCTGAAGCTATGGTGATACTGCCGTTTTGCTCTTTTAAAGTGAACGGAATAATTACTTGCTTTGCAGTATTCTTTATCGTTAGGCTAGCTTTTAATTGATACGAATTATCAGAAATCTTATCTATTTTTGAAGACACTAAAGATATTGTTTTATAATTTTTTTTATCAAAATAATCCTCTTCCAAAACATGCTCATCTCTTTTGTCAATTCCAGTTTCTATAGAGCTAACTTGAATGTTCGCTTTAATAAAACTATTAGCTAGATCACTATCTTCTACACGAGCATCTATTGATACTTTTGAAAAACTCCCATCTACATTAATACCTAAATTTTTGATTTTAAACTTAACATGGGAAACTTGTTTAGATTGTTCTAATTCTTGAGGATTAAAAAATGCAGTTGAAAAAATAAAAAATGACAAAAAAATAAAAATTTTCATAGCAATCGTTTTTCTTTTAAAGATACCATGATTTTAATAAAGACAAAAGTTCCTTTGCAATAATTATAACACTTTTGAAATTTTGATTGTTTGCTCTCTAAAAACAATCTCATCTCCCGTTTTCTTTGTCAATAATATTCGAGCAATTGGTGTATTTGGTGAGATAGCAAATAACAAATCATTATTAACTTTAAACTGTCCTGCGCTTATAGAAATATAATAGTTAGCTTGTGTTGTATATACTATACTACCTAAACAAATTGTAGTAGATGTTTTAGCGGTATCAATTTTAGACAGTGTTTCTTTAACTTTTTGCGCCTGGGCCAATTGCTGTCCTGATTTTTCACGCTCTAATTGCAACATTGCTCTCCCTGTTTCATGCTTATCTCCGGCACTACTTTTGGTTTCGGAGAGTAATGATTCCTGGATTTCGTTTATAGTATTTTGAATGGTTTGTATCCTATTGTCTATAAAATCTTTACACTTGCTGTAAAGCTCAGCTTTTATATCCATATTTTTAGATTAAATCAATCTTGAAGATTTCTTATAAATCACATTTCTTTCTTCCAAATATTTTAAAAAGTAATTAAAACATATTTCATGCTTTCCTACTAATTCTGGTGGAAACACTCCTTTCTCATTAAACAGTCCATCTAAAAACAAATTTGCTGCTGCAGTTGCTGTATATCCTGTTGTACGAGACATTGATGATACTTTGGATTCTGGGCAATATTCATCATATAAATCATAAACTATTTCTTCTTTTTTTCCTTGGGAGTTTTCACCTTTTAATGTGATTCTCATTATTGTAAACTCCTTGTCTTCTTCTTCTAACTTCCATTCGTTGAAGAGTATCTTTGAAGTGAATTCGATTGGAGAAACTTCTGTCCCATTAATATTAATTTTATCTTCTTTAAAAAATCCGCTTTCTTTTAAAACTTTCACATACTCCACATGTCCTGGAAATCGTAAGGTTTTCTCTTTCATATTTGGGATATCTGGCATTGTAAAAATTATGGACCGCAATCCATCTGAGTTAAAAGATTCCAGAGTTCCTACTTTATTAAACTCTACATATTCACAATCAGTCAAGGCGTCTCTTACAATTAAATTTCCATTCTCAATATATCTTGCTGGTCTTGTGTATTCTTCAATAACGTCTATTGGTGAAAAAGGAGCCTTATAATTAAATGGCCATTTTTTTACCTTTGGCAATCCTCCTACTAAGCATTCGAAATCCGAGAGTTTCATTTTTTCATTGTAGTAACCTAATATTACATTTCCCATACCAGGAGCAACTCCACAGTCAACAATTGCGGTTACATTTTTTTCTTTTGCTAAAGAATCCAATTCCAAAGAGTTTTCTGGAAAAAATGAAATGTCCACTACGTTCTTTCCTGCTTCAATTATTGTTTTTAGTGTTTCAAATCCCAAAAATCCGGGTACTGCGCATATTACCAGATCGAATGGTTTTATAGTTGTTTGTAATAAGTATTTATTGGTAACATTTATTTCAACAACCTTTAACTCTTTACATTTAAGTTCAGCTCTATTTAAGGCTGTTCTGTTAACATCTACTAACAAAACCTTATGTTTTGTTGCCAAATCTATAGCAATAGCACTACCAACCATTCCTGCGCCTAAAACAATTATATTATTCATTTATTTGAAATTTCTGGTTAGATTTTAAAGGTAATGAAAAGACATAAAAAAAACTCCGAATGGTATTTCGGAGTTCTTTATAATATTATTCTTCTGGTACATCCATTACAAAATTCTCCATGAATTTTGTAGTATAATTACCTGCAATATAGTCTGGATGATCCATTAACTGTCTGTGAAAAGGTATGGTTGTATGAATTCCTTCAATTACAAATTCATCTAAAGCTCTTCTCATTTTACTAATGGCTTCTTCTCTGGTTTGAGCAGTAGTAATTAGTTTAGCTATCATAGAATCATAGTTAGGGGGAATAGAATATCCCGCATAAACATGAGTATCTACCCTTACGCCATGTCCTCCAGGAACATGTAAGTTATTTATTCTTCCTGGTGAAGGTCTAAAGTTATTATATGGGTCTTCAGCGTTAATTCTGCATTCTATAGAGTGTAGTTTTGGCACATAATTAACTCCCAAAATAGGTATTCCCGCTGCAACCTTTATTTGCTCAAAAATAAGATCAAAATCTATTACTTGCTCGGTTATCGGATGTTCAACTTGAATACGTGTGTTCATTTCCATAAAATAGAAATTCCTATGCTTATCTACTAAAAATTCAATAGTACCGACGCCCTCATAACCTATATATTCAGCTGCTTTTACAGCTGCTGCTCCCATTTTTTTACGTAATTGAGGTGTCATAAATGGAGATGGTGCTTCCTCTGTTAGTTTTTGATGCCTTCTCTGAATAGAACAATCTCTTTCAGATAAATGACACGCCTTTCCGGTTGAATCACCTACTATCTGTATTTCTATATGTCTTGGCTCTTCTATGAGCTTTTCCATGTACATATCATCATTCCCAAATGCAGCCTTAGATTCTTGTCTTGCAGAATCCCAAGCATCTTTTAAGTCCTCAGGTTTCCATACAGCCCTCATTCCCTTTCCACCTCCACCTGCGGAAGCTTTAAGCATTACTGGATAGCCTGTGTCTTTTGCAATCTTAACACAATCCTCATAAGTTTCTATGATTCCTTCACTTCCTGGAACACAAGGAACTCCTGCTTTTATCATTGTAGATTTAGCAGATGCTTTATCTCCCATTCTATCAATCATATCTGCTGAGGCACCAATGAATTTGATCCCATGTTGCTCACAAATTTTAGAAAATTTCGCATTTTCTGATAAAAATCCATACCCTGGATGGATGGCGTCAGCATTTGTAATTTCAGCCGCTGCTATTATATTAGACATTTTAAGATATGACTCACTACTTGGTGGTGGTCCGATGCATACAGCTTCATCTGCAAACCTCACATGTAAACTATCTTCGTCTGCTGTAGAATATACAGCCACCGTTTTTAAGCCCATTTCTTTACAGGTCCTGATTACCCGAAGAGCAATTTCGCCTCTATTTGCGATTAGTACTTTTTTAAACATAACTTTTTGTTTTAAAAATTTCAAATTCCATGTTCCAAATTCCAAATATTGGATTTTGAGATTTGTCTATTGGAATTTTTAAATTGTTATGAAGGATCTACTAAAAATAACGGTTGATCAAACTCCACAGGAGACGCATCATCCACAAGTACTTTGACTATTTTTCCTGAAACTTCGGATTCGATTTCATTAAATAGTTTCATAGCTTCAATTACACATAGAACATCGCCTTGATTTATAGATTGCCCAACTTCAACAAAAACAGATTTATCTGGTGATGGTTTTCTATAAAAAGTACCAATTATAGGTGATTTTATCGTAATATATTTTGAGTCTTCTGATCCGGAATCTGCTTTTTCTTGTTGTTTTGTTTCTGCTTCAGCAGGTGCTTGAGCAATTGGTGCCTGAGCTAATTGAGCTCCAACAGGGATTTGCTGCACTATGGTTGTCTCGCCTTTGTGAGAATCCCCTGTTTTTATGGTGATTTTAACATCATCCGTTTCTAATCTAACTTCACTTGCTCCTGATTTGGCAACAAATTTAATTAGGTTCTGAATGTCCTTTAAATCCATGATTATTAAGATTTTTAATAGTTAGTTTTTAGTTTAGTTATTAGTAGCCCCATTTTAAATATATAGAGCCCCAAGTAAATCCGCCTCCAAAGGCAGTAATTATCAAATTATCTCCTTTTTTCAATTGGTTTTCGTAGTTATTCAAAAGTAAAGGAATAGTGGCCGATGTTGTATTACCGTATTTCTCTATATTCATCATTACTTTTTCCGATTCAAGCTTCAATCGATTAGCAGTGGCATCAATTATTCTTTTATTTGCTTGATGTGCTACCAGCCAACTTATATCATTGTTGGTCAGGTTGTTTCGTTTCATAATTTTCTCACAAACATCTGCCATGTTAGAAACAGCCCATTTGAAAACCGTTTTACCGTCCTGAAAAACAAAATGTCTTTTGGCTTTTACTGTCTCCTCTGTGGCTGGTTCAAAAGATCCACCAGCGGGAACTTTTAAAAATTCTCTCCCTGTACCATCACTTTTTAATATTTCGTCTTGTATCCCAAGTCCTTCTTCATTAGGCTCAAAAAGTACTGCTCCTGCCCCATCACCAAAAATTATACACGTAGTCCTGTCTGTATAATCTATCATGGATGAATTCATATCAGCACCTATAACAAGTACTTTTTTATATTTTCCAGACTCAATATAGCTGGCAGCTGTTGATGCTGCATATAAAAAACTTGAACATGCAGCTACCAAGTCATATCCAAAAGCATTTTTGGCGCCAATTTGAGATGCAACATACACAGATGTAGCAGCAGCCTGCATGTCTGGAGTTGCAGTTGCAACTATTACTAAATCAATATCTAATGGGTCTAAATTGGATTTGTTAAGCAAGTCCTTTGCCGCATTAATCGCTAAAAAAGAAGTCCCCTTATGTTTTTCTTTTAAAATGCGGCGTTCCTTTATGCCCGTTCGTGAAGTGATCCATTCATCATTTGTATCGACCATTGTTTCCAATATCTTATTTGTCAATACGTAATCAGGAACATATGCCCCTAACGCGGTAATTGCAGCTGAGATCTTACCCATGAGAATTAGTTAGTTTTACTCAAAAGTGATAAAAAAAAGCCAAAAATAGCCTGTTTTTTATTGAAATTAGTCTTTTTTGATGAATTTCGGTGCAAAATAGGTTGTTTTTAACATTTAGAAAAATTAATCATAAAAAAAACGCTCCTAAGGAACGTTTTTTTATATGCAAGCATAGGGTTTATGCTAAATTTTCTTCAGATTCTGTACTATCTATTAGCACTTGGCCTCTATAGTAAAGTTTTCCTTCGTGCCAATGTGCTCTATGATAGAGGTGTGCTTCTCCTGTTGTAGGACACGTTGCAATTTGAGGAGCTTCTGCCTTGTAATGTGTTCTTCTTTTATCTCTTCTTGTTTTGGAGATTTTTCTTTTAGGATGTGCCATTTTTTAAATTATTTATCCGTTAATAGTTTTTTTAATTTGTCCCACCGAGGATCAATTTCCTCAGAGTTTTCTTTTTCATCAATACTTTTTGGACTTAATTCCTCGAGCTTTTCTAAGATGTCCGATTCTAAAGTTCCGTCCTCAATTCCAGGATGAATTAACTTTGATGGTACTGAAAGTACAATTAATTCATAAATGTATTGAGCAATATTTATCTCATATTCCCCATGAGGAACAATTAAAATGTCTTCATTATCATCATTAAACTCATGACCAAACTTTACTACTAAATCCAATGAACCTTTTATTTTCTGATCAAATGGTTCATTTGAAACATCGCAATTTACATTTACTGTTCCGGAAATTTTAAACTCAAATTCTAAAAGTGTTGTTTTTTTATCCAAAACAACTTCTGCTTTTATTTTAGAATCGTTAAAATCTTCAAAATTAAAATACTCAAAGAACTTCTTATCAATTTGATAATCAAAACAATGTTTTCCAACTTTTAATCCTACAAATTGAATTGTAAACTCTTTCAAAGCCTTCATAATACATTCATTTTGAGCCTGCAAATATATAAATATTTCTTCTAACTAATGAACTTATCAACAAAAAAAGTTTAGGCTTTTTTTGGAGTCTTTTGAAGTGGGTTAGCTATTAGTTCTAAATATTCATTTCTTGTCTTAAAAATATGTATTGCCGCAAATACAGCCTCTTTAAATGAACCGTGATCTGCTAATCCCTTACCTGCAATTTCATATGCGGTTCCGTGATCTGGAGATGTCCTAATTCTATTTAATCCCGCAGTATAGTTAACACCTTTTCCGAATGATAGGGTTTTAAATGGAATCAAACCCTGATCATGATATGACGCCATTACTGCATCAAAGTTTTTAAAATTTTCCGATCCGAAAAAACTATCCGCTGCATAAGGCCCAAATATCAATTTTCCACCTTCCTTAATTTTTTTAAGGGTTGGCCGCAATATTTCATCATCTTCTTTTCCAATCACTCCATTGTCTCCAGTATGAGGGTTTATTCCTAAAACTGCAATTTTAGGTTTGCGTATTCCAAAATCCTGAATGAGTGAATTATGCATAACAGACAACTTTTTTTCAATTAATTCGGGAGAAATTTGTGATGCAATTTCGTTTATGGGAACATGATCTGTTAATAATCCTACTTTTAAATTATTCGTAATCATGAGCATGAGATTTTCACCATCAAGTTTTTTGGCTAAATAATCCGTATGCCCAGGGAAACTAAATTGATCAGATTGAATGTTATGTTTGTTAATTGGAGCCGTTACCAACACATCTATTTCATTATTAATCAATGCGGTTGTGGCTGCTTCAAATGATTTAATTGAATATTCTCCAGCTTTTTTATTTTCTTTTCCAAACTCAATGTCAAAATTTTCTCGCCACACATTCAGTACATTCACCTTGCCATTAATTATTTCTTTCGGTTTATTTATACCGTGAAATATTAATTCGCTTTTAAAATGTTTCTTTAAGAAAGTAAATACCTTAACAGATGCAAAGATAATAGGCGTACAAAAGTCCAGCATTCTTTTGTCTTCAAATGTTTTAATTATAGTTTCACCTCCTATTCCATTAAGGTCTCCTATAGAAATTCCAACTATTAATTTTTCTTCTTTCTTCATTAACTTATTAAGACTTTTGTTTGTAATTTTGCTGATGCAAATTTAACCAAATATATAACAATATGTTCACTGGCATTATAGAAAGAATGGGGGTTGTATCAAGCTTAAAAAAAGAGCAAGATAATTTAAACATAACTATTAAAAGTGATATTACTAAAGAATTAAAAATAGACCAAAGCATTGCACATAATGGAGTATGTTTAACTATAGTCGACATTATTAATGATATGTATACTGTAACGGCAATTAATGAGACTTTGGAAAAATCGAATTTGGGTGTTTTAACTGTAGGTGATAAAATAAATCTGGAACGAGCTATGGTCTTAGGTGACAGGCTGGATGGACATATTGTACAAGGCCATGTTGATCAAACTGCAATATGCACTAAAGTTACAGAAGAAAATGGCAGTTGGATGTTTACTTTTGAGTATGATGATTTAAAGGAAAATATAACTATTGAAAAGGGTTCAATTACTGTAAATGGAGTAAGCTTAACTGTTGTAAATTCAAAAGATAATGAGTTTAGTGTTGCTATAATTCCTTATACATTTAACAATACTAACTTTTGTCAAATTAAAGTTGGCTCCATAGTAAATTTAGAATTTGATGTAATAGGGAAATATGTTGCAAGATTACATGCCTTAACGATGTAAAAACACACTATTTAAGGTCTAACCTAAACTTATTTAGTTTTCAATATTTTTTTAGCACCATATAGAAGTCCTATACCTAATAACGCTAATATTCCTCCATCTATTGGAAGTCCAGGAGGTGGCGGAGGTGAAGGGGGTGGTGGTCCACTGGTTTGTGAAACACATACAAAACTTATTAATACAAATAAGATTGAGGCAATTATCTTTTTGTTTTGTATTCTCATAATTTTTGTAAATGTATAAAAAAAAGATAGTTAACAAAATTATCAGTCCTATAAAAGGACAATTTTTCTTCAAAAATATCGAAAAAACCGTTAAAACTTTCCTTTTTGCCTAAAATCTCGACGAAATGCTTAAAGTGGTCCCACTTGGGCTCGAACCAAGGACCCCCTGATTATGAGTCAGGTGCTCTAACCAGCTGAGCTATGGGACCTAAACTAATGTGCAATATTACTACATATTTTAATATGTACCAAGAAAATTATTTTTGTTTAATTTTTTCCTGACACAACTCAATTAATACGCCATTTGTAGACTTGGGATGCAAAAATGCAACCA
Organism: uncultured Flavobacteriaceae bacterium; assembly: GCA_963768245.1. Classification (GTDB taxonomy): domain Bacteria; phylum Bacteroidota; class Bacteroidia; order Flavobacteriales; family Flavobacteriaceae; genus Site-B1. Next base: position 100,892 of record CAVYHG010000013.1, read on the forward strand.
GCTTATTATCTGCACCTTGTTTTGGGGTTTCATTAAGGACTTTAAACCCTAAATTAGATAACCTCTTAATCTCTGCTTCAATATCATCTACATCAAAAGCTATGTGATGTATTCCCTCTCCCTTTTTCTCAATAAATTTAGCAATTGGACTGTCTTTTTTAGTAGCTTCTAACAATTCTATTTTATTCTCTCCAACTTTAAAAAAGGATGTTTTTACTCCCTCTGATTCAACTTCTTCCATTTTATAATTGGGTTCCCCAAATAAATTAGCGAATAATTCATTAGACTCTTTTAAGTCCTTAACAGCAATTCCTATATGCTCGATTTTGTTCATAAAAGTCTATATTTAGTATTATATTATTTATTTTGCGTTATCACTAGGATATAGTATTCAAATATCTCATATTTTTGCAACATGGAAAGTAATAGACAGAAAAAAATTTCATCCGTTTTACAAAGTGACCTCGTAGATGTTTTACAGGGTTCTGCAACTAAAGGAGGAATGTATGGAATTATAATATCTGTAAGTAAAGTAAATGTAACTGCCGATCTGTCGGTTGCCAAAGTATATTTAAGTATATTTCCTAATAATAAAGCTCAGAAGCTTATAGAAGGAATTCGCTCGAATACTCATTTAATAAAGCATGAAATAGCGCAAAGAACCCGAAATCAATTAAGACGCATGCCGGATTTAGAGTTTTTTATTGACGACTCCTTAGAATACATTGAGAGAATAGAAAAGTCTTTAAAGGGAACTGACAATCCTTTAGAAAATCCTGAATTACTTGACAAAAGAAAAAAATCTTAGTTGAATTTTCCTTTTTATATAGCAAAACGATACTTGCTTTCTAAAAGCAGCAATAATGCTATTAACTTTATTACCATTATAGCAGCATTCGGAGTAATAATAGGCTCGGCTTCTTTATTTATAGTATTATCTGGTTTTGCTGGTTTAAAAGATTTTAGTCTTCAGTTTACAACATTGGTCGATCCAGACCTTAAAGCCATTCCATCTTCTGGAAAATCATTTTTTGTTTCTGATGATGAGTTTACTCAATTAAAAAAATCGAATACTATTGCCAATTATTCAAAAATTATTGAAGAACGTGTCATTTTAAGCTACGATGACAAAAAAAGAACGGCTACTCTTAAGGGAGTAGACGGTAATTATGAGAAAACGAATGATATCAACCAGTTAATCTATCAAGGCTCATGGCTAACCCAAAGTAACAACCAAATTGTAGTTGGCTGGGGCATTGCCAACGACTTGTCATTTGGAGTTTTAGATTATGGTAAATTTGCTAAACTATTTGTTCCAAAAGCAGGCAAGGGCCAAATAACTTCTATTCAAAATGCATTTAATTCTGTTAATGTAGTTAATGTTGGTGTTTTTCAGATAAATGAAGATCTGGACAATAAGTATGTGTTTACTAATATTGAAACGGCTGAAAGTCTTTTGGGATACAATAAAAATCAATTTAGTTCAATAGAGTTCAATCTAAAATCAAATGTAGACGAGGAAACCGCAAAAGAAGAAATAATTTCTATTTTAGGTGATAAAGTGAGTATTAAAAATCGTGCACAATTAAATGATGCGCTTTACAAGATGTTAAATACAGAAAATTTAGCAGTTTATTTAATATTTACATTGGTGCTAATTATTGCACTATTCAATGTAATAGGATCATTAATAATGATGATCCTTGATAAAAGAAAATCTTTATCTACTCTTTTTAATTTAGGTGCCACTGTAAAAGATATTAGAAAAATATTTTTTGTTCAAGGAAGTCTTATGAGTATATTCGGTGGAATAATTGGGCTATTTTTAGGTTTGTTGATAGTTGTTTTGCAAAAAGCTTTTTCATTAATAATGATAACACCTTCTTTGCCTTATCCGGTTACCATTAAGATTTTAAATTTTTTAATTGTGCTGGCAACAATCTCTGTATTAGGAATTATAGCTTCCAAAATTGCATCCAGAAGAATAACAAGAAACTTGGTTGAAAATTAAACAAACTGGTAGTTTCCGAATTTCTCTAATACTTCATCAAAAGCAATAAAAACATCTTTCGCATCATCGCTGGTTACCATTTTCATTCTGTATTCCTTAAAGTGAGGTATCCCTCTAAAGTAATTGGTATAATGTCTTCTGGTTTCAAACACACCAAGTTTTTCACCCTTCCAATCTATTGCCATCTGTAAATGACGGCGTGCAGCATCAACTCGCTCCACCATACTTATAGGGGCTAAATATTCTCCAGTTTCAAAGTAGTGTTTAACTTGTTTAAAAAACCAAGGATTGCCAATAGTTGCTCGGCCAATCATGCAACCATCTAAACCAAATATATCCCGCATTTCTTTAGCTTTTTCTGGTGTGTCAACATCTCCATTTCCAAACACCGGAATGTGCATTCTTTGATTGTTTTTTACCTCTGCTATAGGTTCCCAAATTGCTTCTCCCTTATACATTTGCGCTCTGGTTCGGCCATGAATTGCTATGGCTTTACAGCCAACATCCTGCAGTCTTTCTGCAACCTCAACAATTTTTATGGATTCATGATCCCAGCCTAAACGGGTTTTAACTGTTATTGGTAAGTGTGTGCGTTTTACCATTTCTTTGGTAAGTGACACCATTAGATCTATATCTTTTAAAATTCCTGCTCCTGCTCCTTTGCTTACCACTTTTTTAACTGGACAGCCAAAATTAATATCAATTATGTCTGGTTTCGATTTTTCTACAATATCAATTGTTTGAAGCATGCTTTCTAGATTTGCTCCAAAAATTTGGATACCAACAGGTCGTTCTTTTTCGTAGATGTCCAGTTTCATAGTGCTTTTTGCAGCATTCCTGATCAAACCCTCGCTGGAAACAAATTCAGTATACACAACATCTGCCCCTTGTTCCTTGCATAATGCCCGGAAAGGTGGATCACTTACATCTTCCATTGGTGCCAATAACAATGGAAAATCTGGAAGTTCTATGTTGTCAATTTTAACCACTTGATAATTTTGGGCAAAAATACTGCTTTTTATTAAAAAAGAAGACCTCAAAGGATTAGACAGCCTTTGAGGTCCTAATATATTATAATTGATTTCTATTTAAAAAGTCACTGGAGCCTCAACGACTTTGTCTCCTCGCTGTACTTTTACAGTTGTAGTCTGTCCTTTTTCAAATTTAGATAAGGCTGTCATATAGCCCATCATATCTTTTACTTCAAGATCTCCTAATTGAATCACAACATCTCCTTTTTGCAAACCTGCTTTTTGTGCTGGCTTATCCTCACTAACTCCATCTATTCGCATTCCTTTTCCGTCGAACATGTAATCTGGAACTACACCAAGAGTTACTTTAAAACGAGGCGCACTATCACTTTCGTTTTTAGTTTTTCTGAAAGCTAATTCACCATTATCATCAAGGTCGGTAATAATATCATATATGTAGTTAGATATGGTTTCCATTCCTTCATAATTCAACTTATCATAATCATCGCTTGGTTTATGATAATCTTCATGCTGTCCTGTAAAGAAATGAAGTACGGGAATATCATTTAAATAAAAGGACGTGTGATCACTTGGTCCAACTCCTGATTCTTTTTCAATTAACTTGAATTTACTGTTGCTTGCTGTAATAACATGCTTGAATATTGGTGAGGTTCCTGTTCCATAAACTGCCAGCGTACTATCTGCTTTTAAGCGACCAACCATATCCATATTTAGCATATAATTGATAGAATCGGTAGGAATGGTTGAATTTTTTACAAAATAATTCGATCCTAATAATCCCATTTCCTCTCCAGAAAATGACATGAACAAATAGTTGTTTCCTTTATTGGTGTTTTTAAGTTTGGATGCCAAATTAAGCATGACGGCCACTCCACTGGCATTATCATCTGCGCCATTATGGATTTGTTTTTCTTCTCCTCTGTATAAAGAACCGCCAAATTCGTTGTAGCCTAAATGATCGTAATGCGCACCAATAACAATGGTTTGTGAGGCATTATTATCTATATACGCTAAAACATTTCGTCCCGTTATCGTGCTATCAGAAGAAGATTCGGTAAATTTTGCTTCAGAATGCGGATCTTTTTTAGGTGTAAAACTAAACTCTTGAAAATAACCATCTGATCCCTTCGGCTCTAAACCAATATCTTTAAATCTTTTAGCTATGTAGTCTCCTGCAGCCTTTTCACCTTCTGAGCCCGTAACACGGCCTTCTAATTTGTCATCTGCTAAAAAAGCAACATCATCTTTTATTTTGTTTTCTGGTACATATTCCTTTTTACAGGCAAACAACATTAAAAAAATTACGAGAAGCGATACTTGTTTCATAATATTAGTTTTATTTTTGCGCAAAATTAGTTAATAATTATCACTTAAAATATCAAGATTTACTTAAAATATAACTCTAAGACTATGACTCAACGATTTTTATATTCAATTTTTGTACTGATTTTATTCGTTTCATGTAAAAACGACAAAAAAAAATCTGATAAAACAAATGCAGAAACTGAAGTAGCAACTCAAACAAATCCATTAATTTATCCAGAAGAAAAGCATTTTAAATCGATGCGTCAAGTGACTTTTGGTGGCGATAATGCTGAAGCATATTGGAGTTTTGATGATAAACAAATTGTATTTCAGTCGAATTTTAATAAATGGGGTGTTAAATGTGACCAAATGTTTTTAATGAATGCGGATGATACTTTTGATAGTATTCCACCTCCAATGATTAGTACAGGAAAAGGACGTACAACTTGTTCATATTTTTTACCAGACAATAAACACATTATTTATGCATCTACTCATTTAGGTGGCGATGACTGTCCAGATGCTCCTTTAAGAAAAGAAGGAAAATATGTTTGGCCAATTTATGATACTTATGATATTTTTGTTTCTGATTTAGAAGGGAATATCATTAATCAATTGACCAATGAAAAAGGTTATGATGCTGAACCAACTGTTTCACCAAAAGGTGATAAAATTGTATTTACCTCTACAAGAAATGGCGATTTAGATCTTTACACTATGAATTTAGATGGAAGTGATGTGAAACAAATCACTTATGAATTAGGTTACGATGGTGGTGCATTCTTTTCACCAGATGGAACCAAATTAATTTTCCGTTCATCAAGACCAAAAACTGAAGAAGAAATTAAAGAATACAAAGATTTATTAGCTGAAGGATTAGTTCAGCCAACAAATATGGAACTTTACATTTGTAATGCTGATGGAAGTGATTTACGACAATTAACCAATCTTGGAAATGCTAACTGGAGTCCGTTTTTTCATCCTTCTGGAAAGAAAATATTATTCTCATCTAACTTTGAGGCAGAACGTGGTTTCCCTTTTAATCTGTATATGATAGATCTTGATGGTAAAAACCTAGAACGAGTAACTCATGGAGAAACCTTTGATGCGTTTCCTGTATTCTCTAATGATGGTAAAAAGTTGATCTTCTCTTCTAATAGAAATAATGGAGGAGGTAGAGACACAAACTTGTTTATAGCAGAATGGCAGGATTAACGATATTCTGAAAACAGGCATATAAAGATGTGAGCCTATTGCTCGCAGGATGGTAAAATTAATATTATTCCATATCTTTTAAGCGATCTCTTTCTTCGGCATCCGATGGCCGCTCATTAGTAGATAGTTTAGTGTTTCCAAATTTATAACGGAAGCCCAATTTCACAGTACGGTTATCGACGTCGATTAAGCTAGAGCTAGATTGATTTAAATAACTTATAGAAGTCTCAAAATCTTGATAATTAAATGCATCTTCTATACTTAAAGAAATTATACCCTTTTTGTTAAATATGGCTTTTGAAACATTAAAAGTAGACACTAATCTGTTTTCACTTGTTTGAAACTGCTGAAGGTTTTTACCGACCCACATCAATGTAAGATCAATATTTAAGCTGTTATCTTCTAATAAAGACAGGTTGTTTTGTAACACGCTATAATTAGACCATTGGTCTAGTTTAACAAAACCTTCGATAAAATTTGTCTCTTCAGTAATATTATAAAAGGATGTTACAGCATACATACTCCATCGATTAGAAATACTGTAGTCAAACCCAAAATCAAATCCGAATTCTTGTTTTTTATCTAAATTAATTGGTGTATATGCCACAATATTAGTTTGATTATTCTGTCTCGGAAGTTCCACAATATCACCGTCGAAATCCATATAATAGGCTTCAATAGTAAAATACTTTAAAAAATTAGTGCCTATTATAAAATGGTCTCTGTACGATGGTGACAGGTTTGGGTTACCGAGCACAACCGTATTTTCATTTAAGAAATATGTAAATGGATTTAAATCTGTATAACTAGGTCTAGCTATACTTCGTTTATAACTTCCGTAGAAACTTACATTATCAGATATGTTGTGAGAAATACTTGCGTTTGGAAACCAGTTAAAGTAATTTTGTGAGTTTTTTTCTGAAAGCGTTAATGACTCGCCTTCAATGTCAGACTGCTCCACTCTAATGCCAAAATTTAAATCCCAGTTTTTCCACGACTTGCTATAATTTGCATAACCAGCAAAAACTTTTTCGTCATATTTAAATGCATCTGTATTGTCAGTATTTACAACCTCCTGTTCATTAATTAAATCTATTCTGGCAATGTCGCTGTCTGTTTTTACGTTAGAAAATTTCACGCCTGCATCAAAATTTGAGCCATCATCAATTTTTAAATTGTAATCTATATTTCCAGTAATAATATCCGTGTTTTGATTAGCAATAGTGTTAAACTCTGAACTGTTCAGAAGCATATTATTCTGGTCGTAAAAAACACTAATTACATTTTGATCCCGTTGATAGTTGTATGTTGTATAATGTGTGTTTAGGGTTAAGCTGGCATTATCATTAAAGTTGTGATTAAAGATTAAATCTGTACCAACATTATACTTATTATCTCTGGATAAATTATCAGCCATAAAGCGTGATAAAAAAACAAAACTATCATCAAAAATATTGGTGTTATTTCTAATTTGATATTTAAAGTAGGGAGTGTATAAGCCTGTGCTAGTTAGGCTCAATGTGCTCCTTTCGTCAATAGAATAATCTAGGTTTAGATTTAAATTATGATTTTGAGACCATGTGTTTCGATTAATGCCAGACCGCCAAATTTCATCTACTTGATTGTTGCTATCTAAAAAATTAACTAGATTATCTTGATCCCTATTAATTTTATTATGACCGTAACTGTAATTAAGATTTAGATTAACCTTATTGTTTTTAAAGTAATGGCTTGTACCAACATTATACCTTGGAAAAACACCTTGAGTATAATTTGAAAATACTGTGCCTCTATAGCCAGTTATTAGATTTTTGTTCATAATTATATTTACAACCGAACCGCTGTCTGCATCGTAACTTGCTGGTGGATTTGTAATTACTTCAATTGATTTTATACTCTTGCTGGAGCACTTCTGAAATAATTGTGTAAGTCTATCTAGAGTTAATTGTATCTTTCGTTGTTAATAAATACTGCTGGTGTGCTTTTTATATTAATACCACTCTTCAGAGACAATAACTCCTGGCGTACTTTTTAATACACCCAAATGGAGCCTTCGTTAAGTGCATGTATTTTCAATATTAAATATTAATCGGTCAGGTTCTTTTGGTTAGAGTTGGCCTTTTGACCAAAATTTCTATTTCTCCTAATTCTTGTTCTTCTTCAACTAAAATTATATTTAAAACGGTGTTTTTATTAAGAGAAATGGATTCATTCTGTGTTTTGAAACCGAGGAAACTGGTTTTTAATATGTAATCATCAGGCTGTAAATAATCTATTTCAAAAAATCCGTCTTCATCGCTTATAGTTCCTCTTATAAGAGACGAATCTGTGCTATTTGAAATTACAACATTAGCATACGATATGGGATTAGAATTAATATCTCTCACGACTCCAGAGATAGAATACTCCTGAGAAAATAAAATTAGAGGAAACAATATAAATAGATATAGAACCTGAATTCTCAAGTTTAACGCGTTTAAGGGATTAATTAATTCAGCAAAAATTAAATGTATTATTTATCAGCTAATGAACAAATTTATTTTATACATATTCGATAAAGCGCATCATCAGTTACGGTAAAACCGTAATTATTAAGCGTTTAGTGGTCTATAATTAAAAATGAATCGGTCTTAAAAAACAACTATATTTGCAGACTAAGGCAATAGCTTTTTTTTAGGTATGAAGAACATTAGAAATTTTTGCATTATTGCGCACATTGATCATGGTAAGAGTACTCTGGCTGATCGATTATTGGATTCTACAGGTTCTGTTACTGATCGAGAGAAACAAGATCAAGTGTTGGACAATATGGATTTGGAGCGAGAAAGAGGAATTACCATAAAATCGCATGCCATTCAAATGGATTATACGTACAAAGGTGAAGAGTATATTTTAAACCTTATTGATACTCCTGGACATGTTGATTTTTCTTATGAAGTTTCTCGTTCAATTGCTGCTTGTGAAGGCGCTTTATTAGTTGTAGATGCTGCACAAAGCATACAGGCACAAACCATTTCTAATTTATATTTGGCTTTAGAAAATGATTTGGAAATTATTCCTGTTTTGAATAAAATTGATTTACCAAGTGCAAATCCTGAAGAAGTTACAGATGATATTGTAGACTTGTTAGGTTGTGATGCAGAAGAAATTATACCTGCAAGTGCGAAAACAGGACTTGGAATTGATGAAATTTTAAATGCAATTATTGAGCGAATTCCTGCTCCAAAAGGTGATGTTGATGAACCTTTACAAGCATTGATTTTTGATTCTGTTTACAATCCATTTCGAGGGTAGAAACATATTTTAGAGTAATTAATGGTAAAATTAAAAAGAATCAACTTGTAAAATTTATGGCTACTGGAAAGACCTATAATGCAGATGAAGTTGGTACTTTAAAACTTAAACAATTTCCAAGAGAAGAAATTAAAGCAGGTGATGTTGGATATTTAATTACAGGAATTAAAGAAGCCAAAGAAGTAAAAGTAGGAGATACTATTACAGATGCTAAAAATCCAACCACTAATCCTATTGAAGGTTTTGAAGATGTAAAACCAATGGTTTTTGCCGGAATTTATCCTGTAGATACATGATGATTATGAAGAGCTTCGAAATTCCATGGAAAAATTACAATTAAATGATGCTTCATTAGTGTTTAATCCAGAAAGTTCAGCTGCTTTAGGTTTTGGTTTTCGTTGTGGATTTTTAGGAATGTTACATCTTGGAAATTATTCAAGAACGTTTAGAGCGTGAGTTTGATATGACAGTTATTACAACCGTTCCAAACGTATCGTATCATGCATTTACCAGAAAGAATCCAGACCAAATAATTATTGTAAATAATCCTTCTGATTTACCAGACCCTTCTAGTTTAGATAGAGTTGAAGAACCATATATTAAAGCAACCATTATTACAAAAGCAGATTTTGTTGGTAACGTTATGTCTTTATGTATTGAAAAACGAGGGCAAATTACAAATCAAACTTACTTAACTACAGGATCGAGTGGAATTAAATTTTGATATGCCTTTGGCAGAAATTGTTTTTGATTTTTACGATAGATTAAAAACCGTCTCAAAAGGATATGCCTCATTCGATTATCATCCAATTGGATTGAAACCTTCTAAATTAGTAAGAGTGGATATTTTATTAAATGCACAACCTGTTGATGCTCTTTCTGCATTAATTCACGCAGATAATGCCTATAACATTGGTAAAAAAATGTGTGAAAAACTTGAAAGAATTAATTCCTCGTCAACAATTTGATATTCCAATTCAAGCAGCAATTGGAGCAAAAATTATTTCTCGAGAAACCATTAAGGCTTTACGAAAAGATGTAACGGCTAAATGTTATGGTGGTGATATTTCTCGTAAACGTAAACTACTTGAAAAACAGAAAAAAGGAAAGAAACGAATGCGTCAGGTTGGAAATGTTGAAATTCCGCAGGAAGCCTTTATGGCTGTTTTAAAATTAAATGATTAATTTTTGTTCAATCTTTAGCTCTTATTTATTCTAATAATTTTGCTATTTTTCATATTAGTGCTAAGACTAGAAAAACAGATCATTTTCTTACATTTAGTAAAACATTTTGTAAGTTTATATACTTTATTTAGGAAACGATGAAAGCACTTTTTTATACCAGAGAATTTCCACCTTATGTCTATGGTGGCGCAGGCGTACATGTAGAATATTTAGCTACAGAATTGGCTAAATTAATGGAGATGGATGTAAGAAGTTTTGGAGATCAGGATGATAAAAATGGCAACTTATCCGTCAAAGGATTTCCTTATGATAATCCTGTTTTTGATAAAACTGACAACAAGCTTAAAGCTGTACTTAAAACATTAAGCACATGCATTCAAATGAATGCTGATGATATTGATGCAGATGTTGTCCATTGCCATACTTGGTATGCTCATTTTGCTGGCATTATAGCAAAATTATGCTATGGGATTCCACTTGTTATTACAACTCATTCTTTAGAACCGTTAAGACCCTGGAAAAGAGAACAATTAGGCAGAGGTTATGATGCTTCTTCCTGGGTTGAAAAAACAGCTATTGAAATGGCAGATGCGCTTATTGCTGTTTCCAAAGAAACTAAAGAAGATGTACTGAAATATTTTGATGTTGATGAAAAAAAAGTAAAAGTTATTTATAATGGAATTAATCTTGAAGAATATGTCGTTACAGAAGAAACATCAACTTTGGATAAATATAACATCGATAAATCGAAACCTTATGTGCTTTTTGTTGGAAGGATTACACGTCAAAAAGGTATCATCCATTTAGTAAATGCTATAAAATATATCGATCCAGATACACAAATCGTTTTATGTGCTGGAGCTCCAGACACACCGGAAATTGCAAAAGAGATGGAAGATAGCGTTAACGAGGTTAAAAAAACTCGTAAAAACGTTATTTGGATTGATGAAATGTTTCCAAAAGAAGAAATTATACAACTATATTCTCATGCAGATGTGTTTTGTTGCCCATCTATATATGAGCCTTTTGGTATTATAAATATAGAAGCAATGGCTTGCAAAACTGCGGTTGTTGCAAGTGCTGTTGGAGGAATAAAAGAAGTTGTGGTTGATGGTGAAACAGGTATTTTAGTTCCTGTAGAGCAACAAAATGTAGCGCCATTCGAGCCAACAGACCCAGATAAGTTTGCCAGAGATCTTGCAGATGGAGTTAACAAAGTAATCAACAACAAAGGATTGAGAGAATCTATGGCAATAAAAGGCAGAAAAAGAGTTGAAGAGCATTTTGACTGGATAGCAATAGCAAAACAAGTAGAAGAATTATATAAATCTTTAATAAAGTAGTTATGATTAATAATAATGTATTAGCAATTATTTTAGGAGGAGGACAAGGATCACGTTTATATCCTTTAACTGAGAAGCGTTCAAAACCAGCAGTTCCAATTGCAGGAAAATATAGGTTAGTAGATATTCCTATCTCAAATTGTATTAATTCAGACATAAAACGTATGTATGTTTTAACACAGTTTAATTCAGCATCATTAAACAGGCATATTAAAAACACCTATCATTTTAGTTTTTTTAGTAAAGCTTTCGTAGATGTTTTAGCTGCAGAACAAACAATACATAGTGATAAATGGTTTCAAGGAACGGCCGATGCTGTAAGGCAAAGTATGCATCATTTTTTATCTAACAGTTTTGAATATGCTTTAATCTTATCTGGTGACCAGTTTTATCAAATGGATTATACCTTAATGCTTAAAGAGCATATTAAAAGTAAAGCAAAAATATCTATTGCAACTATTCCTGTCAATGCAAAAGAAGCTACTTCATTTGGAATTCTTAAGGCAAATGATAAAAATGTAATTACCTCTTTTATTGAAAAACCTGCAGCAGATTTATTGCCAGATTGGAAATCTGATGTAAGTGATGAAATGAAAAATGATGGCAGAAAATATCTTGCTTCAATGGGTATTTATATTTTTAATAAAGATCTATTAATTGATTTAATGAATAATCCAGATACTATGGATTTTGGTAAAGAAATTATTCCTCAATCCATAGATAAACATAAAACCATCAGTTATCAATATGAAGGATATTGGACAGATATTGGGAATATTGATTCCTTTTTTGAAGCAAATTTAGGTTTAACTGATGATATTCCAAATTTTAATCTATATGACAAAGAGAAAAGAATATATACCAGAGCAAGAATGTTACCAACTTCTAAAGTTTCTGGAACAGCTCTTGAAAAAGCTGTAATTGCTGACGGTTGTATCATTCATGCTGCTAAAATTGAAAGATCGGTAATTGGAATTCGCTCTAGAATTGGTGCCGAATCAACAGTAATAAACACCTATATGATGGGAAGTGATTATTATGAGACATTAAAAGACATGGAAGAAGAAAATATAAAAATATTAATGGGAATTGGTGAAAGATGTTTTATAAAAAATGCTATTATTGATAAAAATTGTCGAATCGGAGATGATGTAAGAATTAATGGAGGGCCTCATCTTGAAGATACGGAAACAGATTCATATGTGATTAGAGACGGAATTGTGGTTATTAAAAAAGAAGCTGTTATTCCTAAAGGCTATGTTATATAATACTAAAACATAGAAGAATTTCTATTTAAATGTTCTTAACTTCAATTTCTGTTATTTGTGTTTGTGTCTATAACTTAAGGATTTATATGTCTTATTTATTACATTTGCTTTCCTCTAAACTAACTATTTGTAATGCAAAATCAGAAAAGAGTTGTCATCGATTTTGTTTCGCCACAGATAAACAATGGTGAATTTTTTATTAAGCGTGTTGTTAATGAAGTCGTAAATATTGATGCTCATGTACTAGCTGATGGTCATGACGTTATTGCCGCATCTGTTTTATATAAACATGAATGCAGCCAGAAAATGGAAAGAAGTAAGAATGCAGCCCACTTTTAATGATGAATGGAAGGCATCATTTGTAGTTGAAAAACAAGGTTTTTATACTTATAAAGTTGAAGGATGGGTTGACTATGCCTTAAATTGGCAACATGGAATTGAACGTAAAATTGATGATAACCAGCATGTAAATTCAGAATTATTAGAAGGTGTAGCTTTTCTTAAAGATATTGCTAAAAAAGCTAATAAATCAGAAAAGGAATATTTGAATCATCTGGCTAAAATATTTGCTGAGACAAATGCTTATAATGAAGCCATTACAGAAGCAAGTAAGTAAAAAACTTCATAATATCTTTTTAAAATATCCAGCCAAAATATTAGCTAATACCTCTAAAGACTATAAAGTTTATGTAGATAGGTTAAAAGCCAGATTTAGTACTTGGTACGAATTCTTTCCAAGTTCTGCTTCAGAAACAGAAGGTGTTCATGGTACATTTAAAGATTGTGAACGATTATTGCCCAGAGTAGCAAAAATGGGATTTGATATAGTTTATCTCCCTCCTATCCATCCAATCGGTGAAGTAAATAGAAAAGGAAAGAATAATACAACTGAAGCATTTGAAGGAGACGTTGGTTCAACTTGGGGAATTGGTTCTAAACATGGTGGACATAAAGATATTCATCCTCAATTAGGATCTTTAAAGGATTTTAAATCATTAATTAAAAAAGCCAAAGAACAAGGGTTGGAAATTGCTATGGATTATGCTTTACAAGCCGCTCCAGATCATCCTTGGGTAAAAGAGCATCCCGAATGGTTTAAATGGAGACCAGATGGAACTGTTCAATATGCAGAGAATCCACCTAAAAAATATCAGGATATTTTACCAATTTATTGGGAAAGTAAAGACTATAAGAATCTATGGAATGAGTGTTTAGATACTCTTCTCTACTGGATTGATTGTGGTATAAATGTTTTTAGAGTCGATAATCCTCACACAAAACCATTTTATTTCTGGAATTGGATTATTTCCGAAGTAAAACAAAAACATCCTGATGTTATTTTTTTAGCAGAAGCCTTTACTACACCAAAAATAATGGCACAATTAGCCAAACAAGGTTACACACAATCCTATACCTATTTTACCTGGAGAAACACAAAACATGAGTTTATTGAGTATATGAATGAGTTAACCCAATCAGAGTTAAAGGAATATATGCAACCGAATTTTTGGCCAAATACTCCAGATATTAATCCGTATCATTTGCAAGGTGCAAATGAATCCAAATTTATTCAACGTTATGCTTTGGCAGCAACTTTAAGTTCCAGTATTGGTATTTATGGACCTGTTTTTGAACAAATGATAAGTGATGCCTTACCTGGAAGAGAAGAATATTTAAATTCGGAAAAATTTCAGATTTGCTCATTATGATTGGTCTAAGGAAAATAAGGTTACCTCAATTATTTCAAAAATCAATTCGATTAGACATCAAAATAAGGCTTTACAGCAAACCAACAATATTAAATTTTGTCATATTGAAAATGATAATTTATTGGCTTTTTACAAATGGAATGAAGATAAAACCAATGAACTTCTTATAATTATTAGTTTAGATCCATATTATTCTCAACAAGGCTCTGTTCAGTTACCTTTGCATGATTTAGGCGTACACCAAGGGCATCAAATTCAAGTTCAAGATTTAGTAACTGGCAGTAGTTATAATTGGTATAATGAGTGGAATTTTATCGAGTTGCATCCTACCTTACCATTTCATATCTTTAAGATAAATAAATAATATGTCAAAAAAGGCTACTTCACCAACTACTTTACAACCTCCTTATAATTTTGACACAAGTTGGGAAGAACTCATGGAAAATAATGAGTTTGTAAAAATTTTTTTGTCTGATGTTTTAGAGGATTATATCATAAAACAAAGATGGTATGGAGGAAAAGCAAGCAAATTAAAATATATTGAACTTGCAGAATATTTTAGAATCCAACATCATGAAGAAGTGTATTATGGTTTAATTCTAGAAGTTAATTTTGTAGAAGCATTTTATCAACATTATTTTTTACCAATTGCTTTTGTTTCTGATGAAAGTTTTGCTAAAGATGATAGAATATTACCAATAAGTATAAAAGGACAGGAAGGGTTCATCATTGATGCTATTAACTTAGAAGCTTTCAGAAAAGTGGTATTCGAACGTATTCTAACAGCCATTCCAAACGATAGAACACGTGTTCAATATCATAAAAGCTTATTGTTCAATAATTGCACTTATGAATCTTCAAGATTCATGGGCTTGGAACAAAGCAACACATCTATTGTATATAATGAAAAATATGTGTTAAAGTTTTTTAGACGTATTTATGCAGATAGAAATCCGGATTATGAAATGAGTCGTTTTTTATCAGAAAAAAAAGACTTTAAAAATACACCTGCTTATTTGGGTAGCATTCAGATTAAGGATCAGGAAAATACCAATATTACCATAGCTCTAATGCAGGAAATGGTGAAAATGAAGGAGATGCATGGGATTATATGCTTAAAGGAATTACATAAAGTGTTTTTAAATCTTGAGCACAAAAACATTAATATAGGTCAGCTTCCAAAAACCGAAGAGTATCAGAGATTAGATATTAGAGATGTCCCACCTCAAATTATTGATTGGGTTGGATTAAATATCTTTACAAAGATTCAAACATTGGCAAAACGAACTGCAGAAATGCACATTGCTTTAGGTTCAGAGTTTGAAGAAACGGCTTTTACTCCTGCTCGATTTAATGGAGACTATACTGTATGGTTAAAGAACAGATTGCTATATCAATTTCAAAATAGACTGAATACTGTTGAAAACAATATGCACAAACTTAGATGGTTTAGCTTTAGAATTGGCAAATGAATTTTTAGAAAAAAAGAATAAAATAAGAAAACGTTTTGTAAATTTTGACTGGACCAAATTAAAAGGAGAGCGCCTTCGTGTTCATGGCGATTACCATTTAGGTCAAGTTTTGGTAAAGGATGATGATTTTTATATTCTTGATTTTGAAGGAGAGCCAGAAAGTACCATTCGAGACCGAAAAGTAAAACAGCCACCTTTAAAGGATGTAGCAGGACTATTCAGATCTTTTCATTATGCAATTTATGCAACGATATTCAATAACATAAAGGACTATAAGCACTCTCAAGAAGATTTATTTGAAGCTGGTGAAATTCTATATCAATATTTTATTGGTGTATTTTTAGGGACTTATATAGAAGAAATACAAGATGCTAATATTAATATAGGCTATCATCAAGAACGAATATTTCTTTTAAAATATTCGCTTTTAGAAAAAGCAGTTTACGAATTGGGTTACGAACTTAATTCTCGCCCACGATGGGCAGTTATTCCATTAAAAGGAATATCTAATATTATTAATAATTAAATTATGGCAGAAGTAATAACTTATAGTCTATTTACAGACTTTGATATTGATCTTTTCAAAGCAGGAAAGCATTATAGATTATATGAAAAATTTGGTTCTCATATTACAACTGTTGATGGTGTAGAAGGAACCTATTTTGCGGTTTGGGCACCAAGTGCAAAACATGTTTCTGTTATTGGAGATTTTAATTATTGGATAGAAGGTGAGCATCAACTTAAATGTGCGTTGGGATGAAAGTGGTATTTGGGAAGGATTTATTCCTGGTGTTGGAAAAGGAAGTACTTATAAATACAAAATACAAAGCCATAATAACGATATAAAAACAGAAAAGGCCGATCCATATGGTAGGAGGTGTGAACATCCGCCAAATACAGCATCTATAGTTTGGGAAGATGACTATAAATGGAAAGATAAAAACTGGCTCAAAAAACGAAAAAAGCATAATGCTCTTAATGCGCCTTTTTCGGTTTATGAAGTTCATTTAGGATCATGGAAAAAACATGTGGAAGAAGGACGATTTTTATCTTATGTTGAATTGGCTGACGAATTAGTGACTTATGTTAAAGAAATGAATTTTACACATGTAGAGTTAATGCCAGTAATGGAATTTCCTTACGATCCATCTTGGGGTTATCAGTTAACAGGTTATTTTGCACCTACATCACGATTTGGATATCCTGAAGAATTTAAATTTTTAGTAGACAAATTTCATCAAAATGATATTGGAATTATTTTAGATTGGGTACCTTCTCATTTTCCTGAAGATGCTCATGGATTAGGCTTTTTTGATGGATCTAATTTATACGAACATCCAGATAAAAAAAGAGGATATCATCAGGATTGGAAAAGTTTAATTTTTAATTATGGTCGAAATGAAGTAAAATCTTTTCTTAATAAGTAATGCCATATTTTGGATGGACCAATACCATGCAGATGGCTTACGTGTGGATGCTGTAGCATCTATGTTATTTTTAGATTATTCAAGAGAAGATGGTGAATGGGAACCAAATATATATGGAGGAAGAGAAAATCTTGAAGCTATTGCATTTTTAAAAGAAATGAATGAAGCTGTTTACAGCAGCTTTCCAGATGTACAAACTATAGCAGAAGAATCAACTGCATTTCCAATGGTGTCAAAACCAACATTTTTAGGAGGTTTAGGATTTGGAATGAAATGGATGATGGGTTGGATGCATGATACCTTACAATATTTTGCAAAAGAACCAATATACAGAAAACATCATCAAAATGACATAACTTTTAGTATGGCTTATGCCTTTACCGAAAATTTTATGTTGCCTTTATCTCATGATGAAGTGGTTTATGGAAAACAATCAATTTTAGGTAGAATGCCAGGAGATGAATGGCAACGATTTGCCAACTTAAGATTACTTTATAGTTATATGTTTACACATCCAGGAACCAAATTATTGTTTCAAGGAGCAGAATTTGGACAAAGTGCTGAATGGAATTTTCAACAAAGTTTAGATTGGCATTTACTTACAATATGATTCCTCATAAAGGCGTTCAGGAAACTATAAAAGATCTTAATAAACTATATAAAAAGGAACCTGCTTTACATGAAAAACAATTTAGCGCTGAAGGATTTGAATGGATTGATTATAATGATTCATGAAAATTCAGTTTTGATCTTATATTAGAAAAGGAGAGAAACGAACAAGACAATCTGGTAGTTGCTTGCAATATGACACCTATTCCAAGGGAAAATTATAGAATTGGATTGCCTAAGGCTAGGAAAATTAAAAGAAATGTTTAATAGTGATCTCAAAAAATATGGAGGTTCAGGAAAATTCAAGAATAAATTAAGATCTCTGATAAAATAGAATGTCATTATAGAGATAATTCAATGGAAATAACAATTCCTCCACTTGGAATGATTGTATTTAAATATCAAAAAAAATCTAAATAAGTTGTTTTTTAAGCCTGTTTATTTTTTAATTCATAAAATAGCGACTCGAAAACGTTATAGTTGATAAAACAATTAAAATCTTTACCCTTAATGTTTTATATGTCTAAACTTATTCCTTTTTTTACGTTCGGAAAATGAAGATTGCATGATTATAAATACAGAATTAGAATACAAAGGAAATTTATTTCCTTCAAAAATTATAAGTTTTAAAAAAGATGTCGACACATTATATTTCTCAACAGATAATGACGTCATCCTTCAACTAACAGTTGTTAGAGATAGTGTATTAAGATTTAGATATTCAACTACAGGTAATTTTGAAAAGGATTTTTCCTATGCTATTACTAAATATGCGAGTACGGGATATAACAAATTAGAAATTACAGAAGATAAGGAGCGATTTATTATTACAACTCGCAAACTGATATGCCATGTTTACAAAGAAAGCTTAGGTGTGTAGCTTTATGATGCCAAAGATAATACTCTTATTAAGTCAAGACGAGGTTGGTTTTCATTGGGAAGAAAGCTATGAATATGGTGGAAACATTGTAAAAATGAGCAAGATCTCTCATGATGGTGAAAGTTATTATGGTCTTGGTGATAAGCCTCAGAATTTAAACTTAAAAGGAAAGCGATACGAAAATTGGGTAACAGACTCTTATGCTTATGGCAAAGATACGTGATCCAATTTACAAAGCTATTCCATTTTATACCGCTTTACATCACAAAAAATCATACGGTATCTTTTTTGATAATTCATTTCGATCTTTTTTTGATTTTGCTCATGAACGAAGAAATGTAACCAGTTTTTGGGCACAAGGTGGTGAGATGAATTATTATTTCATTTATGGTCCAAAAATGGATGATGTTGTGGCAAATTATACGGACTTAACTGGAAAACCTCATCAATTACCACCATTATGGACCTTGGGATTCCATCAATGTAAATGGAGTTATTATCCTGAAAGTAAGGTTAAAGAGATTACTTCTAAATTTCGAAAACTAAAAATTCCATGTGATGCTATCTATTTAGACATAGATTATATGGACGGTTTCCGATGTTTTACTTGGAATAAAGAATATTTTCCAGATCCCAAACGAATGGTAAAGGAATTGGCAGATGATGGCTTTAAAACGGTCGCTATTATAGATCCAGGAATTAAAATAGATAATGAATATGCTGTATTTAAAGAAGGTCTTGAGAAGGATTATTTCTGTAAACGTGCAGATGGTCCTTATATGAAAGGTAAAGTATGGCCTGGAGAATGTTATTTTCCGGATTTTACAAAACCTGAAGTAAGAGATTGGTGGTCTGGTTTATTTAAGGAACTGATTGAAGATATTGGAATTAAAGGGGTTTGGAATGATATGAATGAACCTGCAGTTATGGAGGTGCCAAACAAAACATTCCCTAATGATGTTAGACATGATTACGATGGTAATCCTTGCAGCCATAGAAAAGCACACAATGTCTATGGGATGCAAATGGCGAGAGCTACCTACCATGGTTTAAAAAAATTCTCGTATCCTAAAAGGCCATTTGTTATAACCAGAGCAGCATATTCAGGCACTCAACGTTATACATCTACCTGGACAGGAGACAATGTAGCAACTTGGGAACACTTATCGATTGCTAATATACAGGCGCAGAGTATGGCAATGTCCGGATATTCGTTTGCTGGAAGTGATATTGGTGGTTTTGCAGAACAACCACAGGGAGAGTTATTTGCCAGATGGATTCAGTTAGGTGTATTTCATCCATTCTGCAGAGTCCATTCATCTGGTGATCATGGAGATCAGGAACCTTGGTCCTTTGATGATGAAGTGACTGATATTGTGAGAAAATTTGTTGAAATCCGCTATCAACTATTGCCATATTTATATACTGCCTTCTGGGAGTATTTTAAAGATGGGTCTCCCATAATTAAATCCTTAGTTGTTTTCGATCAAGATGACGTTCATACACATTACAGAACAGATGAGTTTATTTTTGGTGATAAAATATTGGTATGCCCTATAAACGAAGCCTAATTCAAAAGGAAGACGAATGTATTTCCCAATGGGTAAGTGGTATAACTTTTGGAACAATGAAATTGTACAAGGAGGAAAAGAAACGTGGGTTGATGCAGATCTTGATAGTATGCCAATATTTATTAAAGAAGGTGCGATCATACCAAAATATCCTGTACAACAGTATGTGGGCGAAAAGGAAATTGAAGAAGTAGTTCTTGAAGTGTTTTATAAGAATGGTAAAGAAGTTTCTACGTTCTTCGATGACTCACATGATGGCTATGATTATACTAAAGGTCGCTACAGTTTAAGAACTTTTAAACTAACAGGGAAGGAAAAGGAGTTGAATATTCAGCAACATAAAGAAGGATCCTATATAACAAATTACAATACTTTTGAATTAAAAATACATGGGTTACCATTTAAAATTAAAGAGGTTGAATTAGACAATGAATCAATTGCTTTAAGTGAAATTAAAACTAATGGTAATGGCTCTATGAGAATTGATAAGAATTTCACTAATCTTCATATTGTAGGAGAATAAACAATATAAATTAAAAAGCCAGCTAATTAAAGCTGGCTTTTTCGTTTATATCTGATTAGTACTACATGTCCTTGTAGATTTCTAATCGTTCCCATCTGGAATCTACCTCTTCTTGAGCTTGTTTAAGAAGTTTAGCCCCTAATTCTGCATCATCCTTAACAACTCTTGAGAATCGAGTTTCCATATACATGAATTCTTCAAGAGGTGCGGCTGGTGCTTTAGAATCTAACTTAAACTTCTTGCCTTTTGGCTTAGAAGGGTCGAATCTAAATAATGGCCAATAACCTGTTTCAACAGCTTTTTCCTGATGAATTGCTCCATCTTTTAAATCGTAACCATGTTCACCACAATGTGAATATGCAATGATTAATGATGGTCCATCATAAGCTTCTGCTTCTTCAATAGCTTTAAGCGTTTGAAGATCTTTAGCTCCAATTGCTACTTGAGCAACATAAACATTTTCATAAGAAACTGCTTGTAATGCTAAACTTTTCTTACTGGTTCGTTTACCAGAAACTGAGAATTTAGCACTTGCGCCTAATGGTGTAGCTTTAGATGTTTGTCCACCAGTATTAGAATAAACCTCTGTATCTAACACCATAATATTGATGTTTTCTCCAGATGCTAATACGTGATCAACACCACCAAAACCAATATCATAAGCCCAACCGTCTCCACCAAGTATCCAAACAGATTTTTTACGTAAGTATTCCGTTAATTGAGATAGTTTTTTAGCATCAGCATTATTTATACTAGCTAACTTAGCTTTAAGTTTATCAAGATTAGCAAAGTTTTCTGCTTTTTCTGTTTCGGTTTTTTCTGGATTATTTAAAATAGCCTCTACTAATTCGCTTCCAACTTCTTTTTCTAATTTTTTTAATAGGTTTACGGCTATTTCTTGTTTTTTAGTAAGTGCTAATTTCATACCTAATCCAAATTCAGCATTGTCTTCAAATAAAGAATTTGCCCAAGCTGGTCCTCTGCCAAATTTATTGGTTTTATAAGGTGTTGTTGGTAAATTACCTCCATATATAGATGAACAACCAGTTGCGTTCGCAATTAAAATACTATCTCCATACAATTGAGTTAATAATTTAATATAAGGTGTTTCACCACAACCAGAACAAGCTCCTGAGAATTCAAATAATGGTTCAAGGAATTGAGATCCTTTAACATTGGTTATCTGTAATTCTGTTCTGTTGTAATCCGGTAAATTAATAAAGTAATCCCAATTTGGATCTTCTGCTGCTTCAACCTTAAGTTTGCTATGCATATTGATCGCTTTAAAGTCTGGATCTTCTTTACTTACGGCAGGACAAACAGCTACACAAAGATCACAACCTGTACAATCTTGTGGAGAAACTTGTAATACATACGATTCTTCTTCTGTATTAAATGGTCTTCCTTTAGCTGGAACCGATTTTAATGTTGAAGGCGATCCGGATAATTCTTCGTTAGAAACAACTTTTGCTCTAATCGCAGCATGAGGACAAATAACTACACACTTATTACATTGTGTACAAATATCTTCACCATCCCAAACAGGAATCTTATCTGCAATACCACGTTTTTCAAATTGAGTAGTTCCTGTTGGGAATGTACCGTCTACTGGGAAAGCACTTACCGGAAGTTCATCTCCTTTACCCGCTAATATTTTTCCTAAAACTTCTTTTACAAATGGATCAGCATCACCAGTCATCATAGGTTTCAATTCTGCATCACTTGTAATTTGTTTAGGATAATCTACTTTTTGAAGATTTTCTAATGATTTATCAACTGCGTTGAAGTTCATTTGAACAATACCTTCTCCTTTATGAGAATACGATTTTACAATTGCATCTTTAATTTTCTTAATAGCTTCATCTTTTGGAAGTACACCAGAAATAGCAAAGAAACATGTTTGTAAAACTGTATTGGTACGTTTACCTAAATTGGCTTCCTGAGCAACTTTAGTTGCATCTATTACATAAAATTCTACTTCATTCTCCACAATCTCTTCCTGCATTTTTTTAGGAAGTACATTCCAGATATGATCTTTATCAAATGGAGAGTTCAAAAGGAAAGTTCCACCTTTTTTAATGCTTTTTAAGATGTCATATTTTTCAATGAAATTGAACTGATGACATGCAATAAAGTTTGCTTTATGAATTAAATATGTTGAATAGATTGGTTTAGGTCCAAAACGTAAATGCGATACAGTTTGTGCACCTGCTTTTTTAGAGTCATACACAAAATACCCTTGTACATAGTTGTCAGTCGTTTCGCCAATAATTTTAATTGAATTTTTGTTCGCACCAACTGTACCATCAGATCCTAAACCGTAGAACATACAATTAAATGTTGTTTTAACAGTGTGTAATCTGCTTCCTATTTCTAAACTTCTAAATGAAACATCATCATTAATACCAATAGTAAAGTGGTTTTGTGGTTTTTTCTTATCTAGTTCATCGTAAACCGCCTTAACCATTGCTGGATCAAATTCTTTAGAAGACAATCCGTAACGTCCACCAATAATTTCTGGCATTGCTCTGTCACTTTCCATAAATGCGGTTACAACGTCTTGATATAATGGTTCACCAACACTACCTGGTTCTTTTGTTCTGTCTAAAACAGCAACTTTTTTAACCGTTTTTGGTAGGGCATTAACAAAATGACTAATTGAGAACGGTCTGAATAAACGTACTATAATCGCTCCTACTTTTTCACCATTATTAACCATTGTATCAACAGCTTCCATTACAGGGCCTTGGCCAGAACCCATAATTACAACTACTTTTTCGGCTTCAGGATGTCCTACATAATAAAAAAGACTATATTTTCTACCCGTATGTTTGTAAAACTCCTTCATGGTGTCTTCAACTATTCCAGGAACTTTATCATAATAAAGATTAGCAGCTTCTCTTGCCTGGAAGAATACGTCTGGGTTTTGAGATGTACCTCTAATTACAGGGTTATCTGGATCTAAGGAGTGTTTTTTATGAGCCATTATTTCATCTTCCGGCATCATGTCTTTAATAATATCATCAGTGATACCATCTATTTTAGAAATCTCATGTGAAGTTCTAAACCCATCAAAAATATTTAAAAATGGTATTCTTGATTTTAAAGTTGCTACTTGAGAAATTAATGCAAAGTCATGTGCTTCCTGCACTGACCCTCCAAACAACATTGAAAATCCAGTTTGTCTTGTTGCCATGACATCGGAATGATCACCAAAAATAGATAATGCATGGGTAGCAACTGTTCGTGCTGCAACATGAATAACAGATGGTAACAACTCACCAGCAATTTTATACATATTAGGGATCATTAACAACAATCCTTGAGATGCTGTAAATGTTGTAGTTAATGCACCTGCTTGTAACGAGCCGTGAACTGCTCCAGAGGCACCTCCTTCACTCTGCATTTCTACTATTCTTGGAACATTGTCCCAAATGTTCTTTTGTCCTTTCGAGCTGTAAACGTCTACGTGTTCGCCCATTGGTGATGCTGGGGTAATTGGGTAGATCGCACAAACCTCATTAGTTTTATGTGCAACCCTTGCAACCGCCTCATTGGCATCACAAATTAGTTTTGGAAACTCTTTTTTCATAATTGATATTTAAGATTACGACACTGGAAACTGTAGCTTAACTTATTTAGCTTTGTCGTCAATTTCCAATGCTTTTAAAGATTTTAAATTTTGATGTAAAATTAGAGTTAAAGTCGCTTGTAGACTATGATATATGTCAGTTAAAATGAGACATTAGATGAGAAAAAGCAACTTCGGTTACCATAAAATGAGATTTATATTTGTCTGTTTAAAAGTGATGATAAATATGTGATACTTAAAACTATAAAAGCACTTACAATTTGTCAATTATAAGTGCTTTTAAGCAAAATAGTTACTAAAAAATCTTAATCACATTTTTTTAAATTACTCGGCATGTAACCAAGCTTTCTTAGCTAAGAGTGTTTCTTCTGATTCAACATGATCTTCATCTGGAACACAGCAATCTACCGGACAAACAGATGCACATTGTGGTTCATCATGGAAGCCTTTGCATTCTGTACATTTGTCTGGAACTATATAATAAAACTCGTCTGAAACTGGATCGTTAGAAGCGTCTGCATCTACTTCTCTTCCATCTGGAGTTGATACGGTTCCACTTAATGCTGTTTCGTCGGAATAGGTCCATTCCTGATCTGGTTCGTATATTGCATTGTTAGGACATTCGGAAATGCATGCGTCGCAATTAATACATTCATCTGTTATAATAATAGCCATTGTTTTCTGTTTTTATTAATATTGGTGTAAAATTATCATTCTTTTTACTGCGCATAAATGATAAAAATCATATTTACATTTAAAAAGTGAAAGTAATTTTGACCATTTACATTTACTTTCGATAATTTTGTAATTCTCATTAATACATTCAATGTTATGATTTCAACAAAAGCAAATCCTAAACAAGAAGTTCTGGAGGCTGTAATAATACGGTTTGTTGGTGATTCGGGAGATGGTATGCAGCTTACAGGAACTCAGTTCTCTGATACTTCTGCAATGTTTGGAAATGATATAGCTACTTTTCCTAATTACCCTTCAGAAATAAGAGCGCCTCAGGGAAGTCTTTATGGGGTTTCAGGGTTTCAGGTTCATATTGGAAGTGTGGAAATAAGCACTCCAGGTGATAATGTAGATTTATTGGTTGCAATGAATCCTGCAGGGTTAAAAACCAATTTGCATTCAGTAAAACCAGGACATACTATTATTGTAGATACAGATGCTTTTACAAAGAAAAATTTAGAAAAAGCTCAATATGAAACTAATCCTTTAGAGGATGATAGTCTAGATAATTACCGAGTAATTGAAGTAGCAATGACTTCATTAACTAAAGAAGCTTTAAAGAATGTTGAAGGATTAGATAATAAAAGTATTACAAGAAGCAAGAATATGTTTGCTTTAGGTATGGTTTATTGGATGTATGATCGCTCTACAGATTATACGATCGATTTTTTTAATAAAAAATTTAAATCTAAACCTCATGTAATTGAAGCTAATACAAAGGTTTTAAAAGCTGGATATAATTATGCTGATACTTTAGAGTTAATACCAAATGCATATACAATTGCTCCGGCAAAAATGGTGCCTGGTACTTATAGAATTATAATGGGTAATACTGCAACAGCTTGGGGGTTTTTAGCTGCTGCAGAAAAATCTGGATTGGAATTATTTTTAGGCTCTTATCCTATTACTCCAGCTACTGATATATTACATGAATTGGTTAAACATAAGCATTTTGGTGTAAAAGCATTTCAAGCAGAAGATGAAATTGCTGGTATTTCTTCAACTATTGGGGCTTCCTTTGCGGGAGATTTAGCGATTACAACTACATCGGGACCTGGATTAGCTTTAAAAGGTGAAGCATTAGGCTTAGCGATGATGGTTGAATTACCAATAGTTGTTGTTAATGTTCAGCGTGGTGGACCATCTACTGGATTGCCAACCAAAACAGAACAATCAGATTTACTACAAGCTATGTATGGAAGAAATGGTGAAAGTCCGGTAATAGTAGTTGCGGCTAGTACACCTGCAAACTGTTTTAATTTGCATACGAAGCGTCAAAACTAGCTTTAGAGCATATGACTCCTGTTGTTTTATTAACAGATGGTTATATTGCGAATGGTTCTGCTCCTTGGAAAATTCAGTCTGTAAAAGACATGCCGGAAATTAAAAATAATATTGTTTCTAAATATCACGACAATTGGCATCCTTATGACAGAAATGAAGACACATTAGCACGAAATTGGGCAATTCCTGGAACTCCTGGATTAGAACATAGAATTGGTGGTTTAGAAAAAGATAAGGTTACTGGAGACGTATCCTATGTTCCTGAAAATCATGAGTATATGACAAAAATTAGAGCTGAAAAAATAAAACGTGTTCAAAATTATATTCCGGAAATAAAAACAGAGTTTGCAGATGAAGGTGATTTATTGGTTGTTGGTTGGGGAGGAACTTACGGTTCATTACATTCAGCTGTAAAACAATTAAATGAAGAAGGTGTAACAAATATAGGTTTTGCGCATTTTAATTATATAAATCCATTGCCAAAAAACACAGAAAAGGTTTTAAAAAATTCAAAAAAATTGTGGTTTGTGAATTAAACAATGGTCAGTTTGCTAAAGTTTTAAAAATAAATTTCAATGGATTTGATTTCTTGCAATTTAATAAGGTACAAGGATTGCCGTTTGGAAATACTGAATTAATTGAAAAATTTAAACAATTAGTAAAATAATTATGGAAACAGCTGTTAAAAAATATACGTTTAAAGATTTTGCGAGTGATCAGGAAGTAAGATGGTGTCCAGGTTGTGACGATTATGTTATTTTACGTTCCATGCAAAAGGCGCTTCCAGAAATGGGTGTAAAAAAAGAAGATGTGGTCTTTATTTCAGGAATTGGATGTTCTTCACGTTTTCCATATTATATGGATACTTATGGTATGCATGGAATTCATGGTAGAGCTCCGGCAATTGCTTCGGGTGTAAAATTGGCTAATCCTGATTTAAGTGTTTGGGTTATTACCGGTGATGGAGACGCAATGGCGATTGGAGGTAATCATTTTATTCATGTATTACGTAGAAATTTAGACTTAAATATCATTCTTTTTAATAATGAAATTTATGGTTTAACCAAAGGACAGTTTTCTCCAACATCTTTAGTTGGTCAAAAAACAAAATCGTCGCCTTATGGTAATACTCAACCTCCTTTTTTGCCGGGAGAATTGGCAATAGGCGCTCAAGCTCGTTTCTTTGCGAGAATTGGAGGAAACACACCAAAAGAAATGACAGAATTGTTTATTGAAGCTGAAAAATTTAAAGGAACATCTTTGATAGAAGTGCTTCAAAATTGTGTTATTTTTAACGATGGTTGCTTTACTCAATATACGGATAAAGCTGTCAGGGAAGACAAACAACTTCATGTTGAGCATGGGAAACCAATGATTTTTGGCAAAGAAAAGAACAAAGGATTAGTGCTAAACGGTTTAAAATTAGAAGTTGCCACTATTGGTGAAAACGGAATTACCCAAGAAGATATTTTAGTTCATGACGCAAAGGAGAAAGACCCAACATTACATCAAATGTTAGTTAGACTCGAATATCCTATGGTTACAGGAATCATAAGAATGTATCAAGATGTGACTTTAGAAGAGCGTGAAGACACATTAACAGAAGAGGTTAAATCAAGATCTGATTTTTCAAAAACTGATGACCTGTTTTACTCAGGCGAAACTTATGATGTGCATTAATTAAGTGTCCATTTTTTTTCCAAGATAAACTAGTTTGGATTCATCATCTAATATTAAATCCTTATTGGATGCGGGTACTATATCTAAAAATCCTGTTTTAAGTTTAACAAACAAAGGAACAATGTCTTCATTGTTCCTGGTTATTTCTATCAAAGATTCATAATGTGCTTTAGAGTCTATTTCAGTTTCGTGTATCCTTGGATATTTTCTTGCAACCTCTGTTAGTTTTACAAAGTCATCTGTATGAGAAAATAAACCTTCTTTTGGGTTATTTTCAGGGTCATTCATCTCGTCTGCTGTGATTAATCTAAAACTTCCGTTTTCTCCAAACTGATCCTTAAATTTGTTGATAGCAAACTTATTTATATTTGAATTTCCTGTTAATGACAGCAAATAACCTACATCATTAAGCTCAATATTATCTGTTAGGTCTTCAGCAAAAATATCTTCTTTAATGGCTTCAATTCCCATCTCTTTTGCATTATTTACATTGTCAGCATTTGAATCTACAAGAACTACATGTCTGTTATTCTTTTTTAAATAGCTCGCTATTAAAACAGAAAGTTTTCCAGCCCCGATTATTAATATACCTTCACTCTTTGTTAAAAAGACGCCTACAACTTTAGCAAACATTCTGGCTGTCGTGGCGTTTAGCAAAACTGTTCCTAAAACAACCATAAAAACCAACGGTGTAATGTACTCAGCTCCTTCTACTCCCGATTTAATCAACTTACTTCCAAATAGAGATGCGATACCCGCGGCAACGATCCCTCTGGGTCCTACCCAACTAACAAAGATCTTTTCATTGGTCTTTAAATTAGATCCTGTGGTGCTGAGAAATACAGCTAATGGTCTAATAATAAAAACTATCATAGAGAATAATATTGCTGTTTTCCAATTATATAGAAGCAACATATCTTCTATGTTTATATTTGCGGCTAATAGAATAAAAAGAATCGAAATAAGTAAAACACTTAGGGATTCCTTAAAGTAAAGTAACTCTTTAATGTTTTCCAGCTTATTGTTACCGAGAACCATTCCCATTACAACAACTGCCAGAAGTCCAGATTCATGTGCAAAAATATCCGATTCAACATAAACAAGTAACACCGTAGAAAGTGAGACTACATTTAGCAAATAATGCGGAATTAGATTTTTGTTTATGGCAAAAGCTAAGGCGTGTGCAAATGTGAATCCAAATGTTGTACCGAACAATAAAATCTTACCAAATTCAATTAAAGCTGTTTTTGTAAATCCTCCTCCTCCTCCGACGCTAATAAATTCAAAAACTAAAACGGCTACTAATGCACCAATTGGATCAATAAGAATTCCCTCCCATTTTAAAACTGCAGATACGTCTTTTTTTAGTGGTATGTTCCTTAAAATAGGTGTTATTACGGTTGGTCCTGTAACAATAATTAAACTTGAGAATAAGAAGGATAGCTCCCAGCTTAAATTAAAAACATAGTGAGCAACTATTCCTGCACCAAAAAAAGTGATAGCTGCGCCAAGGGTTATAAGTTTTGTGATAACAGGCCCAACAGTTTTGATCTCATTACGTTTAAGAGTTAATCCTCCCTCAAAAAGAATGATACTAATGGCTAAAGAAACAAAATAATAAAGTCCGTCACCGGGGAATAAACCTTTCTCTCCATTCCAGACGGGTTCGATCCATTTAGTTCCATCCTCTGATAGGAATTCTGCAGCTATGGGCCCAACTAAAAGCCCTATAAGTATTAAAGGTAAAATGGCTGGAATTTTAAATTTCCAAGCAACCCATTGGGCTAAAATACCTAAAATAATGATTCCGGCTAATTCTAACATTGGCTAAATTTTCGTGTTAAAATACTAATTAATATTAATTGTGGCTAAAGAAACAATATTTAGTCTTTCATTGTTAGCCTTAAAACAGAACAGGCGGATTGTTCCGTAAATTTATCTTTCCCTTTGCCAAATCCTAAAAGAACACTTTTCCAGTTATCTTTTTCCGGTGTTCCAAGAATAAGAAGATCGTAACTCGCTGAAGCTATTGATATGGCCTCAACAGAATTTTTACTTTTTTGAATAATGACTTCATTTTCAGAAACTGTATTCCTTAAAATATAAAAAGCCTTTGTTTTCATATCCTCTACATCGGCATCAGAAGTCTCTTCTGGAACCACCTGTAATAAAGTTAAAGAGGCCTTGTAGAATTGACAAATTCTGTCCGCTACTGCTACAAAGTTTTTGTCCTTTCTCCCCGGCCTTAGAGCTAAAAGGACTTTCCCTATATATCTAACTCCATTGTCTTTAAATAAAGCAAAATCAGAGTTTATATTGGTTACCAGCCAACCAATTGGGTTTCTAACCAATATGCCTCTATGAGCTCTTCCGTTCCAGCCCATAACAAGCCAATCACAGTTTGTTTGGTTACTCAATTCATAGATTGTATCAGGCACTTCATGAGTTACGGCGGCTTCAAAGTCCAATTTAATCTCTTTATAATTTGCTAGCCTTGTCATTCTCCTTTCTAAAGATTCTATTTTAGGATTTTCTTCGGTAAAAACATCTAAGAAAGTTTGATTAGGAACTTCAGTAATATTTACAACTTGAATCTTTTTCTTTTTGTTTATTGCAGACGCAATTTCCACAATTGCTTCCGGTGAGTTTTCATTACCCAATAAAGGCACAATTACGCCTGCGTCTGATATCAATTCTGAATTTAAATTTTCTATCCGGCCTATAGTAATATTGTAGTTTTTTACCTTTCTTTTTCTGTTTTTTCTGTTATAAAACAAATAAAGTGCTGGTCTGTGTCCATATCTTCTTAACACTCCTGTTCTTGTGGCATTCTTCCCATATTTAAAATAAATTATCAACCCTAGAGCTGATATGGCTAAAATTGCTATTAACGGCATAAAGCCCAAGAATATAAGAAGGATTATTCCGCTTATTATTCCAAAAATCTGGATAAAAGGGTACAAAGGGGATCTATATTTCGGTTTATACCATTGTGCAGAAGTCTCTCTCAAAATAATAACAGACATATTTACCAAAATAAACATCATTACTTTAAAGGCGCTGGCAAGTTTAGCTATTTTTACTACATCTAAGAATAAAATAACCAGAGCCATAACTACGCAAGTCATAATTATTGTTACAACAGGGGTTAAGTATTTTGAATGAATCTTGCTCATAAATTCTGGTAACAATTTATCTATTGCCATAGCAAAGGGAAATCTTGAAGCTGCAAGAACGCCCGAATTAGCCATAGAAATGAGAGTAATTACACCAATAAATGCCGCTATATAACCAATATATTTTCCTCCAAGCAATGTAGCAACGGTGTAAATAGGTTTTATGTCAGTTTTAAGGGAGTCCAAGGGAATATTTCCAACCAGCACAAAAGCAACAAACACATAGATTGAAGTAATTATTGCTAACGACAGTAGCATTGCTAAAGGGAGGTTTCTACTAGGATTCTTTATTTCACCCGCTATAGCTGCAACTTTTGTTACACCTGCATATGAGATATAAACAAAGGCTATGGTGCTAACTAAACCAAAACTTCCATTAGTTAGAAAAGGGTCCAGTAACTGAGGGTTAACTTTTGGGATTCCAAAAACTAGAATTAAAGCTAAACTGATTACACTTATGCTTACAATAGAAAGTTGCACTTTACCTACCTTTTTAACTCCTAAAATATTCAGAAAAAGAATTATTGTTAAAAAGATAAGCGCAATATATTTAGTAAAACCTGTATCTACATTTACCAAAACAGATAAGTATGCCCCAAAGCCAACAAGAGCAAAGGAGCTTTTAAGTAATAAGGACAACCAAAGCCCAATGCCTGAAATAGTACCAAATAAAGGGCCAAAGGCGCGTTCTATATATACATATGTACCTCCAGATGATGGCATTGCAGTTGCCAACTCAGATTTTGATAGGGCTGCTGGTAGTATGCATACTGCAGCTAGCAAATATGCTAACCAAACTGAAGATCCTGTTTTTGCAGCAGCAATTCCAGGCAGAACAAATATCCCGCTGCCTAACATGCCGCCAATGCTAATGGCAATTACCGTGGCTAAAGAAAGGCTGCGTTCTAGTTTTTTCATTCAAAATAATTAATCTTAAAAATAGACTTTTTTAATTAAACACCTGACTCTTAATTATTTCTTAAGTTATTGGAGATTATGCCATTGTTTTATTACTTTGCGCAACTATGAATTTGTTCCCTATAAATGCCGGTAACTTTAAGTTAGATGGTGGTGCTATGTTTGGAGTTGTTCCCAAGAAACTTTGGAGCAAAACGAACCAAGCAGACAGCAACAACATGATAGATATTGCTTCTCGTTGTTTATTGATTGAAGATGGAGACCGTTTAATTCTGATCGATACAGGGATGGGAAATAAACAAAGTGATAAATTCTTTGGATACTATCATCTTTGGGGAGGTGATTCCATTGACAAATCTTTAAATCAATATGGGTTTCATCGAGATGATATCACAGATGTATTCATGACACACCTTCATTTTGATCATTGTGGAGGCAGTATACAATGGAACAATGACAAAACCCTATTAGAGCCTGCTTTTAAAAATGCCGTTTTTTGGACTAATGAAGATCATTGGAAATGGGCCACAGAGCCCAATAAAAGAGAAAAAGCATCGTTCTTAAAAGAAAACATTTTGCCAATGGAGGAGTCTGGTAGACTAAATTTTACATCAATTCCATCAGGGAATTTGATTATGAATTCAGAACTAGGTTTTGATATCTTTTTTGCAGATGGACATACTGACAAACAGATGATTCCATTAATTCATTATAAAGAAAAAACGATAGCGTTTATGGCAGATTTACTTCCAACTGCAGGCCATATTCCACTTCCTTTTGTTATGGGTTATGATACCAGGCCATTATTGACATTGGACGAAAAAGAGATTTTCTTAAACCAAGCCGCGGACAAAAATTATTATTTATTTCTTGAGCACGACGCGCACAACGAAATAATTACTGTTCAACATACTGAAAAAGGAGTACGATTAAAAGACATATATAGAACAAAAGAAATTTTTAACTAAAACTATTAACAATGAGATTATTTAAACCGTTGTTGTTATCAGCATTTATAGCTGTGCTATTAACTAATTGCGGAAGTGCCCCAATAATAAGCACCCCAATCGAAAATATAGACACAACGCCATTAAAAGAAAGAGAATTAACAGAACAAGAGAAAAAAATCTGGGGTCATTTAGACCTTGTTAAAGATACCATTCCAGGTATGAGTGTGGATAGGGCATATTCAGAAATCTTAGCTGGTAAGAAAGGAAAATCTGTTATAGTTGCGGTGATTGATTCAGGAATCGACATAGAACATGAAGATTTGGACGGTGTTATATGGACCAATACTAAAGAAATTCCCGGAAATAATAAAGATGATGACAAAAATGGCTATGTTGATGACATTCATGGGTGGAATTTTCTTGGAGACGCATATGGTGAGCAAATGGAGTTAACCCGAATTCTTGTCAATGGAGGTGCAAATCATCCTGATTATGCAAGGGCTCAACAAGAATATATAGAAGAATACAACAAATATAGCCAGCTGACTAATCGATATAACGATTACAAAACAAATAATGAACAATTTCTTAAACAAATAGCTTTTGCTGATGAGGCTATTACTAAACATTTAGGTAGAAAAGATTATACGGCACAAGATGTTAATGCAATAAAAACTGAGCAACAATCACTTCTTCAATCTATAGAATTTATGAAATATGTTTATAGCTTAGGCTTGGAATCTCCCGCTGCTGCCAAAAAAGTAATAAACAAAGAATTAGAAGAAATTAATGAAGGATTAGAAGAATTTAATGACCGATTAAATATTCATCTAAATAAGAATTTTAAAGCCAATAAAACTGGAGATAATAAAGAAGATCTAAATGATGTCGGGTATGGTAATAGCAATATACTTCCTGTTAAAAAGAGTGAGAGCCATGGTACGCACGTGGCTGGAATTATTGCAGCAGAACGTAACAACGGAAAAGGTGTAAAAGGAGTTGCAAACAATGTAAAAATTATGAGTATAAGAGCTATTCCAAATGGTGATGAATACGATAAAGATATAGCTTTAGCAATTCGTTATGCTGTAGATAATGGAGCAAAAGTAATTAACGGTAGTTTTGGTAAAAGCTATTCGCCAAAAAGTGATTGGGTTAGAGATGCGATAGCTTATGCAGGAACAAATGATGTGGTTTTTGTACATGCTGCCGGCAATGACGGTAAAGATGTTGATGCAAACTATAATTTTCCAGATGATAATGATGGGGGTGAGGAAGTTTCGAACACGTATATTAGAGTAGGTGCTTTATCTCCAAAATATGGTAGTGAAATGGTTGCCAGTTTCTCTAATTATGGAAAAAAGAATGTGGATGTATTCGCTCCTGGTTCAGCAATATATTCAACAGTGCCTGAAAATAAATATAAAGCATATGACGGTACATCTATGGCGGCTCCAGCAGTTGCGGGAATCGCAGCTTTGATTCGATCTTACTTTCCAAAACTTTCCGCAGCCCAAGTAAAACAAGTTATTTTGGATTCAGGACTGCCTATTAAAGCAAAAGTTGTTGTAGCGGGAAAAACAGAAGATGTTCGTTCTTTTGCGGAAATCTGCAAAACAGGAAAAATAGCCAATGCATATAACGCGCTGGTTATGGCTTCCAGATTATAATAAGAAAATTCATATTTAAACCTCACCAAAACTAATAAATTATTGGTGAGGTTTAATTACAAATAACCTATGAAAAAGAGTTGTTTATTCGTTTATATTTTCTCAATTGTTCTGGTTTCATGTAAATCTACGGAACAATCTGTTTCAAGAAATCAACAAACGTCTGATCCATATTACTGGCAGCAACATGTAGATTACAAAATGGAAATTGATGTTGATGTGAAATCATATAGTTATAAAGGAAAGCAAACTTTAGTTTACACAAATAATTCACCAGATACCTTAAATAGGGTTTATTACCATTTGTATTTTAATGCATTTCAGCCTGGAAGCGAAATGGATATTAGATCATCAACAGTGCCTGATTCAGACCAAAGAGTGAGTGATCGGATTAGCAAGCTTAAACCAGATGAAGTAGGTTATATTAAAGTAAACTCCTTAAAACAAAACGGGGAAAATTTAAAGTATGAAACCGTAGGAACCATTCTTGAAGTTGATTTGGAAAACGCTATTCTTCCCGGTGGGCAAGGAACTTTCGAAATGGTCTTTGATGCTCAAGTACCTATACAAATCAGACGATCAGGTAGAAACAATCGGGAAGGCGTTGCTTTGTCTATGGCTCAATGGTATCCTAAATTGGCCGAATATGATTTTGAAGGTTGGCATGCAGACCCTTATATAGGCAGAGAGTTTCATGGTGTCTGGGGTGATTTCGATGTTAAAATTATCTATTGATAAAAATTATGTCCTTGGAGGTACAGGATATTTACAAAATCCTAATGACATTGGACATGGATATGAAACTGGTGAATTAAGTCCAATTAAAGGGGATAAACATACTTGGCATTTCAAAGCACCAAATGTTCATGATTTTACATGGGCTGCCGACCCAGATTATATACACGATAAGGTCCAGGTTCCTGAAGGACCTATGTTACATTTCTTATATAAAAATTCCTTGAGTACTGAAAAGAAGGAGAATTGGAAAAATTTGCAACCAAAGGCAGTTCAGTTAATGCAGTTTTTTAGCGAAAACATTGGTAGATATCCATATAAACAATATTCTATTATTCAAGGTGGTGATGGAGGAATGGAATATGGAATGTGCACTCTTATTTTAGGAGAAGGCACTCTTAAAGGGTTAATAGGTGTAACCTCCCACGAAATGGCTCATTCCTGGTTTCAATTTTTATTAGCTACTAATGAGCTGAAACATGCCTGGATGGATGAGGGTTTTACGGAATACTTTGGTGAATTAGCTGAAAGCGCATTAATGGGGTCTAATTTTAAAGAAAGAACAAATTTAGTCTATAACATTTACAATTATTATGCAATCTCTGGATATGAGCAGCCTCAAACCACTCATGCTGATAGATTCAAATATCTCCGTTCATCCAGCACTTCTGCTTATTATAAGGGATATATATTCCTATCCCAGCTTGGCTATATAATAGGTAAAGAAAACTTTAAGCTGACCATAAAAAAATACTATAGCGATTTTGCTTTTAAGCATCCTCGGCCTATTGATATAATTCGTTCCGCAGAAAAGGTGTCTGGTTTAGAATTGGATTGGTATTTAACAGATTGGACCCAGACAACCAATATTATTGACTATGGGATCAAAAAAATTAATGGCGAAAATGGTTTAACCACAATAGAGTTAGAACGAATTGGATTAATGCCAATGCCAATAGATATAGAAATTGAATATACGGATGGAACAAAAGAACTGTTTTATATTCCATTACAAATGATGCGCGGTGAAAAGCCAGAAGAAGAGAAAAGGACATTACTTAAAGACTGGGCTTGGGCATTTCCGACTTATGCGTTTAATATAAATAAGCCCAAATCTAAAATTTTATCTGTAACGATCGACCCTAAAGGATTAATGGCCGATATAGACAGACAGAACAACACGTATTAAACTAGTAAGATTAGGGTTTGCTTAAAAAATTAATATGGCGAATTAAACCAGGATTCTTTCTCGTACATATCTGTTTTAGCGTTTCTTGCCCTGTTGTATAGTTTTAAGTGCGTTTGGTCCATTTGTTTACTTCTATAGCCTAGTAAATGAAAGAATTGCTTAGCAAAGAATCTCGCAATTCTCAAGTCAACATATAATACATGCTTTCTTTTGTTTTCCCAATGTATCCCTGGTAAAAGAACAAGTATATTATCTACTTTCATTTTTCTTAAAATTGCTGAAAGCCTCAGAAAAAATGCTTTTACTCTTCTGATAATAAAAAATCCATCGTCTCCTATGTCTTGGTATAGTGGCATAAATAATATACCTTTTTTTTCAGAGTTTATTGGCTTACCATTGCTAGTGGCTAAAAAAGTTCCTTTTTCAACCGGCTCAAAACTTTTAAACCCGTTTTTCATTTTAAAAATGTCATTCTCTTTGATCTTATGCAAATGGATGACTTCAAAAATATCTGAATTGTTCTTCGAAGCTTTTTTTAATGAATCGTAGTGATCTTTAAAATCTGAAATATCTTCTTCTTTAAGAATTCTTGTATAAACCAATAACAAATAAAGAAACGATACGTGATTCTTAATTGAGATTAATTCGTCGTGCTGTCCAGATTCAAAACCCAAAGAGACATAGCCAAGCTGATTGATGTATGTTAAAAGTGGCCCATTCAAGTACTCCTCTATTCCCAACACAATTGGAACCGGAAATAATTTAGAAAATCGCCTGTTTATTAAGGCATCATTTATAGTTATAAATGGTTCTGTTTTACTTGAAGTTGTATGCAGATCAATGAAATAGAATGGTCCGGGATTTAATGATATTATTTCGTTCAATAAATCGAAAAGTTCCGATTGTTCCTTTTGTTCAGTATTGAGTTCTTTTTTTCTTATTAAGCTCTCAAGGTTTTCAAAAGTCCATATTCTATTTAAATCTTCATCAATAAAACGTCTGTTTAATTCTAGAGCTTTTAAATTTCCGGAAACACCATAAACAGTTCCGTTTAATTGTAACTTTATAATTCTTTTAAAAACTTCTTGTATTGCAAAAATTCCTGAATTTTCGTTTCCGTGAATTCCAGCAAATATAACGATTGTGATGCCTTTGCGCTTTCCTTCAATTTTATTAATAATCCTGCTTACAGTGGTTGGTTTTTCTAAAGCCTTACTATGAACTCGTGTCATATTACTAGATATCATTTGAAGTAATTATTCCAATTAACTTACCTTTTTTTACAACAGGAATTCCATTTATGCGGTGTCTTTTCATCATTTCCTTTGCTTCAGACAAACTTTTATCTTGAGAAATTGTAATAACATCTTTTATCATAATACTTTTTACAGAAGTGGTAATCATTTCCTTGTCGTCTAAAAAGCCTTTAATATCTCTCCAGGTAAGAATGCCTATTAGCTTTTTGCTTTTATTAATTACCGGAACATGATGAATATTTCTCCATTGCATGATGTTTAAAACCAGCTCCAGGCTGTCTTTAACATCTACAGTAAAGGTATCCATGCTCATTTTATGGCGAACTGTTTTTTGATCTTCCTTTAAAACTTGTGCGTTCTGATCTGTGGTTTTCCATTTGGAAACTGGAAGGTCTTGAGTCTGTTTTTTATGGATGCTAGAAGTTAATATTTGTACAGCTTCAAAAGGTTTGTTTGTTTTTCAGTAAATTCCTGTAACTTTTAATCATCCATTGCGATCCATTGTTAGATTTAATCCGATTTTCTATTATACCTAAATAATACTGGGCATCCTTTTCTAATACTCCGTAATCCAGGAGGCCCTTAAATGCCATTGGTAATAATTCTTCAAAAATTAACTTATGGCTTGAAATAAGTTCGCCATCCCAGTAAAACTGGGTCGTCATGCCGTACCTGGCAGCATTAAAGAAATTGGATTTAGCGTCTCTAAAGTCCATCATTTTATGAATCTCTTTATATTTTTCGGATTGTCCAACCATAATACCTACCCAAAACACCAAATTCGCAATTTCATCAACAACTGATGGTCCGGAAGGAATGTATCGGTTTTCTATTCTTAAGTGAGGTTTTCCGCCGCCAACGCCATAACAAATTCTGTTCCATCTATAAACAGTTCCATTATGTAAGTTTAAAGCCAATAATTTTGGAATTTCTCCATTTTCAAGCATTTCAACACTATCCTTAATATATTCTGAAGTAACTAAACTCCTGAATCTGGAGACATTTTTTTTAAAAATATTGGAAATCGAACCTTCCTCCCATTTGCTTCCAAAACTGACTCTAGATTGTTTTTCATTTAACAAAAAAGAATTCGCCCGAGTATCTACGCTTTGAGTAAATAATGAGATTCTTGTTTCGCTCCATAGTTCCTTTCCAAAAAGCAAAGGTGAGTTTGTACAAGCTGCTAAAACAGGTCCGGAAATGGCCTGGGCCCAGTTATACTTATCTATAAAATCATCGGGGTCTATCTGTAAATGCATTTGAAAACTTGTATTACAACCTTCGAGCATTACTGAATCATGTAAAAAATTTAACTCATCCACCCCTTTTATATGTATATCAAATTCCTGTTTTCTTGATTCCACCAGGGCTTCGTTTAAAACATAATATCTTTGGATAGGCGTCATATTGCTTATGGACATATGATCTAGAGTGAGTGTGGGTAGAATGCCTGTTAACAGAATTTTCGAGTCTTTTGTTTTAGTTACTTTTCTCGCTTTATTTAGAAGGGTGTTCAAATTGTTATGCAATTCCGAAAAACAATTATCTTTTAACTCTACAGGATCTAAGTTTATCTCTAAATTATAATTTCCAATTTCGGTGGTAAAATGATCATCATTGAGCTCCTTTAATACCTCCAACGAAATCCCATTGGGCATAAATTGATTATCAACTAGACAAAACTCCTGTTCTGCTCCTATTCTTACAGGTGATTTCTCTATTAGTCCCTCCTCAATCATAAGCTCTAAGGCCTTAATGTCCTTGAGAAGTTGATGCATATAACTTGCCCTCTCTTCCGCGTTGCTGAGTTTGGTAACTTTTAAAATTCCCATAAATGCAAGAAATAAGTTTTGATACAATCTGTTAAATTAACTGAAATATAAATTTACAAAATATGATTATTGTCACTCAACTTTTTTCACTCAAATAGTTCTATTTAACTGTTATTTTTGTATTCTTGTTAACAATGAAATTGTCATATCCAAAAAAAGAAAAACTTAAAAGGTAAAAAACTAATTGAAAAATTATTTGTTGAAGGAAGCGCAATTACTTTATTTCCTTTTAAGCTGATCTATATCTCGGTTAATACGAACAATAAATGTGGGGTTTCAGTAAGTAAAAAGAATTTTAAAAAAGCTGTAAACAGAAATAGAATTAAAAGACTTATTAGAGAGGCTTACAGATATAATAAATCTTTGTTAATAGATAACAATGTAGAGGGTTATGCGTTTATGATTTTATATATTGGTAAGGATTTGCCTGACTATAAGTCTCTTAACAATAAAATAAAGTTGTTGTTGACTAAATTTATAAGTCGTCTTTCAGAATAGATAAATAATATTCGATGAAAAAATTAATAAAAAAGAGAATTATATTCCCAATTTTGGCTTTGACCATATTTATTTCGGGAACAGCCTTTAAAAGTGATTTTTTTGAAATAGCAAAACAATTAGAAATCTTCACAACGCTGTTTAAAGAGCTAAATATGAATTATGTTGATGAAACAAATCCTGGTGATTTGATGGATACTGCCATTAAAAACATGCTTAACAGACCTTGATCCTTATACAGCCTTTTTAAACGAACAAGATGTAGAGGCTGCAAGAATTAACAATACAGGAGATTATACTGGAATTGGCGCAAGAGTGCAAACAAAAAAAGATAAACTGATAATTGTAGAGCCTTATAAAGATTATCCTGCTGATAAAGCTGGTTTAAAAGCTGGTGATGAAATTTTAAGAATCGGAAATATTAATGTTGCTGATTTTAAAGAAAATGTAGGCGACTTAATTAAGGGATCTCCGGGATCGACTAGCTGAAATTGAATATATAAGACAAGGAAAAACATATACAACAAAAATAACCAGAGAAGAAGTTCAAATAAAAGCTGTTCCTCATTTTTCAATGATAGGAAAAAATATTGGTTACATTGTATTAAGTAAGTTTAATAGTAAAGCATCTGCACAAACTATTGAGGCTTTAAGAGAGTTAAAAGCTGATGGTGCAGAAAAAATAATTTTAGATTTACGAGGCAATCCTGGG
Organism: uncultured Flavobacteriaceae bacterium; assembly: GCA_963768245.1. Classification (GTDB taxonomy): domain Bacteria; phylum Bacteroidota; class Bacteroidia; order Flavobacteriales; family Flavobacteriaceae; genus Site-B1. The sequence goes on from CAVYHG010000013.1 coordinate 141,923, forward strand.
GGTTTATTAAGAGAAGCTGTAAATGTTACCAATATATTTGTTCCAAAAGGTCAATTGGTGGTAACTACAAAATCTAAAGTAAGTAAGTATAACAAAACCTATTATACAAATAGAGATCCTATTGACTTAGAAATTCCTTTAGTCGTTTTAATTAATGGTCGCAGTGCGTCGGCAAGTGAAATTGTTTCCGGTGCTTTACAAGATCTTGACAGAGCGGTAATAATTAGGGGCAAGAAGTTTTGGAAAAGGATTGGTGCAGAGACCTAAACAGCTCAGTTATGGTACCCAGTTAAAAATTACTATTTCGAGATATTATACACCTTCCGGTCGTTGTATACAATCATTAGACTACTGGAATAGAGATGACGAAGGGAAAGCGGTTAAAATAAAACAGTTTAATGAGTTTAAAACCAAAAATGGACGAAAGGTCTATGATGGTGGAGGTGTTGCTCCTGATGTAGAATTAGATATCACTAAAAATAGCGCAATTACAAAAGCTATACTAAACGAGAATCATATTTTTGATTATGCCACCAAATATTATTACAACAATAAGGTGGACGATATAATGACATTTCAGCTTCTCTGATTCTGATTTTAGAGATTTTAAAAACTATTTAAAAAAGAATAATTTTTCATTTGAAACAAAAACAGAGAAAGCTTTAGATTCGGCTTTTGAAATTGCCAAGGATGAAGAGCTGAATTCCAGTATTGAAGCTGATTATAATCAGCTCCTGGATAATCTAAATACTTATAAAAACAAAGTAATAGACAATCAAAAAAATCAATTAACATCGTTGTTAATTGATGAAATTGTTAAACGATACGCTTACAGAGAAGGCTTGTATAACTACTATACAGAATATAATCCTGAGATTAAAAAAGCTTCAGATATCTTAAACAACTCAATTACTTATTACGGTTATTTAAAATAATTGTTTAGTTAATGTATATTTGGCATTACCTTTGAGAAGTAACAGGTTATATTTACAGATTGTTCATAATCTTCAATAAATGAAACAACTATTTTTAATATTTATTTTATTCTTTCAGGTTTCATGGGCCCAAAATGAACTTACGCATGAAGTTTATTTTGAAACTGATAAATTTGAAGTTCCAGAAACTGAAGAAAACCGTTTATTGTTATTTATAAAAAATTTGCATGATATAGATATAGAAAAAATATCTATCTATGGTTTTTGTGATGATCGAGGCAGTAGCTCGTACAATCTAGTATTATCCCAAAATAGAGCAAATTCAATAAAATCCATTTTTTCTAATAATGAAATTGACCAAAGCCTGATAACTAATGTAGATGGCAAAGGAGAAATTTTACTTAAAATAGTAAAGGAAGACGATATTAACAAAATTCGTGGGTTAAACAGAAAGGTTGAAGTTATTGTTGTTCCACAAGTTGCTGAAAAGGTTGTAAAAGTGCCTGTTCCACCTAATAAAACCATTTATAGCACCGAACTTAAAAAGGGTGATAAAGTAACTTTAGAAAAACTTCTGTTTAAAACCGGTTATAGCTACCTAACTCCTAATTCATTAAAGGTTTTAAAACGAGTCGCAGACACTTTAGTAAAAAGAAAGGAATTGTATTTTACCATTCAGGGTCATGTTTGTTGTACTCAAAACAGTAGAGACGCGGTCGATAGAAAAACTAAACAAAGGAATTTATCTGTGGCTCGGGCAAAATATGTTTATGATTACCTGGCGAAAAAAGGGGTTAGCAAAAAACGTATGAAATATGTTGGAATGCGAAGAAAATTTCCTTTAGGTGGCGACCCTAAGTATGACAGGCGTGTTGAGATTTTAATTACCTATGTAGCTGATAAAAAAAATTAGTATTAATTCTTAACCATAGCAATATGAGGAATACCGTCTTCAAGGTATTCTTCTCCAACTTGTTTAAATCCTAAATTATTATAGAATTTCTTTAAGTAGGTTTGAGCAGAAACTTTAATTTTTGACTGATTAAATAGATCTTCCGCTGCTAGTATTGAGAATTTCATAATTTCATTTGCATAGCCAAATCCCCTATGTTTTTTATCTACCACGACTCTGCCTATTGCGGCTTCTTCAAAATAATCTCCAGGTTTAAATATTCTGGCATAAGCAACAATATCATCATTTATTAATCCAAGAACATGAAATGCTTTTTTATCTTTTTCATCAATATCCTGATAAACACAATCCTGTTCCACCACAAACACTTCACTTCGTAACTTTAATATACTATAAAGCTCATCAATGGATAATTCTTTAAATGTTTTTCGAACTAGTGATAACATAATTAGTCTTGAACAATTACTTCTTTACTATCACATTTACCAAATTCTGGTTGAATATTAACATGATTTATTTGAAATTTATGATACAGAATTTCTTCCATTTGATTTAAAACTTTATCAAAATCAGATAATTTAATATCATTTTTAAAATCTACATGAGCTTCAAAATGTGTTTCCTTTTCATTTAATTGCCAAACATGAATATGATGAATGTTCTTAACTTCTTCTACTACGCTTAATTCTTTAATAATATCCTTAATATGAAGATCATTTGGTGTAAACAACATTAACACTTTAAATGATTCTTTAAACAGGTCAAAACCAACCCAAATCAAGTATAAAGCTATTAATAATGTTAATAAGCTGTCCACCCAATAAATTTCATAATACTTCATCAACAAGCCACCAACTAAAACAGCTACAGATGCTAACATATCGGTTAATAAATGTAAATATGCAGAACGCATATTCATATTAACTTTAGCATCTTTTTTTAATAATAGCACACTAAAACCATTACCTAATATTGCTATAAATGATAGCCAAATAACTAAATTAGACTCTATTGTTTGCGGGTTTTGAAAACGCTTAATTGCCTCTATAATCAATAAAACCGCTACAATTATTAATGTAGAGGCATTTATAAATGCTGCTAATATTTCAGCTCGCTTATAACCAAAAGTTCTATTTATTGAAGCGTCTTTTTTAGCTAATAAGTTTGCTATATAACTTACTATTAAAGAAAGTACATCGCTAAAATTGTGCAAAGCATCACTTAATAATGCTAAACTACCGGAAATAATACCACCAACAACCTGAGAGGCGGTTATTAGGATATTTAGAAAAATTGATATTAATAGATTTCTCCCTTTTAAATCTTGATGTGAATGAGAATGATTATTACTATGCGAATGTGTCATTTAGCAAGCAATATCAATTTTATTAACTCTGCGCTCATGTCGACCACCTTCAAAACTGGTTTCTAAAAATGTTTGAACTATTTCTAATGCTTGAGGTAAAGATGTATATCTAGCTGGAATACTTAATATATTTGCATTGTTATGCTTTCTTGCTAAAGCTGCAATTTCTTTTGTCCAACATAAAGCAGATCTAATACCTTTATGTTTATTTGCAGTCATATTAGCGCCATTACCACTACCACATATTATTATACCAAGATCAGCATTATCTTTTTCTACATCTTGAGCAACTGGATGTATAAAATCTGGGTAATCCGCAGAATCTATTGAATCTGTACCATGATTTATAACAATAATATCCTGGGATTCCAGATACTTTATTACCTGAAATTTATATTCTGTACCTGCATGATCATTGCCAACGGATATTTTCATATTGAATTTTTTTTAGAGATAATAAAGGTACAAATTAAGGATTTTATAAATTCAACTGTTCATTAAATTATTTAATACTTGTTAATATCTATAAATTAAAATTTACTATTTTTTTTTGTAAATAGTATTTTTTTTCCAACCAAAAACAGATGTTAACTTAGCAAGTTATTTATCATTAAAATATCATTAAATTAATAACTAAAATCTAATACAAATCAACAAATCTATATAGTTTAAAATATTAAAAATATCATTTAAAAGATAGTTCTTAACCATTGTTAATATTTATTATAATTAACTAATTTATAAATACTTAATATAAAATAAACTGTTCATATAATGTGATTAATTGGTATTAACTTAATTATCATAAGAAAAGTAGAAAAGTTATTAGCCTTATTAACATACAATCATAATAAACATTTTTTTAATTAAAATTTAAAGAATAATAAATAATATGAAATACTTGTTAATAAGTGAAAAAAAGAAAATGAAAAAAAGTGAGAATGAATTTATCTAGAAGAAATTACAGCGAATTTTTTTACCATTTTTATCGTAACAAATATTATTTGAGGTGCTTCCATCTGGATGCTGAATATATTCATGCTGAATTTTTCCGTTTTTATAATAATCTTTACAAGGTCCGTCAGGAATTCCATTTTTATAGTATGTCTCAGCATATACTACACCATCTTCATAAAAAACACAATTACCATATATAAGATTATTTTTATATGAAATCTCACGTATTATTTTACCTTTAATATCGTATTGTTTAGAAACACCATTCAATTTTCCAGTTAAATAATCGTTTTCTGCTTGTTTAATACCATTTTTATAGTAAGATGTTACTAATCCTTCTAAAGTATCATTAATGTAGTTGGCAACAATAAACTCTTTACCATTAGAATAGTACTTTTTCCATTCACCTTGCTGATAACCATTTAAATCTCTTTTACCTACAGAATAAGTTCCATCATCATGCTCTTCGGTGTATATGTCAGCTTGACCAATACAGTGTAAGGAACAAACTAAAAATGCTATTATCAATATTATAACTTTATTCATAATTCTAAATAGCTCGACTATTTATCTTTATTAAGTAAAAGTAGAACACAAAACTACTTACAAAATGCACAATATAAAACAACTTTTTCATTATAAATACTTCTAAATGGTTCAAATGCAGATATTTTAGATGAAATCTACTATATAAAAGTTAATTAAAAGTTTTTAGTTAAGAAATATAAAATTAGTATTTTAACTGTAGTTTTGTTGCAATACATAAAATATAATGGGAAGAAAGAATAAAAGAAGGAGATCTACAAATATATCCAACCTAACAAATACAATCTTAAGTATACTAAAAAAAGAAAGAAACAAGTCTTTTAATTATAAACAAATAGCTGCTAAATTAGGTGTAGATGATGCGAGTAGCAGAAATCAAATAATTAAAAAACTTAAACAACTTCAAGTTAATAATGAAATAGAAGAAGTAGAGAGGGGTAAGTATAAAATAATCATTTCTACAGAATATCATAAAGGAAAATTAGATTTATCATCCAAAGGATCTGGTTATGTTATTTGTGAAGATTTCAATGAAGATATATTTATTGCATCTAATAACATTAACAAAGCTTTAAATGGTGATGAGGTTGAGTTGTATGTTTATAAGAGAAGGAAACGAGGAAAATTAGAAGGAGAGATTACTCAAGTACTTAAGAGAGCGAAAGACGATTATGTTGGAGTGATTCAAATAAATAAAAATTATGCTTTTGTTGTTCCAGATAGCTCTAAGATGTATAAAGATATTTTTGTTCCTAAAAATAAAACTTTAGGTGCAGATGATGGGGATAAAGTCTTAGTATCGTTAGAAGATTGGCCGGATAATGCAGATTCACCATTTGGAAAAGTTCTAAAAATATTAGGCAAACCAGGAGAACATAATACAGAAATTCATTCTATTCTTGCAGAGTATGGCCTTCCATACGAATTTCCGCATGAAGTTGAACAGTTTGCTAATAATTTAGATACATCTATTACAGCTGATGAGATAAAGAAGCGAAAAGACTTAAGAGATGTTTTAACATTTACAATTGACCCAAAGGATGCAAAGGATTTTGATGATGCATTATCATTTAAAGTTTTGGAAAATGGAAATTATGAAATAGGTATTCATATTGCAGATGTGTCCCATTATTTACAAGAAGGAACTGTTTTAGATGATGAAGCTTATGAGAGAGCAACCTCTGTATATTTAGTAGATAGAGTTGTTCCAATGTTACCGGAAATACTTATCTAATGGCGCTTGTTCTTTACGACCTAAAGAAGAAAAATATACCTTTTCAGCTAGTTTTTGAATTAAATGACACAAGCTGAAATATTAAATAAATGGTTTGGACGCACAGTTACTTATAGCGATGCCAGATTTGCTTATGAAGAGGCACAATCAATAATAGAAACAAGATCTAATAATATTCCTGACGAGGTGTCATTAACAGGGAAAGGGTATCAAACAGATATAAATATTGCTAAAGCAATTCTTAAAATGGATGAATTAGCTAAAATCCTTAGAAGAAAAAGGATGGTAGCCGGAGCAATATCTTTTGATAAAATTGAAGTAAAATTCGAACTGGATAATGATAGCAATCCAACAGGTGTGTATTTTAAAACAACTAAAGACGCTAATAAATTAATTGAAGAATTTATGCTTCTTGCCAACAGACAGGTGGCTGAATATATTGGTAAACAAAAACCACACAAAACATATGTATATAGAGTTCATGATGAACCAGATATTTCAAAATTAGCTGATCTTCAAGCATTTGTAGCGCGATTTGGGTATAAATTAAATTTTAAAGACAAGAAAAGCACAACCTCATCATTAAATAAATTGTTAGCTGATGTGGTTGGCAAAAATGAACAAAACCTTGTTGATACTTTAGCTATAAGAACCATGAGTAAGGCAGAGTACACAACTAACAATATTGGTCATTACGGCTTAGCGTTCGATTATTACACTCATTTTACGTCTCCAATAAGACGATATCCTGATGTTATGGTGCATAGATTACTTCAGCATTATTTAGATAAAGGAAAATCTGTGAATGAAGCTGTTTTCGAAGAGAAATGTAAACACTCCAGCAATATGGAGTATTTGGCCACAAAAGCAGAAAGAGATTCTATAAAATATATGCAGATTAAATTTATGCAGGATCATCAGGATCAAGAGTTTTTGGGTGTTATTTCTGGTGTAACAGATTGGGGAATTTATGTAGAGATAGAAGAAAACAAATGTGAAGGAATGGTTAGAATTCGCGACATTAAAGGCGACTATTATAAATTCGATAAAGAAGAATACGCTTTGGTGGGTGAAACAACAAAAACAATGTATCAGTTAGGTGAGGAAGTTATAGTTAAGGTTAAAAATGCAGATTTAGTAAAAAAACATCTTGACTTTAATCTTATAAGAAAAGCTGAAGATTAGCCCAGATAAGTGTAACATATTAAATATTTGTTAATCTATAATAAAAGCGCAATAAACGCATTTATATAAATACAATAAAAGCAAATCAATGAAAAGCAAATTAATTATCCTGATGCTCTTAGTTTCAACGATACTATCAGCACAAAATAATCCCTTAGAAAAAAGCGTGGGAGACTTCACAGAAGTTAAGGTTTATGACCTTATTGAGGTTAATCTTATTAAGTCGGAAGAAAATAAAGTAGTTATTTCCGGAGAAGACGTTCAGGACGTTCAAGTCATTAATAAGAATGGAAAATTAAAGATTAGGATGAATTTGGATAAAATTTTTAATGGAAATGAAACGTTTGTTGAGGTTCATTATAAGACTATTGAGATTATAGACGGAAATGAAGGAGCCTTTATTTCTTCTAATGAATTAATTGAACAAGGTGAAATTCTCATAAAAAGTCAAGAAGGGGCACGAATTAAGGTAGGTCTGGACGTTGATAAAGTGGAAATAAGAGCAGTTACTGGCGGAATTATTGAAACCAGAGGACGTGCAAACAGTCAGGAAATTACTCTAAATACAGGCGGAATTTACGAAGGAAAAGGATTTGAAACCAAAAACACAAAAGTTAATATAAAAGCAGCGGGTGAAGCCGAAGTTAATGCTTCGGAAGCGGTTGACGCAACCGTAAGAGCAGGAGGAGATGTTTATATTTATGGGAATCCGGAAACCGTTAAAGAAAACACGTTACTTGGCGGAAGAATCTCACGCAGAGAATAATATTATCGCATTATAATATTAATAAAACATAACCCTATTAGATTTAATAGGGTTTTTTGTTTTTTTTACAGTTTAAATACCCTAAAATTAAAGAATGGCTTTAAATTATTTCTTTACTTTGTGTAAACACACAAGCACATGATTGAGGATATTCAAGCGGCCATTCCATTAGGGTTTTTCCTTAGTTTTATGATTGGACCAGTGTTTTTCGTTCTTTTAGAAACAAGCGCCACTAAGGGGTTTAGAGCAGCTTTTGTTTTTGATCTGGGCGTGATTGTGGCGGATGTATTTTTTATAGGGATAGCCTATTTTAGTAGTTTCCAGCTTTTAGAAAATTTAAGCAATCAACCTGGACTTTATGTGTTTGGAGGCATGATATTAACAGTATATGGATTAATAGTTTTTATAAAAGGACCCAAAAGGGACCCTTCAAAAGCGGACGACATTTTAAAATACAAAACAGATTATTTAATGCTGTTCATTAAAGGCTTTCTACTCAATTTTATTAATATCGGAGTGTTGGTTTTTTGGTTGGGAGTTATTATTATTGTTGGTCCTGGCCTTGACAATGATCCAAATCGATTTATGGTCTTTTTTGGTACAATGATAGGAGCATACCTTGTAACAGATGTATTTAAAATTTTACTTGCCAAGCAGCTTAAAAGAAGGTTAACACCTGATATAATAAGAAGAATCAAAAAGATATTAGGTTTGATTTTGATAATTTGTGGTATTGTGCTAATTGTAAAAGGATTTTTGCCAAAAGATAAATTAAACCCACAAGACCTAATAGAAGATATTAGGGAATAAAAAAAGAGATGTCTTTTAAACATCTCTTTTAATTGAGGCGTCGAGCGGATTCGAACCGCTGTACAAGGTTTTGCAGACCTCTGCCTAGCCACTCGGCCACGACGCCATATTGGGACTGCAAATGTATAAAAAAATAAGATTTTAATACATCAGGATTTACTTTTTATGCTTTTCAGTCATTTTTATTGTGACCTTTTCTACATCACCACCAATCGGAGGATTTAATTTACTTACCCAAACCGTTGCCTTTTGTACTAAAGGCTCTTCCTTAAATATTCTGATTAAAATTCGTTTAGCTACAGTTTCGAGTAAATGTGAAGATTTTTGCATTTCTTCTTTCACAATTTTATTAAGCAGCACATAATCCACAGTATCTCCCAATTTATCTGTTATCGCCGAGTTTTGAAGATCTGCTTTTACTTCAAGATCTACCCTGTAATCACTTCCTATTTTTTTCTCTTCTTTTAAACATCCATGATAGGCAAATACACGAATGTTTTCAACTTTAATTATTCCCAATATTTATAATTTTTATTAGCCACAAAAACACACGTTTTTTGATAACTTTGTAAACTTATTAAAAAGGCATGAACGAAGATACTAAATCACTCAATTTTATTGAGCATATTATTGAAGAAGACTTAAGAAACGGTTTACCTAAGGAAAAACTGCGTTTTCGTTTTCCTCCAGAACCAAATGGTTACTTACATATTGGCCACACAAAAGCTATTGGAATTAGTTTTGGTTTAGGTGAAAAATATAATGCCCCTGTAAACTTGCGATTTGATGACACCAATCCGGTAAAAGAAGAACAGGAATATGTGGATTCTATTAAAAAAGATATTGCTTGGTTAGGCTATAAATGGGATAAGGAATTGTATTCTTCCGATTATTTTCAGGAATTATACGATTGGGCAGTTACAATTAATAAAGGACGGAAAAGCATATGTAGACTCACAATCGAGTGAAGCCATGGCTGAACAAAAAGGAACACCAACACAAGTAGGCACTAATAGTCCATATAGAAATAGAAGTGTAGAAGAGAATTTGGATCTCTTCTTAAGAATGAAAAATGGCGAGTTTAAAGAAGGCGAACATATTCTTCGAGCAAAAATTGACATGGAAGATCCAAATATGTTAATGCGTGATCCAATTATGTATCGAATTTTACATCAATCCCATCACAGAACAGGAGATGATTGGTGTATTTACCCAATGTACGATTGGACACATGGCGAAAGTGACTATATCGAACAAATTTCACATTCATTATGCTCTTTAGAATTTAAACCTCACAGAAAGCTTTATAATTGGTTTAGAGATGAAGTGTATAAGTATAGTTCAAGATAGAATTATCCATTACCTCCAAAACAACGAGAATTTGCACGATTAAACTTAAGCTATACCATCATGAGTAAGCGAAAGTTATTAAAACTGGTTGAAGATGGAATTGTAATCGGTTGGGATGACCCAAGAATGCCAACAATTTCTGGGTTACGACGACGAGGATATACGCCAAATTCAATTAAAAAGTTTGTGGAAACAGCTGGAGTTGCTAAACGAGATAATGTTATTGATGTTTCACTTTTAGAATTTTGTATTCGTGAAGATTTAAACAAAACAGCAGATAGAGTTATGGCTGTTTTAAATCCTGTTAAATTGGTAATTACTAATTATCCTGAAGATAAAGAAGAGTGGTTTGAAGCAGAAAATAATCCGGAAGATGCTAATTCTGGAAGTAGAAAAGTACCTTTTTCAAGAGAATTATATATTGAAAAAGAAGATTTTAAAGAAGAAGCAAGCAATAAGTTTTTTAGATTAAAATTAGGAGGAGAAGTTACGACTTAAAAATGCTTATATCATTAAAGCTGAAAGCGTTGTAAAAGATGCTAATGGAGAGATTACAGAAATTCATTGTACATATTCAGAAGATACCTCTCGCAAAGTAAAAGGAACACTTCATTGGGTTTCTATAAAACACGCTATAAAAGCTGAAGTTAGAGAGTATGATAGATTATTTTTAGATGAAGCTCCAGATAGTCATCAGGATAAAGATTTTATGGATTTTATTAATCCAAATTCTTTAAAAATTATTGAAGCTTTTGTTGAACCAAGTTTAAAAGATGCTAAAATTGGGGATAGATTTCAATTTCAACGTTTAGGATATTTTAATGTAGATGATGATTCAACATCAGAAACATTTAGTATTTAATAAAACGGTTGGTTTACGTGATTCTTGGGCAAAACAAAAGCCACAACAAAACACGAATCAAAATCAACAAAAACCACAACAACAACAATCTCAAAGAAAACCTATTGATGTTATTAAGCAGCTTGGTAAAAAATACACAAATTTACCAGAAGAAAAGCAACAAAAGGTTAAAGCAGAGATTCAGGAATTAGCTAAAAATGTTAGTTATGATGATTTACAACCATTGTTTGGAACTGCTGTTAAAAAAGTTGGAACTCGAATTGCTGCAATGATAACTTTAGGTGTGTTATTGGATAATGGCTTAGAAAGAAATGACGAGATCAACGATTTTATCAATAAAGCTCTAGAAGATAAAAATGAATTGTTGGTTGCTGAAGCAAAAGCAATTTAATAACTCATAAAGACACTGAATAATAAAAAACCTCGAAGTAGTTAATTTCGAGGTTTTTTCTATTATAAAGGATTTAATTGCTAATCTTTTATTTTTAGGCTTGTTTTTTTTCATTGCTTCACCAATTTGATTACTTGCTGCAAAACTTGCAACCATATCGTTTAACATATTGCTTCCTGCCTGAGGTGAATTTGGTAATAAAATTAAGTTACTATTGGTTTCTTCGCCAATAGATTGTAACGTATCATAATGTTGTGTAACAACAATTAAAGCAGATGCTTCTTGTGAGTTGATACCAACTTTATTTAAGCACTTCTACAGACTCTTCCAGTCCACGAGCAATTTCACGACGCTGATCTGCAATACCTTGTCCTTGTAAACGTTTACTTTCAGCTTCAGCTTTTGCTTTTTCAACAATTAAAATACGAGCAGCATCACCTTCAAATTGAGCAGCAATTTTTTCACGTTCAGAAGCATTAATTCTGTTCATTGCCTGCTTTTACCTGTGCATCAGGATCAATATCTGTAACCAAGGTTTTAATGATATCAAAACCATAACCTGACATAGCTTCATTTAGTTCAGCTTTTACCGCTAAGGCAATATCATCTTTTTTAACAAAAACATCATCGAGTTTCATTTTTGGCACTTCTGCACGAACCACATCAAATACATAAGATGTGATTTGATCGTGCGGATAATCTAATTTATAAAAAGCATCATACACTTTGTCCTTTATCACTTTATATTGAACAGATACTTTTAATCGTACAAACACATCATCTAAGGTTTTTGTTTCAATAATAACATCTAATTGCTGAATTTTTAGGCTTAATTTACCCGCAATTCTATCCACTAAAGGAATTTTAAGCTGTAGACCAGATTGACGAATGCTGTTAAAACTTCCAAAACGTTCAACAATAGCCGCAGTTTGTTGTTTTACAATGAAAAATGAAGAGATTAAAATGATTAATCCGAAGAAAATAATAATGGGAATAAAAATGTTGCTCATGGTGTTTTTTATGGTTAAAAATTAAATAATTAATTAAGATACAAAATTTATGCTATATTTGTTTGCCCAATCATTACAAATTAAACATGAACAAACAACTTAACCTATTAGTAGCAATTACACTTATTTTTGTTACAAACTCATTTGCACAAAGACCAAATTACGACATTAAAAACTACATTGGATTATATGGAGGAATTACCCAATTTGATCTAAACACAGATAATTTTATTACCGAGCAACAAAACGGATGGATTGCCGGATTAACCGGAATCGTTAACGTGGAACATAAATGGTATGATGTGAGTTATGGAATTCAGTTTTCTGAAAATAGTTTAGGAATTGGAGGTAGCACTTCTAATTTGAATGGAGAAGATGTTATGCTGAAATATAAACTGTCTGCAGCACAGTTAGCTTTGCTATTGCATGCAAAAATTATTAGTCAAAACTTAACAATTGATTTTGGACCTGTAATTCAGGCTAATGGATTTCTTGAATTAAAGGATAAAGCCCAAGAAGAATATTTCATTAATGGTTTTGACGATCTACAAGCAGCAGATATTAGAGATATTTCAAAATTCAATATTAATGGTGCGATAGGAGCAACCGCTGGACTCAAAAACTTTAGAGTTCGAGCCCAATATCAATATGGACTAACTAATATTTTGAGAAAACTTAACGATTTAGATCTGGATACTGATTTTAAAGGCAATCAGTCACAAGTGATTTTAACAGCAATAGTGTTGTTTTAAGCCTAAAAGAAACTAAATAAAAAAGGGAATTCAATTCGAATTCCCTTTTTTCAGTTTTAAAAGCTATCAATAGCTAATTCTATTCTTCTTACCGTTGCATCTCGACCAATCATGAACATGATTTGGAAAAGATCAGGACCTTTTAAGTCACCAACTAAGGCTAATCGAAGTGGCTGCATCACTTTACCAAACCCAATATCTTTTTTTGTGATCCATTCTTTTATTTCTGATTGAAGTTGTTCTGCCGATTCTACATTAGTACTATTTATCACTGACGCCAACTCTTTCATAATAGCATCTGTATCTTCTTTCCAGGCTTTTTTGGCTGCTTTTTCATCATAAGTTTTCGGTGCAGCAAAAAAGAAACTGCTTAATTCCCAGAAGTCACTGACAAAGGTTGCACGTTCTTTAATTAATCCAACAACCATGGACACATAATCTTCATCAACATATTTTAATTCTGGCTGGATTGATTTAAAAGCACTTGCTAATTCGTCATTATTTTGTTCTTGCATATAATGATGATTGAACCACTTGATTTTATCTGGATCAAAACGTGCTCCAGCCTTATGCACACGCTCTAATTCAAAAGCATTAACCAATTCATCCAATCAGAAATTTTCTTGTTCTGTTCCTGGATTCCACCCTAAAAAGGCTAAAAAGTTAACAACAGCTTCAGCGAAATATCCCTCTTCTTTATAACCTTTGGACACATCTCCGGTTTTTGGATCTTTCCATTCTAAAGGAAATACAGGAAAGCCCAATTTATCTCCATCACGTTTGCTTAATTTTCCTTTTCCTGTTGGTTTTAAGATTAATGGTAAATGAGCAAATTCAGGAGCTTTCCAACCAAAAGCATCATATAATTGTTGATGTAATGCTAAACATGGCAACCATTCTTCACCACGAATAACATGAGATATTTCCATTAAATGGTCATCAACAATATTTGCTAAATGATAGGTTGGCATGCCATCACTTTTAAACAATACTTTATCATCTAACACATTGGTATCTATTTCAATATCACCACGAATAATATCTGTTAGATGTAAGTGTTTCATCTTGTAGGTGATTTAAATCGAATTACATAATCATCACCAGCATCTAATTTCGCTTTTACTTCTTCAATGGAAAGCGATAATGAGTTATTTAATTTCAAACGGTTATGCCAATTATAAATAAAGGTTTTTCCTTTAGCTTCATGATCTTTTCTGTGAAAATCCAATTCTTCAGATGTGTCAAAGGCATAATAAGCATTTCCTGATGCAATTAATTTATCAGCATATTCTTTATACAAATGTTTACGCTCACTTTGTCTGTATGGACCAAATTCACCATCTTTTCCTGGACCTTCATCAAAAGGAATATTACACCAATTTAAAGAATCAACAATATATTCTTCAGCACCTTCAACATAACGGTTTTGGTCAGTATCTTCAATTCGTAAGCACAAAAGTTCCATTATGTTTTTTAGCAAATAAATAGTTAAAAAGAGCAGTTCTTACACCTCCAATATGTAATGGTCCTGTTGGACTTGGTGCAAAACGCACACGAACGTTTTTGGTCATTTATATTAAATTAAGACTGCAAAGATAAAATTATTAAGCTTGAAGTCAGAAGACAGAAGCTTTAAGTTTTTGAAACTATCATTTCTTTTGGAACACGTTTATTCATCATTTTAAACCACAAAGGAGGAAATAATGACATTACCATAGAGGTTGGATAACCAAAAGGCATTTGTGGACTTTCTTCATGACAATCTAAAATTTGATATTTCTTGGAAGATTTATAATGATGGTCACTATGTCTGGTTAATTCATACAGGACAATTCTTCCAATTACGTGATTGGAGTTCCAGGAATGGATTTCCTTAACTCGCTCGTAGCGACCAGACTCGGTTTTTAATCGCAACAAGCCATAATGTTCAATATAGTTTACGGTTTCAAGTAAAGTAAACCCAACAATTGCAGCTAAAACACGAAAACAATAATCCAAATATGCCAAAAATTAGAAATATAACTAGTAAGATAAATAGCCTGCAATAACCAAATACCAGAGCATATCATTTTTAAGAGATAAAAACGACTGATTATTATTCTTTAAAAGTTTCTTTTGAATTTTCCAAGCACTAAAATATTGCCTAATAGTTGAGGTGAACCAAAAGGAATACACACTTTGATTATATCTCGCTGTAGCCGGATCTTCCTTGGTTGCAGCATGTAAATGATGTCCAAAATTATGTTCAATATAAAAATGCATGTACAAGGAGGGAAGTAGCAAGGCTTTACCAATAAAGCGCTCGTTTGTAGCTTGTCTGTGACCTAATTCATGCCCAACATTAATACCATTTACACCCAAAACAATTCCAACTGAAAACATCAAACCAACCAACTCATAAGTTTGAATTTCGGTTGAGGCTACTTGTAATAAACCATAAATTAAGAGTCCGAAAACTATAGGTAAGTTGAGATAAAGCAACCAATCAAACAGCTTATTTTTTAGTTTGCTTTCAGACTTCGTTTGTTTCCAGATTGTGTTCATCTACAGGGAAAATAAGTTCTAAAACAGGAAGTAAACAAAAGCATAAACAGGAGTTGCAAAAGCCAAATATCCTTTAAAATAAAGCCTAAAACAGCAACCAAAGGAATACTGAAAAGCTGCTAAATACTTTAAATCTCGCATATAATATTAACGTAGTTTTATCAAATGTAAAGATTTAAGAATAAAAATAAAATTGTAGTTTAGGTGAGTTATATTAGAACAACCTGTGAACCAATTTAACAACATACAAACCAAATTAGAGCAATTTATTGCAAAATATTACACCAATGAATTGATTAAAGGCGCTATTTTGTTTTTTGCATTGGCTTGCTTTATTTTTTAGTTACACTGTTAATTGAACATTTTTTATGGTTAAACCCAACAGGTAGAACCGTATTATTTTGGTTATTTATTGTAGTTGAATTGTTTTTATTCATCAAGTTTATTGCTATTCCAATTTCAAGGCTTTTGAAGCTTCAGAAAGGAATTGATTATTTGGATGCTTCAAAAATTATTGGAAATCATTTTCCTGAGGTGAATGATAAATTGCTAAATGTTCTTCAGCTAAATCAAAATGAAGCTGAGTCAGAATTATTATTGGCAAGTATCGAGCAAAAATCAGCAGAATTGAATCCAATTCCTTTTAAATTGGCAATCAATTTTAAGAAGAATGCTAAATATTTAAAGTATGCAGTCATTCCAATAATTATTTTGCTATTGGCATTTGTAACAGGAAAATTCAATTGGTTTAGCGATAGTTATAAGCGAGTTGTAAATTATCAAACCGCCTATGAACCACCAGCTCCTTTTGAGTTTTTTGTGCTGAATGACAATTTACAGGCTTTAGAAAATCAGGATTTTAAACTCATAGTTAAAACAGCAGGAGATGTTATTCCGGAAAATGCTCAAATAACATTTAATAACGAAACTTATTTTCTACAGCAAAAGGGAATAGGAGAGTTCGAATATGTGTTTGAACAACCTAAAACAAATATTCAGTTTAATTTAACAGCCAATGATGTTAACTCAAAACCTTATACATTAAATGTTTTAGAAGTTCCAACCTTGGTGAGTTTTCAAATGGTGTTAGATTATCCTGGCTATACTAAAAAACGTGATGAGGTTTTAAAAAGCACCGGAAACGCTATTGTTCCACAAGGGACAAAAGTCACTTGGCAACTTAAAACCAAATCTACAGATGAAGTGTTTCTGTATTCAAAGGACACATTGTCTTTTAATAAAGATAAATCAAATGTTTTTGAAACCTCAAAACGACTTTATAATCGATTTAATTACAACATAAGCACAAGCAATAAAAATCTAAAGAATTACGAGAATTTGGCCTTTAATATTGATGTGATTAAGGATGAATATCCAGAGATGAATTTGAAATCTGAAATAGATTCATTAGACAATCAAACCCTTTATTTTTATGGCCAGGTTAGTGATGATTACGGATTAAGTAAGTTGCAATTGGTGTATTATCCTTCTGATAATGAGACTGATATAAGGAGAGAAGCTATTTTAATTAACAAATCTAATTTTGATGAATTTGTAAGTTCATTTCCAAATAATTTAAATTTAACTGATGGTATTAGTTACGAACTTTATTTTGAAGTGTTTGATAATGATGCTAACAAATATAAAAGTGCTAAAAGCTCTGTTTTTACATATAGAAAATTAACGAAAGAAGAAGAAGAAAACAAACAACTTAATGAGCAGAATGAAACCATTAAGGATTTAGAATAAGTCGTTAGAAAAATTTGAAGAACAGGAAAAGGAACTTAGAAGAATTATCTAAAACCCAAAAAGAAAAATCGGAACTTAATTTTAATGATCAAAAGAAATTGGAGAACTTCTTGAAACGTCAAAAACAACAGGAGGAAATGATGCAGAACTTCAATAAGAAGCTAAAAGATAATCTAGAAGAATTCCAAAAAGAAAATCAAGAAAAAGATCAGTTTAAAGAAGATCTTAAAAGAACGCTTAGAAGAAAATCAGGAACAACTTAAAAAGGACGAGAAAACTATTAGAAGAACTTCAAAAGTTAGCAGATAAAATTAATAAGGAAGAATTCACACAAAAACTGGAAGAATTAGCAAAACAAAACAAGAATCAAAAACGAAGCATGCAACAATTGTTGGAATTGACCAAACGTTTTTATGTGGCTAAAAAGATGGAGAAATTGGCTAATGAATTAGAAAAATTATCAGAAGAACAAGAGAAGCAATCAGAAAAGTCATCGGAGGAAAACACAAAGGAAAAACAAGAAGAATTAAATAAAGAGTTTGAGGAATTTCAAAAGCAAATGGATGAACTCAAAAAAGACAATGAAGAGCTTAAAGAAACCAATGGACATTCCTCAAGACAAACTAACTGAAGAGGAAATTAAAAAGGAACAACAAGAAGCACAGAGGATTTAGAGAAAAAAGAACAAAGCCAAGACCAAAAGGAAAAACAAGACAGTCAAAATAGTGCTAAACAGAAACAGAAAAAAGCAGCTCAAAAAATGAAGAAAATGAGTCAGCAAATGATGAGCTCAATGCAGATGAGTGGCGGTGAACAGGAGTCGGAGGATTCTGAGATGCTACGTCAGATTTTAGATAATTTGGTTTTATTTTCTTTTGATCAGGAAGGGTTAATGGACAAGTTCAAAAGCATAGAGGTTAATCATAATGAGTATGCAAAATATTTGCGCAAGCAACAAAATTTACGAGAACATTTTCAACATATTGATGATAGTTTGTTTGCTTTATCCTTACGTCAGCCAAAAATATCTGAAGCAGTCAATAAGGAAATCACAGAGGTATTCTTTAATATAGATAAGTCTTTAAATCAGCTATCTGAAAATTTATTATATCAAGGAGTATCAGCTCAGCAATATACAATAACAGCTGCCAATAATTTAGCGAGTATGTTAAGTGATTCTTTAGATAATATGCAAATGAACATGTCTGGACAAGGTCAGGGAAAAGGAGAAGAAGGTTTGCCGGATATTATTATGAGCCAGGAAGAACTAAATAAGCAGATGAAGGAAGGTATGGAAAAGGGAGAAAGCGGAAAACCTAATGAAGGTAAGGACGGTAAAGAAGGTGAAGGCGAGAAGAGAAAGGAAGGAGATTCCAAAGGAAAAGAAAAAGGCGAAGGCAAGCAAGGCGAAAATGGAGAGCAGCAAGGTGAAGGAGAGAGACAAGGACAGAATGAAGAATTGAATGGAGAATTGTTTAGAATTTATCAGCAACAACAACAATTACGACAGGCTTTACAAGGACAAATTAGGTAAACAAGGTGAGTCAGGGCTTGGTAAGAATTTGTTAAAGAAAATGGAAGAGGTTGAATTAGATTTAATCAATAAAGGATTTACAAATCAAACACTACAAAAAATGATGCAGTTACAGCATCAGTTATTGAAATTAGAGAATGCTACATTTCAACAAGGAGAAGACAATAAGCGCAAGTCCGAAACCAATAAAGAACAATATAATAATTCAACTAATAACAAGATTCCTGCTATTAAGAAATATTTCAACACCACAGAAATTTTAAATAGACAAACATTACCTTTGCAGCCAGTTTACAAAAAGAAAGTACAAGAGTATTTTAAGCAAAGCAATGATTAGTTTTAATTACGAAACAGATTTTAAATTACCAAATGAAGAAGAACTATCCGAAGTGGATTTCTTCTGTAATTTCTTCTGAAGATTTTAAAGAAGGCGACATCAATTATATTTTTTGTGATGATGAGTATCTACATAAATTAAATGTAGAATTTCTAAATCATGATACATTAACAGATATTATTAGTTTTGATTACTCTGTAGGAAAAGAATTACATGGAGATATTTTTATTTCAATAGAAAGAGTTAAAGATAACGCTAAGAGCTTTGAAGTTTCTTTCGAGGAAGAACTTAATCGAGTGATCGTTCATGGAGTTTTGCACTATTGTGGTTATAAAGATAAATCTGATGAAGATGTAAAAGTTAATGCGAGAAAAGGAAGATCACTACTTAAATGAACTATACCGAAAGTCATAGAATCAGTGTATATTTGCAAACTTTATATTAATAAAACAAAAAATTGTTTCACGTGGAACACTTATGAGTTTATTTCACGAAACATATGATGTAATAGTTGTTGGAGGTGGTCATGCAGGAAGTGAAGCAGCTGCGGCTGCTGCCAATATGGGAAGCAAAACGCTACTCATAACTATGAATTTGCAAAACATTGCACAAATGTCTTGCAATCCTGCTATGGGTGGAATTGCAAAAGGACAAATTGTGCGAGAAATTGATGCGCTTGGAGGTTATAGCGGAATTGTAAGTGATACTTCTGCAATTCAATTTAAAATGCTTAACAAATCTAAAGGACCTGCAATGTGGAGTCCAAGAGTGCAAAGTGACAGAATGCGTTTTGCTGAGGATTGGAGATTGATGTTAGAGCAAACACCAAACTTGGATTTTTATCAGGAAATGGTTTCTGGTTTGTTAATTGAAAAAGATAAAGTGGTTGGTGTGAAAACATCCCTTGGAGTAGAGATAAAAGGTAAAACTGTTATACTTACAAACGGAACTTTTTTAAATGGATTAATTCATATTGGAGATAAAAATTTTGGTGGAGGAAGAGCAGGTGAAAAAGCAGCAACCGGAATTACAGAACAATTGGTTTCTATCGGATTTGATTCTGGAAGAATGAAAACAGGAACACCACCAAGAGTAGATGGAAGGTCTCTGGATTATTCTAAAATGATTGAACAACCTGGAGATGAAAATCCTGAAAAATTCTCCTATTTAGATATTACAAAACCACTCTCCGAACAACGTTCTTGTCACATGACTTATACAAGTCCATTGGTTCATGATTTGCTTCGGGAAGGGTTTGATAGGTCTCCAATGTTTAATGGAAGAATTAAAAGTATTGGACCAAGATATTGTCCATCTATAGAAGATAAAATTAATCGTTTTGCAGATAAAGACAGACATCAATTATTTGTGGAACCAGAAGGCTGGAATACAGTTGAAGTTTATGTAAATGGATTCTCAACATCGCTTCCAGAAGATGTTCAGTTTAAAGCATTACGTTCTGTAGTTGGTTTTGAAAATGTGAAATTTTTCAGACCAGGATATGCTATAGAATATGATTATTTTCCACCAACACAATTAAAACATACTTTAGAAACTAAATTGGTTGAAGGCTTATATTTTGCAGGACAAATTAATGGAACAACTGGTTATGAAGAAGCAGCATCTCAAGGCTTAATGGCTGGAATAAATGCGAGTTTAAAAGTTCAGGAAAAGGAATCTTTTACCTTAAAAAGAGACGAAGCTTATATAGGAGTTTTAATTGATGATTTAATTACAAAAGGAACAGAAGAGCCTTATCGAATGTTTACATCTCGAGCTGAATATAGAACACTTATTACGACAAGATAATGCAGATTTCAGATTAACACCTAAAGGATTTGAATTAGGTTTAGCTAGTGAAAAGCGTTTAAAAAGAATGGAAGAAAAACACGAACAAGCCGAAAAATTTGTTCAGTTTTTTAGAGATACAAGTGTAAAACCAGAGGAGATAAATCCAGTTTTAGAATCAAATAATTCAGCAACGTTAATCAATCTGATAAGATGTTTAAAATATTTGCTCGACCAAATATTTCTATGGATGATGTTAGAAAAATTGATAGTGTTGAAAGTTTTATTCAGGATAATAATTTAGATAATGAGGTTATTGAACAAGCCGAAATTCAGGTTAAATATTCTGGATATATTGCAAAAGAAAAATTGAATGCAGATAAATTAACACGATTGGAATATGTCAAAATCCCAGAGAATTTTGATTACTCACAGATTAAATCTATGAGTTTTGAGGCAAGGGAAAAACTTAAAAAAATTCAACCAACATCTATTTCTCAAGCTTCAAGAATTAGTGGAGTTTCTCCAAATGATATTTCTGTTTTATTAGTTTATTTGGGAAGATAATTTGTAATCGTTCCACGTGGAACATCTTTTATTTCATGACAAAAAACGAGGTTTATATTACAGTAAAAGATCATTCAGTTTCTTCTGAAGAATTTCAATTAGTAGTTAATAATAGAATTCGGATTCTTAGAAACATCCCCTCAACCATCTTCAGAAAAATTACCAGACTATTATAAAAGTGAAGACTATATTTCTCATACAGACACGAGACGAAATCTATTTGAAAAAGTATATCATGTTGTTCGAACCATTTCATTAAAACGAAAATTGAAATTGATTAATTCGTTTTCATCTGAAGAAAAAAATTTGTTAGATGTTGGATGTGGTACAGGAGATTTTTTACAAATTGCACAACAAAACAATTGGACTGTTTCTGGAATAGAACCAAATGATAAGGCAAGAGAAATTGCAAACACTAAAACCAACAATTCGGTTTATAATACTGAACAGCTTTTAGAATTTTCAGAACACAGTTTTGATGTCATTACACTTTGGCATGTGTTGGAACATTTACCAAATTTAGATGAACACATTTCAATTATTAAAATCTTTATTAAAAGAACAAGGAACTTTAATTATTGCTGTTCCAAATTATAAAAGTTACGATGCCTAATTATTATAAAAACTTTTGGGCAGCATTTGATGTTCCAAGACATCTTTGGCATTTTTCACAAGACTCCATTTCAAAATTATTTTTGAAAGAAAATATGGAAGTCGTTAAAACACTTCCAATGAAATTCGATTCATATTATGTGAGTCTGTTATCTGAAAAATACAAATCAGGGAGGATGAATATTTTTAACGCATTTCGAGTTGGATTTAAATCAAATTTAAAAGCTAAAGGCTCCGGAGAATACTCGTCTTTGATTTATGTTATTAAAAACAGATAAAACTTATTCTTGTAAGGATTGTATCGCGATTCTTCTAACTAATAACAAATCATATTACCCATGTATTAAATGCTCTTAAAAGGCTTTATTTGGATTCATTTTCAATAAATTATTCTTATCGGTTTAGAATTTTGTTATAAAATATGTTTATTGTGTTAAATTCGAACAATTTTCAGCTTTTAATTGATTCCACTTTCATACTTTTGGCGAGAGGATTTTAAATTAATCAATCAGAATGAAAAAAATATTATATGTTGGCTTGCGTTTTAGTTTTGTTTACATCTTGCCAACAACAAAAAATCGGATTTGTTGATAACGGAAAAGTTATAAATGAATATCAAGAGAAAATGGATATTGAGGAAAAATACAAAGCCAAAGACGAGGCATTTAAAAAGAAGACCGACAGTATTGGTCAAGCCTTTCAAATAGAGGCTCAAGCCTTTCAGGCAAAAGCAAATAAAATGTCTCAAAAAAAGGCACAGGAAGCCTATGAAAGCTTAATGCAGAAGCAACAAATGTTGCAACAGCAAATTCAATTTGAACAACAGCAGATCACTCAAGCATTTCAAACAGAAATTGATTCTACAATCAATAAAGTAAAAGACTTTGTTAAGGATTACGGAAAAACAAACGGTTTCACCTACATTTTAGGAACAAGCGATGGCGCTTCAAGCGTATTATATGGAACAGAAGAAAACGATTTATCTCAAACAATTATTGATGCTTTAAATGCTGAATATAAAAATTAGAATACTGATAATCAAGTAATTATAAGCTTTGTGAAAACAAAGCTTTTTTTATGCGCTTAATAAGAACACTGCAAAAATTGCAGGTACAAAATAGATTGCAATTGTTCTTGCTCCATCATAATCTTTTGCAATACGTTGACCAAACAACAACATTAATAAAACGATACAGGATAGAATAGCTCCATACAAACCAAGAGTTTTGTCGTTGTTAGCAATGAGTTGGTAAATTCCAGCCATACATAAAATTCCAGCAATTAGTTCTGTGATTAAAATAACCCCAACATTTAAAGGAACCATATTTGCCATAAACGTTTTTGAAAAATGCTCTTTTAACCAACCAACATTTCCTTTCCAATCGAAATATCTTATCAAAACCAGATTGTAAAAATGTGATAATTAAAAAAGCGAGTAGTAGTATTTCTGTGATATTTTTTAAGAGGTACTCCATGATTAAATTTTTGTAAATATATCAATTCCCATAAAATGAAAACGCTTTTGGAATAATAGAAACTTTAATATTTCCTTTTCCAATTAACTCACCATCAGCTTGTATAAACGGCATTTCGTCTTCATCAAATTTAATAGTTATCGAATGGCTTTTTAAGGTTTCCACTTTTTTATGATTGACTATTTTACCATTAAATAGTTTGGATAAATTTCTTAATAATATCAAACTTTCCAATGTTTTTAGCAATGCTTATATCAAACAATCCATCAAAAGGATTTGGCTCTTTTGTGAGTTGCATGCCTCCACCAGAATAATTACACAAACCAACTAAAACCATTAATGTTTTTGAGTATATTTCTTTTGATTCAACCAGAATGTTGGAATTAAAATTTTTAAACGAAAACAATCCTAAAACTGCTCCAGTAAGATACGCTAATGCTCCAAAATGTTTGTATTTATGTACTTTGCTAACCACAAAACCATCAAAACCAACACCAGCAAGATTATTAAAATAAACAGGCTTTCTGTCTTTGTTTAAAAACTCAATTTTACCAAGGTCTTGTATTTTTTTGTTTCCGTTTTTTATGATTTGAATTGCTTTTTCAAAATCGTTTGGAATGTTATGTGTTTTAACCCAATCATTTCCTGTTCCTATAGGAATCACACCAATATTAATCTTGTTAGATGACACTTTAGTTTGATTCATAATTCCATTAACAATATTATGTAAAGTTCCATCACCACCAACACAAATAATATTTAAAAACCCATTTTCAATAGCTTGTTGAACCAATTCTGGACTGTGATTTTCATGTTCGGTAAAAGCAAAGTCGAAATCAAAATTGTAAGATGCTAAAAGGGTTTTAATTTGTGGCCATTTCTTTCTACTGGAACCATTTCCAGAAGTCGGATTTATTATAACAAACCATCTGTTAGAATTTGCCATAACATTATGCTGGTTTATGAAGTAATCGTGTAAGTTTAATAGATAAGATCGGTTAGAATAATTTTAGAATTTCCATTACGTTCTATGTGGTAAATAGCATCTTGTAATTCGTCAGAAATCTCTAAAATATTATTGCCATGAACAAAAGGCGCAAAATTTTCAAGTTTAAAATTTTCTGTTTTTGTTTCTAGATAAACCAATTCATCAGCCTTATAATTCAGTAACATGGCTTGTCTGAAAAAATCCAAACAAAAATGTAAAAATTGCTTTTGAGTTTCGCGACCAGTTTTCGCAATTTCTTCACTCCATGAAATCAAATCATGAATAGCAGTTTTATTTCCTTTGGCTTTAAAAGCAGAGCGAATCCAGAAAATAAACCAATCTTCAAACTGTGTGTCTTCACTATCATGATACACTAAATCACAAGCTTTATTATAGTTTCCATTAGCTTGATGTGCAATTTTAGTAGCAATCGACGTTTCTAAACTAAAATTTTTAATTAAAGCCTCCTTAATTACATCTTCTGCCAAAGGAGGAAAATGTAATAATTGACAACGCGATTTAATGGTATTAATTATTTGTTCTTCATCTTCAGTAATTAAAATAAAAATGGTTTTGTTTGGAGGCTCTTCAATTAATTTTAGAAGTTTATTTGCTGCAGGAGAATTCATTTTATCTGCCATCCAAATCAACATCACTTTGTAACCACCTTCATAGGATTTAAGTGAGAGCGCTTTAACAATTTCATGTGCTTCTTCAACACCAATTTGCCCTTGTTTATTATCAACACCAAGCAGTTTATACCAATCAAATAAATTGCCATAAGGCTGTTGATTAATTAATTGTCTCCATTCTTCTAAATAAAAATTAGAAACAGGCTTGCTTTTAACTTTTTCACTTGTGGTAACTGGAAAAGCAAAATGTAAATCGGGATGTGAAATATTATTAAACTTTAAATTACATGCTTCATTCCTCCAGAATTTTCTCCATTCACATTTTTACACAAAATATATTGTGCATAGGCAATTGCCATTGGTAAGGTTCCAGAACCTTCTGGTCCAACAAATAATTGTGCATGCGGAATTCGACCATTATCAACACTTTGGGTTAAGTGATTTTTTATGTGTTCTTGTCCTAAAATATCCTTAAAAAGCATAAGCAAATATATATGTTTTATTATTCTTCTCTTTGAAAACGTTTTCGTATAAAAAGTCATTTTTTAACATCCTTTAATTAGTTACATTTGTGTAATTATTTGATAAAATATAATATAAATGAAAACCCTTAACGACTTTAATTTCGAAAATAAAAAAGCATTAATTCGTGTTGATTTTAATGTGCCTTTAAATGATAAATTTGAAGTAACAGATACCACCAGAATTGTATCTGCAAAACCAACAATCATTAAAATTTTAGAAGATGGAGGAAGTTGTGTTTTAATGTCACATTTAGGTCGACCAAAAGGTGTTCAGGATGAATTTTCTTTACAGACATATTGTAGATAAAGTTGAAGATATAATAGGTGTTGAAGTAAAATTTGTACCTAATTGTGTTGGAGAAGAAGCTGAAGAAGCTGCAAAAAACTTAAAACCAGGAGAAATTTTATTACTTGAAAATTTACGTTTTCATGAAGAAGAAAAAAAAGGAGATAAAGATTTTGCAGAACAATTATCAAAATTAGGAGATATTTATGTAAATGATGCTTTTGGAACAGCACATAGAGCACATGCTTCAACAACAATTGTTGCTCAATTTTTTCCAGAAAATAAATGCTTTGGTAATTTATTAGCACAAGAAATTGAGAGTATTGAAAAAGTTATGAAAACAGGAGAAAAACCAGTTTTAGCAGTACTTGGAGGCGCAAAAGTATCTTCTAAAATTACAATTATAGAAAATATTTTAGATAAAGTAGATCATTTAATTATTGGTGGAGGAATGACGTTTACTTTTATAAAAGCTCAAGGCGGAAAAATTGGAGATTCTATTTGTGAAGATGATAAAATGGACTTGGCTTTAGATATTTTAAAACAAGCTAAAGAAAAAAATGTTCAAGTTCATTTACCTGTTGATGTATTTGCTGCTGATGACTTTTAGTAATGATGCAGAACACACAAATAGTTAATGTTGATAATATTCCTGATGGATGGCAAGGCTTAGATGCTGGACCAAAATCTAAAGAAATTTTTCATGAAGTTGTCATGCAATCTAAAACCATTCTTTGGAATGGACCTCTTAGGTGTTTTTGAAATGGAAAAATTTGCAAGAGGAACCATTGAATTAGGAAATTCAATTGCAGAAGCAACTAAAAATGGAGCATTTTCATTAGTTGGAGGAGGCGATTCTGTTGCTGCTGTAAAACAATTTGGTTTTGAAGATAAAGTAAGTTACGTAAGTACAGGAGGAGGAGCTATGCTTGAAAGTTTAGAAGGAAAAACACTTCCTGGAATTGCGGCAATTCTTGAATAAATGGAGGATTAACAATAATTTCTTCATTTTTCATTAAAAAAATACGAATTTAGCCGCATTCTCGTTGAAGTATTTAACCCAATAACATATGCGACTTACAATCTTATTTATTACTTTTTCTTGGATTTACTGCTGCTAATGGTCAAGACAGTACTTTGGTTGCAAGCCAAATAATTAAGGAGGACAGTTTACAACTTAAAATACAGCGAACTTAAATCTGGAGAAACTTATGTACTCGATACTATTATTGATGGTAGAGCTATTTTTAAAAAGGCTGATGGAATAAAACCAATTATTGATAGAGAACTTGAGGACGATTCATACGCAGAAAATATTGATCAAAAGTGGCTGGATGAACTTTATAGCTTGTCACTTTATGACACTATTTATAAATCAGTTTCTGAATTAAATTACGAACCGGTTTATTATCCTGAATTATCTACAGACACTCTTAAAGCAAGATTAGAAAGACTTAATGCAAGAACACCTTTTAATGTGGAGTACAATCCATCACTTGAAAGTGTAATTAAATCTTACCTTAAGAACAGAAAGGAATCCCTTCATAGAGCTTAATGGCTTTAAGTGAATATTATTTTCCTTTATTTGAACAAGAATTGGATAATCAGGATATTCCGCTGGAAATTAAGTATTTAGCTATAGTTGAGTCAGCCTTAAAACCTAAAGCTAAATCAAGAGTTGGAGCTACTGGTTTATGGCAATTTATGTTTACAACAGGAAAACAATTCGGTTTAGATGTGAGTAGTTATGTCGATGAGCGAAGTGATCCTATAAAATCAACTATTGCCGCCAGCAAATACTTGCAAGTTTATATCGAATTTTTGGCGATTGGGATCTGGCTTTGGCAGCCTATAATTCAGGCCCTGGAAATGTAAGCAAAGCAATAAGACGATCTGGAGGCTATAAAAATTATTGGAATATTAGACCTTTTTTACCTCGAGAAACAGCAGGTTATTTACCAGCTTTTCTGGCAACCATGTATATTTTTGAATATGCAGATGAACATGGTTTCACAAAGAATCAACCAAATTATAGACATATAGAAACCGATACAGTTAGGGTAAAGCAAATGATTAGTTTAGATCAGGTTTCTGAATTAACAGGTGTAAAAATTGAAGAACTTCAGTTTTTAAATCCTTCTTATAAATTAGATATTATTCCCTATATAAAAGGTGAGAATTATTATTTATGTCTTACCAAAAACAGCTATTGGAAAATTTGTAAATAATGAAGAACAGATTTATGCTTTTGCTAAAGCTGAATTCAATAAACGAGAAAAACCATTACCTGAATTCACCGAAGCCAAAACCCAAATAAGATATAGAGTCAGATCTGGAGATTATTTAGGCAAAATAGCAAGACAATATGGCATAAGAGTTAGTCGATATTAAACGATGGAATGGATTAAGAAGCAATAATTTAAGAATAGGTCAAAGATTAACCATACATCCAAGACAACCTCGTGTTTCATCCTCCAAAAAGCCTATAACTTCTAACAAGAAACAAACACCAAAAGGTACACCAAAAACGTACATTGTAAAAAATGGAGATTCCCTTTGGAGCATTTCACAAAAATATCCTGGAGTTTCTGTTCAAAATTTACGAGATTGGAACGATATTAGTGGTAATAATTTGAAGCCAGGAATGAAGCTTAAAATTTATAAGGGTTGATTTAGATAAGATCTTAAAACATTTAAAACTATACTGATGAAAAAACTACTCGTTTTAGCAATATCGTGTGTCATGATATTTGCTTGTAACAATGACAAATCTAAAAACAATAGCAAAAGAAGTTTATCAGAATCTTCAGGAAATCTAAACAATTTGACCATAGTCGCCACTAACGATCAGTGGAATGGAGAAGTTGGAGAGGCAATAAGAGAGATTTTAGCCGCTCCAGTAGATGGATTACCACAAGATGAACCTTTATTTTCAATGAAACAAATGCCTCCAGAAGTATTTTCTGGTTTTGCCGCAAAAAACAGAACAGCTTTAAAAATTGAAAAAGGACAAGCTGGTTTAAAATTTGAAGAGGACGTATATGCTGCTCCACAAAAAGTAGTTGTTGTTTCAGGAAATACTACCGTGGAGATAATGGACCAACTAAAAGAGAATGCCAAAAAAATTGTTTCTGAACTAAAAAAAACAGAATTAATAGAAAAACAAAGACGAATTAAAAAGTCATTACATAAGGTAAATACAATAGAGAATAGTCTAGGAGTTACATTAAATTTTCCTACCGCATACAGAATAGCAAAAGAAGAGGATAAATTCTTCTGGATACGCAAAGACATTACAACTGGAAGCATGAATTTAATGATCTATCAAGTTCCTTTAGATGCCATTCAAGAAGGAGACGACGCTGTAAATCAAGTGATAAGAATTAGAGATTCAATAGGCAAGAAACATATTCCGGGAGAAAAGGAAGGCTCTTATTTAATTACCGAGCAAGCCTATTCACCGTTTTTCTTCAAAGAAATTGTTGACAATAAACCAACCTATGTTACTAAAGGTACTTGGGAGGTAAAAGGCGTGATTATGGGAGGGCCATTTATTAACTATGCAATTGAAGATAAAATTAATAATAGATATATTGTTGCAGAGGGTTTTACATTTGCACCAAGTGTTCAGAAAAGAGATTTTATGTTTGAATTGGAAGCAATAATTAAATCATTACACATAAAATAAATTATTCACATCATAATTAGAAATATAAAAAAGCCCAACATTATAAATGTTGGGCTTTTTTATATTATTATTATATAATTCTTATTTTTTATCAGGTTTATCTGTTTCTTCAGGATCTTCTTTACTGGCATCCTTAAACTCTTTTATACCACTGCCCAAACCTCTCATTAATTCAGGTATCTTTTTCCCTCCAAATAAAAGCAAAACCACAACCACAATTAAGATAATTTGCGGAGCTCCGATTGCTAAAGATATTATACTTGAAACCATATTATATTTTTTTATTGCTGCAAAGTTAATAATTAAACTTTAATTAGTACGTTTTAAACAAAACTTTAGCATAGCAAATAGATTGATTAATGTTTATATTTGCTTTTTATGGATAAAAAGAAGAAAGATAAGAGATTAGCTCAGAAGCTCTTACATAAATATCGATTGGTTATACTTAACGAGGACACGTTTGAAGAAAGATTGTCCTTTAAATTAACCAGATTAAATGTATTTGTTCTTGGTTCAATAATGGCGATATTATTAGTAGTGGGGACGATAATTCTGATAGCGTTTACACCTTTAAAGGAATATATT
The DNA here is from genome assembly GCA_963768245.1 of uncultured Flavobacteriaceae bacterium. GTDB lineage: Bacteria > Bacteroidota > Bacteroidia > Flavobacteriales > Flavobacteriaceae > Site-B1. Next base: position 172,309 of record CAVYHG010000013.1, read on the forward strand.
CCAGGATACTCATCTACAGCTTTAAAGTTAAAAGCTACAGAATTAAATTATAAAACAGACTCCATACAACAAGTATTAGCAATGAACGAAAGGTATTATTCTTCTATTAAGCGTGTTTTAGAAGGTGATGTAAGTACTGTAAATTTTAATCGTGATTCAATTATTGAAGCAGCAAAGCTGGATACAACAGAAATTGATTTAGCGCCTATTAAGGCAGATTCAATTTTAAGAGATAAAGTTAATAAGGAAGATAAATATAATTTATTCGAATCTGCTACCACAAGCGCAAGTTTTGTTTTATTTCCTCCTGTAAACGGAACAATAAGTGAAGGATATAATGCTAAAGAGAAACATTATGCGGTAGATTTAGTAGTAGCGAAAGATTCTCCCATAAAGTCAACAGCAGATGGAACAATAATTTTTGCAGAATGGACCGCAGACACAGGTTATGTAGTTATTAGTTGAACATACTGAAGGATTACTTTCTGTGTATAAGCATAATGCTTCTATTACTAAAAGTCAGGGTGATTTGGTGAAAGCTGGTGAGGTAATTGCAACTGCTGGAAATACTGGAGAATTCACCACTGGACCACATCTTCATTTTGAGCTGTGGAGTAATGGGTACCCTATTAATCCAACTAATTTCATCGATTTTAAGTAATGCTATCCATAAAGTCTAAACTTGCCATTCCTTTTTCTAAGAGAATAAAAAAGAAAGTTTTAAAATGGGCTAATAAACCCATAGCAACTCAAGAAAAAGTCTTTCAAAACTTAATTAACAAAGCCGCTGGCACACAATTTGGAAAAGACCACGATTTTATAAGTATAAATAATCACGACGATTTTGTAAAAAGAGTACCTATAAGGGATTACGAAGCTTTAAAGACATATGTGGATCGTGTTGTTGCAGGAGAGGAAGATATTCTTTGGAAAGGTAAACCAATATATTTTGCAAAAACCTCAGGAACCACTTCAGGATCTAAATATATTCCGATCACAAAAGATAGTATGCCTACTCATGTTGAAGCTGCACGAAATGCGATATTATTGTATATAGCGGAAACAGGTAACACCAGTTTTGTTGACGGTAAAATGATCTTTTTGCAAGGAAGCCCAGTACTTGATAAAAAAAATGGAGTACAACTTGGAAGACTGTCTGGTATTGTGGCGCATTATGTGCCAAAGTATCTTCAGAAAAATAGAATGCCTTCATGGGAAACGAATTGTATTGAAGATTGGGAAACAAAAGTAAATGCAATTGTAGATGAAACCTTAAAAGAAAACATGACTGTTATTTCTGGAATTCCATCTTGGGTTCAGATGTATTTTGAGAAAATTCAAGAAAGAACAGGAAAAAAAGTAGGTGATGTATTCAAAAACTTCAATCTTTTTATTTTTGGAGGTGTGAACTATGAACCATATAGAGCAAAATTTGAAAATCTAATTGGTCGAAAAGTTGATAGTATTGAATTATATCCAGCAAGCGAAGGATTTTTTGCATTTCAGGATAAACAAGGTGAAAAGGGAATGCTTCTGCAATTAAATTCGGGTATTTTTTATGAGTTCGTAAAAGCAGATGAGTTTTTTGAAGAAAACCCTAAAAGAATAACAATTAAAGACGTAGAAGTAGGAGTAAATTACGTTATGATAATTTCAACAAATGCAGGCCTATGGGCATATAATTTAGGTGATACAGTAGAATTTACTTCAACCAATCCATATAGAGTTATAGTTTCGGGCAGAATAAAGCATTTCATTTCCGCTTTTGGGGAACACGTAATAGGTAAAGAAGTGGAACAAGCATTGCAAGAAGCGGTTAAAAATTCAGATATTCTGGTTTCAGAATTTACAGTAGCTCCAAGAATAAATCCAAAGGAAGGATTACCTTATCACGAATGGTTAATTGAGTTTGAAAAGGAACCTAAGAATATAGAGGAATTAGCACACAATATAGATTCATCCTTACAAAAGCAAAATAGTTATTATTTTGATTTAATAGAAGGAAAGATCCTATGTCCATTAAAAATTACAAAAGTTAATAAGGAAGGGTTTAAGAGTTATATGAAATCAATAGGAAAACTTGGAGGCCAAAATAAGATTCCAAGATTATCAAATGATAGAAATATTGCAGATGAACTGATAAGTCAAAAATTGGTGGAATAATATTATCTTTGCTGCCTAATTAGAACTAATGATCAACAAACCACAACACGAAAGAACAAGAGCTCAAGAAAGCTCAAATGCCATAGAAAGGATGTACATTACGATGAGGCATTTGTTCAATCGTGGATATTACAAGCCTATGGGTGTTTCGGGCGAAACACTTCGCGAAGCCTTGTTACTTCTTCGACCAGAGATTTATGGGTCTATAGGAGAAGAAAAGGCCGAACTAAATGGGTTGTTGTACGTTATCGATAGACTTCCAAATGGCATAGAAGAATGTTCTTATATAAATTTAACAAGTGATGAAGGTTATGGAAGCTCACACTTTCAACCAATAATTCCTGAAAAAAGACGACGTAATTGTTACAGAATTGATGAGGAGCAAATGAATATTGAAATTACTCGTGGACGGTCTGAAATATATGACATTCTTACCCATTTAACTTTCCTATTTGTCGAGTCACATAAAATCAGCAAACGCGTTATTATAAATGAGAATGGAGATACAACACGCGATTGGATAAAATTGGAAAAAGCAGTATTATCCAAAAAGAAATTAAGTCAACCGGAGAGAGAAATCGCAATTTCTCATACTGCCAATATACTTGGTAGAACATTTAATGAGATTACTGAAGTTTATGGAAGTTATTCAACAAAAAAACAACCAGAACGCTTTTTGCATATTATTTATTGGTTAGGTAAATTGGCCATTGAAGAAGTTATAAACAACAATAAAAGAGCTATAACATTCAGCCCGGTCCTAAGAGAACGGTTAGGGCATCATATCCATGGCGAGATTTGGGCTAACAACATAAAGGAAATTTTAAAAAAGCATAATTTACTTGAGCAGAAATATTCATATTATTAGCGCCAACATGCATAGCGTGATGAATACAATCTATGCGCCCAAAGCATTAAAGACCTTAGTAGCAAAAAAAGAAATTTTTGAAGTTTATGAAGCCTTGAGTAATGACGAAGATGAGACCTTAAGAAATAAAGTTACTAATGAAGCGTTAAAGAACGGCATGTTGTATATAAAAGACACATCAGGAACCAATATAAACGTTCAAGTTTTTGATACTGCAACTATAGATTTTTCTCACTCTGATTTAAATATTGATTTGGAATTTATTAAGTCAGAAAAACCAGTTATATTCGTAATGGATTATGCGTTTGGTGAGCAAGCTTATGAGACTATTGATGAATTTTTGAAGCCATTTAAAGAAGGCAATACTAAAACACATATGAATGTGGATTCAGTGTCAATAATGGGGAAAGCAGGAATTTTAAAAGGAGGAAAAGGAGATATTATGATTCCGTCTGCACACATATTTGAAGGCACAGCAGATAACTATCCTTTTAAGAATAGGTTAACCATAAAGGATTTAGAAGGCCAAGGAGTAGATGTATATAAAGGAGCTATGATTACAGTATTAGGAACCTCATTACAGAACAAGGAAATATTGAAGTTTTTCCATAATTCAACATGGAATGTTATAGGATTAGAAATGGAAGGAGCGCATTATCAAAAAGCGATTCAAGCAGCGTCAAAAGTAAGAGGAAATATAAATTCAAAGGTAAAAGTGAGATATGCATATTACGCCAGTGATAATCCTTTGGAAACAGGAAGCACATTAGCTTCAGGAGGCTTGGGAACATCTGGCGTAAGGCCAACCTATTTAATAACAAGAACAATTTTGCAACAAATATTCAATAAATAATAAATATGAGTAAAAGTAAATTACCGGAACAAACAAATTCAGAAGAAGTAGATTTAGGACAATTATTTAAATTAATAGGGGAAGGGTTTTAACAGGCTTTTTAATTTCATCGCAAATATTTTTATTGGAGCATATAAGGTTTTATTATTGCTGTTAATCCATGTTTTTAAACGAACTATATTGGTATGTAGGAGCTGTTATTATTGGTGTAGTTATTGGTTTTATTATAGACACAACAAAAGAGAAAGAATATGGTGCAAATATGTTTATTGAAACAAACTTCAGTTCTACTCGACAAGTGTATGAAAACATTAACCAGTTTCATCAATTAGCAGATAAAGACAAAGACACCTTAGAGCTTAGCAAAAAGATTAAATATTTCTCCTCAGGAAGCATCAAAGTTAAAGGGTTTTTATATTGAACCTGACATTGATGAAAATAATTTGGCTAAAATGTATTCTAATTTCTATACTCAACTGGATTCAGTTTCAAGAGTTGAAACAAGTTATGAAAAGTACAAAAAATCTTTAACACCCTATAATTTTAACATCCATATAATAGGTGTAGCTTCAACAGATAAATCCATATATAAAAAAATTGAAAAGGCATTTATTAATGAAATTTCAGGGAATCCTTATTTAAATGAATTGGTTGAAGTCAATAAATTGAATTTAGAACAAGCGGACAAAGTCCTGTCCAGAGAGATTCAAAAAACGGATTCATTACTTAATGAGTATTTAAAAATTAGAATTAGCGAATCCAAAAAGGAGCCAATTCCGGGCACTGGGACAAACTTATACATGGGAAATGCTGAATCAAATAATTTGATTGTTAATGAATCTAGTATCATTGACAAAATACTTAGTTTTGAAGCTCAAAGGAGAGGAATCAATACAGAAAGGGTAACGCAAAAAAATGTTATTAATGTTTTGGCAAATTTCCCTGAATCGGGTTATGACATAAGCAAATGGTATGATAAAATGAAATTTTTGTTACCATTGATTTTATTTTCTCTTACACTTTTGACATTCACTTTGATTGGGATAGGAAAATATTTAGACAAAGAAAGTAAACAATTGACATAATAGATATTTCAACAATTATAATTACTTTTCAAAAATTATAAAGAACTTAGTTTTATATAATATAAAATAATGCAAAAAAAAGTAGCATTAATTACAGGAGTAACAGGTCAGGATGGAGCTTATTTAAGTGAATTTCTTATTAAAAAAAGGATATGAAGTACATGGTATTAAAACGAAGATCTTCCTTATTTAATACAGACAGAATTGATCATTTATATCAGGATCCACATGTAGAAAATCAGAATTTTTTTCTTCATTATGGTGATTTGACAGATAGTACAAATCTTATCACGAATAATTCAAGAAGTTCAACCGATGAGATTTATAATCTAGCAGCCATGAGCCATGTTCATGTCTCTTTTGAAATGCCTGAATATACAGCAAATGCAGATGGAATTAGGTACTCTTACGAATTTTAGAAGCGTTAGAATTCTTGGTTTAGAAAAGAAAACCAGAATTTATCAGGCATCAACTTCTGAACTATATGGAAAAGTACAGGAAGTTCCTCAAACAGAAACAACACCTTTTTATCCAAGAAGCCCTTATGCTGTTGCTAAAATGTATGCCTATTGGATAACAGTTAATTATCGAGAAGCCTATGGAATATTTGCTTGTAATGGTATTTTATTCAATCATGAATCTCCAATAAGAGGAGAAACATTTGTAACTAGAAAAATTACAAGAGCAACTTCAAAAATTGCTTTAGGATTACAAGATAAAATATATTTAGGAAATCTTGATGCTAAAAGAGATTGGGGACATGCCAAAGATTATGTTAGAATGATGTGGATGATTCTTCAAGCAGATGAAGCAGAAGATTGGGTAATTGCAACAGGAAAAACAACATACAGTAAGAGATTTTGTTAAAATGTGTTTTGCTCATGTTGGTATTGAACTTAGAATTTAAAGGTGAAGGGATCAATGAAAAAGGATTTGTAAAAGCATGTAATAATCCAGAATATCAATTAGAAATTGGTAAAGAAGTTATTGCTGTAGATGAAAAATATTTTAGACCAACAGAAGTTGATTTACTAATTGGTGATGCTACAAAAGCCAAAGAAAAATTAGGTTGGATTCCAGAATATGATTTAGAAGGATTTGGTAGAAGATATGATGTCAAGTGATTTAAAACTTATGAAAAAACAACAATATCTTAAAGATGGAGGTTATAGAATTAAAAATTATTTTGAATAAATATTAATGAATAAAGAATTCTAAAATTTATGTTGCAGGCCATAGAGGTCTTGTTGGTAGTGCCATACTAAAAAATCTTAAAACAAAAGGATATACAAATATTATTACAAGAACTCATAAAGAGTTAGATTTAACTAATCAAGAAGCTGTAGCTAAATTTTTTTAAGAAAGAAAAACCAGAATATGTTATTTTTAGCAGCAGCAAAAGTTGGAGGTATTGTTGCAAATAATACTTATAGAGCAGATTTTATTTATGAAAATTTAATGATTCAAAATAATGTGATTCATCAAAGTTATGTAAATAATGTAAAGAAATTATTGTTTTTAGGAAGCACCTGTATTTATCCTAAAAACTGTCCTCAACCCATGAAAGAAGAATATTTGTTAACAGATACTCTTAGAATATACCAATGAACCTTATGCAATTGCAAAAATTGCAGGAATAAAAATGTGTGAAAGTTATAATTTACAATATGGCACCAATTTTATTTCAGTAATGCCAACCAATTTGTATGGTCCAAATGACAATTTTGATTTGGAAAAATCTCATGTATTACCTGCCTTAATTAGAAAAATTCATTTAGCAAAATTATTAATCAGAATCAAAATATGATGAGGTTATTAAAGGATACTAGGAGTTGATAACTATTGAAGAAGCAAAGATACTTATCTGAATCATTTGGTGTTTCTAAAAAAAGTGTTGAAATATGGGGAACAGGAAAACCAAAACGAGAATTTTTATGGTCTGAAGACATGGCTAGCAAATGGCA
>CAVYHG010000014.1:0-112048 GCA_963768245.1 uncultured Flavobacteriaceae bacterium
AGATCCATTTGTTGGTCGTTTGGCATTCTTCCGAGCTTATTCAGGTCGTTTAAGATGCGGGGTCTTATGTTTTAAATAATCGTTCTGGTAAAAAAGAACGTATTTCACGTATCTACCAAATGCACGCTAACAAGCAAAATGCAATTGATTATATAGAAGCAGGAGATATTGGAGCTGCTGTTGGATTTAAAGATCTAAAAACAGGAGATACTCTTTCAGATGAAAAACATCCAATTGTTTTAGAAACTATGGACTTCCCAGATCCGGTAATTGGTATTGCGGTTGAGCCTAAAACTAAAGCAGATGTTGATAAATTAGGTATGGCTTTAGCTAAATTGGCTGAAGAAGATCCAACATTTACAGTAAGAACAGATGAAGCTTCAGGACAGACTATTATTTCTGGAATGGGTGAGCTTCACTTAGATATTATTGTAGATCGTTTAAGACGTGAATTTAAAGTTGAAGTTAACCAAGGTCAACCTCAAGTTGAGTACAAAGAAGCAATTACACGAACTGCAGAACATAGAGAAGTTTATAAAAAACAATCTGGTGGTCGTGGTAAATTTGCTGATATTGTATTTACACTTGAACCAGCTGATGAAGGTAAAGCAGGACTTGAATTTGAATCGATAATTAAAGGTGGTAACGTTCCTAAAGAATTTATTCCTTCTGTTGAAAAAGGATTTAAAATGGCAATGATAAATGGACCATTAGCAGGATATGAAGTTGATGCTATGAAAGTAACATTAACAGATGGTTCTTATCATGATGTGGATTCTGATCAATTATCTTTTGAATTAGCTGCAAAATTAGGATTTAAAAATGCTGCAAAAGCTGCAAAAGCTGTAATTATGGAACCAATTATGAAAATAGAAGTTATTACTCCTGAAGAAAATATGGGTGATATTGTTGGTGATTTAAATAGACGTAGAGGTCAAGTAAGTGATATGGGAGATAGAGCAGGTGCAAAAACTGTAAAAGCAACTGTGCCATTATCTGAAATGTTTGGTTATGTAACAACATTAAGAACATTATCTTCAGGTAGAGCAACATCAACAATGGAATTTTCACATTATGCTGAAACACCTTCAAATATTTCTGAAGAAGTAATTAAAGCAGCAAAAGGAGTTGAATCTTAAATCTTAAGAAAATGAGTCAAAAAATCAGAATAAAATTAAAGTCTTACGATCACAACTTAGTAGATAAGTCTGCTGATAAGATTGTAAAAACAGTAAAAAGTACAGGTGCTGTTGTAACTGGACCAATTCCATTACCAACTCACAAGAAAATTTTCACTGTATTACGTTCACCACACGTAAATAAGAAGTCTAGAGAACAATTTCAATTAAGCTCTTACAAGAGATTATTGGATATTTATTCTTCATCTTCAAAAACAATTGATGCTTTAATGAAACTTAGAATTACCAAGTGGAGTTGAAGTAGAAATTAAAGTTTAAGTAATAAGAACTTAAACATGTCCTGAGCTGCGAGCGAAGGAAAAACGGTAAAAATACAATTCAAGGTTGAAACGTATTTTCAGCCTTGAATTTTTTATAATAAATAGTAATAATTAATAAATAAATAATTATGTCTGGGTTAATTGGAAAAAAAATCGGTATGACCAGCATCTTCGATGAAAATGGAAAGAATATTCCATGTACAGTAATCGAAGCTGGACCATGTATTGTTACCCAAGTCAGAACTGAAGAAGTTGATGGTTATAAAGCTCTTCAACTTGGTTTCGATGACAAGACAGAAAAAAGTGCTACTAAAGCTGACTTAGGTCATGCTAAAAAAGCAGGTACTTCTGTAAAACGAAAAGTTGTTGAATTTCAAGGTTTTGATGAGGAGTACAAATTAGGTGATGCAATCACTGTAGAGCACTTTATTGAAGGTGAATTTGTTGATGTTTCAGGAACATCAAAAGGTAAAGGATTTCAAGGTGTTGTAAAACGTCATGGTTTTGCTGGTGTTGGTCAAGCAACTCACGGTCAACATAACCGTTTAAGAGCACCAGGTTCTATTGGAGCTGCTTCATATCCTGCAAGAGTTTTCAAAGGAATGAAAATGGCAGGAAGAATGGGTGGAGAAACAGTTAAAGTTCAAAATTTAAGAGTTTTAAAAGTAGTTCCTGAAAAGAATCTTACTTGTGGTTAAAGGATGCTGTTCCTGGACATAAAAATGCTTATGTAATTATTCAGAAATAATGAAAGTAGCAGTTTTAGATATAAACGGAAAAGACACAGGTAGAAAGGTAGACCTTTCTAAAGATGTGTTTGCTATTGAGCCAAATAATCATGCTGTTTATTTAGATGTTAAGCAATATTTAGCAAATCAAAGACAAGGAACTCATAAGGCTAAAGAAAGAGCAGAAATTACTGGAAGTACACGAAAGATTAAAAAACAAAAAGGAACTGGTACTGCAAGAGCAGGTAGTATTAAATCTGGTGTTTTTAGAGGTGGTGGACGTATGTTTGGTCCAAGACCAAGAAATTATGGTTTTAAATTAATAAAAATGTAAAGCGTTTAGCACGTAAATCTGCATTAAGTATTAAAGCAAATGAAAAGTCAATTATTGTATTAGAAGATTTCAATTTTGATGCTCCAAAGACTAAAAACTTTACAGCTGTTTTAAAGGCTTTAGACTTAGAAAACAAAAAATCTTTGTTTGTGTTGGGTGGCTCAAATAATAATGTATATTTGTCGTCACGCAATTTAAAAGGCTCTGAAGTTATAACTAACTCAGAATTAAGTACTTACAAGATTTTAAATGCAAATCAAGTTAGTTCTTTTAGAAAGTTCTTTAGAAGGAATTGAATCGAATTTAAGTAAATAGAAAACGATGAGTATCTTAATTAAACCTATAATCACAGAAAAAGCGACAGCAGATAGCGAGTTAAATAACTGCTATAGCTTTTCAAGTGAATACAAAGGCGAACAAGGTAGAAATCAAAAAAGCAGTTGAAGCTGCTTATGGTGTTTCTGTTGAAAAAGTTCGTACTATAAATGTCCGTCCAGATAGAAGAACTAAGTTTACAAAAACTGGTATTCAACATGGTAAAACAAATGCTGTTAAAAAAGCAATTGTACAACTGGCGGAAGGTGAAACGATTGATTTATACAGCTAACATGTAATTAGACAAAAATGTCAGTAAGAAAATTAAAACCAATCACACCAGGACAGCGATTTAGAGTAGTAAATGGATTTGACGCCATTACTACTGATAAGCCGGAGAAAAGTTTATTAGCTCCGAAAAAAAGTTCTGGTGGTAGAAACAGTCAAGGAAAAATGACCATGCGCTATATAGGTGGAGGTCATAAAAGAAGGTATCGTATTATTGATTTTAAACGAAACAAAACTGGAATTCCAGCTGAAGTTAAATCAATTGAATACGATCCAAACAGAACAGCATTTATTGCATTATTGAATTATCAAGATGGTGAAAAACGATATATTATTGCTCAAAATGGATTACAAGTTGGGCAAAATATTAGTTTCAGGTGAAAGATGTTGCTCCAGAAATTGGAAATGCAATGCCATTAAGTGAAATTCCTTTAGGAACTATTATTTCTTGTATTGAGTTACGTCCAGGTCAAGGAGCTGTTATGGCACGAAGTGCTGGTTCATTTGCTCAATTAATGGCAAGAGATGGTAAATTTGCAACAGTTAAATTACCTTCAGGTGAAACAAGATTGATTCTTAGTAACTTGTATAGCAACAATTGGAGTTGTATCTAATTCAGATCATCAATTATTAGTATCTGGTAAAGCAGGTAGAAGCAAGATGGTTAGGAAGACGACCAAGAACAAGACCAGTAGTAATGAATCCTGTTGATCACCCAATGGGTGGTGGTGAAGGAAAATCTTCAGGAGGACATCCACGTTCTAGAAATGGTATTCCTGCTAAAGGTTATAGAACACGTTCTAAAACAAAAGCGAGTAATAAATATATTGTAGAACGTAGAAAGAAATAATAAGATCATGGCAAGATCATTAAAAAAAGGACCTTACGTTCATTATAAATTAGAAAAGAAAGTTGCTGCAAATGTTGAAGCTAACAAAAAAACAGTTATTAAAACTTGGTCAAGAGCCAGTATGATTACTCCAGATTTTGTTGGACAAACAATTGCAGTTCATAATGGTCGTCAATTTGTTCCAGTATATGTTACTGAAAACATGGTAGGTCATAAATTAGGAGAATTTTCACCAACACGATCATTTAGAGGTCATGCAGGTGCAAAAAATAAAGGTAAAAAATAAGAAGCTATGGGAAGTCGTAAAAAACAAATGGCAGACGCTATTAAGGAAGAGAAAAAGCAAATTGCTTTTGCTAAAGCTTAATAACTGTCCTACTTCACCAAGAAAAATGCGTTTAGTAGCGGATTTAGTAAGAGGTGAAAAAGTAGAAAAAGCACTTAATATTTTAAAATTTAGTCCAAAAGAAGCATCAAGTCGTTTAGAGAAATTGTTATTATCTGCAATTGCAAACTGGCAAGCTAAAAATGAAGATGCTAGATATTGAAGAAGCTGAATTATTTGTAAAAGAGATTAGAGTTGATGGTGGAACAATGTTAAAAAGATTACGTCCAGCACCACAAGGTCGTGCACATAGAATTAGAAAAAGATCTAACCACGTAACATTGTGGTTAGGAGCTAATAATAACACACAAAGCTAAGATAGAGATATGGGACAAAAGACAAATCCAATCGGAAATCGCTTAGGAATTATCAGAGGATGGGAATCTAACTGGTATGGAGGAAATGATTATGGTGATAAACTTGCTGAAGACGATAAGATTAGAAAATATATTCATGCTCGTTTATCTAAAGCTAGTGTATCTAGAGTAATTATTGAAAGAACTCTTAAACTTGTAACCGTTACTATCACTACTGCTCGACCTGGTATTATTATTGGAAAAGGTGGTCAAGAGGTAGACAAGTTAAAAGAAGAGCTTAAAGAAAATTACAGGTAAAGAAGTTCAGATTAAATATCTTTGAAATTAAAAGACCTGAATTAGATGCATTTTTAGTAGGATCAAGTGTTGCTCGTCAAATTGAAAATAGAATTTCATACAGACGAGCAATTAAAATGGCTATTGCTGCTACAATGCGAATGAATGCTGAAGGAATTAAAATTCAAATTAGTGGTCGTTTAAATGGTGCTGAAATGGCACGTATCTGAACACTATAAAGAAGGACGAATTCCTTTATCAACATTTAGAGCTGATATTGATTATGCTTTAGTTGAAGCACATACTACTTATGGTAGATTAGGTGTTAAAGTATGGATCATGAAAGGTGAAGTTTATGGTAAAAGAGAACTTTCTCCACTTGTTGGTTTATCTAAAAAACAAGGAAAAGGTGGACGAGGAGCTGGAGATAGAAATAAATCTCGTCGTAGAAAGTAATTTTTTAAAGAAAAGAAAAAATGTTACAACCTAAAAGAACAAAATTTCGTAAGCAGCAAAAAGGACGTATGAAAGGAAATTCTGGAAGAGGACATTTACTTTCAAACGGAACTTTTGGTATTAAATCATTAGACTCAAATTTCATAACTTCACGTCAAATTGAAGCAGCTCGTATTGCTGCTACACGTTATATGAAAAGAGAAGGTCAATATGGATTAAAATATTTCCAGACAAACCTATTACAAAGAAACCTCTTAGAAGTACGTATGGGTAAAGGTAAAGGTGCTGTTGAATATTGGGTAGCTGTTGTTAAACCAGGAAGAATTTTATTTGAAGTAGGTGGTGTGCCTATTGAAGTTGCAAAAGAAGCATTACGTTTAGCAGCTCAAAAACTTCCAGTAAAAACTAAGTTTATAATAGCTAGAGATTACGAAGCTTAAATTATTTAATATTATGAAACAATCAGAAATTAAAGAATTATCAGTAGCTGAGTTACAAGAAAAACTTGGTGAAACTAAAAAAGAGTTATGCAGACCTAAAAATGGCTCATGCAATATCTCCTTTAGAAAATCCAATTCAATTACGTTCTTTAAGAAGAACATGTAGCAAGAATTGCAACAGAATTAACAAAAAGAGAATTATAATTAATTCTGCTTAAAGATGGAAAAAAGAAATTTAAGAAAAGAACGTATAGGAGTAGTTACTAGTAACAAAATGCAAAAATCTATTGTAGTTGCTGAAGTAAAAAAAGTAAAACATCCTATGTACGGAAAGTTCGTGTTAAAAACAAAGAAATATGTTGCACACGACGAAACAAATGACTGTAATAATGGAGATACTGTAAAGATCATGGAAACAAGACCTTTAAGTAAATCTAAATGTTGGAGATTAGTTGAAATAATTGAAAGAGCTAAGTAATTATGGTACAACAAGAATCAAGATTAAAAGTAGCAGATAATACTGGAGCAAAAGAAGTTTTAACTATCCGTGTTTTAGGTGGTACTAAAAGAAGATATGCTTCTGTTGGAGATAAAATTGTTGTTTCTATTAAAGATGCAACTCCAAACGGAACTATTAAAAAAGGAGCTGTATCTACAGCAGTTGTTGTTACGAACTGAAAAAGAAGTAAGAAGACCAGATGGATCATATATTAGATTTGATGATAATGCTTGTGTACTTTTAGAATCCAACAGGAGAAATGAGAGGAACTCGTGTTTTTGGTCCTGTAGCAAGAGAACTTCGTGATAAACAATTCATGAAAATTGTATCATTAGCACCAGAAGTGCTTTAATGTTAAAAATAAGATGAGAAAGCTTAAAATAAAAACAGGAGATACATGTAAAAGTAATTGCTGGAGATCATAAAGGGTCTGAAGGTAAAGTTCTTAACGTATTACAAAGATAAGAACAAAGCTATTGTTGAAGGAGTTAATATGGTTAAAAAACATACAAAACCAAGTGCACAAAATCCTCAAGGTGGAATTGTTGAAAAAGAAGCTCCTATTCATATTTCTAACCTATCAGTTGTTAACAACAAAAGGTGAAACAACAAGAGTTGGATATAGAATGGAAGGCGATAAGAAAGTAAGATTTTCAAAAAAATCTAATGAAGTAATTATAGTTATGGCTTATATTCCAAGATTAAAACAAGAGTATAAGAGAAAGGTAATTCCTGCTCTTACAGAAGAATTCGGATATAAAAATGTAATGCAAGTTCCTAAACTTAAAAAGATAGTTTTATCTAAAGGTGTTGGAGATGCAGTTGCAGATAAAAAATTAATTGATCATGCTGTTGAAGAATTAACAACAATTACAGGTCAAAAAGCGTTTCTACAATTTCTAAAAAGGATGTTGCATCTTTTAAATTACGTAAAGGAATGCCAATTGGTGCTAAAGTTACTTTACGAGGTGAAAGAATGTATGAATTCTTAGATCGATTAGTTACATCAGCATTACCACGAGTAAGAGATTTTAATGGTATTAAAGCTACAGGTTTTGATGGAAGAGGTAATTACAATTTAGGAGTTACTGAACAAATTATTTTTCCAGAAATTGATATTGATAAAGTTAATAAAATTTCTGGTATGGATATTACATTTGTAACTTCTGCAGAAACTGATAAAGAAGCAAAATCATTATTAACAGAATTAGGATTACCTTTCAAAAAGAATTAAGATATGGCTAAAGAATCAATGAAAGCCCGTGAGGTAAAAAGAGCAAAAACAGTAGCTAAATATGCTGAAAAACGAAAAGCTTTAAAAGAAGCTGGAGATTATGAAGGCATTACAAAAGTTACCAAAAAATGCTTCTCCAATTCGTATGCACAACAGATGTAAACTAACAGGAAGACCAAAAGGTTATATGAGAAAATTTGGAATTTCTCGTGTAATATTTAGAGAAATGGCTAATCAAGGATTAATACCAGGTGTTAAAAAAGCAAGTTGGTAAAAATTATAAATTGGTTTCAGGTTTAACCAATGAGTTGAAAACCAAAACCGCAAATTAATAAATATGTATACAGATCCAATAGCGGATTATCTTAACAAGAATTAGAAATGCAGTGAGGGCTAACCACAGAGTGGTTGAAATTCCTGCATCTAATCTTAAAAAAGAAATTACTAAAATATTATTCGATCAAGGATATATTTTAAGTTACAAGTTTGATGATTCTCAGTGCACAAGGAACAATTAAAATTGCACTTAAATATAACAAGGAAACAAAAGAACCTGTAATTAAGAAATTACAAAGAATAAGTAAACCAGGTTTACGTAAATACTGCAGGTTCAACAGAACTGCCACGAATTCTAAATGGTCTTGGTATTGCTATTGTTTCAACTTCTCATGGAGTAATGACAGATAAGCAAGCCAGAAGAGAAAATGTTGGTGGAGAAGTATTATGTTACGTTTACTAATTTAAAGACAAGAAAGAAATGTCAAGAATAGGAAATAATCCAGTAGCAATTCCAGAAGGCGTAACAGTTGATATTAAAGATAATGTTGTTACTGTAAAAGGTAAATTAGGAGAATTAACTCAAGATTATTCTAATGTATCGAATTAAAGTTGAAGACGGTAATATATTAGTTACACGACCATCTGATACCAAAGATCATAAAGCAAAACATGGTCTATACAGATCATTAATGCATAATATGATTGAAGGTGTATCAAAAGGATGGACTAAAGAATTAGAATTAGTTGGAGTAGGTTATAGAGCAAGTAATCAAGGTCAAAAATTAGAATTGCTTTAGGTTTTTCTCATAATATTGTTTTGAATATAGCTCCAGAAGTTAAAGTTGAAACAATTTCTGAAAAAGGTAAAAATCCAATAGTTAAATTAACTTCTCACGATAAACAATTAGTTGGACAAGTAGCTGCTAAAATTCGCTCATTCCGTAAACCAGAACCATACAAAGGAAAAGGAATTAAGTTTGTTGGTGAAGAAATAAGAAGAAAAGCAGGTAAATCAGCTTAATAATATTAGTTATGGCATTAACAAAGACTGAAAGAAGACCAAGAATAAAAAACAGAATTCGTAAAGTAGTTTCTGGTACAGAGGCAAGACCAAGATTATCTGTTTTTAGAAGTAATAAAGAAATTTATGCTCAAATAGTAGATGATGTAACTGGTAAAACATTAGTGCTGCATCTTCAAGAGATAAGGATATTATTAAAGCTAAAGGAACTAAAATAGAAATAGCTGCATTGGTTGGTAAAGCAATTGCTGAAAAAGCTATAAAAGCAGGTGTTGAAACTATCTCTTTTGATAGAGGTGGATATTTATATCATGGTAGAGTAAAATCATTAGCTGAAGGAGCTAGAGAAGCAGGACTTAAATTCTAAGAAAAATTATGTATCAAAAATATAAAAGTGCAGAATTAGTAAAACCAAGTGGATTAGATCTTAAAGATCGTTTAGTTGGTGTACAAAGAGTTACAAAAGTAACTAAAGGTGGTAGAGCATTTGGTTTTTCAGCAATTGTTGTTGTTGGTGATGAAGCTGGTGTTGTTGGTCATGGTTTAGGAAAATCTAAAGATGTTGCAAGTGCAATTGCAAAAGCAATTGAAGATGCTAAGAAAAACCTTGTACGAATTCCTATTGTTAAAGGAACTTTACCTCATGAACAAAAAGGTAAATATGGTGGTGCAAGAGTTAACATTATTCCTGCAGCTCCTGGTACAGGAGTTATTGCTGGTGGTGCTGTAAGAACAGTTTTAGAAGCAGTTGGAGTACATGATGTATTATCAAAATCTCAAGGTTCTTCAAATCCTCATAATGTTGTAAAAGCAACATTTGATGCTTTATTGCAATTAAGAGATGCTAGAACAATTGCAAGAGATAGAGGTGTTTCTGTTGAAAAAGTTTTTAACGGTTAATAAAGGATACGATGGCAAAGATAAAAGTAAAAAAGGTTAAAAGTGCAATCAATCGTACTCAAAGACAAAAGAGAACATTAGAAGCTCTAGGTCTTAAAAAAATTGGTCAAGTTGTAGAACATGATGCCACACCAAATATTCTTGGTATGGTTAATAAAGTTAAACATTTAGTTTCTGTTGAAGAAACTTAAAAACAATAAATAAATGGATTTAAGTAATTTAAAACCTGCAGAAGGTTCAGTTAAAAACCAAGGAAAGAGAGTTGGTAGAGGTCAAGGTTCTGGAAAAGGTGGTACTGCTACAAGAGGACACAAAGGAGCAAAATCTCGATCTGGTTATTCTAAAAAAATAGGATTTGAAGGTGGACAAATGCCACTTCAAAGACGTGTTCCTAAATTTGGTTTTACAAATATTAATCGTAAGTAGAATATCAAGGAATAAATTTAGATATTTTACAACAATTAGTTGATGATAAGAAAATTAAAGGAACAGTAGATGTTGAAACTTTAATTGTAAATGGATTAGCAGGTAAAAATGATCTAGTTAAAATTTTTGGAAGAGGTGAATTAAAAGCTAAATTAAAAGTAACTGCACATAAATTTACTGCTACTGCAAAAGCTGCTATTGAAGCTGCTGGTGGAGAAGCTGTAACTTTATAAGAACTATAGATATATGAAATTTATAGAAACATTAAAAAATGTTTGGAAAATTGAAGAACTAAGAGACAGAATCATTCTAACACTTAGGTTTATTATTAGTTTATCGTTTTGGTGCACAAGTAGTTCTTCCAGGAATTGATGCTGCTCAATTAGGAGGCTTACAGGATAGTACGGATCAAGGTCTTTTAGGATTATTAAATGCTTTTACTGGAGGTGCATTTGCTAATGCTTCTGTTTTTGCATTAGGTATTATGCCTTATATTTCTGCTTCTATTGTTGTTCAATTAATGGGAATTGCAATTCCTTATTTACAGAAACTACAAAAAGAAGGAGAAAGTGGTCAGAAGAAAAATAAATCAAATAACACGTTGGTTAACCATTGCTATTTGTTTGGTGCAAGCACCAGGTTATTTAGCAAGTTTACCTGCATTAGGAATTCCACCTGCAGGCATTTATTATTAGGTCAAACATTTACTTTTTATTTCTCTTCTGTTATTATCTTGGTAACTGGTTGTATATTTGCAATGTGGTTAGGTGAAAAAATTACAGATAAAGGAATTGGTAATGGTATTTCATTATTAATTATGGTTGGTATTATTGCAAACTTACCTCAATCATTTATTCAAGAATATGCTGCAAGAGTTACAGAATCAAATGGAGGTTTAATAATGATATTAATAGAACTAGTAATTTGGTTCGTAATTATTTTAGCTATCTATTATGCTAGTTATGGCTGTTCGGAAAATTGCTGTACAATATGCAAGAAGAACAGCATCTGGTGGTTATGAGAAAAATGTATTTGGATCAAGACAATATATTCCATTAAAATTGAATGCTTCTGGTGTAATGCCAATTATCTTTGCTCAAGCAATTATGTTTGTTCCAAGTTTAATTGGAGGATCTTCATTATTGAAGGATTCTGGTGTTGGACAATGGATGCAAACTCAATTTTCTGATATATTTGGATTTTGGTATAATGTTGTATTTGCTTTATTAATTATAATATTTACATATTTCTATACAGCAATTACTGTACCTACCAATAAAATGGCTGATGATTTAAAACGAAGTGGTGGTTTTATTCCAGGAATTCGTCCAGGATCAGAAACATCAGAATATTTAGATAAAATTATGTCTCAAATTACATTACCAGGTTCAATATTTTTAGCATTAATTGCTGTATTTCCAGCATTTATTGTTAAGCTTATGAACGTGCAAGCAAGGTTGGGCATTATTCTTTGGAGGTACATCACTATTGATTATGGTTGGTGTAGCAATAGATACAATGCAACAAGTAAATTCATATTTGTTGAATAGACATTATGATGGCTTAATGAAAACTGGTAAAAACAGAAAAGCAGTAGCTTAAATTTTATATAATGGCAAAACAAGCAGCAATAGAACAAGACGGAACAATTATAGAAGCATTATCAAATGCTATGTTTCGTGTTGAATTAGAAAATGGTCATATTGTGACAGCTCATATTTCTGGTAAAATGCGAATGCATTATATTAAATTATTACCAGGAGATAAAGTGAAATTAGAAATGAGTCCTTATGATTTAACAAAGGCTCGAATAACTTATAGATACTAATAAGTAAATCGTAAGTTATCACAGTATTAATAATAAGACAAGATGAAAGTAAGAGCATCAGTTAAAAAAAGAAGTGCAGATTGTAAAATCGTACGAAGAAAAGGTAGACTTTACGTAATTAACAAAAAGAATCCTAGATTCAAACAAAGACAAGGATAATTATGGCAAGAATTGCAGGTGTAGATATACCAAAAAACAAAAGAGGTGTAATCGCTTTAACTTATATCTATGGAATAGGTAGAAGTAGAGCTAAAGAAATTTTAGCTACGGCTAAAGTTGACGAAAGCATTAAAGTTCAAGATTGGACTGATGATCAAATTGGTGCATATTCGTGAAGCTGTTGGATACATTTACAATTGAAGGTGAATTACGTTCTGAAACTCAATTAAACATTAAGCGATTAATGGATATTGGATGTTACAGAGGTATTCGTCACAGATCAGGACTTCCATTAAGAGGTCAAAGAACTAAGAACAACTCTAGAACAAGAAAAGGTAGAAGAAAAACTGTTGCTAACAAGAAAAAAGGTCAACTAAATAATAATTAGTAATATGGCAAAGTCAAGTACTAAAAAACGTAAAGTTATAGTTGATGCTGTTGGAGAAGCTCATATTACTGCTTCTTTCAACAACATTATTATTTCACTTAACCAACAAAAAAGGTGATGTTATTTCTTGGTCATCTGCTGGTAAAATGGGATTTAGAGGTTCTAAAAAGAACACACCTTATGCAGCTCAAGTAGCTGCAGAAGATGCTGCAGAAGTAGCAATAGAAGCTGGATTAAGAAAAGTAAAAGTTTATGTAAAAGGACCAGGTAATGGTAGAGAATCTGCAATCAGATCTATTCATAATGCAGGAATTGAAGTAACAGAAATTATTGATGTTACTCCAATACCACATAATGGATGTAGTCCTCCAAAAAGAAGAAGAGTTTAATATAAATTATATCAGAATATTTTTATAATTTGCAAATAAATTAACAAGTATCAACGAGAGATTAACGATTATCGAAGGATAAGATTAAGACCTTAATTCATAATCACTCTCAAAATAAAATTAGAAATGGCAAGATATACTGGTCCTAAAACTAAAATTGCTCGTAAATTTGGAGAAGCAATTTTTGGAGAAGATAAATCTTTTGAAAAAAGAAATTATCCTCCAGGTCAACACGGTAACAACAGACGTCGTGGAAAAAAATCTGAATATGCAATCCAATTAATGGAAAAGCAAAAAGCTAAATATACTTATGGTATTTTAGAACGTCAATTCAGAAACATGTTTAAAAAAGCAACTGCAGCTCAAGGAATTACTGGTGAAGTTTTATTACAATTATGTGAATCTAGATTAGATAATGTTGTTTTCAGAATGGGAATTGCTCCATCAAGAAGTGGAGCAAGACAATTAGTATCTCACAGACATATTACTGTTAATGGTGAAATTGTAAATATTCCTTCTTACTCAATTAAAAGCTGGAGATGTTGTTGCTGTAAGAGAAAAATCAAAATCACTTAGAAGCAATTGAAAGATCACTTAGCAAATTCAAGTCATGTTTACGAATGGATTACTTGGAATGATGATACAAAGCAAGGAACTTATGTTTCTGTTACCAGCAAGAATTCAAATTCCAGAAAACATCAAGGAACAATTAATCGTCGAATTATATTCTAAATAATAAATTAATCATATTGGTATTCAGCCAAAGGGTTTATTTGTATTTCTTCAAACTTATAAACCGCGCAACTGAATAACAATTAAAACGAAGAAAAAAATGGCAATATTAAATTTTCAAAAACCAGATAAAGTAATCATGATTGATTCAACTGATTTCGAAGGTAAATTTGAATTCAGACCTTTAGAACCAGGTTATGGATTAACAGTAGGTAATGCATTAAGAAGAGTTTTATTATCTTCTTTAGAAGGTTTTGCAATTACATCAGTTAGAATTGAAGGTGTAGATCACGAATTTTCTACAATTACAGGTGTTGTAGAAGATGTTACTGAAATTATTTTAAACTTAAAACAAGTTCGTTTTAAACGACAAATTGATGAAGTAGATAACGAAACTGTTTCAATTTCAATTTCAGGACAAGAGCAAATTACAGCTGGTGATTTTCAAAAATTTATTTCAGGTTTTCAAGTATTAAACCCAGATTTAGTTATTTGTAACTTAGATCCTAAAGTTAATATCAATATGGAAATTACTATTGAAAAAGGTAGAGGATATGTTCCAGCAGAAGAAAATAAAAAAGCATCTGCACCACTTGGAACTATTTTTACAGATTCAATTTATACACCAATAAAAAATGTAAAGTATAGCATTGAAAACTTTCGTGTTGAACAAAAAACAGATTACGAAAAATTAGTTTTTGAAATTAATAACTGATGGTTCTATAAATCCACAAGATGCTTTAACAGAAGCTGCTAAAATATTAATTCATCACTTTATGTTATTCTCTGATGAGCGTATCACTCTTAGAAGCTGATGAAATTGCACAAACTGAAACTTATGATGAAGAATCATTTCATATGAGACAATTGCTTAAAACTAAATTAATTGATATGGATCTTTCTGTTCGTGCACTTAATTGTTTAAAAGCTGCAGAAGTTGATACATTAGGAGACTTAGTATCATTCAATAAAAATGATTTAATGAAATTCAGAAACTTTGGTAAAAAATCATTAACTGAACTAGAAGAGCTAGTTAATGTTAAAGGATTAAATTTCGGAATGGATTTATCAAAATATAAATTAGATAAAGATTAATCACATCATATTTTGCTCCTCAATAGTGAGTTGTAGCAAGATGATGGTTAATAACCAAAAGTCATGAGACACGGAAAAAAAGTAAATCATTTAGGTAGAAAAACAGCTCATAGAAAAGCAATGTTAGCTAATATGGCTTGTTCTTTAATTGAGCACAAACGTATTAATACAACTGTTGCTAAAGCAAAAGCTTTAAAGCAATTTGTTGAGCCAATGATTACAAAATCTAAAGAAGATACAACTCATAACAGACGTATTGTTATTTAGCTAAATTAAGACAAAAAGAAGCTGTAGCTGAATTATTTAGAGATGTTGCTGCTAAAGTTGGTGATCGTCCAGGAGGATATACAAGAATTATAAAACTAGGAAATCGTTTAGGTGATAATGCTGATATGGCAATGATTGAATTGGTTGATTATAACGAAATTTACAATGCTGACAAACCGAAAAAGAAAACTACACGAAGAAGTAGAAGAGGAGGTACTAAAGCAGCAACTCCACCAGTTGATGACTAAAGCATCAAACGAAGAAGAATAAAATGTTAATAAGCATTTAATATATAAAGGATAAACTATTTTAGTTTATCCTTTTTTTTATGCAATTTTGTTAAACTTTATATTATATGAAAATGAAATATCAAGCCAAAAAAAAGCAATAATTCTTATTAGCAGACGGAACAATTTTTTATGGAAAATCTGTTGGCAACAAGGAAGGAACAGCTTTTGGAGAAGTTTGTTTTAATACTGGAATGACTGGATATCAAGAAATATTTACAGATCCTTCTTATTTTGGTCAATTAATGGTAACAACCAATGCTCATATTGGTAATTATGGTGTTAATGATGATGAAGTTGAATCAGATTCAATTAAAATTTCAGGCTTAATTTGTAAAAATTTTAGTTATGATTATTCACGAGAAGTTGCAGACTGATTCTCTTAGAAAATTTCTTCAAGAAAAATAATTTATTTGCTATTTCTGATGTAGATACAAGAGCTTTAGTAAGTTATATTCGAGATAATGGTGCAATGAATGCAGTTATTTCTACTGAAGTTGATAATATTGAAGGTTTAAAAAAACAATTGGCAGAAATACCTACAATGAAAGGTTTGGAATTAGCTTCAAAAGTATCAACAAAAGAACCTTATTTTTATGGAAATGAAAATGCAACTTATAAAATTGCTGCTTTAGATATTGGAATTAAAAAGAACATACTTACGAAATCTAGCAAAAAGAGATGCCTTATATTAAAGTATTTCCATATAATGCTAAGTTTGAAGACTTAGAAGCATGGAATCCAGATGGTTATTTTCTTTCTAATGGACCAGGAGATCCAGAACCTTTAGTAGAAGCACAAGCATGTAGCAAAAGAAATTATTAAAGAGAGATTTACCATTATTTGGAATTTGTTTAGGACATCAAGTTATTGCTTTAGCAAATGGTATTTCTACTTATAAAATGCATAATGGACATCGAGGAATTAATCATCCTGTAAAAAATTTAATTACAGGTAAAGGAGAAATTACTTCTCAAAATCATGGATTTGCTAGTCAATAGAGAAGAAACAGAAGCATAATCCTGAATTTGAAATTACACATGTACATTTAAATGATAATACTGTGGCAGGAATTAGAATGAAAAATAAAAATTGTTTTTCAGTACAATATCATCCAGAAGCAAGTCCAGGACCACATGATTCATCTTATTTATTTGATCAATTTATTGAGAACATCAAGTTAAAATGATGCATAAAAATCAATTATTAATTTGAATTATTGACTTTTTTATTTACTAAAACGTTATAGATATATTAATGCTCAATTCTATACAGAAACATTTATTATGAGCGAATTAAATCTGTAAATTTGTTCATTAAAATTAATAAATAAATCAACATATTATGAGTATTATAATTAATATTCACGCAAGACAAATTTTTGATTCAAGAGGAAATCCAACAGTAGAAGTAGATGTAATAACTGAAAATGGAATTTTAGGAAGAGCAGCAGTTCCTTCTGGAGCTTCAACAGGAGAACATGAAGCTGTAGAGTTACGTGATGGTGGAAAAAGCTTATATGGGTAAAGGTGTTTTAAAAGCTGTAGAAAATGTAAATGCTATTATTAGCTGAAGAATTATTAGGTATTTCTGTTTTTGAACAAAATTATATTGATCAAATAATGATTGATATTAGATGGTACACCAAATAAATCTAAATTAGGAGCAAATGCTATTTTAGGTGTTTCTTTAGCAGTTGCAAAAGCAGCAGCTAACGAATTAGGATATGCCTTTATATCAGATATGTTGGTGGTGTTTCTGCAAATACACTTACCAGTACCAATGATGAATATTATTAATGGAGGTTCTCATACTGATGCACCTATTGCATTTCAGGAATTTATGATTATGCCAGTAAAAGCTAAAAATTTTTCTCATGCTATGCAAATGGGAACAGAGATTTTCCATAACCTTAAAAAAGTATTACATGATAGAGATTTAAGTACTGCTGTTGGTGATGAAGGTGGATTTGCACCAACTTTAGATGGTACAGAAGATGCTATTGAAACTATTGGAAAAGCAGTTGAAAATGCTGGATATAAATTAGGAGATGAAATTATGATTGCTTTAGATTGTGCTGCTGCAGAATTTTATGATGATGGAAAATATGATTATACTAAATTTGAAGGTGATAAAGGTGAAAGTAAGAACTATCTAAAGAACAAGCTGATTATTTAGCTGAATTAGCTGCTAAATATCCAATTATTTCTATTGAAGATGGAATGGATGAAAATGATTGGGATGGTTGGAAATATCTTAACTGAAAAAATTGGAGATAAAGTACAATTAGTTGGTGATGATTTATTTGTTACTAATGTTGAACGATTATCAAGAGGTATTAAGAAAGGATATTGCAAATTCAATTTTAATTAAAGTAAATCAAATTGGTACTTTAACAGAAACTATTGCAGCTGTAAATATGGCTACATAATGCAGGTTATACATCTGTAATGTCTCATCGTTCTGGTGAAACAGAAGATAATACTATTGCAGATTTAGCTGTAGCATTAAACTGTGGTCAAATTAAAACAGGTTCTGCTTCTCGTAGTGATCGAATGGCAAAATACAATCAATTATTACGTATTGAAGAAGAATTAGGTGAAGTAGCTTATTATCCTCAAGAAAAAGCATTTAAAATTAAATAAATAATATTTAATTATTATTAAAAAAGCGTTTATTATGTTAATAATCGCTTTTTTTTTGTACATTAATTCAATTAATTATTAAATCAATAAATTTTATGCTTTAAATACTTTAAAATCATGTAGATATTTTGTAAATTGTAAGCAATTACAGCAATATAAAATAAATTCATATAATATATGTCAGATAAAGCAACCTTAGAAGTTAATGGTAAAAAATATGAATTTCCAGTAATTAAAGGAACAGAAAATGAAGTTGCAATAGATATTAAAACTTTAAGAGGTGCAACAGGTGGAGTTATTACTATTAGATCCTGGATTTAAAAATACAGGATCATGTGAAAGTGCTATTACTTTTTTAGATGGTGAAAAAGGAATTTTAAGATATAGAGGTTATTCTATTGAAGAATTAGCTGAAAAAGCAGATTTTTTAGAAGTTGCTTATCTTATTAATTTTTGGAGAATTACCAACAAAAGAACAATTAGATAAATTTCATACAGGATATTAAAGTGAAAATCTATTGTAGATGATGATATAAAGAAAATTTTAGATGCATTTCCAAAAACAGCACATCCAATGGGAGTTTTGTCATCTCTTAACAAGTGCATTAACAGCTTTTAATCCTATCTTCAGTAAATGTAGATTCTGAAGAAGATATGTATAAAGCTATTGTTAAGAATATTGGGTAAATTTCCTGTTTTAGTTGCTTGGACCATGCGTAAAAAAAATGGGTTACCATTAGATTATGGTGATAATTCATTAGGTTATGTTGAGAATATCATTAAAAATGATGTTCAAAAAGCCAAATGAAGATTATGTACAAAATCAAATTTTAGTTGATGCTTTAGATAAATTATTAATTTTACATGCAGATCATGAGCAAAACTGTTCTACATCTACAGTAAGAATTGTAGGTTCATCTCATGCAGGATTATTTGCTTCTTTATCTGCAGGAATTTCAGCACTTTGGGGACCATTTCATGGTGGAGCTAATCAAGCTGTTTTAGAAATGCTGGAAGCTATTAAAGAAGATGGTGGAGATACTAAAAAATATATGGCTAAAGCAAAAGATAAAAATGATCCTTTCCGTTTAATGGGATTTGGACATAGAGTTTATAAAAACTTTGATCCACGAGCAAAAATTATTAAAAAAGCTGCAGATGAAGTATTAGATGATTTAGGTATTGAAGATCCAATTCTTAGATATTGCAAAAGGTCTTAGAAAAAGAAGCTTAAAAGATCAATATTTTGTAGATCGAAAATTATATCCTAATGTAGATTTCTATTCTGGAATTATTTACAGAGCAATGGGAATTCCAACAGAAATGTTTACGGTAATGTTTGCTTTAGGTCGTTTACCAGGTTGGATTGCACAATGGAGAGAAATGCGTTTACATAAAGAACCAATTGGACGACCAAGACAATTATATACTGGTGAAACGTACAGAGCATTTGTAAAGATTAGAAAAGAGATAGAATAGCTCTATTAACTAATTAGAAGAAAGCTTCATATTAAATTATGAAGCTTTTTTTATATTTTAGCCGCATGTTAAAACTGAATATACAAAACGAAACTTCACGACTTAGAGCTGTTGTTTTAGGAACTGCAAAAAGTAATGGACCAATACCAACTCCTGAGGAAGCTTACGACCCAAAAGTCGTTGGAACATATTCTAGCAGGAACGTATCCTAAGGAAGAAGATATGATTAGGGAAATGGAAGCTGTTAGCTAAGGTTTTTGAAAAATATGATGTCAAGGTTTATAGACCAAAAGTAATTAAGAATTGTAATCAAATATTTTCTCGGGATATTGCCTTTGTTATTGAAGATAAAATTATTAGAGCTAATATTTTACCAGATAGAGAAAAAGAAATTGAAGCTATTAGATATGTTATGGATCAAATTGATCAGAAAAGACATTATTAGTTTACCAGAAGAATGTCATGTTGAAGGTGGAGATGTTATGCCTTGGAATGATTATATTTTTATTGGAACTTATTCGGGTGATGATTATGCAGATTATATTACTGCCGAACAAATACGGAAGCAGTTATATGCAATTAAAGATTATTTCCTAATAAAATTGTAAAATCTTTTGAGTTACGAAAATCTAATACAGATCCAAAGAATAATGCATTGCATTTAGATTGTTGTTTTCAACCTATTGGAAAAGACAAAGCTATATTGCATAAAAATGGCTTTTTAATTGAAGACGAGTATAATTGGCTTATAAATTTTTTTGGAAAAGAAAATATGTTTGAAATTACTAAAGATGAAATGTATAACATGAATAGTAATATATTTTCAATTTCTCCAGATGTGGTCATTTCAGAAAAAAATTTCACACGATTAAATACATGGTTTGAAGAACAAGGATTTACTGTTGAAGAAGTTCCTTATGCAGAGATAGGTAAACAAGAAGGTTTATTACGTTGTTCTACTATGCCTTTAATAAGAGATTGATATTCTTTCTTATTCTACCAAATTAGATTTTTAATGCATAATGTTGATTAAATAAGGCTTTCGTTATTAATTTTAGGGTCTTGATATATAGAAAGATTTCTAGTTCTAGATAAAAATGAATGGATGATTAGTATATCTCGCTTGTATTGAAAGTGCGACAAAAAATAGCAATAGCATCCGTGAATACTACTTTCTTTTTTTTACTTTTGTTGCAAGTAACAAATTCAATTAATAAATTTTAAAAATCTATTCTATTTGATGATTACAACAAAAAATACATCAGAAAGAGCGATGCAGCTTGAAGACAAGTATGGAGCTCATAATTACCATCCACTACCAGTAGTTTTGAGTAGAGGTGAAGGCGTTTATGTATGGGATGCTGAAGGCAAAAGATACTACGATTTTTTATCAGCATATTCTGCAGTTAATCAGGGACATTGTCATCCCAGGATTGTTGAAACTATGATAGAACAAGCCAAAGTAATGCATTTAACTTCGAGAGCATTTTATAATGATGCTTTAGGAGAATATGAAAAGTATATTACTGAGTATTTTGGTTTTGATAAGGTCTTACCAATGAATACAGGTGCAGAAGGGGTTGAAACAGCTATGAAAATAGTACGTAAATGGGCATATAAAGTAAAAGGAGTCCCTCAGAACCAAGCTAAGATCATCTTTGCAAAAGATAATTTTCATGGCAGAACGATTTCTGTAATTTCAGCATCTAATGATCCGGAAGCAACCAACGATTTTGGGCCTTTTACTCCTGGAATATTGAGTGTGCCTTATAACGACATTCCAGCGCTGGAAAAAGAATTGGAAGATCCGAATGTAGCTGCATTTATAGTTGAGCCTATTCAGGGTGAGGCAGGTGTTATGGTTCCTGATGATGATTACTTAAAGAGAGCCTTAGCATTATGTAAAGCTAAAAATGTTTTATTTGTTGCAGACGAAATACAAACTGGTATCGCAAGAACGGGAAGGTTATTAGCGACTTGTGGTAATTGTTCATGTCCTGAGAAGAACTGTTCTGGAACTCCAGATGTGAAACCAGATATGTTGATATTAGGTAAAGCATTGTCTGGTGGCGCTTATCCTGTATCTGCTGTATTGGCAAATGACGATGTAATGATGTGCATTAAACCTGGAGAGCATGGTTCTACATATGGTGGAAATCCGATGGCTTGTAAAGTGGCTATGACTGCATTAGAAGTTGTAAGAGATGAGAATTTAGCAGAAAATGCAGATAAGCTTGGTAAATTATTCAGGGAAGAGCTTAGAAAGATCGATTCTGATTTGATAACGTTGGTTAGAGGTAAAGGATTACTAAACGCTATAGTTATTAAAGAAAAGAATGGAAAAACAGCTTGGGATGTTTGTTTAGAGCTAAAAGAAAATGGCTTGTTAGCAAAACCAACTCATGGAGATATCATTCGGTTTGCACCTCCATTGGTAATTACTGAAGAGCAAGTAATGGAATGTGTTTCTATTATAGCTAAGACTATCAAATCTTTTGATTAATCTTATTAAATGTAAAATAAAAAAGGGTGATAATCAATCACCCTTTTTTATTTCCAAATTTCTAATTTAAAATTATATGGTTGCAACCATTACAGCTTTAATGGTATGCATTCTGTTTTCTGCTTCATCAAAAACAATTGAAGCGTCCGATTCAAATACATCCTCAGTGACTTCCAACCCATTTAAACCAAATTTATTATAAATATCTTCACCAACAACAGTCTTTCTGTTATGGAAAGCAGGTAGACAATGCATAAATTTCGCATCCTTATTTCCAGTAAGTTCCATTACTTCTTTATTAATCTGGTAAGGCTTTAATAACTTAATTCTTTTTTCCCATACTTCATCAGGCTCTCCCATAGAAACCCATACATCAGTAATAACAAAATCACAGTCTTTGACAGCTTCAGCAACATCTTCAGTAATGTTTATTTTTGCTCCTGACTCTTTAGCAATAGCATTAACCTTATTTACTAATTCTTCTTCAGGTTGTACTTCTGTAGGTGCAGCAATTCTAACATCCATACCCATTTTAGCACCTACTATAAGCAAAGAATTCCCCATATTATTTCGTGCATCGCCTAGATAGACATATTTCATGTCTTTTAGCTTCTTATCACAATGCTCTTTCATGGTAAGCAAATCTGCCAATACTTGAGTTGGGTGGTACTCATTTGTTAGGCCATTCCAAACGGTAACTCCTGCATGTTGTGCTAAGGCTTCAACTATTTCTTGACCGAAGCCTCGGTATTCT
This sequence comes from uncultured Flavobacteriaceae bacterium, assembly GCA_963768245.1. Taxonomy (GTDB): domain Bacteria; phylum Bacteroidota; class Bacteroidia; order Flavobacteriales; family Flavobacteriaceae; genus Site-B1. The sequence continues at coordinate 22,734 of CAVYHG010000014.1, forward strand.
ATACCATCATAAAACCTACCTAGAACTCTTGCTGTGTCTTCTATAGATTCCTTTTTGCCCATTTGCGATCCAGTAGGACCTAAATAGGTTGTTGTTCCACCAAGGTCATGTGTGGCAACTTCAAAAGCACATCTGGTTCTTGTTGAAGCTTTTTCAAAAATCAATGCTATATTCTTACCAGAAAATAAAGGTTTTACTTTTCCTTTTTTCTTGCTCTTTTTCAATTTAGCTGATAATGATAGTAGATATTTTATCTCGTCTTGTGAATAATCTAATAATGTTAATAGATGCTTACCTTTTAGTCCTTTCTTAATTGCGTCTTTTTTTGCGTCTTTCATAAGATTAATACAATTTTATTTATTATACATTCTGTTAGTTTACCTAGTCGTAATTCATAGTAATTTTAGTTCCGTATGATCTGTCTTCAAGTTTGTCAGATTGGGTTATGATGCTTTTCTCTCCTCCATTTTGGACGAATTCAAGTGCAGCTTCAATTTTTGGTTTCATGCTACCTTCTCCAAACTCGCCTGACTCCAAATACTTTATAGTATCCGTTTCATCTATAAACTCAGCAATTTTTTGATCTTCTTTACCAAAATTAAGGTACACATAAGGTACATCGGTTAAAATATAGAATTCATCAGCTTCAATTCTTTGAGCTAATAATGAAGAAGCCATATCTTTATCTATGACACCTTCTACTGGATGAAGCATTCTATTTTCATCTTTATATACAGGTATACCACCACCACCAACAGTAATTACAATTACACCTTTTTTTGCAAGCCTAGCCATTGAACTCCTGTTAAATATCTCTATAGGCTTAGGTGAGGCAACTACTCTTCTATAGAACCCTTTTTTCTTAGAAGATTCTTTGAATATCCAACCTTTAGACGCCTCTAATTCAGCTGTTTTTTCTTTAGAATAAAACTGGCCTATCCTTTTACTGGGGTTTTTAATTGCAGGATCATTTTTATCTACGATTACCTGAGTTACTAAAGTAACTACATCTCGTTTTAATCCATGCTTTTTTAAAAGGTTCCTCAAATTCCTTTCTATCATATAACCAATTCCACCTTGAGAATCGGCTACACAAATATCAAGAGGCATCTGTTCTATATCATAAAGTTGCTCACCAGCTTCATTTCGCATCACGATATTGCCTACTTGAGGTCCATTACCATGAGATAATATAATGTTATAACCATCCTTGATCATGTAAACTATATTTTCTAAAGATTTCATGACGTTATTATCCTGTTCCTGGATAGTCCCTCTTTGATCGCTTCGAAGTATGGCGTTTCCGCCAAGAGCAATAACAGCAAGTTTTTTCATATTATCAATTTTAATAGTCAAATAAAATTTAATATTGAACTCATCTTGACTTATTCTATTTTCTAATAAAATAGTTGAAATTCATCCATTTTTGTTACTTTTCATGTATGTGCGATGCTAAATCCTTCCAAAAAGTGCATTAACTAAAAATCTTATCTCATTTATGGTCAGAAACAAAAAGTCAAGACGTGTTCATTGATAATGGCCGATAAATGTAATTTATTTTTCCCATTTTTATTCATGGAAACAGTAATATTTTTTGTTAATCAGAAATGTTTATTTGGTGATTAGAATAGTAGCTCATTAGTTTTAAACCAGGTTTATTTTGTCAAACAATTGAATATTTTTTCAAGAAAATTGTATAGTAACTTTGTAAAACAATCTTTGCGTAAAACAGATGTTTGGAGCATCATGAAGATTTCTTAAGAACTCTGGAAGAATATGGTTTTAAAATTGAAAATATATTTGACAATAAATTAGCAAAGTAATATGTAATAGTCTAGATGCTATCGAAACATGTAGTTGATGAACTACTCGCTATATCATGGCAGCAGTCTTTTTATCTAGAGCTTTATTTCTTAGACGGTTCTACCTCGAGGCAATTCAACATAAAATTTACTACCATTATTTAAAGAACTTTCCACCCAAATTCGACCGTGGTTGAGTTCTACGAGATCTTTACAAATATTTAATCCCAAGCCAGTCCCTTTTTCGTTTGTAGTTCCAATGGTAGTAAATGAGCTATCTTTAAATAGCTTCTCCTGATTATCTTTTGATATGCCTACACCAGTATCTTTAATATAAAATTGACATCTTCCATTGATAACCTGGTTGGAAATGGAAATTATGTCTCCGGCATTACAAAATTTGACTGCATTGGTCAGTAAATTTTGAACAATGATTTCAACCATACTTCTGTCTGCATAAATCGTATCTGCTATAGTTTCATCTACTAAAACTATTTTCTTTTTTTCTACCTTGTGGTCAACAAGTTTAATTTTATCTTTAAAAACTTCTTGAATATTAAAGTACTCAGGTTTTGGTTCTAAAGATTCCATCTGGGATTTGGACCAATTCAATAAATTAAACAATAATAACGAAGCATTATCTGCATTTTCACTTAATTCCGGAATTAACTCATTGAACTCTTCACTACTGAGGCTACCTTCTTTTAAAAGGTCTATAAATGCTTTAATTGAACTGACAGAATCTTTTAGATCGTGAGAAACTATTGAGAATAATTTGTCTTTAACAACATTTATTTCTTCGAGGTTTTTTGATTGCGATAATATAGCTTCATTTTGCTTCTGGATCTGTTCATTCTTTTCCTCTAACTCTTTTGTGTATTTAAGACGACTATTACGTTTTAAATATATTAGAAGTAGAAATGTAGAAACTATTGCAAAGGCACCTAACAACAGGTATGATATCAACTTAAGTTTGTCAATTCTTGCGGCATTAGCTTCGTCTTTTACTTTTTGTTCTTCTAATAATTTCTCATTGCTCGCCTCGGTATTATAATCTGTTTCTACCAGACCTGCATTAATATATTCACGTTTAAAGACCTTATCCTTAAGATTCTGATATTCACGCTGCCACATAAAGGCATTTTGAAAATCTCCCTTTGCCGAATCTAATTTCATATTCAATTCAAAATTGCGAAGCAGTTCCTTTTCGTCATTCAATTCTTTAGCTATTATTGTAGCTTCTGCTAGCTGTCCTTGAACAAGGTCAAATCTTCTTTTTACCAGATTAAGTTGAGCCAATCCATTTAATGCTTGTAAAAGTCCTTCTTTGTTTTGTATTCTTCTGTTTAATCTGGCACCAGCTACAAGATTCTCTGCGGCTTTTAAATAATCTTTTGAATTCAAATATTCCTGACCAATTTTTGGAAGTATTTCGCCTCTCAATTCCAAATTATTTCCTCCGGAAGCCAAAAGTAAAAGAACTTTATTATAGTAAGATATTGCGTTAGTATGATCCTTTTTTATTGAATACAGTGTAGCAATGTTTCGGTAAGTTTTAGAAAGGTTTATAGTATCTTTAAGTCGTTCCCTAACTTCTAATGCTTTGAAGTTATATGTTAAAGATTCTTCAACCCTATCAGTTTCAAAATAGGCAGTGGCCAGATTATCGTATCCTACACTTAAATTTTCAAAGAGATTCTTATCCTCAAAAACTGAGATAGCTAAAAGTGAAGCATCAATTCCTTTTTTGAAATTCCCTCTGTTTATTTCAATCATTCCGATACCGCTGTTAACCTCAGCTACTCCAAGAGTATCGTTAATCTTGAGAAAGAGCTGTTTGGATCTGTTAAAGTTATCTACGGCATTGTAATAATCATCTTTGTTGGCGAATATTAAGGCTTTGTAGTAGATGGCTTGAGCAATACCACCATCATATTTTAAACTCTGTGCAAGCCTTTCACTTTCATCTATAAACATAATTGCCTTTTTATAATCCTTTTGGTTATAAAGAATATCAATAAGCTTAATGGATGTATTTACCTTAGCTGTATCGGGAGCTTGAAAGGCTAACTGAAGCGTAAGACTATCCAGCTCTTTGTCTTGCGCAGATACAAAAAGCATTGAAAATAAAGCAAGAAATGTAAAAAACTGTCTCCTCATTAACTACAGTTTCAATTTCTTAATTACAATAAAATTACTCACAGATATCTTATACAAAAAAGAAAATCTAGGGATTGGAGTGTCAATAAAGTAAAAAAGTTAGTTATAGTTTAAATTTTTTATTGGTTGATGATTAATAGCTATCTTAAACAAAAATTAAAAAAAGAATGTTTATAAACTAATTAAAGCGTTTTATTGCTTAAAAATTAGTTGAAATGATAGTTGAAAAAATTAGAAAATATAGTGATTCGATGAACGGTAAAAAAGTAGGAAAAACGACCAAAATCATCGATGAAATGCATTTCCAAGGATATATTCAGGTAACATTCTATTAATGAGTTAATTAGCTCGATAAACATCAAAAACAGGTAACGCTTTGTGATCAAAATCGAACATACATTGATTCTCCCAGGAACTACCACCTGTTGAGGTTGTTTCGTTGCCCAAAAATGCCACCCAATCTGGTGCCCAATAACAAAACCCTTTTCCTCTGTTTCCGGGTATATTTTTAATGGTCTGAACTAACCATTCAAAGTAGTCTTTTTGACCTTGCGGTGTAGCAGGAAATTCTGCTAATATCTGACTGCTGTCTCCAATATAATTATTGCTGTTATCATACCAGTCAAAAGTAAAAGGATAGGCAACTTCAACCATTAATATATCTTTGTTAAAAGTGGTTGCTAGCTCATTGATTTTTGATTGAACTAAATTCAAATCCTTTATTTGAAATTGTGGATAATAGGATAATCCAATGATGTCAAAATCAATATTAAAAGCTTCTAATTCAGTAAAAAAGTAAATTGCGTTTTCAACACTGGAATGGTGTAACATTATTTCAATAGAATTTCCAGTATCAACATCGTTAATTGCTCTTATGGCCTCTCTTACTAGACCAGTATAATTAGGCCAGTTATCGTTGAATTCATTCCAGACTTTTCCAAAATCCCAAAGAAATCCACTATCTGTTTCATTACCAATTTGAATGATTGCAGGTAGTGTATTTTGATCTTTTAGTTGCTGGACAACATCTTTAGTGTAGTTGTAAATGGCAACCTTAACTTCATTATATGTCATATCTCTCCAGGCGATAGGTGGAAATTGCTTACCAGGATCTGCCCAATAGTCTGAATAATGAAAATTGAGTAAAAAAGCCATATTTTTAGACTTTATACGTTGTGCGTAAGCTTTAACATCTTCCAGAGTATTTTCACCGTCTTGAGAGGTATGCCATAATTTTAATCGAACTAAATTTGTACCATTATTTTTTACAAAATCAAGTAGTTGAATAGAATTTCCGTTTTCATCCTTATATTCGACACTAAAATCTTCCAACTCTGTTTGAAAAGAAAGATCCATGTCCTTTATAATAAACGGCTTCTGTGTCTTGTGGTATTTCAAGGGAATTGTTTGTCGATTTGCTACAACTAAAAAAGGCTATTAATAATATAAAACTATATGGTCTCATTCTTATTCAAAAATAGTGATTTAGTAATCATTAGAATTTAAATTCTTAATAAAGTACTATCTTTGCAACCTTTAATATGAGCATAGATGAATCTGCAGAATATCTTGAACAATACAAGTAAAACAAGCGGCTAAGGAAATTTACTCCGTTGATTTGCAATCGGTTGAATTTCAAGCAACTCATAAAGAGTTTGCAGGAGATATTACTGTAGTTGTCTTTCCAATGCTTAGGTTAATTAAAGGAAATCCTCTACAGATTGGTGAGAGCAATTGGAAATCATATCGTTGACAATGTAAAAGAAGTCAAAGCTTTTAATGTGGTTAAAGGATTTCTGAATTTAGAGATTGATGATTCGTATTATCTGTCCTTTTTTAACGACATTTCAAATGATCTGAATTATGGTCATGTTACACCTAAAAAAGAAGAAAAAGCCATTATGGTTGAATATTCCTCACCAAACACGAATAAACCATTGCATTTAGGGCATATAAGAAATAATCTTTTAGGATATAGTGTTGCAGAAATTTTGAAAGCTTCCGGAAAACCTGTTTATAAAACACAAATAATTAACGACAGAGGAATCCATATCTGCAAGAGTATGTTGGCTTGGAGTCGATATGGAAATGGAGAAACACCTGAAAATACTGGATTAAAAGGCGATAAATTAGTAGGTAATTATTACGTAAAATTCGATCAGGAATATAAAAAAGAGGTGAAAGCCTTGATAGTTGAGGGTAAAACAGAAGAGGAGGCTAAAAAACAAGCTCCAATTTTGTTGGAGGCTCAGGATATGTTGCTTAAATGGGAGGCAGGAGACGAGTCTGTTGTTAACCTGTGGAAGAAAATGAATGGATGGGTTTATAAAGGATTTGATGTAACATATAAAAATTTAGGAGTGGACTTTGATTGCTTGTATTACGAAAGTCAGACCTATTTATTAGGAAAGGAGTTTGTGACTCAAGGGTTGCAACAAGGCGTTTTTTTTAAAAAAGAAGATGGTTCTGTTTGGTGCGATTTGACTGAAGATGGATTGGATGAAAAAATCGTACTTCGAGCAGATGGAACCGCTGTATATATGACACAAGATATAGGAACGGCTATTCAACGATTAAAAGATTATCCAGATGTTGGAGGTATGGTCTATACAGTTGGAAATGAACAGGATTATCATTTTAAGGTATTGTTTTTGATTCTGAAGAAATTAGGATTTGAATGGGCTAAAGATCTGTATCATTTAAGTTATGGGATGGTGGATCTGCCAAGTGGGAAAATGAAGAGTCGAGAAGGAACTGTCGTAGATGCTGATGATTTGATAGCTGAAATGGCTACAACCGCACAAGAGATATCAGAAGAACTAGGAAAACTTGATGGCTATACAGAAGAAGAAAAGCAAGAGCTTTACAGAATAATTGGTCTTGGAGCACTTAAAATATTTTATACTCAAGGTGGACCCTAAAAAACGAATTTTGTTCGATCCTAAGGAATCTATAGACTTTCAAGGTAATACAGGACCCTTTATACAATATACCTATGCAAGAATACAATCTATATTGCGAAAGGCAGATTATGATTTTAATGTCATGTCGAGTGCAGTCGAGACATCTCTTAGTTTACATGAGAAAGAACGTGAGTTAATAAAACAATTGGAATTATTTCCAGAGGTAATTCAGAATGCAGCCACAGAGCATAGTCCAGCCTTAATAGCAAATTACACTTACGATCTGGTTAAGGAGTTTAACTCCTTTTATCAAAATGTATCGATTCTAGGTGCGAATACCCGAAGAGAGAAAGAATTTAGAGTGCAACTTTCGGCAACTGTTGCTAACGCAATTAAAAATGCATTCCGATTATTGGGAATCCAGGTTCCAGAGCGCATGTAAACATTAGTTTTTAAGTTAAGTAATCAATATGCAATATAATAGCCTGAGGATCTCTTATATTGAAATGAATAAAAAAAATTTATGGATTACATAAAAAACATATATAAAAATATATGAATAATAATTCAGACATTTGTTTTAACTTAAAATAAATTGTCATGAATCAAAATTTAATTGCACCAAAACAAGTAATAAGAAAACTAAATGATGTCACTAAAATTGCTATAGCATATGGAGATGGGATTGGTCCTGAGATCATGAAAGCTACTTTAAGTATTTTGAATGCAAGCGGTGCAAATATTGAACCTGAGATTATCGACTTGGGAGAGAAAGTTTACTTGTCTGGAAACTCTTCAGGTATTTCTAGAGAATCCTGGGATGTTATAAATAGAAATAAGTTAATACTTAAATCACCTATTACTACTCCACAAGGCAAAGGATATAAAAGCTTGAATGTTACGTTGCGCAAAACCTTGGGTTTGTACTCAAATGTGAGACCTGTTGTGTCCTTACATCCATTTGTTCAAACTAATTTTGCAAATATGGATGTAGTAATCATTCGCGAAAATGAAGAAGATCTATATGCAGGAATTGAACATCAGCAAACCCAGGACGTTGTTCAATGCTTAAAACTTATTACAAGACCAGGATGTGAGAAAATAGTTCGTTATGCCTTCGAATATGCCAATGCCTACGGTAGACAGAAAGTGACTTGCATGTTGAAGGATAATATTATGAAATTAACTGATGGTCTGTTTCATAGAGTGTTTGATGAAATTTCTGCTGAATATCCTCAAATCCAGTCTGAAACACAAATAATAGATATCGGTGCAGCACGATTAGCAGCAAACCCAGAGCAGTACGATGTAATTGTCACATCCAATCTTTATGGAGATATTATCTCCGACATTGCGGCTGAAATAGCAGGTTCTGTAGGTATGGCAGGATCAGCGAATATAGGAACCAATGTCGCTATGTTTGAGGCGATTCATGGTTCGGCTCCTGATATTGCAGGAAAGAATATTGCAAACCCTTCCGGACTGATTAATGCTGCAGTTGCCATGCTCGCTCATGTTGGCAAGACAAAAGTTGCAGATACTATTAAAAATGCATGGTTAGCCACTATAGAGCAAGGATTTCATACAGCTGATATTTACCAGGAAGGCATCAGTAAACAAAAGGTCACTACTAGCGAATTTGCCGAAAAGGTAATTTTAAATCTTGGGGACAAGCCTAAAAGTTTGAATATAAGTAATCTGAATGAAGGATCCGGTGAAATTACAATTCCAGAGTATAAACGTAAAGAAGAAAAACAGATTTTAGTAGGAGTTGATGTTTTCATTAATTGGCAAGGCTCTGATCCTGAAGAAATAGGACATCATCTATCTGAGATTGATATATATAAAATGAAGTTGAAAATGATCACTAACAGAGGTGTAAAGGTGTTCCCTAATGGTTTACCTGAAACCTACTGTACAGATCATTGGCGATGCAGGTTTGTAGCAACAGAATCGAATACAAACTATGAAAATTTACACTATGCACCTGTTATTTATGAGCAAGTTATAGCATTATTGCATAAGTTACATGTCGAGGGTTTTGAAGTAATTAAGACTGAAAATTTATACAAGTTTGATGGTAGGAGAGCATTCTCTCTTGGTCAGGGAGAATAATTGATTTTTAGCAATGTCACTATTTAGTGATGTAAAACACAAAGCAGAAAAAGAAGAAAGATTTATCATTTTATCTTAAAAATTTCTACAATTCCACTTTTATTTCTTTTTTGCTTTGTGTTTTTGTTTTTAAGGCTCAATACTAGAGATTATTTTGCCACTTAGTACAAAGTTGATTTTCTTGCCTTTATATTTTTTATGATTGCATTTTTTGGAGTCCTTCCTTAGTCCACTTCTTTAGAGATTAACTTTTTAAGAATAAAACCTATTTCCCAATTACGATGAATATTGGCAAAATATTCCGCACCAGGACCTTGAGCAAAAAGCGGTACGACTTCAGCAGTATGCTCTTTTGTTGACCATCTGATTTGCAATTTAGGATAATTTCCGAAATCAGAGGCTGCGGCCAATCCTCCGGTTTCATGATCTGAAGTGAATAGGACCAAAGTCTCTCTTTGCATTTTCGAATAATTAAGAACGAGAGAAATTGTTCTTTGTATGGATTTCAATCCCTCTATTACTCTATCTGAATCATTTTCATGAGAAGCGGCATCCATTTCTTCACTTTCAACAAGTAAAATAAACGGTTTGTCCAATGAAGTCAGGTGTTTTAAAGCTACATCTGTAAGTTTCACAAGATTAGGAGAAGAGTTTAAATCCTGAATTTCATCCTCATCATAAATGGCTGCAATAGGAGTTGAAGCGTCAAGTCCATCTGGAAGTTCCAGAGATTTGTCCAGTAGAAGAAATCGCTTTCTTAGAATTTCGAATGTTTCATCTTCTTCAGGAACAAGACCTTCACCAAGGTCCTCAAGTTCTCCAAAGATGAGATTTAGGTTACTTGCTGCAATTTGTTTTAGAATTTCCCTTGCATTATCCTCATTATCTATGTGTGCTACAAAGGCTGCAGGTGTTGCATCCCAAATGTAGGAGTCTGTTACGATGCCTGTTGAATAATGCTGCTCTGATGCTATTTCAAATATGTTTTTTAAGGTTTTACCATCTTTATCAATACCTATATAGCCAAAATTCGTAGATGTTCCGGTGGACATCGCAGTTGCCGAAGCTTCCGAGTCAGTAAGTGGGCCATAAACGGATCGTGAATCGTGCCAGCCTTTGACATCAAATTCATTCCAGACAGAAGGAGTGTTTTCTGATTGCAGGGTTTGCAAGGCTAAAGATAAATGGCCGAATCCCATCCCATCTACAATGAAAACAATAATATTTTTCGGTTTGTTATCAAATTTTTCCACTGTGGGTTCATTAACTTTTTTCACAGGAGAGAATTCTATATCCGATGAGGTCTTTGTAATATTTAAATTAAATACATAGATTGAGCCTATAAGAAGAACCATTATAATGATAGTGGTTAGAAGACTTGTTTTTTTCCAGTTTTTCATAATAATCGCCAATGTTAAGATAAGAAACTTTTTAATACAGAGGCATTTAAAATATGGATTTGATGTCGTCCTCGTTCTCGTCTTCTTTTTTATCGATTTGCTCTAAAAGGTATTTAGGCATTTTATCTTTTTTGTAAAATATTAAAGGCACAGGCAATACAGAAGCCATAGCTATTAAAAGTAGTAAGGCCAATAACCTTATAAATCGTTTTATCTTCATTAAAAAATTAAAATTGTGACTAACATGGTATAAATGAAGTCTGTTTTAAAAAATGTTTTTAATCGGGAATGCCAGTTAATGGCAGGGGATAAATAAATTATCCTATGAAGATATGACTGTAATTGTCTTTTTTGAACCTATGTTGTACAGGTATTAAAGTAACGTGAGCTAGATAGTCTCTTACTTTTAGATCGGCCGTAATAAATTGAATATTTGCGTGTAGATTATAATATTTCAGTAATGTTTTAAAACTAAAATTTGTTGGCCTTTCTATCTTTAAAATTGCTCTATAATAATAAACAGCGGATTTGGATATCGGCCTGTCAGTTTTAATCAGTTCGGTAAATACATTTTGTTTAACAGACGTTTCTGCTGTAAATCCGGAAAACGACACTACACTTACTAAAAGAGCAAGACTGATAAACCATTTATGTATGTTTTTGAATATCATACCACTACAAAGATACGAAATTGAAATAATCTGAAAGAAAAGGTTAAAAATTAACCCTGAAACTAACATTAGGCGTAATACCAAGCGATTGGCTTTCAATTTGGTTGACACCATTATCTCCCAAAGTGTAATAGGTATTCAAGTTATTTTTCTTATTTAGTAAATTCCAGATTGAAAGCCCAACTTTAGCCTTAGTTTCTCTACCGAGATCGAAGTTATAGGTTGTGGAAAAATCGATTCTTAAATAATCGTCCAGATTGTCCTGGTTTGGCTTATTAAAATTGATCTCGCCATCAACACTAGCAATCTGCTCATTAATCGAAGTAAACGGTTTTCCGGTTCTCCAGTTAGCTCCTAGAGCAAATTTTAGATCTCTAAAATCATAGGTTCCTGCAAATGTGACCGCATGACGCAGATCGGCATTATTTGGGAAAGGTTCTCCGTTATTCAATGTGTCAAAGTTATAATCGTTTTTACTATAGGAATAACTTAACCAGGTGCTTGAATTAGCAAATTGCTTATTGATTAAAAAGTCAATACCTTTTATTTCGTAGCTGCCTATCGCATTAACAAACTGAAACTGATTTTGGAAACCCTGACTTCTGGTAGTAATGCCATCTACTTTTTTTATGTATCCTTCTGCACTAATTATCAAACCATTGTTTTTAAAATGCAAGCCTGAAGAAACCTGTTTGCTTTTAATAATTGGGATGTCTTCATTGTTCGCCAATATCCATCTACGCTTTTCTATGCCCAAAAAATCATTTTGGAGATCGATGATCTGTGCAGTAGTTTGACTTTTAAACTCACCTAAAACTTCAAACTTGAAGTTATTAAGGAACCTCTGATTGAAACTAAGTCTGGGTTCTAATAAAAAGTCACCAAATTTCTCAAAATACGTACCTCTTAACCCTGCTTTTATATGTGTGTTAAAATTATTGGAGATAAATCCCATTTCGCTGAATGCAGAATGACTTCTGATAACTTCCTTTATATAGCTTCTAAAAACCGGGTTATTAACATCCTGCAGGTTAGAAATGCCTACTTCAAAGAACTGATAACCATTACTCCAATTAAAATTATCTCGAATATCATAACTTGAACTTAGTTTGATTCCAGTATCTACAACTTCATTTTCCTGAATGAGTCGTTGATCATTAATGATATCGAAATTAGTAGCCTCAAGATTGTAATTGGATGCATACACTTGCAACGATGTTGTGAATGCACCATTCCAGTCTCGCTGATATTCAATGCCAGCGGCCAAATTCCGTTGTGTGATTCCGCTCCTTAATGCTTCATCAACATCATTAATTGTGGCTTCCTCCAGATAATCCAGATTGTTATATATGTTTAAAAAATTAAAGCGAAGTTTGTCCTTTTCTGATAGGTCATAAAGCACTTTAGCACCTACATCATAAAAATAAAAGGCTTCGTTTGTGGTAACTGTATTGTTTATTTCAGTTTGATTATTGGTGACATCAGTATCCTGAAAAATACGCTCGAAATATTGGTTGTACGTGGGTGTTTCTATCAAATCTGTGACAGAACGTCTTGCTGATACCTGCAACTCTAAATCGTCCGATACAGGAATTTTGGCAAAACCATCAGCATGAGTCAAATTTAAACCTGCTCCCGCCTTAAATTCATTGTTTAAAGTATTATCCAGTTGCATATTGATTATACTGGAAACACCATCGCCATATCTTGCACTGGTACCGTTTTTAGTGACCTCTACCTTTTTGGTCAAATAAGGATTAAACGCTGAGATCAATCCGAAGAAATGACCGGATTGGTACATTTTTATACCATCCCATAGAATCAGATTTTGGTCGTGCGTTCCACCTCTTACATTCAGGTTGGAAACGGTTTCATCTATACTGGTGACTCCCGGAAGTGCTTGAATGGTTTGCAGAATATCTGGCTCTATCAATCCTGGTAGGATACCAAACTCCTCAGGTCTTATTATTACAGCTCCGCTATTATCAAGTGTGATTCCTTTGGTTAAATAATTTGTAACCAGAACTTCTTCCAGATATTCTAATTTAATGGGTCTGTTTCTACTTTTCGATTTTCGGATTACAACTTGATCCTTTCCAAGGAATTCAAAATTTAGCTTGGTGTTTTGGTTTAAATAATCTAAGACTTCATTTAGCGATAAAGTGGCATCGGATAGTCTTATTTTTATATTTTTGATGGATTCATCAGCATAAGAAAATACGATATTAAACCTTGATTCCAGTGAATCTATAACAGTTTCTAAAGGCAATTTGTTATTTACATTTTGAGCTTTTAAGGCAAGGTTTGTAAATAAAATTAAAGAAGTAATTAGAATTTTGAATAAGTGCTTACTCACGCTCCAAAACTATAGTAGTATCATTTTTCAGTTGGTACTTCAGATTTAGAGGTAAAGTTACAGATTTTAAAGCAAGCTCCAAATCGTCATGTTTAAACGTTCCGGTAAATAATTGCGTTAAATCTATATTTTTAGTTTCAATGGATATTCCGTATTGTCGTTCTAATTCATTAAGAACTTGGTTGTATGGTAGGCTATTAAAATAACTCTCATTATTGATCCAAGATGGTTCTGCACGTGTATCAATATCTTTAGCATATTGGTTTCCATCAATAATTAAGAAGCTATATCCTGGTTTCAATTTAACAGAGGTCTCATTATAATCAACTCCAACAGATCCTTCGAAGCATACAACTTCAAAATAATTATCACGTTGTTTCACATTAAACTGAGTTCCCAAAACGGTAACTATACCATTTTTAGTAATTACACTGAATTTAGATCCTTTGGCAACCTTAAAATAAGCCTCTCCATTCAATTCTACTTCCCGTTTATCATTCCATTTCTTCTTATTAAATGTCAAAGAGGATTCAGTATTTAATTTTACTTCAGATAGATCTGGTAATTCAACTGCTGTTTTTTCAGCTATAACTGTATTAATTGTAGTATCAGTATTGGTTACAAAATAATACACGCCAACCGAGATCACTAATATAGCAGCAATACGTAAAAAAGGTTTTACCCAGTTATTTTTTATGGATTTTTTGGTTTTTATATGTTGTAAAACGGAAGTTAGCTCTTTATCGCTGTCATATTCATCAGCCTTAAAGTGCTTTAAACTATCAGATAATTTAACCAAACTATCATGATCTTCAAGCTTCTTGAAAGCCTCAAGTTCATTGTTGTTTAGATCGTTATCCAACCATTTCTTTATTAAATCTTCTTTTTTCATAATTCGCCTTACAACTATATAACAGTTAAGTTTTAAAAACTCCTACCAAGATTTAAAAAATAAATCCAAATCTCAAATTCCAAATGTCAAGCTTCCAGCTTCTGTCTTCCGACTTCCAGCTTACAACCCATCTATTTCTTTTCTTAACTTTTTTAGAGCACTATAAATACGTTTTTCAACTGCTTTTGTTCCTATTTCTAAAAGTTCTGCAATCTCTTTGTGTCTTTTTCCTTCAACTCTATTTAATAAAAAGGCAACTCGTTCTGCTTCAGTTAATTTTGAAATAGCAGTTTGCAACTTTAACATATACTCTTTTTCCTGCATTATAAATTCTGGACTTTCATTAGTATGTTCCATTGGTTTATGTTGTTGATATTTTAAAACTACTTTTTGATGAGCCGCTTCATTTAACATTAGATTATTGGCAACAGTATATAAATAACTTTTAGCCTTATCCGGCGATACCTTACTACAATTTTCCCACAATTTTATAAAAGCTTCCTGAACCTTATCCTTTGGATTTAACTTATCACCAAACTTGTAATACAAAAAGTTATGTAAGTCTTTAGCATATTTGGTGAATACCTTAGCAAAAAGGGATTCATTACAAATATTGTCATGCAGTTGTTTATTCATTAATTGGTTTAATTCTTTCTAAAATTAAAAAAATCTTAGTCTTGAGGTAGGAATTTTTGAAAGTAAATTGTTTTAGTACTATATAGCATTGCTATGAAAAAGAAAAATACAATTTTTTAAACAATTAAAAATGAACTTAATCATGAACACAAATTTTTTCAAAGACTTCAAGAAATTCCTTTTTTTGCCGCTTTTTGCTTTAATTCTTTTTACTTCATGTCAGAATGAAGTATCTGATATTATCGAGACCAATACAGAGGAAACGTTTGTTGCTGAATCCGTTTTAGCACAATCCATGTTACGAACCACAACTTTAGATGGTTCTTTTGACAATATTATAGATTCAGCCAATTGTATTTCGGTTAATCTTCCAGTTACAGTTATAGTAAATGGTATTACGATAACCATAGAAGCTGTTGAAGATTACGATGTAATTGAAGATATCTTTGATGAATTTAGTGATGATGATGACAATATAGAAATAGTATTTCCTATTACCATTATTTTAAGTGATTATGATGAAATCGTTATAAATAATTATGACGAATTATATGCATTTGTTGAAGATTGTCTTGGTGAGAATGAAGATGATGATGATATAGAATGTATCGATTTTCAATATCCTATAAGTGTATCTATATTCAATTCTAACTTTGATTTTATCGAAACTGTTCAGATAAACAATGATGAAGAGTTATATGAGTTTATAGAAGAATTAGAAGGTGGTGTATTTGTCAGTATTAACTTCCCGGTTAATATGATATTAGCAGATGGATCGACTATTGAAGTGAATAGTAATGATGAATTACAAGCAGCTATAGAAGCAGCTGAAGACACCTGTGATGAAGACGATGATAACGACTGGAATGATGATGATAATGATTGTTCTGAGGAGCAAGTAGAAATGTATCTAAAAGAATGTATCTGGAATGTTGTGTCTTTTAACGGTGACGACAATCTGGCAAGTTATGATATCGATTTTAATCCAAATTATGGGTTTACAGTTTCTTTTAATGGAAATGTACTACATGATGGATCATGGACTGTTTCATTGGATGGAGATGACCTATTTATAGAATTTGAGACTTCTTGGGAAGACTTAAATGGTAATTGGAAAGTTAAAGATTGTGATGATGACAGATTTAAATTAGAAATCGGAGATACTTATATAGTTATTGAGCGAGAATGTGAAGACGATTTAGATTGTAGTGCACAGGAAATAAGCCAAAATCTTAAGGAGTGTGTATGGTATTCTGGTACAGATCTATTAGGTACAAACTTAAATGGTCCTTATATGTTTATCGAAGATGGAACTGTTAAAGTTACAGGTCCTAATGGTAACTTATTAGTCGGAACCTGGGAAGTTGTATTATCAGGCGAAGGAACGTTCTTAGTGTTGAATATACCGGAAGCATATGATGTAATTTCACTGCAATGGGAAATTGTAGAATGTGACGATGACAGATTAGAAATGATAAATGGAGACCATTCATTAGTCTTGGAACAAGATTGTAGCGATCCTTTTGAATGTTATTTTGATGCTGAAATAGTCATATGTGATGATGATACTATAGATGGATTTGCAACTTTCGATCTTAATTATGTATATCCTAATTGTGTTGAAGATAATGTGGAGGTTTCATTCTATAAGTTAGAATCAGATGCTGAAACACAAACAAATCCTTTAACTTCTGAATATACCAATATAGTAAATCCACAAACAATTTATGCGAGAGTTCAATTGGCTGGAACAAATGTTTTTGAAATCTTTGAAGTCTATTTATATGTTGAAAATTGTAACACTTCAGGATGTTCAGAAGAACAGGTAGATGATTATTTAATGGAGTGCAGCTGGGAAGCTTCTTCTTATAATGGAGATGATCAATTGGTAGGATATGACATCTATTTCAAGCCAAATCAGGATCTAATGGTTGAAGGTAATGGAGTTTCTTATTTCGGAACCTGGTCAACTGAAGGAAATCCAGCTAATGGAGTGTTCGTAACCATAACTCAATTGGAAGGTCCGGTTCAGGATTTAAATGGACAGTGGTTTGTGGCAGAATGTACTGAAGCACAATTTATTTTAACCACCAATAACATAGAAATGGTTTTAAATAGAGATTGTTCAACAAATAGTACAGATTGTAATGAAGACGATATTAATTCATTCCTTTTAGAATGTGATTGGAATGTAGTAAACTATAATGGTAGTGATGATTTGATCATTTTCGATTTTGATTTTAATAACAATGGGACTGTTTTAATTACAGGAGATGGTCAAACAATCACAGCCATGTGGTCTACTTCTACAACGGAAGATGGTGTTTGGATTGAATTCAGCGAAGTAAATGCTGGTAATATTCAAGCATTAACCGGAAACTGGTTAATCACAGAATGCGAAGTAGATAGACTTAAATTACAAAAGGATAATGACTTTTCGATTATCGAACGAACTTGTAGCTAAAAATATTAATAAATTAATCCATTAAAATTTAAAATTATGAAAAAATCATTTAAACAATCATTAATACTTATGTTGGCAATATCGTTAATGTCTATGCAGTGCTCATCTGACGATGAAAATAGTCCTAATGACAATACTGCGGAAATTCAGGATATAATTAGTATCGCAAGTTCAGGAAATTGGGTTGTAACCTATTTCTTCGATACCGACAGTGAAGAAACTAGTAATTATTCTGGATATGAATTCACATTCGGTGCCAACGGAGTCCTGACGGCTTCCAACGGATCAAATACCCATACAGGTACCTGGTCTGTAACGGATGACAGTAATAGTAGCGATGATAGTAGTAGCAATGATGATATAGATTTTAATATTTCTTTTGTTTCCCCTCCTGATTTTGAAGAATTAAGTGATGATTGGGACATAATATCCCATACGTCTACTAAAATAGAATTGATTGATGTTAGTGGAGGAAATGGAGGAACCGATTATTTAACATTTGAAAAATAATAAGTTTTAGGTTGGTTAGTGTTAAAAAAAAGGAAAGCCATAATTTTTGATAATAAACATTTAGCTTCAAATTTTCCTTAATTTTTTAAAGGTTGTTTATTAAAATAAACAACCTTTTTTTTGTTATTATTATCAAAATCATACTTTTAAATACATATCAAATTCATATTTTTGCAACTCTTAAAAACAGTGATGGATTATGTTCAATAATTTAAGTGAAAAGTTAGATAAGGCGCTTCATGTTCTTAAAGGTCATGGCAGTATTACAGAAGTTAATGTGGCCGAAACCCTAAAAGAAGTTAGAAGAGCACTTTTAGATGCCGATGTCAATTTTAAAATAGCAAAAGAATTTACCAATAAGGTTAAGGAAAAAGCTATAGGTCAGAATGTTTTAACTACCTTAAATCCAGGACAGTTAATGGTTAAGATCGTTAAAGACGAGTTAACCGAACTAATGGGAGGAGATGCCGAAGGGATAAATTTATCTGCTACACCTAGTATAATTTTAATGTCAGGTTTACAAGGTTCTGGTAAAACAACCTTTTCAGGAAAATTAGCTCACTTCTTAAAGACTAAAAAAACAAAAAAACCGCTATTAGTAGCATGTGATGTCTATCGTCCAGCTGCAATAGATCAATTACATGTTGTAGGAGATCAGATAAAAGTAGATGTTTATAGCGATAAGGACAATAAAGATCCAGTTGCTATTGCTAAAGCAGGAATAGCCCATGCCAAAGCAAATGGTCATAATGTAGTAATTATTGATACGGCAGGTCGTTTAGCTGTTGATGAGGTTATGATGACTGAAATATCAAATATTCATAAAGCTGTTCAGCCACAGGAAACTTTATTCGTTGTAGATTCTATGACTGGTCAGGATGCAGTAAATACTGCAAAAGCTTTTAATGAGATCCTTGAATTTTGATGGTGTTATCCTAACTAAGTTAGATGGTGATACTCGAGGTGGTGCAGCAATTTCTATTAAATCTGTTGTTAATAAGCCAATCAAGTTTATTGGTACTGGTGAAAAGATGGATGCTATTGATGTATTCTATCCGTCTCGTATGGCAGATCGTATTCTTGGAATGGGAGATGTTGTTTCTTTAGTTGAAAGAGCACAGGAACAGTTTGATGAAGAGGAAGCAAGAAAACTTCAAAAGAAGATTGCTAAAAACCAATTTGGGTTTGATGATTTCTTAAAGCAGATTCAGCAGGTAAAGAAAATGGGAAGTATGAAGGATCTTATTGGTATGATTCCTGGAGCTGGAAAAATGATGAAGGATATAGATATGGATGACGATGCATTTAAACATATTGAAGCGATTATCCATTCTATGACACCAAAAGAAAGGTCAAATCCTTCGTTATTAAATGCGAGTAGAAAGAAGCGAATTGGTAAAGGTTCTGGAACATCAGTTCAAGAAGTAAATCAATTACTAAAACAATTCAATCAAATGAGTAAGATGATGAAGATGATGCAAGGTGGAGGCGGAAAGAAAATGATGCAAATGATGCAGAATATGAAATAGATTTGAGTCTTGAGTCTTGAGTATTTAGAATTGAGTTCTCAATTAAAAAAATAATTTAGTAGTGTCGCCTCGAGCGTAGTCGAGAGGTCTCATTTTGAGATTTACAACGTTTGATTGTGACTAAAAACTTAAAAAACATGACAATATTAGACGGTAGAAAAATCAGTAATGAAATAAAAGATGAAATTACTGAAGAGGTAACAAAAATGAAAGATAATGGTGAAAAAGTACCTCATTTAGCTGCAGTAATTGTAGGTAACGATGGTGCAAGTTTAACTTATGTTGGGAGTAAAGTAAGGGCTTGTGAACGAGTTGGTTTTGAATCTACTCTGGTACAAATGTCCAATACAACAAGTGAAGTGGAATTACTTGATAAAATTGAAGAATTAAATAACAATGATAACATTGATGGATTTATTGTACAATTGCCATTACCTCCACAAATAAATACTCAAAAAGTATTTATGGCAGTTGATCCTGATAAGGATGTTGATGGATTTCATCCTATGAATTTTGGAAAAATGGCTTTGGATATGACTACATTTATTCCAGCAACACCATTTGGAATTTTAGAACTAATTGATCGATATGGCGTTGAAACTAAAGGAAAGCATACAGTTGTTATTGGTCGTTCTCATATTGTTGGAAGACCAATGAGTATTTTAATGGGACGAAAAGGATTTCCTGGAAACTCAACGGTTACGGTAACTCATAGTCACACGAAAAATATTACTCAAATTACAAGACAAGCGGATATAATAATTTCTGCTTTAGGGGTACCAAATTTTTTAAAAGCCGACATGGTTAAGGATGATGTTGTTGTAATTGATGTTGGAATTACTCGAGTTCCAGATGATACAAAAGAAAAGGGTTATAGAATTACTGGTGATGTAGATTTTGAAAATGTTAGTAAAAAAGCAAGTTTTATTACGCCTGTTCCTGGAGGAGTAGGTCCAATGACTATTGCAATGCTGCTTAAAAATACACTTCTGGCAAGAGAGCAGCATAATAGGAAAAACTAAAATAATTATATTGCATTATGTTAGTGCAATATTTCTTGAAGTTAAATTTAAACTTAATTCATTCGGGGAGAGTAGAGATTGGAAGTTTACAACAATTGTTTCCTATTCTGGTTGCAATCATATTTTCGTTTTTATTATATCGATATTCTAAAAGATCACTTGACCGTCAAAATCAGGAAAGACTCATACATTGGGTTGCAATATTAATATCCCTGACAGTTATTAGTTTTCATGTTTATAAGATAAGTTTAGGAGGCTATAATATAAGAACGGATCTGCCTTTTTATTTGTGCAGTTTATTAGGATTAATAATTCCTGTATTTACTTATTACAAAAAGCAATGGATGTTCGAAGTATTGTTATTTTGGATCATTGCAGGAACTACGCAAGCAATAATTACCCCAGATATACCAATAGGATTTCCAAGTTTTGAGTTTTTTAGATATTGGATCGTTCATCTTGGATTGGTTGTTCTGATTCTATATTTTGTAGTAGTTCTTAATCATAAACCTACATTAAAAAGTGTTTTTAAATCTTTTCTTGCACTACAGATTTATGTTATTATTATGTTGATTGTGAACTATGCTTTGGATGCAAATTATTTTTATCTGAATCAAAAACCCGAATCAGCTACTTTATTAGATCATTTTGGTGATTGGCCAATGTATATAATTGTTGGGCAACTTTTATTGATTCCTTATTTTTTACTGATCTATTTACCTTTTCATTTTGGTAAAAAAAGGTTTCTACTTAGCAAATAGTTGATTGATATCTTTAAAGGCTTTAAACTCCAAAGCATTTCCGGCAGGATCTTTAAAAAACATAGTGGCTTGCTCACCGATTTGTCCTTCAAATCGAATATAAGGTTCAATTATAAAATCAATGCCCTTAGATATAAGATCATTGGATAAATCATAAAAATCTCCCCAAGCCAAAACAATACCAAAATGAGGTACGGGAACAGATTTTCCGTCTACAGGATTTGTATGTAATTCCTCTTCAGTTTTTGGTTTGTAATGAATGACCAATTGGTGACCAAAAAAGTTAAAATCAACCCAATGGTCACTGCTTCTGCCTTCTTCGCAATTCAAGACATCTCTGTAGAATTTTCGGCACGCTGACAAATTATGAACTGGAATTGCTAAATGAAATGGAGATAGTGAAGCCATAAGATTAATTAAAGTTTAAGTTAACAGCTAAAAATAAAAATTAGTCTTGGATTCTGTTCCAGATATCTAGATAAATTTTCCAGTCCGCATCAATTTTTTTCCAGACAATTACATATTTCCCTTTCCATGAAACCTCTTTTTTTTCTTTGGTCAACGTTTTTCCTTCATAGATTCCATAATCGTAGGCTATGTTGTTTTCAATTATAATTTCTGATGGAGTAACTTTATGTAGGAGTGTTTTTACATCGTCTGGTAACGTCCAATATTTTTTAAGACCTTTTTCTCCTGTAATGATCTCTCTATTATTTGGAAATATTTTAGCATCAGAGGTGTATAAACTCACTAATTTATTGTAATCCGCTTTCATTAAGGCTTGTGAGAAAGCTTCTATGTTACTTTCAAGTATTTTTAAATCTGAATTGGACTCGGATTCTTTTACACATGAAATTTTCCAGGTAGGATATACTATCTTTTCTTGAGTATCAACCCATTCACCAATCCATTTATAACCTGTTTCATTTATATCATAAAAAGTCAACCGGTAAAAACCATCCAATCCATTAGTTGCTTTTTGTTCTTTGTACAAAATAATTTTATCATCTTTTTTGTTGCCTTCCCAAGTAGATAAAGACATATTCGGGGAATTAGAAGAATAGTAGTGAACATACCATCTGCTGCTATCGGCATTAAACTGACGGATACTACCGGAATGAATACCGTCGGATTTATGAGTTTCATCCTGAACACCCATTCCGTTCATGATATATTTAAAGGTCCATGTCATGTCAATAGCTTCTTTCCAGGTTCCATCTGGATTTCTGGTTTCTGATTTGCAGTTGCATTTACCAATCATTGGTTCAAAATCGGCTGATTCTTTGGGTGCATCAGGATTTAGTTGCCCGAAAGGAAAATTATCATTCGGTTCGTAAGTATATTGTCCAAAAATTGAAATAGAGAAAAGTAATAGAAAAGATAGAAATAAATGTCTCATAATTAGTTAGGTTTCCACTAAAGTTAATTATGATTTTTAAAGAATACACCTTTGTTAAGAATAAATTAACGTCTGCTTAGACTTCGAGCGTCTCTTTTTGGATTACTTGTTTTTGTGGAGTCAATGAGAAGTTTATTAAGTTCTTTTAACTCCTCAGAAGTGAATTCTCGGTATTTTCCAACAGGAACATCTAACTCGATATTCATAATTCTTATGCGTTTTAACGAGGTAACTTCGTAACCAAGATACTCACACATTCTACGAATTTGCCTGTTTAATCCCTGAGTTAGAACTATTCTAAAAGTTTTGGAATTTATTTTCTCAACCTTACATTTTTTGGTAGTAGTCCCAAGTTCTTTTAGAGGAATCCCAATTCTCATTCTTTCAACAAAGGTTTGTGAAATCGGTTTGTTAACTGTTACAATGTATTCTTTTTCGTGATTGTTACTGGCACGAAGTATTTTATTAACTATGTCACCATCATCTGTTAAAAAGATCAATCCTTCACTGGGTTTATCCAGTCTTCCAATTGGAAAAATTCGTTTCGGATAATTTATAAAGTCAATGATATTATCTTTCTCAACTCTTGTATCTGTTGTGCAAACAATACCAACAGGTTTATTGAATGCCAGATAAACAGGTTTATTTTTATTAGCTTTAATCAATTCACCATCAACCGCAACCACGTCATTTGGAGATACTTTTGTTCCCATTTCCGGCACTACTCCGTTAATAGTTACTCTTCCGGCTTCAATAAGTTTGTCTGCTTCTCGCCGAGAGCAATAACCAACTTCGCTTAAATATTTATTGACTCTGGTAAGGTTTTCCTGCATATTGTAAAAGTACAATAAAGATTACTCATGAATAAAATCCATAATGTGGTTGTAAACTTCCATATTATTCAAAGAATGACCAAATCCGGAGGTACTTATTAATTTACTACCGCTAAAATTATTATGGATTAATTGCGCATCGCTATAAGAAATGATCTTATCTTTTTTATCGTGAATGATCAAACCTTTCACATCATATAGATTCTGAGCAAATTTTGCAGTGGAAAACGCACTTGGAGGCGCACCAAAAGTTTCTTCAATTAATTTATTTAAAGACTTAACTACATTTTCATTATAATTTAAGAGGTCTGTGTAACTTTTTAAAATTGTTTTAAATTCTGAAGGAACCCCTAGCAATACCATTTTCTTTAAATTTTCAGAATGATATTTATTCTGGTAAAACACAGAAGCCATACCACCCACAGAGTGACCAATCATAATTTCAGGACTAAATTGTTTACAAACCTCGTTAATATATTCTGAATACAATATAGCATTGAATTTTTTACTCTCGGAATTACCATGAGCTGGCGCATCTAAAGCAATAATATTGTAATTTTTGGCTTTTAATAATTCGATCAGTTTTTTCCATCGAGATGCATTGCTTTCCCAACCGTGAGATAACAATATGGTTTTATTATTTCCTGCCCAGTGGTAGGTCATAATTGCAAAACCATTATAGTTTAATTGGATTTTTTTTGAAGTATTTAAAAAATTTTCTTGGTACTTGTTTACAAGTCCTTTTCTTGGTGTTGCAAATAACGATAATGCCTTTGCCGCTGCATAATTTGATGAAATAATACTGGATGCATTTAATAATGCTCCCACTGTTTTTGGAACTGCTTTATTAAGAAATTTCTTCATGAATCTTCTCTATTTACTTTTTCCATTGAAAATGCAGGTAAACAAATGGCTAAATATTCACATGGTTCTGTAAATGGATTGGAATATTGCACCCTTACATTTTTTTCAATTTTAATGGATTGTCCGGCTTCTAAAATCACAATTTCATCATCAATAATAAATTGTTTTTTACCCTTGATTATAAATGTGTATTCATCAAATTCTGGTGTTTGGAAAGGTTCGCTCCAACCAGCAGGAGCAACCATATGAGCAATACTAATTTGTGAGTTTTTATTACTTGCTAAACCAAAATGTTCTTCTATGAGTTTTCCATCTGTTGTTGGAACAACAAAGGGTGATTTTTGTATGGTATATTTTTTCATTAATTATTTAAGTGGTTTACGTCTTTATCATACCTCCTTTAATATCTTTTACGATTCCCATGATAACAAAGGCATTTTTATCTATTTTATCTATTTCAGTATGTAATCTTGCTAACTCTAATCTGGTTACAACTGTGTAAATAATATCTTTGTCGTAGCTTTTCCCTTTTTTTCCGTAACCACCTTTGCCAGCATAAATGGTGCATGCTCTCCTCAATTTTTCAGTTATCATTTCTCTTAACTCATCATGCTCTTCAGAAATAATTGTTACACCAACATATTCTTCAACACCATCTACTACAAAATCAACAGTTCTTCCTGCGGCCAAATACGTTAGTATGGCATAGAGAGCAGTTTCTATAGACAATATGTAAGCTCCAAATGAGAATATAATGATATTGATTAGAAGTAAAACATCTCCAACTGTAATGGATAATTTTCTACTTAAAAATATGGCTAAAACTTCTGTACCGTCTATAACACTGCCTCCTCTCATGGACATTCCAATTCCTAAACCTAAAAAGAATCCACCAAAAACAGCTATTAGTAATTTGTCTTCGAGTAATTATTGGATAGTCTACAAAATGAACAACAACTGCTAAAAAAGCAATTGCTATAATACTTCTAATCGCAAATTTTAAATTTATGGTTTGAGTGGCAAGAATTATAAAAGGCAAATTCACTAAAATCAATAAATAACCCAATTCAATATTGGTGATATTTTCCAGCAATAAAGAAATACCTGTGGCACCTCCATCAATAAATCTATTAGGCAATAGAAAACCTTTTAAGCCAAAACCAGCCGAAAAAACACCAATAATTATAAAAATATATTCTTTTACTGTATGTTTAAGTTCAACGCTTAGATTATTAACAACTGGTTCAATCTGTTTTTTAGTTAAAGGAGTATCTGGTTGCTTCGATTTTAATTTTTTTCGAGCAATATCAACAAGTAATTTTGATAGTATTGGATTCATATTATGGAAACTAAGGATTTAATTCCAATTAACCATAAAATATTTGATCTTAGCATCATCTGGGATTTGAGAAGCTTCAATTGTAAGTTTCATATCAAACCTCAAATTGGCAGGTAATTCTTTTTTGTCTATTGTAAAATATGCATTGATCTCATTCACATTTACATTAATTGAATTGATCAAATTATCGATCCGATTGATCTTATAAGCTTTTTGTAGATCTTTAAAAGTGCTTAAATTGGAAATATTTTTTTCTGTTTTAAATCTGGAATCTATAATTCTGATATTATCTATTACTGCAGTAGAATCAAGAGCTTCATTAGGCGTTAGAATTAACAAATGGTTTCCGCTTTTTTCATAAATATCAATATTATTTATGTTACCAGTGAATTCATCTCCTCCAACGAATTTAACAATGGAATCATTAATGAAAATCGATTCTAAATCTTTTACTTGTGTAGAATCTGTTAGATTTCCAATGTTATGTTTTTCAACTAAAAAAGGATCTTGTTCTTTTTTACAAGCATTAAATAAGAATAAGCTTGTTACCAATAATAGAATGTTTCTTTTCAATATTTCAGTTTGTTAAATCAGTTACATTACTTTTTTAAGAATACCAAATACACTTCTTATAAATGTAGCACTTGTTAATACTTTTATAATTGGATTTTGTCTGGTACTTCTTCTTCTGCTTGTTGTTTTTGTAGTTTTTTTGCGCTCTTTTTCTTTTGCTAAACGTGCATCTTCTTTAACTTTAATGGCTTCAGCTTTTTCAATTTTTTTATTCAGCATTTCATAGGCACTTTCTCTGTCTATCTCATCATTATATTTTAAAACCAATTTTGAATCATCCAATAATGTCTGAAGCTCTTGTTTGTTAAGAATATCCATTCTACTCATAGGAGCACGCATCATAGTTGCTGCTAATGGTGTTGGTCTTCCTTTTTCATCTAAAGCAGAAACTAAAGCTTCTCCAATACCTAAGGAGGTTAAAACTTCTGCAGTATCATAATAATCTGTATCTGGATAGTTTTGAGCTGTTAATTTTATGGCTTTTCTGTCTTTGGCAGTAAAGGCTCTTAAAGCATGTTGAATTTTTAATCCTAATTGACTAAAAACTGCTTCTGGAACATCTGTTGGATTTTGAGTTACAAAATATAATCCAATCCCTTTACTACGAATTAATTTTACAATGCTTTCTATTTGATTTAATAAGGCTTTAGAAGCTTCATTAAAAATTAAATGTGCTTCATCAATAAACATAATAAGTTCAGGTTTGTCCAGAATCTCCTTGTTCTGGAAATGTTTCATAGATTTCAGCTAATAAACTTAACATAAATGTTGAAAACAATTTAGGTCTATCTTGAATATCTGTTAATCTAATAATATTAATATAACCTCTTCCATCTCTGGTAGTTCGCACTAAGATCTTCAACTTCAAAACTTTTTTCACCAAAGAACAAATCACCACCTTGTTGTTCTATTTCTACAACTTTTCTTAAAATAGCTCCTGTTGACGCTGTTGAAATTCGACCATATGCATTCTTCAAATTCTTTTTTACCTTCCTGTGTGCAGTATTGAAGTATTTTTTTAAAATCTTTTAGATCCAGAAGAGGAAATTTATTGTCATCGCAATATTTAAAAATAACTGAAACAACTCCAGATTGTGCATCAGAAAGATCTAAAATTCTGGATAGTAAAACAGGACCAAATTCACTAACAGTAGCTCTTAGTCTAACACCATCTTGTTCAGAAATTGATAAGATTTCAACAGGGAAAGCTTTAGCTTCAAAAGGTAAACCAATTTTTGCATGACGTTCATCAATTTTTGGATGACCAGGACTTGGTTGTGCCAAACCACTTAAATCTCCTTTAATATCCATAAGTAAAACAGGAATTCCTTTATCACTTAAATTTTCAGCCAGGACTTGTAATGTTTTTGTTTTTCCTGTACCAGTAGCACCAGCAATCAAACCATGTCGGTTCATGGTTTTTAAAGGAACATTTACAAACGCATCTTTAACAGTTTCTTCATCTAAAATAGCGGATCCTAAAGTTATAAAATCACCTTTTGTTTTATTTCCTTCAGTGATATGTTTAAAGAACTCGTTTTGTCTACTCATGATACTTCAAAATTTTTGATAAAAATAGACAATAAAGTGCAAAAGAAAAATTGTTAGCTATTAACAATAAACAATTCTCATTTGGCTATCTTTGATGCCAATGAAAAAAGAGGTTAAAGATTTAGTTGAAAAGGGTTTAATGCTGCCATTAATGGAAGAATTTTATACCATTCAAGGTGAAGGATTTCATAAAGGAACAGCAGCTTATTTTATAAGAGTTGGTGGTTGTGATGTTGGTTGTCATTGGTGTGATGTAAAGGAAAGTTGGAATGCCAGATTTACATCCACCAACAGAAACATCTAAAATTGTTGAAAACGCCACAAAATATAGTGATACAATTGTAGTTACAGGAGGAGAACCATTAACTTGGGATATGACAGAATTAACTTCATCAGTTAAAAAAAGAAGGACTGCAAGTTCATATTGAAACATCTGGTGCTTATAAATTAACTGGAACTTGGGATTGGATTTGTTTATCTCCCAAAAAACATGAAATTACCTAAGCAAGGAATTTTATAACAAAGCACATGAATTAAAGGTTATTAGTTTATAATAAAGATGATTTTAAGTTTGCAGAAGAACAAGCTTCCAAAGTGAATAAAGATTGTATTTTATACTTGCAACCGGAATGGAGTAAACGTGATAAAGTTATGCCGAAATTGTAGATTATGTCATGAAAAATCCAAAATGGAAAGTATCTTTGCAAACACATAAATATTTAAATATTCCATAAAAAAAGCCTTGAGTATTCAAGGCTTTTTTTATTATATAAATTCAGGTTTATTTTGAAAAAGGAACAGCTACTCGCACTGTTCCCCAACCTAAATGCATATTTACTCCAGTATCAGATTTTTCAAAAGCAATAGAAAATGCTTCTAAGGATTCTTCTGACTCAGTTGAAGCAATTTTAACTCTAGCAACATCATTTGCTTCATTATATGTATAAGATCCCCATACATTAAGATCTGAACTTAAAATAATTGTCCATTCTTTTTCTCCTGGAATGGTAAATAAGGATAGGTTCCAGCTTTAACCAGATCCATCGCCTAACTTCATATCCTTGTATAAATGTGATTTCAGCAGCTTCATTTGCTCCTGTACGCCAAACTTTTCCATTTGGAGCTAAGGTTTCTAAATCTCGTCCTTTTAATTGAGGTCTGCTGTAAACTACTTTAATTAGCTTGTTTGATTCCTTATAGCTGCTCGGAAAAGAAGCAGCATCCATTGGGCTTTTGTCCAAGCCACTAAATTTTTGTGCATTTACATTTGTACTTAAAAGCATTATAAATGCAAAAGCAATACTTGTAATAAATGTTGATTTTTTCATGTTGAAGTTTTAATTTTTTTAAAGTTATAGCTTAATTATCTTAAGTTGTTCTTAAAAGTCGTTTAGAGATGTTAAACTTTACAAATTTTAAGTTTATTATTTTTAAATCACATTTGATTAACATATTGTATGTAATATTAAATATCTAGTTATAAATTGTAATCATATAAGGTATATATATGTTTTTATAATATAAATCATATGTGCACTTTTGCTTCTTTAAATGAACTAAATAAAATATTATGTGTGGAATTGTATGTGCGTTTGATCTTAAGCAGAAATCAGAAGATTTAAGACCTCAAGTTTTAGAAATGTCTAAAAAGATTCGTCATCGAGGTCCAGATTGGAGTGGTATTTATAGTGATGACAAGGCTATTTTGGCTCATGAACGTTTGGCTATTGTCGATCCAGCTTCAGGAAAACAACCTTTATTTAGTGAAGATAAAAAATTAGTATTAGCAGCCAATGGCGAAATATATAATCATAGAGAATTACGTAAACAATTTGAAGGAAAATATAATTTTCAAACAGAAAGTGATTGTGAGGTTATTTTAGCTCTTATATCAAGAAAAAGGTGTTGATTTTATAGATGAAATGAATGGTATTTTTGGTTTTGCTATTTATGATGTTGAAAAAGATGAATATTTTATAGCTCGTGATCATATGGGAATTATTCCATTATATATTGGTTGGGATAAAAATGGAACATTTTATGTGGCTTCAGAATTAAAAGCTTTAGAAGGATTTTGTACTAAAATTGAATTATTTCCTCCAGGACATTATTTATCTAGTAAAGATGGGAATTTGTAAAATGGTACAAAAGAGATTGGATAGATTATGATGCTGTAAAAGATAATGAAACCAGTATTGCAGAAATTAAAGAAGCTCTTAGAAGCTGCAGTACATAGACAGTTAATGAGTGATGTGCCTTATGGTGTGTTACTTTCAGGAGGATTAGATTCTTCAGTAACATCTGCAATTGCAAAAAAATATGCCGAAAAACGTATAGAATCTGATGATACACAAGAAGCTTGGTGGCCACAATTACATTCTTTTTCTGTAGGATTAGAAGGTTCTCCAGATTTGGCAGCAGCACAAAAAGTAGCAGATCATATTGGTACAGTACATCATGAAATTAAATTTACAATTCAAGAAGGTTTAGATGCTATTAAAGATGTGATTTATAATCTTGAAACTTATGATATTACAACTATACGAGCCAGTCAACACCAATGTATTTAATGGCAAGAGTTATTAAATCTATGGGAATAAAAATGGTATTGTCTGGTGAAGGAGCAGATGAATTATTTGGAGGTTATTTATATTTTCATAAAGCACCAAATGCCAAAGAGTTTCATGAAGAAACAGTTCGTAAATTGAGTAAATTACATATGTATGATTGTCTTACGAGCAAACAAAAGTTTAGCTGCTTGGGGAATTGAAGGTCGTGTGCCATTTTTAGATAAAGAATTTATGGATGTTGCCATGCGCATCAATCCACAAGATAAAATGATCAATGGAGAACGTATGGAAAAATGGGTGGTTCGAAAAGCTTTTGAAGATATGTTGCCAGAAAGTGTAGCATGGAGACAAAAAGAACAATTTAGTGATGGTGTTGGTTATAGTTGGATAGATACTTTAAAAGAAGTTGTTGAAAAAGAAGTAACTGATGAGCAAATGGCAAATGCCAATTTCAGATTCCCAATTCAAACACCACAAAACAAAGAAGAGTTTTATTACCGTTCAATTTTTGAAGAACATTTCCCAAGTGATGCAGCAGCTTAAGTGTACCTCAAGAAGCATCAGTGTAGCATGTAGTACCAAAATTGCATTAGAATGGGATGAAGCTTTTAAAAACATGAATGATCCAACTGGTAGAGCAGTGGCAAATGTGCATGATGATGCTTATTAATGAAACTAAAAATTTATAAGCTTTTGATGAAATAAATTTTACTAGTTGAATTAATTCCGCTGAAGAGCAAAATCTCATAAATACGACATTTTACATCATATATTTTTGATTATAAGACTTCAAAATCTCGCCTTAGCGAGATTTTGTTGTTTTAACTAAATTTAGAAAGTAAAAAAATTAATCAAAATCCAATTTAAGGCACTTTTTAGCCGATTTAAGAGCACTTTTAAGAAATTAACAAATGTTGATAAATATCTATTTGAGATATTAAAATTAGCTAAAATCACTTGTCAATTTCGTATATTTGTTTGTATTCGAAAATGATACTTTATGTGTCATTTTTTTATGAAATAAATCGAATTAAATTATAGAATAATAATTGATATGAGCAGAAGAATTTAAAAAGCACAATTATTCAGCAGATAGTATTCAGGCATTAGAAGGAATGGAGCATGTACGAATGCGTCCATCAATGTATATTGGAGATGTTGGTGCAAGAGGATTACACCATTTGGTATATGAGGTTGTAGATAACTCTATTGATGAAGCATTAGCTGGTCATTGTGATAATATTACATGTTACTATTAATGAAGATAATTCGATTACTACAGAAGATAATGGTCGTGGTATTCCTGTAGATATTCATAAAAAAGAAGGTGTTTCTGCACTTAGAGGTTGTAATGACTAAAATTGGTGCTGGAGGTAAATTTGATAAAGATTCTTATAAAGTTTCTGGTGGATTACATGGTGTTGGTGTAAGTTGTGTTAATGCATTATCTGAACATTTAAAAGCTACTGTTTATAGAGATGGTAAAATTTAGGAGCAAGAATATGAAAGAGGTAAAGCCATTGTATCCTGTAAAACCAGTTGGAGAAACAGATAAAAGAGGTACAACAGTTACTTTTAGACCAGATCCTACAATTTTCACACAAACACTTAGAATATAATTACGATACTTTAGCAAGTCGATTACGTGAATTATCTTATTTAAATAAAGGAATTACAATTACATTTAGTGATAAAAGACATAAAAAAGAAGATGGTGAATTTGAAGGTGAAACATTTCATTCTGACAGAAGGTCTTAAAGGAATTTATCAGATTTTTAGATGGAAATCGAGAGCCTTTAATGAAAGATGTTATTGCTTTGGAAGGTGAAAAGAATGGAATTCCTGTTGAGGTTGCTATGATTTATAATACTTCTTATTCTGAAAATCTTACATTCTTATGTAAATAATATTAATACACACGAAGGAGGAACACATTTATCTGGATTTCAGACGAGGATTAACACATGACACTTAAAGAAATATGCTGATGAATTCTGGAATGTTAGATAAATTGAAATTTGAAATTGCAGGAGATGATTTCCGTGAAGGATTAACAGCAATTATTTCTGTAAAAGTTCAAGAACCACAATTTGAAGGTCAAACAAAAACCAAATTAGGAAACAGAGAAGTTTCTGCTTCTGTAAGTCAGGCAGTTTCTGAAATGTTAACTGATTATTTAGAAGAACATCCAGATGATGCTAAAATTATTGTTCAGAAAGTAATTCTTGCAGCACAAGCACGTCATGCTGCTCAAAAAGCACGTGAAATGGTTCAGCGTAAAACGGTCATGAGTATTGGTGGTTTACCTGGTAAATTATCTGATTGTTCTGAAGCAAGATCCTGCAAAATGTGAAGTATTCCTTGTTGAGGGAGATTCTGCAGGTGGAACAGCAAAACAAGGTCGTGATAGAGCGTTTCAAGCAATTTTGCCATTAAGAGGTAAAATTCTTGAATGTTGAAAAAGCAATGAAACATAAAATTTTTGAAAACGAAGAGATAAAAAATATTTTTACAGCCTTGGTGTTACTATTGGAACTGAAGAAGATAGTAAAGCATTAAACCTATCAAAATTACGATATCATAAAGTAGTTATTATGTGTGATGCCGATATTGATGGTAGTCATATTGAAACTTTAATTCTTAACATTCTTCTTTAGATATATGAAAGAATTTATTGAAAATGGACATATTTATATTGCAACACCACCTTTATATTTAGTTAAAAAAGGAGCTAAAAAGCAATATGCTTGGAATGATGAAGAACGTGACTGAAATTATTGGAAGAATATGGAGATGGAGCCAAAATTCAACGTTATAAAGGTCTTGGAGAAATGAATGCAGAACAACTTTGGGATACAACAATGAATCCTGAATTCAGAACCCTTCGACAAGTACAAATTGATAATGGCTCTGAAGCAGATCGAATATTCTCTATGTTAATGGGTGATGAAGTTCCACCACGAAGAGAGTTTATTGAGAAAAATGCTATTTATGCTAATATTGATGTATAGATTAAAATATATTCTTTTTTTCTATTCAGCATTTTCATTCCCTCAATTAGATGATGTAAGTGATATTGCAACAGATCTGGTATATTTAGCTGATAAATATGTGTCTCCGGCCGCAGATGCTTCAGTTTATCAGTTTTCAGGTGGTTGGTATACAAGTGCTAAAAAAAAGGATCTTTGGGATCTGGAGGTCTCTCTTCAAGGCAATTTTTTGTTTATTCCTGATAAATCTAAAAACTTTGTATTTAACGAAGCAAGTCTTCAAAACTTGTCCATTAAGGGAAATGAATCTTCAGCAAGTACACCAACGGCCTTAGGAGGAGACAATATTGTGGTTTTGGAGGGTACTTTCGGAGAGGACACATTTGAATTTGACTCACCACAGGGTATTGATGAATCTTATATTAAGCATGCTCAATTTCAGGCAAGTTTGGGACTATGGCAGGGAACCACTTTAATTGGAAGGTTTTCTCCAAGGATCCAGATCAATAAAACATATTATCAGATTTTGGGTTTTGGCCTTCAGCATAATATATCACAATGGTTTCCAACCATGAGAGACACATCTTTTAATTTAGCAGGATTGGTAACTTATTCTTTTTATACTGTTGGCGATAAGTTCTCACCAGTAACTTTACCTATAGGATCATTGAATTCTGTGGTTGTTGATGGAGAATCCTTTATGTTTAACATAATTGCATCTAAAGAAGTGAAGAGATTCAATTTCTCTACTGCAATTGGAATCACTTCAAGTCAATTTGACTATAAAGTAGGAGGCGAGGGAGATTTAGTAATTAACACATTAAACCAAGCTCTTGGAAAATTAAACGAAAGTAAATCGATCTTTAAAGCAGATATTGGAGTAGATTATAGGATAGGTGATTTTTCGGTAAACTCTATGTTTACGTTTGGTACTTATGCAAATCTTTTGTTTGGATTAAACTATAATTTATAAGTTAATTGCCTTAATAAATACACTCTTCAAAAGTCTTATTTTTATCGATAAAGTGATTATATTCTTCGATAAATTGCTGTTTTATTAGTTTTTTTATACTTTTGTCTTTAAACCTACTTTAAATATTATGAAAAATCTACTGCTCTGTCTGTCATTTCTTATAATGACGACCTCTTTAAAAGCTCAAGAATTAGAAAGTATATTAATTGCTGGTGAAGATGCAAGCCGATTAACCGAGAGCTATGTTAATCCAGTAATTAAAGGATTGTTGTATGATATAAATGGAGGATGGTATACAACGGCCAAGACTCACAAAAAATTGGGTTTTGATATCACAATTAATGCTAATCTTTCAATAGTTCCGAGTGCAGATCAAATATTTGCCTTTAATCAATCGGATTATGAATTCCTTTCTACGGCCAATGGAGAAACAACTTTACCAACTATAATGAGTGAAGATGATTCTGACACAACAATAGATGTAAGTGTTCCGCTTGGTGGCAATCTCTATAAAGTTGGTAGTTTTGAAATGCCTGGTGGTATTACGGATGATTTACCTGTAAATGCAGTTCCTACTCCTATGGTACAAGTTGGATTGGGACTTCCCTTTAAAACCGATATAAAACTAAGATTGATTCCAACCTTAAATTTTGATGATACAGTAGAAGCCAGTTTAATTGGTGTAGGGTTACAACACGATTTAACACACTATTTAGGCCCAATTGATAAATTACCTTTGAGTGTATCTATTTTAGGAGCTTTCACAAATATGAAGGTATCTTATTTTATTGAGGATGACAGTAGTTCGGATGACGTTACAGTTACGAATGGTGAAGCTGAATTTAAAATGGATGCATTTACAATTCAGGCTTTGGCCTCCTTAGATTTTAAGATCATTACTATTTATGGTGGGATTGGATATAATAGTGGAAAAGCTACTGCCAAATTAAAAGGAGATTATGAATTGGAATATGAAATTCAAGATGATTCAGGAAATGTGATTACTACATCAAATGAAACGGTTAGTGATCCAATTAATCTGGATTTTAAGGCTAATGGAGTTAGGGCCAGTTTAGGCACAAGAATTAATATTGGATTCTTCAAAATATTTGGCGACTATACTATTCAAGAGTATAATACTGTTACAGCAGGAATAGCTTTTAGTTTTAGATAATTAGAAAATTATAATTAGAAAAAAGCATATGACAAAAATCATATGCTTTTTTTATTTCAAAGCAATTATTATTAGTAATTTTGCACCAACAAAATATTACATAATAAAATATATCAATATGAAAGTAACAGTAGTAGGTGCAGGAGCAGTTGGTGCAAGTTGTGCCGAATATATTGCTATTAAAGATTTTGCTTCAGAAGTAGTATTATTAGATATTAAAGAAGGTTATGCCGAAGGTAAAGCAATGGACTTAATGCAATGCGCTTCTTTAAATGGTTTTGATACTAAAATAACAGGAACAACAGGAGATTATTCAAAAACTGCAAAAAGTGATATTTGTGTCATTACATCAGGAATTCCTCGTAAACCAGGTATGACTCGTGAAGAGTTAATTGGAATTAATGCAGGAATTGTAAAAGATGTTTCTAAAAACTTAATAAAACATTCTCCAGAAACAATCCTTATTGTTGTGAGTAATCCAATGGATACTATGACTTATTTAGCTCATAAATCAACTGGTTTACCAAAAAACAGAATTATTGGAATGGGTGGAGCTTTAGATTCTGCTCGTTTTAAATACAGATTAGCAGAAGCTTTAGATGCTCCTATTAGTGATGTAGATGGAATGGTAATTGGTAGGGCATAGTGATACAGGAATGATTCCTTTAACTTCTCATGCTACTAGAAACAGTATAAAAGTATCTGAATTTCTTATCAGAAGAACGTTTAGAGCAAGTAAAAGAAGATACTAAAGTTGGTGGAGCAACTCTAACTAAATTATTAGGAACTTCTGCTTGGTATGCTCCAGGAGCTGCTGTTTCTGCTATGGTTCAGGCAATTGCTTGTGATCTTAAGAAAATGTTCCCATGTTCTACTTTGTTAGATGGTGAATATGGATTAAATGATCTTTGTATTGGAGTACCAGTAATAATAGGAAAAAATGGAATTGAAAAAATTGTTAAAATAGATTTAAGTGATGCTGAAAAAGCACATATGGCTAAAAGTGCTGAAGCTGTTAAAGTTGTTAATGGTTTGTTATAGGCCTTCAATAATTTAAAAACATATAATTAATTAGTAAAGACTGTAGAAATACAGTCTTTAATTTTTATATTTGGCGCATGAAACGAACATTATAAATTTAAATTGTTTAGTAAAAATTTTAAAATTTAGTCGTGTGAAATTAAAATGGTACATATGTACTTTGATTGTTCTTATCACTTTTTTAGGTGTTGGACAACATCAAATTTCAGTGCCTAATCAAGAAATTGTAGTACAATTTGTTGATGATGTGTCGTCTGATGAAACGCAGAATACAGTAGCAATTGTAAAAAAGCAGCTTTTAAAAATAGGTGCTGAGAATATAAGAGTTAGTGAAAATGAGGAAGGCAAATTAAAAATTTCATATTACAGCAATCTAGATATTGCAAGAATTAAAAATATTCTATCTGAAGAGAATCAACTGGAGTTAGGTATAGTTGAAAACCAACAAGAAAGTGAATCCAAACTTCCATCCAAAGAAAATCAAAACACATGTAATTTTGATGTCTTTGAAATCCAAAAAGAATCTAATTCAGATTGGGATTTTAACGGAACAAATGTTTTAGAATTAAATCCTGAAGGAAATCGATTTTCAAAGCCTAAAGTTTATGCAACAATAAATGAAATCGATTTTCAGAAAAAGCATTCAAAAGTTACTTTTAAAGTTTATTATAGAATTGCAATTGCAATTGATAATACTTCACATAATATTCCAGATGTCAGAGCGGGACCTATTGCTTAAGGAAATTCAAAACAGTTCGCTTTTCATCAATCAAAATACAGGAAAGCAAAATTCATATTTAATCATAAAATAATTGTCAAATCCTGCGAGTACATTTTATATTTGCTCGTTTAAAAATTGACCACAAAATAATCACAAAATGCAAAATAAAGGATTAGTTAAATTATTTGCACTATTATTTGGATTGGTAAGTATTTATCAATTATCATTTACGTTTAAGGCAAATCAGATAGAGAACAATGCAGCAGCAATTGCTGGATCGGAGATCAAGTAAAGAGAACGTCAATATTTAGATTCCTTGACCAACGAGAAAGTTTTTGATATTGGAATTGCCGACTTTACTTACAAAGAAGTAAAAGACAAAGAACTTAAAAAAGGTCTTGATTTACAAGGAGGAATTAATGTAATTCTTCAAATTACAGTTAGAGACATTTTAAAAGGTCTTGCTAATAATAGTAAAGATCCAATCTTTAATAAAGCATTAGATGATGCAGAAGAATTACAGAAGAATAGTCAGAATACGTATCTGGAAGATTTCTTTGTTGCTTTTGATGCCATTAAAGGAGGTGATACAAAATTAGCATCTCCAGATATTTTTGCTAACAGAACTTTGAGTGACGAGATAAAATTCAATATGTCTGATGAAGACGTTCAACCAATTTTGGAAACTAAAGTTGATGAATCAGTTATTTCAGCATTTGAAGTATTACGTAAACGTATTGACCAGTTTGGTGTTACTCAGCCCAATATTCAGAGATTAGGAAGTTCTGGACGTATTTTAGTTGAATTACCAGGAGCAAGAGATGTAGAGCGGGCAACAGGATTATTACAGAGTACGGCTCAATTGGAATTTTGGGATGCTTATAAAGGTGAGGAATTTGCTGGATTTTTAGCTCAAGCCAATGAGGTTCTTAAAGGATATTGTAGATGTTAAAGAAGAGGTTGTTGCTTCTGAAGAAGATGCTGAAACACCTGTGGACGATACTGAATCTCAAATAGATGATCTTTTAGGTGATGAAACTGAAAATGAAGAATCAGCTATTGGCAGTAATCCAATTGGCGATTTAATAAAAGGTTTTGGTTATAGAGGAGGTCCTGTTGTAGCTCAATTTGATATTAAAGATGATGATAAGGTAAAGGAATACCTTAGTATGCAATCAAGTCAGGGCATTGTTACCTGCTGAACAGCGTTACACGAAATTTGCTTTTGGTAAGCCAGAACAAAATAGTGAAGTAGTTGATTTATATGCCTTAAAAGGTAATAACGATAATATTCCAGAGTTAAGCGGAGCGTGATTACAGATGCAAGACAATCTTATGATAGTTATGGCAAGCCATCTGTAAGTATGCAAATGAATAATAAAGGAGCAAAGATCTGGGAAAAAATGACTGGTAGAGCTTACACTCAGCAAAGCCAAATAGCTATTGTTTTAGATGATATTGTTTATTCTGCACCAGGTGTTACTACTGGACCAATTGCAGGAGGTAATTCTGAAATCTCAGGTAGTTTTACATTAAATGAAGCAATCGATTTAGCAAATGTATTAAGAGCAGGTAAATTACCTGCTTCTGCAGATATTATTCAAAAAGAAGTTGTCGGACCTTCATTAGGTCAAGAAGCTATAGATAGTGGTATAAACTCATTCCTGATTGCATTATTATTAGTGTTACTTTGGATGATTTTCTACTACGGAAAAGCAGGTATTTTTGCTGATATTGCCTTATTATTAAACCTATTATTAATTTTCGGTATTCTTTCAGGATTAGGTGCAGTATTAACCTTACCTGGAATTGCTGGTATTGTATTAACCATAGGTATGTCAGTGGATGCTAACGTACTTATATTTGAACGTATTCGTGAGGAATTAGCAAAAAGGAAAAGATCAAAAATCAGCTGTAAAAGATGGATTTGCTAATGCCTTATCTTCAATTTTAGATGCCAATATTACGACAGGTTTAACTGCATTGATCTTATTTATTTTTGGTACAGGACCAATTAAAGGGTTTGCTACAACTCTTATTAATAGGTATTATGACTTCATTATTTACTGCAATATTCATCACAAGATTATTGGTTGATTGGTATGTGAATAAAGGTAATAAACTTGAATTTTCAACAGGCTTAACGAAAAATTTGTTCAGAAATGTTAATATCGAATTCCTTAAAAAGCGTAAAGTTGCTTACATAATTTCAAGTGCATTTCTTTTAATAAGTTTAGGATCATTATGGACTAATGGACTTAGATCAAGGTGTTGATTTTGTTGGTGGTAGAACGTATCAAGTCCGATTTGCTCAGGATGTAAGTGCTACAGAAGTTACAAGTTCATTAGTAGATGTATTCGGAAGTGCAGATGCTAAAACATTTGGAGACGCAAATCAATTAAAGATAACAACTAAATATAAAGTTAACGAAACAAGTGCAGAAGTAGATGAAGAAATAAGAAAATCCTTATATACAGCTATACAACAGTATTTACCAAGTGGTTATAGCTACGAAGATTTTATTAGCGAACCTGATGATAAACAGGTTGGTTTAATGAAGGATTACAAAGTGAGTCCAACGATTGCCGATGATATTAAAAAAGCATCTTACTGGGCAATTTTAGGATCATTGATTGTGGTATTCCTTTATATCTTATTACGATTTAAAAGATGGCAATATTCACTTGGTGCTGTTGCTGCTGTTTTCCACGATGTTTTAATTGTTTTGGGAATTTTCTCATTAACCTATAAGTTCATGCCGTTTAATATGGAAATTGATCAGGCCTTTATAGCTGCAATCTTAACAGTTATTGGATATTCCTTAAATGATACGGTGGTTGTATTTGATAGAATTAGAGAATTCTTTAATGAACATACTAGCTGGGAATTTAATCGGACTGTAGATTCTGCTTTAAGTAGTACTTTAAGTAGAACATTAAATACTTCACTTACTACTTTAGTTGTATTGTTAGCAATATTCATTTTTGGTGGTGATTCTATTAGAGGTTTTATGTTTGCATTAATTGTAGGTGTAATTGTAGGTACATATTCTTCATTATTTATTGCAACTCCAATAATGTACGATTCAATCAAAAGGAAAGACGATAAAGGCTTAGAAAAGAAAGTGAAAGAGGAAGAACCAAAAGAAATTAAAAAAGGCAAGAAGAAAAGTAAGAAGAAGTAAGAAAAGTATAATTAGTATAATACATAAATAAAAGAGCCACATGAATAATGTGGCTCTTTTTACTTTAAATTGTAATCATATGGATTATTCAATTGTAGTATATACCATTCTATCTCCGATTTCCAATAACCACTTTTCTGCTAATCCTGCATTGACCTCTAACACGTATTGAGCTGGAACTTCCGAAGGAAGAGAGGTTTCATCAAAAGGTTTTGCATTTTCCTGAAAACTTACAATAATGTTGTTGTTGTCCAAATATATCAGATCAATAGGAAATTTTGTATTTCGCATATAAAAATAGCGTTGACGCATTGTTGGGAAAACAAATAGCATACCTCTATCATCCTGCATCGAACTTCTATACATTAATCCTGTTTCTATTTCATAGTCTGTATCCGCAATTTCTATATCAAGCTTAATAATTAAAGAATCACTTTGTGCTTTATAAAGTTTTAATTCTCCTTCCTTTTTAAAGTTAACCTCAACAGGTTTTACTTCCTTACTTTTATTATTACATCCAATCAGAATGAAACAGGATAAACTAACTATAAACAACGATTTAACACATTGACTTAGCATTTTCAAATAACTTTATTTTTTGGTTTATAATAAAACATAAAATACAGCCCAATAATTATAAATGGTATGCTTAACCATTGTCCTGTATTAAGAACCCATTCAGCTCGTTCGTTTACCTGGGCTTCTTTTACAAATTCCACAAAAAACCTGATGGTCCATAACAGAACTAAAAAAAGACCAAACAAGTATCCTGTTTTATCACCCTTTGTCGTTTTAGTATAAACAAACCAGAGAACAAAAAACAATCCAACATAACTTATTGCTTCATATAATTGGGCTGGATGTCTGTATGGAACCGCTTCCAATAAATTCTGAAATTTAGGATTATCAGTCACTGCAGCATAAGCATCTTTGTAATTTTTAATTCCTGTTCTTTGCATGATCTCATTCTTACCATACTGCTCCTGAATAAATCGCACTCCAAGGTTGGAATCTGTTATTTTACCAATAATTTCAGAATTAATAAAATTTCCGAATCTAATAAAAACAGCTCCCGAAGCAACTGGAATAACTATCCTGTCCAGTATCCACATTAAAGATTTGTAGGTGTATTTTTTTCGATATAAATACATGCCTATAATAATTCCAATTGCAGCTCCATGACTTGCCAACCCTTGAAATCCAGTGAATTCAAATCCACCTTTAAACCTGAATGGTAAAAAGATGCTAAAAAAATCTTCAGATATTAATTCAGATTGATAAAATATGACGTGACCTAATCTGGCACCTATCATTGTTGCTAATACTGTATAGAGGAACAAAGGATCTAAATATTTCAATGGAACTTTTTCTCTTTTAAAAATCCATTTCATGATTTGCAATCCCACGAGAAAGGCTGCCAACCACATTAAGCTATAAAAATGAATTTTAAAATTTCCAATTATATCAATTCCGGTTATCGGATTCCAATCAAATTTTAATATTTGCATTTCGTTTATTTTGCTGGGTAAATATAACTATTTGTAAACGGAAGAAAAAGAAATAGAATAAATTGCTATTTCTGTTTTTTTGGATAGTCATCTGGAACAGGGTCGTAACCAGATTTCCCCCATGGCGATGGAGCGTTAAGAAAATGTACAGTGTACATTTTTAGCGAACAGGCGAGCTGGCGCCTTGGCATTTAGTTGTCATCCTTTTCAGGAACAGGGTCGTAACCAGATTTCCCCCATGGATGACAACTAAAAATCCTTTTTAATGCCAGCCATCCACCTCTAAAAAATCCATGTTTTTCTAATGCTTCTTTGGTATAATGAGAACATGTTGGTTGAAATCTACAAGTTGCAGGAGTAAAAGGAGAAATTACAGTTTGGTAAATCTTAATCAAAAATAAAAAAGGTGCAACCAATATTTTTTTCATGACTAATTGGTCGTGAAAGAAGTGCCATCTTTACCATCTTGCAGCTGAATTCCAACAGCAGCTAATTCATCTCTAATCTTATCAGAAAGTGCAAAATCTTTTTTTTCTCTGGCTTCTTGTCTTAAATTTATTAATAACTCAACAGCTCCTGATAGTTTATTATCACCAGAAGAATCTTGATTTTTTATATTTGTTAATCCCAAAACATCAAAAACAAAACTATTTATTGTTGTTTCAAGAATATTCAGATCGTCTTCAGATATTGTGGCTTGACCTTCATTTACTTGGTTAATATATTTTGAAGCATCAAACAAATTAGCAATTAAAATAGGTGTATTAAAATCATCATTCATGGCATCATAACATTTCTGTTTCCATGCTGTAACATCAAAAGATGAAGATTCAGATGTAGTTAAAGAATCAATAAGATTAATAGCATCCATAAATCTGTTAAATCCTTTTTCCGCAGCCAATAAGTCCATCATTAGTAAAATCTAAAATACTTCTGTAATGAGCTTGTAGCATAAAAAATCTGGCAACACTTGGTGTAAAAGCTTTAGTAATATGAGGATTATCACCGGTAAAAATTTCATTAGGTAAAATGAAATTTCCAGTGGATTTTGCCATTTTCTTACCATTCATGATAAGCATATTGGCGTGCATCCAATAATTAACAGGGCTTTCATTATGAACAGCTTGAGCTTGTGCAATTTCACATTCATGATGTGGGAATTTTAAATCCATTCCACCTCCATGAATATCAAAATGCTCACCTAAATATTTCGTGCTCATAGCCGTACATTCTAGATGCCAACCAGGAAATCCATCACTCCAAGGAGAAGGCCAGCGCATAATATGTTCTGGTTCTGCTTTTTTCCAAAGTGCAAAATCCTGAGGATTTTTCTTATCAGATTGTCCATCAAGTTCACGTGTATTATGAATTAAATCTTCAAGCTTTCGTTTACTCAAAATCCCATAATTATTAGACTTGTTATATTTATGAACATCAAAATATACAGATCCATTTACTTCATATGCAAATCCATTATTCAATATTACTTTGATGATTTCAATTTGTTCAATAATGTGTCCTGTAGCTGTAGGCTCTATACTTGGAGGTAAAAAATTGAATTTGTTTAATATATTATGAAAATCTACTGTATAACGTTGAACGATTTCCATTGGTTCTATAGCCTCTAAACGAGCTTTTTTCGCAATTCTGTCTTCTCCGACATCAGCATCATTTTCCAAATGCCCAGCATCGGTAATGTTTCTGACATATCTGACTTTAAAACCCAAATGTTTAAAGTATCTGTAAATGACATCAAATGACATAAAGGTTCTCACATTACCAAGATGAACATTGCTATAAACAGTAGGTCCACATACATACATGCCAATGTGTCCTTCATTTATAGGTTCAAATAACTCCTTTTTTCCACTTAAAGAATTATAGATTTTTATTTGCTGATCTTTATAAAGCTGCATTAAGACAGATTTAAGATAAAATGTTAGAATTCTGTTTCTAATTTAATGTAGTCCAAAAATTCTCTTTTTGTCTTACTGTTTTTGAATTTTCCACCAAATTCTGATGTTACAGTACTACTTTCAACATCTCGAATTCCTCTGGAATTAACACAAAGATGTTTTGCATCGATAACGCAAGCAACATCCTTTGTATTTAGTACTTTTTGAAGTTCCTTAACTACTTGTATGGTTAATCGTTCTTGCACTTGAGGTCTTTTTGCATAATAGTCAACAATTCGATTCATTTTAGAAAGTCCAACAACTGTGCCGTTAGAGATATATGCAACATGTGCTCTACCAACTATTGGTAGCAAATGATGTTCGCAAGTAGAATAGACTGTAATATTTTTTTCTACAAGCATTTCACCATACTTATACTTGTTTTCAAATGTTGAAGGTTTCGGTCTTTTTTCAGGATTAAGTCCGCCAAAAACTTCATTGACAAACATTTTCGCAACACGTATTGGAGT
Source organism: uncultured Flavobacteriaceae bacterium (assembly GCA_963768245.1). Lineage (GTDB taxonomy): Bacteria > Bacteroidota > Bacteroidia > Flavobacteriales > Flavobacteriaceae > Site-B1. The sequence goes on from CAVYHG010000014.1 coordinate 67,101, forward strand.
ACCATTTAAACTATCGTCTGTCAAATCCAATCCTAATGTTTCCATGATGTGTCTAACATCATCTTTTATAACATCTATCTTCTGGTCATTAGTTAGCTTAAAGGCATCTTTGCGTATTGGTGTATTGCTAGAAGTCCCTATGTGGTCATCTCCAAATGTATCTATATTTTTTATGTCTTTATCAAATTTCATAGTGATCAAAAATAATAAAGCTACAAAGATAAGCATTTATAAATTCAAAAAATTCTAAATAATTAAGTATTAAATGGTACGTTATAGTTAAAGGGTTAATTAAAATTTTCTTAAATTTCCGATCTGTTAATGCCCAATTCTATGAAAAAAAAGATCATATCTTTTTTAATTTTATGCGCTAGTTCAGTATTAACCTACACCATAATGGCACAGGCTCCAGGCTGTCCAAATGTTGATGCAGGTGCTGATGCATCAGTTGATTGTGCCAATACATGTGTAGATTTAACAGCAAGCTATTTACAGACAGGCGAAACTGATGTATATGGTGTGACATCTATCAATCCTACACCACCTTTCGCTTATTCGGGATTAACCAACCCAATTTCTGTTAACGTAGATGACACTTGGTCCGATGTGATTACATTACCATTTGATTTTTGTTTTTTTGGTGACGTTTACAATCAAATACAAGTTGGTTCTAATGGAGTTCTAAGGTTTGATGTTGATCCTGCAGATACTGGACCTTTGTCAAATGATTTTGGGTTTACTGATGACATTCCAAATAATATAGATCCAGCTTTGGCAGAAGCAAATATATTTGGCGTAGGTCATGATATGGACCCTTCAGTAGCTAGTTCTGGTCCTGAAATTGCCTGGGATATAACAGGAGCAGCGCCATGTAGAACATTTGTGGTATCATTTTCTAGTGTTGCTCATTATAGTTGTAATAATTTGACGAGTACTTCACAAATGGTGCTTTATGAAACAACAAATGCAATAGAGATTTATATTCAGGATAAACCTACCTGTATAGGTTGGAATGATGGTAATGCAGTACTAGGAATTCAAAATAATGAGGGTACAATCGCTTATGTGCCGCCAGGAAGAAACACAAGCGATTCCCCTTGGACCGCAACAAATGAAGCGTGGAGGTTTACTCCGGATGGAGCACGTAATTATGTTTTTAATTGGTATGATGATTATGCTTCTGGGAATGTTATTAGTACTGCAAATACAATTAATGTTTGTCCCTCTTCAGACACCGTTTACACAGCAGAGGTAGTTTATACGAATTGTAATGGTGATGTTACAACAGTTACTGACGATGTATTGGTCGCAACTTCAATTCCTTATACTGTAGATCTTGGTCCCGATCAGGAACTATGTGAAGGTGATCCGGATGTTGTATTGAACGCAGATATTGGCTCCGGAACAGCTACATATCAATGGGCCCTTAACGGAACAGACATTTTTGGAGAAACAAACCCAACTTATACGGTTTCTTCGCCTGATTCAGGTACGTATAGTGTAATTGTTTCTGACCAAGGGTGTGATATTTTTGATGACGTTGTAATTACATTTTTTTCAATACCAATTGTAAATCCTGTAACAGATTACTTACTTTGCGATGATGCAGTAGTTGATGGCTTTACAGAATTTGATCTATCCACAAAAAACACAGAAGTTATTGGAGCACAAATAGGTGTGTCCGTATCATACCATTTAAGTCAGACAGATGCAGATTCCGGTGCGAATGTGCTGCCAAATTTATTTACAAACACCAGTAATCCTCAAACAATTTATGTGCGAATTGAAAATGATGGTAGTGCACAATGTTTTATTACTACAACTTTTGATTTAGTTGTGACCTCAGGTATTACGGCAAATCAACCGCCGGATATTAATCTTTGCGATGATGTGGGTAATGATGGTTTTGAAAATTTTGACCTTACATCGCAAGACGCTGCAGTTTTAGGAGGACAAAGTGGAGTGACCTTAAGTTATCATCAAACTCAGGCAGATGCCGATGGTGATATAAATCCATTGGTAAGCCCTTATACAAATATATCTAACCCTCAAACTATTTTTGTTCGGGTTGAGGATGATATTAATACAGCTTGTTATGAAACTACAACTTTTGACCTTATAGTTTCAATTCAGCCAACTGCAAATCAACCACTGGATCTTCAAACTTGTGATGATCCTTCTAATGATGGAGTGGAGCAGTTTGATCTTGATTCACAAACAACCACTGTTTTAGGAGCTCAATTACCTGCAGATTTTACTGTGACTTATCATGAATCTCAGGTAGATGCAGACTCCAATTCTAATCCTTTAACATCTCCTTATTCAAATTTGAGTAGCCCACAAACTATTTTTATAAGGGTAGAGAACATCAATAACGTGAGCTGTTTTGATACAAGCTCGTTCAATATAACAGTAAATCCTGCACCTATAGCGACACAACCCACAAACTATGAAATTTGTGATGATATAAGTAATGACGGTTTTGAGGTTTTTGATTTAACTACTCAGTCTGGAATTATTTTGGGAGCCCAAGTTGGAGTAAATTTAAATTATTATGAATCTCAAGCAGATGCGGATAATAATTTTAATCCCATCCTTAACCCAAATAATTATACAAATCTTAGTAATCCACAGACAATATATACAAGAGTAGAGGATAATATTTCTGGATGTTTTACATCTTTGACAACCTTTGATTTAATTGTCAATCCATTCCCTTTATTAATTTTACCAACAGCCTTAGAGGTTTGTGATGATCCAATATCGGATGGATTCACTGTTATAGATCTCACATTAAAGAATGTAGAGATTAGCGGAGGCAATAGCAATTACACATTAAGTTACTATCTAACTCAGGCAGATTCCGATGCTGCTGCCAATGCCTTAGCAATACCTTATACTAATATTAGTAATCCTCAAACAGTCTATGTAAGAGGAGAAGACATCAATACTGCTTGTTATGCAACGGTACCATTAGATTTGGTTGTAGAGCAAGCGCCAGTAGCAAATTTGCCACCACCTATGGAGTTTTGTGATTTGGACAATGATGGTTTTGGAGAGTTTATATTAACAGACTCCGATACCGTTATAACAGGAGGTGATCCAACCTTAAGTGTTACGTACCATGAGACTCAGGCAGATGCAGATAATAATGTAAACGCTTTGAGTAGCCCATATAGTAACATTGTAGTGTATGGACAAACCTTGTATGTTAGAGTGGAGAGTGCAACTATAGCGACGGACTGTGCAACGATTATTGAATTAGATTTAATTATATACGACACACCGGTGATAGCAGATCCAATAACACCACTGGAGTTATGTGACGACAATACAGATGGATTTACACAATTCGATCTAACATTAAAGGATGCAGAGATTTTGGGTACGCAGTTGCCGACAGATTTTACTTTGACCTATCATGTAACACAAGGAGATGCAAATATTGGAAACAACCCGATAGTCAATACAGGGAATTACACGAATCTGAGCAATCCACAGACGATCTATGTTCGATTGGAACATGTTGTTAGTGCATGTATCAATACTAGTGAATTCGATTTGATAGTAAATCCATTACCATTAATTGTGCAACCTACACCTTTAGAGTTGTGTGATGACAATTATTATGCAGCAGCAGACGGCGAACAGATTTTTGATCTGACAGAAAAAGATACAGAGATCACCTCAGGAGACGGCTCCTTATCAGTGAGTTATTATGAGAGCGATGCAGATGCACAAGCAGATATCAATGAGATTCTTGTATCAAATGCTTATCAGAACACTGCCAATCCACAGACTTTATATGTAAGCGTGACCGATGGTGATACAGGCTGTATCAGCTTTACAACTTTAACTCTACGCGTATTACCAAATCCAACACCACAAACACCACTGCCGATAGTACTATGCGATGATGTGAATTCGGGAGATTTGGTAGAGGATTTTGATCTGACCATCCGAGAGGTTGATATCATCAATGGAGAACTAGGAGTGAGTGCTACCTATCATGAAACACCGGCAGAAGCCGAATCAGGAATTAACGCCATAGGAGACCCTACGATGTATGCCAGCAATAGTAATTTACAGACGATTTTTGTACGGGTTACCAATGACACTACAGGTTGTTATACAATAGTAGAGTTGGATCTCAAGGTGAATCCTGTGCCAGCTGTGATTGCAGTTACAGACTTGATAGAATGCGAGCTAAATACAGATGGGTTTTTTGATTTTGATCTGGAGAGTAAAACAATGGAAGTGCTTAATGGACAGAATCCTTCAATCTTTGAAGTGACCTATCATGCAACACAGGCTGATGCTCAGGCAGGGATAAATGACTTGATAAGCCCATATACGAATCTAACTAATCCACAGCAGATATTTGTTAACATTACAGATACGTCAACGGGCTGTGACATTAGTACAGTAAGTTTTAATATAGAAGTACAGGAAGCTGCAGTGGCTAATATGCCCTTAAATGAGTATGTGATCTGCGATAATATAGGAGATAATGATGGATTTGGTCAGTTTGATCTGACCACTCAGGTTTCGGAGGTGTTAGGAGGACAGGATCCATTGGACTATACGGTTAGTTATTACAGTACACCAGGTGAAGCAGAAGCCGGAGTGAACGCTCTGGCGACCACATATGAGAATATGACCAATCCACAGATTATTTATGTGAGGGTAGATAATAATGCAACAATATGTTACCAGACTACAACGGTATCCTTACGGGTAGAGTTGCTTCCGATTTTTGACATAGATGACAGTTATGTTCTATGCACAAATAGTGCTGGAGGTGTTTTGACTACTGTTTCCCCGCCAGTTATAGACACAGGGTTGGATATAGCAGACTATAGTTTTGAATGGATGGACTCCTCGGGAGTAGTTGTAGGAACTGGATCAACATTCATACCCTCATTAGCGGGCGCGTATTCGGTATTAGTTACCAATACTGCAACCGGCTGTCAGAATAATGACATTACGGATGTAGAACAGAGTTCACCACCGGATTTATTAGCCACAGTGAGCACACTGGCTTTTGCCGAAGTTCATGTCATACAAGCGAGTGCCACCGGAGAAGGAGAGTATGAGTTTAGTTTAGATGGAGGTCCATGGCAGGAATCGGGCACTTTTACGGACGTTTCAGCAGGCGAGCATGTGGTAACGGCAAGAGATATAAATGGGTGTGGACAGAGCAGCGTGATGGTAATGATTATGGATTATCCCCTGTATTTTACACCAAATGGAGATGGGTATCACGACACATGGAATATATTCGGTATATCGAATCAAGTTGACGCAAAGATTTATATTTTTGACAGATATGGTAAGCTATTAAAACAGTTAAGTCCAACGTCCATTGGCTGGGATGGAACATTTAATGGCGAGGCTTTACCATCTTCCGATTATTGGTTTATTGTCAATTATCGCGAACCAATTGATGATACTAAAAAAGAGTTTAAAGCTCACTTTACTTTAAAAAGATAAAAAAAAGCTGAATTAATATTCAGCTTTTTTTTATAGGAAATTAATTATGTTTATAAATTAAAACTTAATGACAGTGTAATATTATCTCTATTAGTATTTAGGTTTACGGAATCAGTTAAACCAACATCAAATAATTGATAATTTGTATCTCTTTCTGATGTGTCATAGGTTAAATCCAATCTTGTATTTCCAAAATTATATCCTAATCCAAGTGAGTATCCTGTTAAATCACCTATGGAAGTATCATTTTTATATGGACTTTCTTCAAATCGATATCCACCTCTTAAACTGAATTGTTTTATTTTATATTCTCCACCTAATTTATAGGAAGATGATGACTTCAAATTGTCACTAATTATATCGTTTTGTGATGCAAAATAGTTATCTGATGTTGGCTTGAATTTTGCTTTACTGTAATCTTTTTTCGAATAGTCAAAACTTATTAACCCATCTTTACCAAAAATATAAGCTAAACTTCCTGTTATTTTTGATGGAGTTTGCAATTTATAGTCAGGGAAAATATTTACTATTCCAGGATCAATTATTTGAGTTACAAGTACTCCTGCATCATCACGAACTGAAGCAATATATTGAGTTGTTTCTTCACTTATTGTGTACCAAACTGGAGAATCATAAGCTAGCCCAACTCTAAAATTCTCATTTAATTTAGCAATTGCGCCTAATTGAAAGGAAAATCCATCTCCTACAGTTGATAGGTTGTTTTCGAATCCAACTTCATTTACTAATGATCCTAAATTAGAATTTTCCTCGAAAAAATAGGTCGACCTTGTGTAATCAATAAAGTGAGCATTCAAGTTAACTCCCAGATATAAATTATCCTGATATTGGGTTGCAAAATTAAAACTGAACTTTCCATTATATCCTCTTGCCGCATATGAAAATTCTTGATTAAAAGAACCAGGTGCTAAATTAGAAAAATAAACAGTGTTTTCATCTGTGTCGTTTTCAGGTTCTAAAATGTATGATTCATAACCTAAATAGGCCTGTTGATGACCATATCCATAGGCTGATCCTATTTCTCCATATGCTTCAGTGGGAGTTTCACCATCAAATGCAGAAATTTCATCCAATCTAAGTCCTTGGGCGTTAGATAGAAAGTACGAATCTATAGAGTTTGAATTTGTTCCAAAAGCGAACCAGTCTTCTTCAAAGTTATTTGTCCTGTCGTATGCAAAAGAAATAACTAATCTTTTCCAATCATTATCATCACTTCTATTTCTAAGGACGATTGCGGCACCAGCTTGATTAATATCAACATCAGAGTTTGAAGATGAATCGAACCCATTAAAATAAGATGCATCATTCTGAACATCACCAGTTATAAGGGAAATTGAAGCATGACTATTATTAAAAATTGCTGCACCAGCAGGATTAACTGAAACTGCAGACATGTCTCCGCCAAGTGCTCCAAAAGCACCACTTAATGCTCTAAATCGAGCAGTTCCTTGAATTTCGTTGTCCGAATATCTTAAGGCGTCCGTAATATTTTGAGCCTTGAGTATGGACATGGATATGAGAGCTATTACTAAGAATATTAACTTTTTCATGAGTAGATTACTTAAATATTTATATTATCTTCTTGAGCTAGATCGAGATCCACTAGACCTTGAGCCTCCACTTGATCTTGATCCACTGCTTCGGGAAGAAGAAGATCTGCTCACTGAGCCACTACTTCTTCCAGAGCTACTTCTTGGAGTTGAAACCCGAGGTGTACTGCTTCTAGGTGATGAAACTCTAGGGGTGCTACTTCTTGGCCTTGTTACTCGAGGAGAATTATTCCTGCCTGTATTTGATCGAGTTGTACTTCTTGACCTTGTTGAACGATTATTATCGTATACTTGACTTCTATTTCTTGATCTAACAGTGGAAGAGTTTCTGTTTAACCTTGAGGTTGCAGTACTTCTACCGTTAATAGTTGATAAATCCCTATTTAAATAACTGCCACGTCTGCCAGCATTGTATGCAATTCCTCTTCTGTTGTAATTTCCGTAAAAGTTATTGTTCCAGCCCCAGTTATTCCAGCCCCAGTTATTCCATCCCCATCCAAATCCAGCATTCCACAACCATGGGTCATTCCAACCCCAACCAGCGTTCCAACCCCAACCAGCGTTCCAACCCCATCGATTCCATCCCCAAGGTCTGCCCCAGGCCCAGTTGTTCCATCCCCAACCAGCATTCCAAAGCCAAGGATCGCCCCAAGTTCCCCAACCTCTGTCTATTACATTAATAGTTACATTGCTATTGGTTTGTCCCCATCCGGCATAGGATTTATTATAGTTTAAAGTATCTATTTCTTCATTATAATCTCCTTCATAAGAATCTACATCTGTAAAAATCTCATCAGCGCTAAACACATATTCGTATTCTTTGGACTTTTCAGAGAAGTAGTTCTTATAATATGTGCCTTCATTATTTGTTTCAACTTCTTGTTGTTGTTGAGGAGGGTATTCAACAGTTCTTCTTTCGTTAGTACCATAAATACCATCATTATCAGAGCCTACATATTCGTAAGAGCCACAGGAAACAACTAAGAATATAGTACTAAATAAACCTAAAAAAGGTATTTTGGTTGTGAAGTAATTAAATTTCATATCTCTTATATTTTATTGTTGAACATAACAAAAATAGTTAGTTTTGTCGAACTATTTTTTTATTTAACATAATCACAATATTTGTGCCAAAAAACGGTATATGAGCAAAAATCTAACAAGTAGAGCTGAAGATTATTCCAAATGGTATAATGAATTGGTTGTAAAAGCTGATTTAGCTGAAAATTCTGCAGTTAGAGGTTGTATGGTTATTAAACCTTATGGTTATGCTATTTGGGAAAAAATGCAAGCAGAACTTAGATAGAATGTTTAAAGAAACAGGACATCAAAATGCATATTTTCCTTTATTTGTTCCTAAAAGTTTGTTTGAAGCTGAAGAAAAAAATGCAGAAGGATTTGCTAAAGAATGTGCAATTGTTACTCATTATAGATTACAAAATGATCCTGATAATGCAGGTAAATTAAGAGTTGATCCAGATGCCAAATTAGAAGAAGAATTGATTATTAGACCAACTAGTGAAGCAATTATTTGGAATACATATAAAGGATGGATTCAATCTATAGAGATTTACCATTCTTAATAAATCAATGGGCTAATGTTGTACGTTGGGAAATGCGTACTCGTTTATTTTTAAGAACAGCAGAATTTTTATGGCAAGAAGGACATACTGCACATGCAACAAAAAAAGAAGCGATGACTGAAGCAGAACAAATGAATAATGTTTATGCTGAATTTGCTGAAAATTTTATGGCAATGCCAGTAATAAAAGGGATTAAAACTGAAAGTGAACGATTTGCAGGTGCACTGAGAAACTTATTGTATTGAAGCATTAATGCAAGATGGAAAAGCATTACAAGCTGGTACATCTCATTTTTTAGGTCAAAATTTTGCCAAAGCATTTGATGTAAAATTTACAACAAAAGAAGGAAAACAAGATTATGTATGGGCAACTTCTTGGGGAGTTTCAACACGATTAATGGGAGCTTTAATTATGACGCATAGTGATGATAAAGGATTGGTCTTACCTCCAAATTTAGCACCAATTCAAGTCGTTATTGTTCCTATTTATAAAAATGAAGAACAATTTAATCAAATTTCCAGATGTTGCGAAAAGCTTAAGGTTGACTTAACTGCAGTAGGAATATCTGTAAAATTTGATAATCGGGATACTCATCAGACCAGGAGCAAAATTTGCACAACATGAATTACAAGGTGTTCCAGTAAGAATAGCTATAGGACCAAAAGATTTAGAAAATGGAACAGTTGAATTGGCTAGACGAGATACTTTAACTAAAGAAATAGTAGCTTTAAATGAGGTTGTAAATATAGTTAAAGACCTAATGTTAGTAATCCAGAAAGATCTTTACAACAAAGCTCTAGAATTTAGAAATTCACATATTACCGAAGTTGATACATTTGAAGAGTTTAAGAACAGTTATTGAAAAAAAGACAGGATTTATTTCTGCTCATTGGGATGGAACTCCAGAAACCGAAGAAAAAATCAAAGAACTAACTAAAGCAACCATTAGATGTATTCCTATGAACAATAAACAGGAAGAAGGAAAATGTGTGTATTCCGGAAAGCCTTCTAAACAAAGAGTTTTATTTGCAAAAGCATATTAAATCTAATTTTCAAAAAAGATTAATTAACAGTTGCAACATTTAAAAATAGTTGTATTTTTGCATCCGCAATGGAAACATTGTAAGTTATTTGAAAAAGTATTGTAAGTTTAGATTATTAATTTTTAAATTTGCGCACTTAAAACTCAATGGCCCGTTCGTCTATCGGCTAGGACGCCAGGTTTTCATCCTGGTAAGAGGGGTTCGATTCCCCTACGGGCTACAATTTTTAGATAATTAAGAAAATAATATATAATGGCAAATCACAAGTCAGCATTAAAAAGAATTAGAAGTAACGAGGTAAGACGTGTTAGAAATAGATATCAGCATAAAACAACTCGTAATGCAATTAAAAAATTACGTGAATTAACCAAAAAGAAGGATGCTGAAAAAATGTTTCCTGCAGTTGCTTCAATGTTAGATAAATTAGCAAAGAAAAATGTTATTCATGATAATAAAGCTGCTAATTTAAAGTCAGGCCTTGCTAAGCATATTGCAACTTTGAAATAGTTTTACAAATCGTAAAATAAAAAAGCCTTGAATAATTTATTCAAGGCTTTTTTATTAAGTATATATTATTTTAACCATTCATAGAGATTAAAAATTCTTCATTATTTCTTGTTTGTTTAAAACGGTCATTAATGAATTCCATTGCTTCAACAGGGTTCATATCTGCTAAGTATTTTCGCATTACCCACATTCTTTGAATTGTGTTAGCATCTAATAATAAATCATCTCTACGTGTAGAAGAGGAAGTAAGGTCAATTGCAGGGAAAATTCTTCTGTTGGAAATTTTTCTATCTAATTGTAGTTCCATGTTACCTGTTCCTTTGAATTCTTCAAAGATAACTTCATCCATTTTAGATCCTGTTTCTGTTAATGCTGTCGCAATAATTGTTAAGTGATCCACCATTTTCAATATTACGTGCAGCTCCAAAGAAACGTTTTGGTTTATGCAATGCATTAGCATCAACACCACCACTTAAAATTTTACCTGATGCAGGTTGAACAGTATTATATGCTCTTGCTAAACGTGTTATTGAATCTAATAGAATTACAACATCATGACCGCATTCTACTAATCTTTTTGCTTTTTCTAAAACAATATTAGCAATTTTCACATGCTCATGAGCTTCCTTGTCAAAAGTAGAAGCAATCACTTCGCCTCTTACATTACGTTGCATATCTGTTACTTCTTCTGGACGTTCATCAATCAATAATATCATTTGATATACTTCAGGATGATTTGCTGCAATAGCATTTGCTACATCCTTAAGTAACATAGTTTTACCAGTTTTTGGTTGGGATACAATCATACCACGTTGTCCTTTTCCAATTGGTGAAAATAAATCCATAATTCTTGTAGAAATAGTACTTTGCTTTTCTGCCAGATTAAATTTTTCTTGAGGAAATAATGGTGTTAAATGCTCAAAAGATACTCTGTCTCTAACAACATCAGGACTCTGACCATTAATTTTACTTACTTTAATTAAAGGGAAATATTTTTCACCTTCTTTAGGTGGTCTTACATGACCTAATACGGTATCTCCAGTTTTTAATCCAAATAATCTGATTTGAGATTGTGATACATAAATATCATCCGGTGAGGATAAGTAGTTATAATCAGAGGATCTTAAAAAACCGTAGCCATCTTGCATTATATCAAGAACTCCTTCACTTTCTATTATGGCATCAAACTCAAAATCTGGTTCTCTGTATCTATTTCTGGTATCCTTGTTTCCGTTATTGCCGTGACTATTCCCTTGGTGTCGATTACCTCCTTTGGGCTGATTGTGTTCTTTCCTTGGGTTAGGTTTGTGGTCCCGTTTAGCATTAGGATTTGTATGTGGAGTTTTTTCTCCTTTATTTGAATCTTTATTGTCTTTCGGATTTACTTTTTGGTCCACGGCCGGCTTAGTATTACTTCTATCCTCATCAGTTTTAATATCTAAGGATGTTTGCTCCACTTTTTGAGGAGCTCCTTGTGGTTTTCTTGGCTGAGGTTTTTGGACGCGTTGTCTTGGTTTTGGCGCTGTTTTTTGAACAGGTTTGATCACTTCTTCAACTGCTTTAGGATTCGCAGCTTGATGATCTAGTATTTGATAGACCAAATCTAATTTTTTTAATGAACGATACTTAGGTACTTTTAAATCTTTTGCTATTTCCTGTAATTCAGGTAGCTTTTTTTCCTTTAATTGTGAAATTTCAAACATTGATTTGTTTTGAACGTTGGGTTATAATTTGAAAAATGTATTTTCAGTAGATAAAAATTAATTTTATTCAGAAGAATTCATAAAGCAAAACTATGAATGGTGCTGCTTTATTACTGCAATAATACAATTTTATTTTAATATATTAAGTATGTTTTTATAAAAGAAACTATTATTTTTGTGCTGTTTTTTAAATAATCATGTTACAACGTATTCAAACGGTTTATTTGTTATTGGCTGTAATTTTTTCAGCAGGCCTAATTTTTGTTTTTCATTTATGGGCAACAAATGATAATGTTAAACTTTTTGCACTAGATGATTTATTATTTTTTGGTTTGTTTTTGGGTTCAGCATTATTAAGTCTGATATCAATATTTTTATTTAAAAAGAGAAAGTCTCAGTTTATGCTGGGACGTCTTAATATAATATTAAACTTTATTTTACTAGGATTATTTGTGTATCAATCTCTAAATTTATCTGGAGAAACTAAGGTTTCTGAGAAGGGTATTGGGATGCTTCTACCTATTTTTTCTATCGTATTTTTGGCTTTAGCCAATAAGGCCATAAAGAAGGATGAAGATCTTGTAAAATCTGTAGATCGATTAAGATAAACCTATCATCTTAGTAGTATTAGTGCGTTAAAACTCCGGAGTGAAAACTTCGGGTTTTATTTTCTACTAAATTCAATTACTTCTAAATCTTTAATATTATTCCCTTCAATAACAAAACGAAGCATGGTTCTTACTTTATGAAATCCATGTTTGCCAACAGCTCCTGGATTCATATGCAATAAATTTAGTTTTTTATCAGACATGACTTTTAAAATATGAGAATGTCCACAAATAAATAGTTTTGGAGGATTTGTTTGATCTCTTCTCTTACTCTTATGTCATAACGGTTGGGAAAGCCACCAATATGAGTTATCCATACATCCACACCTTCGCACATAAAGCGGTTGTGTTCCGGAAATTCCTTACGAATCTTATCATCATCAATATTACCATAGACTGCTCTTAAAGGTTTCATTTTTTTTATTGCATCAGTAACCTTTAAATCCCCAATATCACCTGCATGCCATACTTCATCAGCTTGTTTTACATATTTAACTATATCTGAACCTATATAGCTATGAGTATCTGAAAGTAAAAGTATTTTCTTCATTAGGACAATATTGTGATTTCAAACTGTTAATTCTATTTATCTTTGTTCTTCGAAACAAAAATAGAATATTAGTTGAGATATTTTTTAGAACTTTCATACAACGGAAAAGCTTATCATGGTTGGCAGAATCAACCAAATGCAATTTCGGTGCAAGAAGATAATAGAAAATGCTTTATCAATATTGTTAAGTCAGACTATTGCAATTGTGGGAGCAGGAAGAACAGATGCAGGTGTTCATGCCTTACAAATGTTTGCTCATTTTGACTATGAGAGTGAAATTGACACGAATGAAATTAAATATAAATTAAATTCGTTTTTACCAAAGGATATTGCCATACATGATATATTTAAGGTAAAAAAAGATGCTCATGCTAGATTTGATGCAATAAGTAGAACCTATATATATAGAATAACTTTAGAAAAGGATGCATTTAATTTTGATTAGCACATATTATGTTAGTAGTGACATTAGATATTGATAAAATGAATGAAGCTTCCAAAATATTATTTGATTATACAGATTTTCAATGCTTTTCTAAAACAAATACAGATGTAAAGACCTATAATTGTAAAATTATGAAAGCAGAATGGGTCCAGTATGGAAACGAATTGCACTTTACAATTAAGGCAGATCGTTTTCTGCGGAATATGGTTCGAGCCATTGTTGGGACAATGATAAATATAGGTTCAGGTAAAATTAGAACTGAAAGATCTACATACAATAATAAAATCAAAAAATAGAAGTGATGCAGGCTTTTCTGTTCCTGCACATGGCTTATATTTGACAAAAATTGAGTATCCTGATCATATAAAAATATAATGGATAAGAAGAAAGAGAATATTTTTGATCTTAGTCTTTTTAAAAGACTGTTCGTTTATATTAAACCGTATAGACTTGTCTTTACTGGTGTTTTCTTCACGGTTATTTTATTATCACTTTTTAGTATTGCCAGACCACTTATTTTGCAAAGAGCAATAGATGACAATATTACAACTCAAACCCTTGAGGGATTTTTACCATATATTATTTTTATGCTCATTGTTTTAATATTGGAAGTGGTTTGTCAGTTACTTTTCATTTTTTATGCAAGTTGGCTTGGTCAAAGTGTTGTCAAAGATATTCGAGTTAAACTTTTTAATCATATGCTAAAGTTTAAAATGAAGTATTATGATACATCGTCTGTTGGAGTGCTTATTACAAGAGCCGTTACCGATATGGAGCGAATTGCAGATATATTTGGCCAAGGGTTGTTCATGATTTTCAGAGATGTTTTAACAATGATTGTTGTTTTTGGAGCCATGTTCTATATAAATTGGCAATTAACTCTTATTGTTTTTATAATGCTTCCTATAGTTCTGTATGCAACCAAGATATTTCAAAAGTATATGAAAAAAGCTTTTGAAGAAGTTCGTACAGAAGTTTCCAATTTAAATTCTTTTGTTCAGGAACGTGTAACAGGAATGAAAATATTACAACTTTTTACAAGAGAAGAAACCGAATATAAAAAGTTTAAAGAAATTAATGAGCGTCATAAAAAAGGCTGGTTAAAAACAGTTTGGTACAACTCTATATTTTTTCCTATAGCAGAATTATCGGGATCCATTACTGTTGGATTAATAGTTTGGTACGGAGGATTAAATGTGGTCCTGAATAATACGGTGACACAAGGTGACCTGTTCGCATTTATTATGATGACTCCCATGCTGTTTAGGCCATTAAGGCAGATTGCAGATAAGTTTAGTACACTGCAAATGGGAATGGTCGCGGCTAACAGAGTTTTTAAAGTGTTGGATACTACTTCACAAATAGATGATACAGGTGAATTGGTAATTGATCATTTTAATGGTAATTTGGTTTTTAACGATGTTCACTTTAGTTATGTTGCAGATGAAGAAGTCTTAAAAGGCATATCATTTAATATTAAAGCCGGTGAAAAGATTGCCATTGTTGGGTCAACAGGAGCTGGAAAGTCTACTATAATTAATCTTTTAAATAGATTTTACGAGATCGATAAAGGGATAATTGCTATTGATGACGTAAATATCAAAGACGTAACTTTAGCTTCATTACGAGATCAAATAGCAGTTGTTTTGCAGGATGTCTTTTTATTTGCAGATACCATATTGAGTAACATAACTTTAAATCATCCTGAAATCACTGAAGTGGAAGTTACGGAAGCAGCCAAAAAGATAGGTATACATGATTTTATTTCAAGTTTACCAGGTGGATATCGTTACAATGTAAAAGAGCGTGGCGTTATGCTGTCGTCAGGGCAGCGTCAATTAATTTCTTTTTTAAGAGCTTACGTTACAAATCCGAGTATTTTAATACTGGATGAAGCAACTTCCTCAGTCGATTCTTATACAGAGCAACTAATACAAGACGCTACAGATACTATTACGGAAGGTAGAACCTCAATAATTATTGCGCACCGGCTTGCTACAGTTAAAAAAGCAGATAGGATCATTGTTCTTGACGCTGGTGAAATAGTAGAACAAGGAACTCACAAAGAATTGCTAAAAATTGAAAATGGTTACTACAAAAACTTGTACGAAGTTCAATTTTTAAAAAAGGAAGTGGCTTAATTTCCTGAAACTTCTTTGGCCGCTTTTTGGGCTTCGATTAAAGATTGCATAAATTCTGAATCTTTAAAAACTATTGCTAATATTGCTCCAATTATAGCAATCATAAGCATTAAAACTCCTAATAGAACCAAGAATAATAACGTTCTTAAGATTATACCTTTAAGGCTCAATCCGAATAATCTTTTAAGACAATACGCCGAATAAATTATTTGATAGGGTAGAGTAAAAATAATGGCTAATGTTCCAATTGTTAAACCAAAAAGTGCCGCAAATAAAGTTATAATAGCACTTATAATTGTTACATGAGATAGTATATACATGAAAATGACTAAATGCTCAGTATAATTGAATTTCTTTAAATTAAAGAAAACTATCTTAGACATTATAGCATAGAAAGGCACATAGAACATCATTATAATGGACTGGTATTCCTGCATAAAGTCCAAATTCTTCTTTTGAAATTCTTCTGTACCTTCTGCAGTAATAGAAGACAAGTCCATTATCTCGGGAAAAAATTTATTTATTAAGTAAAGTTGTAAACCTGCAATTGTTAAACTAATAGCAAAGAAACTGATGACATTAACATATTTTTTTCTTGTACCGTTAATATACCCTTCAATTACATCTTCTGGTTTTGTAAAAAGGCGAATAAATGTCTGCAGAAATTTGTTATCGTAATTTAAGAATTGCTCACTAAAATGCTCGAACAAATTTTTTACTGTAAGCCTGTTATGAATCACCTTTCCTCCGCAACTTGGACAAAAATTGTCATTTTCCTGAATTAAAAAACTACAATTCTTACAATCCATACTAAGCTAAATCTATTTTAACGAGATCTGTTAATTCCATGTTGTCCTTAAAAACAACAAATTCACCATTTTTAATATAAGAAACTTGTCCGGTTTCCTCGCTGACAACTAAGGCCACAGCATCTGTTTTTTCAGTTATTCCTATTGCTGCTCTGTGACGTAAACCAAATCGTTCAGGAATATTTTTCTCATTATTAGTAGGCAATATGACACGTGTAGCTTTAACAATATTATTGTCTATAATTACGGCTCCATCATGTAATGGACTATTTTTAAAAAAGATGCTTTCCAGTATGGGTTGAGTAACAGTAATATTCATTTCATCACCTGTGCCTGTTAAAAAGTCCAGACTATTATTACGCTCTAGGACAATCAAGGCACCGGTTTTTGACAGGCTCATTCTATTACAGGCTGCAATTATGGCTTCAACATTGGTTTCTGTAAAGGTTTCTGTTTTTAAAAACTTGAGCTGTTTAAAAAATTTACGACGTCTTCCAAAATTAGTAGAACCAACCATTAACAAGAACTTTCTTATTTCTTGTTGAAAAACGACGATTAAGGCAAACATTCCAACGCTAATGAATCCTCCCAAAATATTACTGAGTAATTGCATTTGCAGTGCTTGCGTCAATTTCCAGATCAAATATATTATGACAATACCAATGAATATGTTTATAGCAACTGTACCTTTAACCAATTTGTAGACATAGTAAAGTAAGAAAGCTACAAGAATGACATCAATGACATCTACAACACTAAATTTTAAAAGTTCATCAAAGATTTCCAGCATAACCGTGTTTTGGTAAATTTAACAAATTAACATTAATAAATAAACTCGTTGTTATCTATATTTATTTGCGTTGTATCTATTTTCTCAAGTTGCTCTTTACATGATATATATTGTTGAAAATTCATTTTTTTATCAAACTGCAAATATACCTTTGAGCTTAGTGTATCAATTTCTAGAATTTGCTTTATTTGAGTAGAAATGTATTCTGATGAAACACGATCGGAATTAAAAAATAACACAGTAAAGTTTTCCAAACTCTGATTTTTTAAATAATCTTGGAACTCTTCTTGGTGGTAGTAAACATCTGTGAAATCAATAAAACCAAGATTATTTATCGATTTGTCATGGCAGGTATAATAGTTCCTCGCATCTTCATTCTTATGCATTTGAGCATCTCGTTTCTTATTTTGGATAAAAATGATAGATGGAATGGCGTGTTCTAAATTTAAACGTTTGTCGACATTTACCAGCCAATTAGTTGAACCAATGAGATTTTTTCTGTTTAATTCAATGCTATCTGGCTTAGTCTCATCGTAAAAAAGATAGGCAGGAGATACATCGAGAATTTCTGTAATGTCAGAATGATCTATTTCAGGTAATTGAAGTACTTTTTCGTTTCCACACGACAGAAGTAATAATAATATAAGGGTAGGATATAAATGTTTCACTTATCTTTTAATTGTTTGGTCAGTTTTATGCATTCCATGGCTTCTTTCACATCATGTACCCTTAAAATTGAAGCACCTTTTTGCAAAGCAATAGTATTTAAAACAGATGTTCCATTGAGGGATGCATCAGGTGAAGTTCCCAAAACTTTATAGATCATAGATTTTCTGGAAACACCAACCAATAAAGGAAGATCAAGAAATCTAAAATGTTCCAGATTATTTAACAGTTCATAATTTTGTTCTATTGTTTTCGCAAATCCAAATCCAGGATCAACAATAATATCTATAATTTGAAGCTGCCTTGCAGCTGCAATTCGTTCTGAAAAATAAAATAGAATCTCTTTTAATAAATTCTCATAATTTGTCTGCTTGGTCATGGTTTGCGGTGTTCCTTTCATGTGCATCATAATATAAGGAACTTTCAGGGATGCAACCGTTTTCAGCATTTTATCATCCATTTTTCCTGCAGAAATATCGTTGATCATACAGGCTCCTGCATTAATACTTTGTTTTGCAACTTCACTTCTAAAGGTATCAGCTGAAATCAAAATATTTGGAAATTCTTTCAGAATTGATCTGATTACAGGTAGTATGCGATCTAATTCTTCATCTTCGCTAATATGATCGGCATTAGGTCTGGAACTGTAAGCACCAACATCAATAAAAGTAGCTCCTTCATTTAGCATTTTTTCTACCTGACTTAGAATATCCTTGTCATTTTTGTACTTACCACCATCATAAAACGAATCGGGAGTGACATTTAAAATCCCCATTACTTTTGGGGTGGAAAGATCAATAAGTTTTCCTTTACAGTTAATGGATTTTTTCAAAACTATTTTCGTATAATTAAGTTTTTTAATTCGATTAATTTATGCGAAATTTACGCAAAATTCAATCCAATTCATGCAAAACACTTCAAAACAATACGATGAAATTATAAACACTTGTAGAAGCCTGTTTATAAAAAAAATGAAAGATTACGGAAGTGCATGGAGAATATTACGTTTACCATCTTTAACAGATCAAATTTTTATTAAAGCACAAAGGATACGAGGTTTGCAACAAAATGAAGTAAGAAAGATCGAAGAAGATGAGGTTAGTGAGTTTATTGGTATTATAAACTATTGCATTATGGCATTGATTCAATTGGAAAAAGGAGTAGTGGAGCAACCCGATTTGAGTGTCGAAGAGTCCATAGAACTTTATGATAAGCAAGTTGGTATTACCAAACAATTAATGGAAGATAAGAATCATGACTATGGTGAAGCATGGCGTGATATGAGAGTAAGTTCGTTAACAGACCTAATTCTTCAAAAATTATTACGAGTTAAGCAAATTGAGGATAATGCAGGTAAAACGGAAGTTAGCGAAGGTATAGATGCCAATTATCAGGATATGGTTAATTATGCGATTTTTGCTTAATTCACTTAGATGAAGAAATGCAATAAGTCTTATAATATCAATTTAAAATCTCATACATGAAAATAATTATCTCTATAGTTAGAGTATTAGTTGGAGTGTTATTCATCATTTCCGGACTCATTAAATTGAATGATCCAATTGGGTTTTCGATTAAATTATCAGAATATTTTAGCGAAGAAGTTTTAAACCTCACATTTTTAGACCCATTCGTACTATGGCTGGCACTTTTTGTCGTTATCTATGAAGTACTTTTAGGTGTATTTTTATTGATAGGTTTCAAACCAAAATTAACACTTTGGGGTCTGCTGTTAATGATCATTTTCTTTACGTTTTTAACTTTTTATTCGGCTTATTTTAATAAAGTGACCGATTGTGGTTGTTTTGGAGATGCCATAAAACTGACTCCTTGGGGAAGTTTTAGAAAGGATGTCATTCTATTACTTTTAATATTGATTCTGTTTGCTGGAATTAGACACATAAAACCAATCTTTAGTAAGTTTGGGCTAAAATTGATTTCCTTTTTGAGTTTAGTTGCTTGTATTTGGTTTGGCTACCATGTTATTAATCATTTACCGTCAGTAGATTTTAGACCTTATAAAATAGGAGCGAATTTGATTGATAATATGAGTATTCCAGAAGATGCTCCTAAAGCAATTGTCGAATACAATTGGAAATTTAATATTAATGGCAAAGAAGAAGTTATTGTTACAAATGGTTCCTATCCAAATGTTGAAGGAGAGTTTATCAGTGTTGATACTAAAATTATAAAGGAAGGTTACGAACCTCCAATTCATGATTTTACTATTGAACGAAATGGTGAAGATTTTACAGAAAGCATGCTTCAGGAAGAAAAGCTGATCATGATTGTAACTTATAATCTAAATAAATCAAATCCGGAAGCTCTGATTAAACTAAAAACTATCTCTGATGATGCCATTAAAAAAGGATATAAGGTTATTGGAATGACATCATCAGGGGAAGATATACAACAGCAATTTAAAGAAACTAATGGATTAAATTTCGATTTTTATTTCTGTGATGAAACAGCGTTAAAAACTATTGTTCGATCTAATCCAGGAATTTTAAAACTAAACAAAGGAACAGTTATTCAGAAAGTCCATTGGAATGATTTGGATGATTTAGTTCTTGATTAGCTAATTAAAAAAACACGAACTGTTAAGCTATATTTTAAATAAAACCTTTTACGCACTACTAACCTTATTTGGAGTAGTAACTGTCATTTTCTTTTTATTTAATGTACTTCCTGGCGATCCTGCACAAATGATGTTGGGACAAAATGAAAATAGCGAACAACTGGCAATCATTAAACAGAAATATGGATTTGATAAACCGGTTGGGACTCAATATTTGTATTATCTAAATGATCTTTCACCAGTCTCTTTTCATTCAAATAATACAAAGGATTATACATATTTACAGGAAAGCAAATATTCAGCAACAAAATTATTTTCAACTGGAAATACAACAACGGTTTTAAAATATCCATATTTAAGAGAATCCTTTACAAAACAAGGTAAAAAAGTGAGTCAGGTATTGGCAGAAACTCTACCAAATACATTTGTGCTTGCTGTTTCAGCGATAATGATTGCAATTATCTTAGGAGTTGTTCTTGGTGTAGTTTCAGCATTATATAAGGATAAACCGGTTGACAAGATCATTCAGATTTTCAGCACCTTTGGGATGAGTATTCCATCATTTTTCAGTGCCATTTTATTTGCTTGGTTTTTCGGTTATGTGTTACATAAATACACGAATTTAGAAATGACAGGAAGCCTTTATGAGCTGGATGATTTTGGAGAAAAGAATACCATTCAATGGAAAAATTTAATCCTTCCTGCAATTGTTTTAGGAATTCGACCTTTAGCGGTTATCATTCAATTAATGCGAAATTCATTACTCGAAGTATTTAATCAGGATTATATACGTACAGCCCGAGCCAAAGGATTGAGTGAATATCAGGTTATAAGAAAACATGCAATAAAAAATGCTTTAAATCCTGTAGTAACTGCAATTTCAGGATGGTTTGCATCCATGTTGGCAGGAGCTGTTTTTGTCGAGTATGTTTTTGGCTGGAATGGATTAGGAAAAGAGATAGTAAATTCCTTAAATACATTAGATTTGCCTGTAATTATGGGTTCTGTATTAATTATAGCGCTTATGTTCATTATTATCAATATTTTTGTAGATGTAATTTACGCCTGGTTAGATCCAAAAGTTAAACTTCAATAAATAATATAAACCCATCAAAATGAGAAAAAATATAGTAGCAGGAAACTGGAAAATGAATAATGATTTGGCACAAACACAAGCCTTAATCACAGAATTGAAAATGCATATAAATTCTACCAACTGTGAGGTCATGATCGCACCAACTTTTACAAATTTGTGGCATGCCTTTGAAGCCTTAAGAACATCTAAAATAGAAGTGATTGCTCAAAATATGCATTTCGCAGATAATGGAGCTTACACAGGTGAGGTGAGTGCTTCCATGCTAAAAAGTGTTGGAATCGAAACAGTGATCCTTGGTCATAGTGAACGTCGTGCCTATTTTAATGAAACCGATGAGATGTTAGCAAAAAAAGTAGATGCAGCCCTTAAAAATAAAATGAGAGTAATCTTTTGTTTTGGTGAGGAATTAGCAGATCGTAAGGCCAATAATCACGAGAATGTTGTAGAAAGTCAAATAAAAAATGGCTTATTCCATTTAAACGCATCTGCATTTAAAAATATAGTTTTGGCCTATGAGCCTGTTTGGGCAATTGGGACAGGTGAAACTGCAAGTCCGGAACAAGCTCAGGATATGCATGCGTTTATTCGTAAAACTCTTGTTTCAAAATATGGAAATGAAGTAGCTGATGAGATGTCTATTTTATATGGTGGTAGTGTTAAACCTGGAAATGCCAAAGAGATTTTCTCAAAGCCAGATGTAGATGGAGGTTTAATTGGTGGAGCTGCACTTAAAGCTGACGACTTTTTCGCCATTGTAAAGGCATTTTAATTTTTGAGCATTACCTTTCTTTAAACTCAAGGTCACGCTTTCAGCAGTCGCTTTTTTGGTTTGTCATTCTGTCCCGATGGCTATCGGGATTGTCGAAGAATCTCTATTAAACCAAAAAGAGCTCCAACAATCACCTGCACTGAATGCAGGCCAAGTACTTCAATCGTTAATGCAAGTCTTTTATAATTATTTTTTATGTCCAATATACTTTATATAGCCTATACTTTTCAGGTAGAACCTTTGCAACCAGCATCAGAGATTCTAATTGCTGAATTGGGTTATGCCGGATTTGAAAGTTTTGTAGAGACAGATAAAGGCATTACTGCATACATTCAAAAACAAGATTGGAATCAAGCTATTCTGAATGATATTCAGATCTTGAATTCTAATGAATTTTCAATTAGTTACGTTTCAGAGAAAATAGAACAAACCAATTGGAACCAGGAATGGGAAAAGAATTTCAATCCAATTGTGGTCGATGATCTTTGTACAGTTCGTGCACCATTTCATGAGCGTCCAAATACTAAATATGATATTATTATTGAGCCAAAAATGAGTTTTGGAACTGGTCATCATGAAACAACTCATATGATGATTCAGCACATATTATATAACGATTTTATAAACAGATCGGTTTTTGATATGGGTTGTGGAACAGGCGTATTGGCAATTTTATCTGAGATGAAAGGTGCAAAACCAATAGACGCTATAGATATTGACAATTGGTGTTATTTAAATAGCATGGAAAATGTAGAACGAAATCATTGCAAAAATATTAAGGTTTACGAAGGAGATGCAAGTTTGCTGGAGGGTAAAAAATATGACATCATTTTTGCTAATATCAACAGAAATATTCTTTTGAAGGATATAAAAGTATATGCATCCTGCCTCAATAAAAAAGGCATGCTTTTTTTAAGTGGTTTTTATAGTAAGGATATTCCTATCTTGGAAGAAGAATGTAAAAAGCATATGTTAAAATTGAATGAAAAGTTAGAAAGGAACAATTGGGTTTCTTTAAAATTTTTATATTAGTACTGAAAAAGGAATTAAAATGAGTGCAAAAGAAAAATTATCAGAAAAGGTTAAAAAAGACACTAAGGATAAAAAAATAAGCGAGATAGTTTTGTATAACGATGATGTAAATACATTCGATCATGTTATTGAAACATTAATGTACGCTTGCGAACATACACCGGAACAGGCGGAACAATGCTCGTTACTGGTTCACTACAAAGGTAAGTGTACTGTAAAGACAGGTGCTTTTAACGATCTTAAACCACGTTGCTCTAAGCTATTAGAAGCGGGTTTAAGTGCCGAAATAGTTTAAGATTTATCTTCATTCGTTTTACAGGTACTCCATCCAAAAGGAGCATAAAGCGGGCAAAAACTAATAAAACTGGTTAGTAAAAATATGATAGCAAAGGCCATTAATACGTAAGCCAAGGTTCCTGAAATCACATCAAAATAATATAACAAGGCGATAGCGATTGCTGCTACGATTCTTATTCCCTTGTCAGCATTTCCCATATTTTTTTTCATAATATTGGTTTTTTAAAGATTAATTAGTGTGGTAATTTATGTTTAAATGCGTGATATAAAAATGCTCCTACAGTAGCACTAATTAGCACAACTATTATGGCAACAACGCCTTTTCCTAATAAAACAAACATGGGTCCCGGACAAGCACCGCCTAAGGCCCATCCCAATCCAAAGATGATTCCACCAAGCAGGTTTTTGGCAACACCTTTCTTTTTAGGTTCAACATGAACTGCTTCACCATCTATAGTTTTTAGCTTTTGCTTTTTAAATAAGAACATAATAACCAATCCTATTACAACAGCAGAGCCTATTACACCATACATATGGAACGATTTGAATTTGAACATTTCATAAATTCTGAACCATGATATGACTTCGGCTTTAAATAGAATAATTCCGAAGAAAATGCCAACTAATAAAAATTTTAAATACTTCATCTAAAAAAAAATTACAAATTTCTGATAATTAGGTTACTATTCATGTAAAAAACAACGATTTTAATTTATTAAATGCCCATTATGGGCTTTCATATGGAATTATTTAAAAGATATAAGGCAAAATTAACCATGTCATAATCAAACCTCCAATAAAGAATCCACCAACAGCAATAAATGACTCTGTATAAAGCTTACTCAAACCAACTATTCCATGTCCTGAGGTACAGCCTCCCGCATACCTGGCTCCAAAACCTACCAAAAGTCCTGCACTAACTAATATTAAGAGTCCCTTTAGGGAAAATAGTGCATTCAAACTAAATATTTCATCGGGCAAATACTGTGCCCCCGCGTTCTGAATTCCAATTTCTGAAAGGTCACTAATAACATCTGGATTTAGGGCAACTGACTGATCTGGAGCGAGCCATTGGTTTGCTATAAATCCACCAATAATTAAGCCTGCTACAAAAGTTAGGTTCCACTTATTTTTCTTCCAGTCAAACTTGAAATAGTTCACAAGTTTACCGGCTCCCGCCATTGAACATATGGTTTCTAAATTGGAAGATACTCCAAATTTCTTTCCGAAAAAAAACATTAGATACATGCAGAGGGCTATAAGCGGTCCGGCAACGTACCACGGCCAGGGTTGTAAAATGTAATCCATAAATAGTGATTTATACAAATATAGTTTGATATATTATAAATTATGTAACAATTGTTACAAAAATATTTTGTTCTTGGTTTTATTGAATTGTCGAATATGTTCAGGGAATAATGTTGTCTAATTTCTTGATTCTAAACATTATCTGATATTACATTTTAAAATATCTTCAATTTTGTAAAGCCAATTTTAATAGATATTAATAAAAATTAATTATAAATCAGTAAATTCAATTTTTTATAGAATTGAGTAATATTAATTGGTTAACACCTAATAAATAATCCATGAACAAAAAAATACTGATTTGGTCCATAACAGCGGCATTGGCTGGTTTCCTGTTTGGGTTTGATACTGTGGTTATTTCTGGAGCAGAAAAAAAGCTACAAGCAATATGGGAGTCTTCAGATGCATTTCACGGCATCGTTGTAATAGGAATGGCATTATGGGGAACGGTTATTGGAGCATTTTTTGGTGGTATTCCAACAAACCGACTAGGCAGAAAAAAGACCTTGGTCTGGATAGGTATATTATATACCATTTCAGCAATTGGTTCTGCGTTAGCTAATGACCCAATCTCCTTTGCCGCATTCCGATTTATTGGTGGTTTAGGTGTGGGAGCGTCAACAGTTGCGGCGCCTGCATATATATCAGAAATTGCACCGGCTAAAGATAGAGGTAAATTGGTTGGTCTGTACCAATTCAATATTGTATTTGGTATTTTGATAGCTTTTTTATCTAACTATTTGTTGAGTAACGTAGGAGAGAATGCATGGCGGTGGATGGTAGGTGTAGAAGCTTTTCCTGCCGCATTATACACAGTTTTCGCTTTAACGGTGCCAAAAAGTCCAAGATGGTTGCTTACTAAATTTAGAAATGATGAAGCTATCCATGTAATTAAAAGAATAAATCCGAATCATGATCCAGAAGTTTTGATTAAAGAAATTAAGGACGAAATGGACAACACAGTTCCCAATGAAAATATATTTCTCAAAAAATATAGATTCCCTTTAATTCTGGCCTTTTTTGTGGCATTTTTCAATCAATTATCGGGCATAAACGCATTTTTATATTATGCACCAAGAATTTTGGAAGAAGCAGGACTGGCTGAAAGCTCGGCCTTATTAAGTAGTATTGGAGTGGGTGTAACCAATATGGTGTTCACGCTTTTGGGTATTTTTCTTATTGATAGATTAGGAAGGAAACAGCTTATGTATATCGGTTCAGTTGGTTATATAATCTCGTTATCCTTAGTTTCTATAGCCTTCTTCTTGAATTGGGAAGGTAATTCTATGCCGATATTTTTATTCATGTTCATAGCATCACATGCCATTGGTCAGGGAACGGTAATATGGGTATTTATTTCCGAGATTTTCCCAAACCATTTAAGAGGCTCCGGACAGGCATTTGGAAGTTCAGTTCATTGGGTTTTGGCTGCAATAGTGCCATCTATGGTACCAGTATTGTTTTCAACCATCGGAGCTGGAACAGTATTCGCATTCTTTGCATTTATGATGGTATTACAACTATTATTTGTGGCTTTCATGATGCCAGAAACCAAAGGAATTTCATTAGAAGAATTGAGTAAAAAGTTAATAAAGGATCGTAAATAAAACATGAAATTAAAAATAGTTTGCTTTGGAGAGGTGTTATGGGATGTATTCCCAACCCATAAAAAAATAGGTGGAGCGCCACTGAATGTCGCTTTACGTTTAAACTCTTTAGGTAGCGAAGTTTATATTATAAGTAAGATAGGGAATGACGAAAACGGGACCCAGTTAGTTGATTTCATCAACTCTAATGGTGTTAGTACCGATTTCATTCAAATAGATGAGAACTACGAGACAGGAACGGTAAAAGTGATGCTCGACGATAAAGGATCAGCCACTTATGATATAGAACATCCCAGAGCCTGGGATCAAATTGAACTTTTGGAAAAAACAAAACAGATGGTAAAAGAATGTGATGCTCTTTATTACGGTAGTTTAGTTTCAAGAGATGACATTTCCAGAAATACTTTATTTGAGCTTATTAAGAGTGCTAAATACAAAATATGTGACCTGAATTTAAGACCTCCTAATTACACAACCGATGGTCTGAAAGAATTAATGGATAAAGCTGATTTTTTAAAGCTGAATGACGATGAACTTTTTGAGATCAGTAAAAAATTAGGTTCAAAATATAATTCCATTGAACAGAACGTTAAATTCATTTCAGAGGAGACTAAAACTAACAATGTATGTGTGACCAAAGGCCGTCACGGTGCACTCTTGTTGAGTGATGGAAAGTTTTATTATAACAGTGGCTATCAGATAAAAGTAGTCGATACCGTTGGAGCAGGCGATTCTTTTCTCGCTTCTTTGATCAGTAAGTTATTAAGTGATACTCATCCACAGGATGCCATCAACTATGCCTGTGCTGTTGGTGCCTTGGTAGCTCAGAGTGAAGGAGCTAATCCGGTTATCACTCCTGCCGATATTGATAAGTTTGTGAACCCTTATGGCTAATATTTGAAAGGATTTTATAACCTTTGCCTTAAAATCAACATTGAATTTAATTAAGCATAATAAATGAAAATATTAGTAACAGGAGGATTGGGCTTTATAGGGTCTCATGTTGTTGTAGAACTTCAGAATGAAGGATTTGAGGTTGTTATAATTGATAACTTATCAAATTCATCCGAAGAGGTATTGGATGGTATAACATCCATTACAGGAAAAAAAGCAATTTTTGAAAAGATGGACCTTAGGGATAAGACCAAGGTTTCAGATTTTTTTAAAAGGCATGGTGATATTACAGGAGTTATACATTTTGCAGCATCCAAGGCTGTTGGAGAAAGTGTAGAAAAGCCACTACTATATTATGAAAACAATTTAAATACCCTAATTTATCTGTTGCAGGAATTGACAGAAAAAGAATCCTCCCACTTTATATTTAGTTCGTCGTGTACTGTTTATGGGCAGGCAGATTCACTTCCTATTACCGAATCGGCACCAATTAAAGTTGCTGAGTCTCCTTACGGAAATACCAAACAAATAGGAGAAGAGATAATTAAAGATACCTGTAAAGTATCATCTAATATCAATGCTATTGCTTTAAGATATTTTAACCCAATAGGCGCCCATAAATCAACCAATATTGGAGAACTCCCTATTGGAGTGCCTCAAAATTTGGTGCCTTTCATTACACAAACGGGAATTGGATTAAGAGAACAGCTATCCGTATTTGGAGATGATTATCCGACAGAAGACGGAACTTGTATCAGGGATTATATTCATGTAGTCGATTTAGCAAAGGCACACGTAGCAGCTTTAAAGCGTCTGATAAATGGAGATAATTCGGGCAATTACGAAATATTTAATATCGGAACTGGAAAAGGCTCGTCTGTATTGGAAGTAATTCATGCATTTGAAGAGGTTGCCAACCAAAATTTGAATTACAAAATTGTTGGTAGACGTGAAGGTGATGTAATTTCGGCTTATGCAGATACTGAAAAAGCCAATAAAGTATTAGGTTGGAAAGCCGAGTCTACTTTAAAAGATGCTCTATTGTCTGCCTGGAAATGGGAGAAAAAAATAAGGGAATAATAACAGAAATTATTATGCTCTATATTGCATCTTTTGACTTGAGAATTTTGAAGTTTTAGTGCTGTTTTTTTTCAACACCTATTCTAAAAAATCACGATTGACCAATATCATTGTTTAGTGAATATGAAGGAATTAAATTAAAGATTTATTTCTTATTAATTCTAAATACAATGAAACCGTTTACTAAAATCACAGCTTTTATTTTGACTCTTATCGCCCTTCTAAATCTCGCAAGAGTTTTCCTTGATATTCACATAGAAGTCTTTTCAGTTGCAATATGGGTAGGTTATATTAAAATACCTATGTGGGTTAGCATAGTAGTTTTTATTTTAGCCTCGGTGTTGAGTGTCGGGTTATGGAGAGAATCAAAATGAATTAAGAAGTTTTAAAACTGGGCATCTTCTGGATAAGTATTCTATTGATATCTAAATAACAATTAGACCTCCACATTATGCATATTACCATCAGTTTTTATGTGATATTTTTGTGATTTTCGCATAAAATACTTTACAGTATTTGCATTATTTTAAAACACTTATCCACTTTTCATAATTAAATTTATACAGAAACTTCAAAGCCTGACCATAATCATTGGTTAGAGTTTTTTGAAATTGTAATTTAATGTGTTAATACCAATATGGATTTCTGACTAATTTAATATGTATTAGTTATGAAAACATTAAAACTATTTCTTAAACCAATTACTTATTTACTTGCTTTCTTAATACTCTTTCAAGGTTGTACTGTCTACAAAAAAACAGGAGTAACATTAGAGGAGGCCTCAAAATCTGAATTAAAGGCAATAGTTGAGAAAACTGACGGCACCAATTTAAAGTTTAAAAAAATTGTGATGCGCAACGATGGAAATTTTTATGGGCTGGAAAATAGGATTGTAAATGAAAGGTGGACTGAAACTTCTACATTACTAAATGAAAATATTGTTGCCAAAGTGATAATTGAAAACAGAAGACTGTCAAAAATATTGACAATAGTAGGGCCAATAGTATTAGGTGGCTTTATAGGTTTGGTTATTATAAGTGCATCATTTTCAGGATTTTAACTAAATAATGAAAACAATAAAACTATTCCTTAAACCAATTACTTATTTACTTGCTTTCTTAATACTCTATCAAGGATGTGTTATTTACAAGAAGAAACCCTCAACTATTGATGAAGCGGTTAGGGCAAACACAAATGTTAGAATAGAAACCAAAGACAATCAAACAATCAAGTTTAAAAGGATTGAATTTAAAAATGGACAATATCTGGGTATTTCTAAATCTTTAAAAACCCATAAAGAAATAAATATTACCTCTGGGCTTGTTGAGGAAAAAATAAAGATTGAAAATCTACAAACACCACTTCAAGAAAATAACATCAGCGAGATATTGATAAAAAGCAAAACAATGTCCACTGTTGTACCTATTGCATTTGTAGCATCAACAGCAATTATAATATTTATGAGTACGTTCTCGTTATTTGATGATACGCTCTCATTTTATGATTAAATAAATTCTATATTAAGAAGTTTTAAAACTGGTCATCTTCTGGATAAGTATTCAAGCTTAGAACTGCCTTAAATCGAAAAAAATGGGCAAATTGTGGGCAAATAAAAATAAAAAAGACCTTCAATCTCTTGAAAGCCTTGTTTTTATTGAGACCTTAGTAGGATTAGATATCCAGACAAAGCTCCGCTTTGAAAATCAAAAAAGCCACAAAATAAAAAAGCAAGCTTTATATTTTGCTTGCTTTTTTGATTTATTCGTGACCTCGGCAGGATTCAAACCTGCAACCTCTTGAGCCGTAATCAAGTGCACTATTCAGTTATGCTACGAGGCCATTTTTGTGGGTGCAAATATATTTTATTTTAATCCAATGGCAAAATAAAGCGTAAAATTAATTAATTTACATCCATGAACAGAATTGAACAGTATATTAGAGATATTCCTGACTTTCCAAAGCCTGGAATTGTATTTAAAGACATAGCTCCTTTGCTTCAGGACCATAAAGGATTAAGTATGTGTTTAAGTGAATTAAAGGCTATGGTGCCAGATGGAAAAATTGATAAAGTTATTGGCGTAGAATCGCGTGGTTTTCTTTTTGGGACCATGTTGGCAAAACGCCTACAAGCCGGATTTGTCCTGGCAAGAAAACCAGGCAAATTACCTTATAAAACGGTGTCTCAAACCTATGACTTAGAATATGGTCAAGATGCTGTTGAGCTTCATATCGATGCCATTAAAAAAGGCGAAAGAGTTCTAATTCATGATGATGTTTTAGCAACTGGCGGTACGGCTCAAGCTGTATGTAAATTGGTAGAACGACTAGGAGGTGAGATCGTGCAGTGCAATTTTATTATGGAACTGAAATTCTTAGAAGGAAGGGATAAATTAAATGGCTATGATGTAAGATCTGTATTATCTTACTAATCCAAGGCTCTTTTGGTTACATATAGTCTCCATCCAAAGATCATTAATTGAAGTTTAGAGGCCTTAGTTAAATCTAATCCTTTTTTGGCATAGCTTGGTAAAAACAATTTGTTTAACCTTGCAATTAATTTGAATACCTCTTTCTTCATTCCGATAGATCTTTAAGCAAAAGTAGTAAAATGCTTTTTCTATTTCCAATCTGTTTATAAAATCAAAACTTTAAATTTTCATATTGGTAATAAATTTGTGAACAGTTATATACATTTGTAAAAAAATTATAATGCCAAGAATTTTATCATTATTAGCATTTTGTTTATTCAGTCAATTTTTAACTGCACAGGTTGTTATTAATGAACTGGATTGTGATTCTCCAAGTATTGATGACAAAGAGTTTGTGGAGTTAAAATCAGCTACACCTAATTTCTCCTTAGATGGCTATGTAGTTGTATTTTTTAATGGTTCAGATTCCGGCGGAAATACAAGTTATTTGGCTATTGATTTGGATGGTTATACAACCGATGTTAATGGTTTGCTGCTCATAGGTAGTACTTTGGTTTCTCCTTTTCCACAATTGATAATTGCACCTAATTTAATTCAGAATGGTCCCGATGCTGTAGCAATTTATCAAGCAAATGATACAGATTTTCCCGAAGGCACTTTGGCAACTCAAACAAATTTAATTGATGCTTTAATGTATGATACAAGTGATCCTGATGATACAGATTTAATGGCTTTGCTTGGTGAAACTACTCAAATAAATGAAGATGGAAATGGAAATAAGGATACGGAATCTATTCAACTAAATAATGATGGAACAACATATTCTGTTAAAACACCAACACCAAGGCAATTGAATGATGGAAGCGGAATTGTCTTAAATGGGGTTACTTATTACAATTGCCCAAACGAGTATAATGAAGGCGATGTTTTTGATATTACTTTCACAACAGAAACTAATGTAACTCAAGATTTAAATTTTAACTTCTCATTAAATAATGGAGGGTTTAACACCTCTGATTTTACAGGATCCACTTCTGTTACAATACCAAATGGATCCAACACAATATCTACAACAATTACTCTGGTAGATGATACAGATGATGAAGGCGATGAGGTTATGGAAATCACATTATCTGCATTACCAACAGAATACTTTGCTTTAAACAACGACATTCAAGTTAGAATTGTAGATAATGATTTTGTTGTTGCACCCTGGGGAATTCCAACAAGTCCAACTTTTGGAATTGTACAAAGCACACAACCTACTGGTTATTATGATAGTTTAGATGGATTAGCAGATGTTAATTTACGTCAGGCTTTGCAGGATATTATTGCAGACCCAAATACGGTTAGAGCGCAAACCTATGCCGATGTAGTTGATATTTTAAAAGAAGCAGATCAAAATCCTGCAAATAGCAATCAGGTTTGGTTGGTTTATACAGAACAAGGTCGGGCGAAGTTAGACTATCAAACTACATCTAACAATTTCGGAACCTGGAATAGAGAACACACGTTTCCGCGGTCATTAGGTGGATATGATAGTATTGATCTGGATGATATACCAGATGGGATAAAT
Organism: uncultured Flavobacteriaceae bacterium; assembly: GCA_963768245.1. GTDB lineage: Bacteria > Bacteroidota > Bacteroidia > Flavobacteriales > Flavobacteriaceae > Site-B1. The sequence continues at coordinate 99,673 of CAVYHG010000014.1, forward strand.
ATATATTGGACTACCGAGGCAGATTCCTTGCGTCATGCAAATTCTGATGCTCATGGTTTAAGAGCAGCCGATGGTCCCGAGAATAGTTCTAGAGGGAATCAACATTATGGTGAATATGATGGACCTGCTGGTAATTCAGGAAGTTTTAAAGGTGATGTAGCTCGTAGTGTGTTGTATTTAGCAGTTAGATATAATGGTCTTGAGGTTGTTGATGATCCCGCTCCGGATCCTTATTTAGTAGGTCAATTAGGTGATTTGACTACATTATTAGATTGGCACAGAAATGATCCGCCAGATGATTTTGAAATGAATAGAAATAATGTAATTTACGACTGGCAATTTAACAGAAACCCTTTTATAGACCAGCCAGATCTGGTTGAATATATTTGGGGGACTAATGTTGGAGATATATGGAGTCAGCCTTTAGGCGTTGATGATATAAATTCATTAGATGTTCAAGTATATCCAAATCCAGCCTCAGATAAAATTTATTTAAAAGGAATTTTAAGTGAAGTTAAAGTAGCCTTGTTTTCGGTTGATGGCAGGCAAGTTTTAACCAAAAATATAATTGGAAATTCTGAAATAGATTTAAATGTTGCAAGTGGGTTGTATTTGCTGAAAATTAATTCTGATGGTGGCTCTTTGACAAAGAAAATTATAGTCGATTAAGATAAATTTAAAGACAAAAAAAAGCCCAAACTTTTTAGTTTGGGCTTTTTTAATTATTGATTGTTGTTATTTGGTTGTTACTATAATGGCACCGTCTTTAGCTTTTTTGCCGTAAATGCTCATTGCTGTTTTAGATTTCAATACATCTACACTTTCCAGTTTATCATTTTTGGCAAGCTCATCCAGGGTTTCAAAATCGGATTCTTTACCATCGATAACGATTAATTTCTCTGTATCAGGATTGTCAACAAATCTGAATTTTTGATGTTTTTTATGTTCAGAATGTTCATCATCATCAAAAAAGAAATGATTGCCTTTATGTCCTTTAATTATGAATCGTTTTGCCCCATCTTCATCTTCTTCAATAATGAACATGTTATTCATCTTATCTTTTAATTCATCCATATCAAAGGATTTTCCGTTAAACATAAAGGAACCATCTTCATCATCAAACATAAACATATTGCCAAGCCCTAAACTATCCAGCTTGTGAAAACGATGTTTAAATATGGAATCATGATCAAAATCGAAATTAAAATCAAAATCCATGTCGTCTCCAAAGAATGCAAAGTTCCCAAAATGACTTTTTCCTTGTGAGACATATAGCGAATTGTTCTTTTTACCAAAGGAGAAAGTTTGAATAGGCATATTGCTGGAAGTCTGGCTTACAGCTGTGTTACCATTTTGGTCTTTTAGTTCAATCTTGATAGCTGTAAGTTCACCTTCATTATTGCGTTCTATATTACTAAATTTAACAGTAATACCATGCTCTTTTAACATGTCTTTTATATCATCTAACTCCTCCTTGTTTGTATCACTATCAATAGTGACATTCACATTCACATCTTTTTGATAAACACTTTTTGATCCTCTATTTGACGAATACGTGTTTAATGATATCAGGCCTACAATGGTTACTAAAGATAAGCCTAAAATTAGTTTAAATTTACCTAGTGTTTTCATTGAAATTTAATTTGATTTAATAAATAGATTGTTTCTGTTCTTACCCAAAATAATTCGAGGTATATTTTTTGTAGTGTGATTAAAAGTCGCTGAAGTTTTATCACCACCATTATCATCTAACGAAATTTTAATACGTGTTATTTCACCTTCCTTATTTCGTTTTAACTTGCTGATAGCTAAAATCAATATTTTTCGATTTAAAATCAGATTTTATAGCCTTTAAATCTTCATTTGATGTGTTTTTATCAATGGTTTGAATTTCAACATTTCCATATTCTGAAACCCATTCCAATTCCATATTAGGATCTATAATTACTTCAACATGTGGATCATCCATTTCATGTTCGAACTCATAAACAAATTCATTTTCACCATGTTCTTTAGTAGTGATTATAACCACACCTTCTTTACCTTTAGTACCATACATTTTAATGGCATGCTCACCTTTTAATACATTCACATGAGCAATATCTTCGGGTGATAATAGTTCGATGACCTTTTCATCACTTTCTTCTCCATCTACTATAATCATTGCTTTATTTTTCCCATTGAAAAACATCTCATTTCCATCGTGATCCCTTCTTTAATCATAAAAATATTACTATGCTTGTCTATTTAAGGAATCATGGAACTTTTCCTTTGTCCTTCATTCTTTCTTTTATTATCATTTTCCTCTGTACTTTATATTCTTCTCGAGCCTTTTCATGTTCTTTTCTCGCTTGTTTAACATGCATTTCAATCTCATGTCTTCTTTCTTCAGACATTTCCTTATGTTCAGCCCGAGCTTTCTCAACTCTTTCCTCTATCTCTCTTCGTCTTTCTTCACTCATGGCTTCGCGCTCTTCCATCATGTGCATACGCTCTTTCATCATTTTCTCTCTTTCTTTCATCATTTCATCTCTATCGACTTTGGATAGTTTTCTTGGTTTGGAATACCCTATATATTTTTTTCCTTTGCCATTTTCCGATTTAAATCCAATACTTCCATTTTCTTCTTTATAAAAGCGGAACGCATTAATTGGGTTTTCACTACTCAAAGCATAATTACCAGTATTGCCATTACTATCCTTATAAGTAACACTTATTCCAGTTATTTCGTTACTGGCATTTCTTTTTACATTTTTAAAGCTGAATTCAATATCATCTTTTTTAAGTGCAGTGGCTATATCTTTTAGTTCCTGGTCTGTGGTATTCTTATCAATATTGGCCTCAATAATTTTTTGGGCAACTGTTGTTTGAGGTACATCCAATTTCTTAGAGAACACCTGAGATGGAACATTATTATTGGATATTGCATTAAAATTTGGAATGAGATTATTGTCGGATATGGTCGATAGGTCAGATGTTGTTGTTACTTCTTTAGGCTCCTTAACAACTTCAACTGTTTCAACATTGAAGCTCATTAAAAACAAAGCTAAAGCTGGCAGGATTACAAAATACTTCCAGGCATTTCTGATGTTACTTTTAGATTGATTTAACATAATGATTCGTTTTTTGATTAATGAATTATAAAAATTGTTTGTGATTGATGCGAATTGAGGTTTCAAAGAGGCCTTTAATAGCGTATGTTGATATTGTTGAGCGGAATCTACTTTGGATACCGCAAATTGGTCTGCCATAAATTCTAAATTCTGCTGAATCGATTTTTTGTAAAACCAGGCAACAGGATTAAACCATTGCAGAATTACAAAAAGCTGTGATAATAAGATATCTAAGGAATGAAACTGATTGCTATGTGCTTTTTCATGATTTATAATAATATTCAGATCTTCTTTAGTATATCGTCGTGGATTATAAACTATATAGTTAAAAAATGAAAAAGGAGACATATTGGAATTGATCTCTACTAAATTAAACCCGTCTCTCTTTTTTATTGTGTTGGATTTAAATAGTTTAACCAGTGATGACAACTGTATTGCGAATCGAATTGCAAAAATCACAACACCAATCAGATAAATATAAGTAGTAAATTGTAACCAGTTAAAAGGTTTTGTATCTTCTACAACATTATAAGTCATTGGAATATCAGAAAACAGCCAATTCGGATTAAAAGTAGAAACTGGCTCCACATAAACGTGTTGTGTAAAAATCACCAAAGGAAGCAGGAGCGAACCCATAATTCCCGCTAACAAATAGTGTCGGTTAACTTTAAAAAAGGTTTCTTTCCTTAAAAATAGCTGATAGCTAAAAAAGAAAATAGCCAATATGCCTGCAGATTTTAATAAATAAACAACTATCGCTTCCATAACTATGCTTTGTTTTCGATTAACTTAATGATCTCTTTCAAGTCGTCCACACTAATTTTTTCCTCTTTAGCAAAGAACGAGACAACATTTTTATACGAGCTATTAAAATAACTCTCAATGGCTGTATTCATAAAGCGTTTCCTGTAGGCTTCTTTCGTTATAATAGGAAAATATTGATGCGTTTTACCAAATGCAGTGTAACCAACATAACCCTTTTCCTCCAGATTTCTTACTATTGTAGAAAGCGTATTATAATGTGGTTGTTCATCCTGAATTTCAGCAAGCACTTCTTTAACAAAAGCTTTTTCCAGCTTCCATAAAATGTGCATGATCTCTTCCTCTTTGTTCGTTAATTTTTGCATGATTTAATTGTTTTTTTGGCGTTACGCTTCGTTCCACTCGCGTCAGGCTGTCCGCTATATCTTTTCTTAGTACTGAATTTATTTCAGTATCTCAAAAAGAATAAGTTTATCCTGAGCGCAGTCGAAGGACTACCATCCTTAACGCATTTCAAACTTATAACTATTTTTATAGTTATGCAACTACGAATATAGTTATTTAACGAAACTTTTAGTTTTTATTGTATTAATTTTAAGATTAAAATGAGTTTTCTAAAAATTGTATTTCACATTTCGTAAATAATGATTCAAAACCTATCTTCGCAAAAATAATTTTATGCTGGGAAGTATTATTTGGGTTGTTTTAGGATTATTTCTTTTAGTAATAGGAGGTGAGTTCTTAGTTCGTTCTTCTGTTGCCTTATCCTTTAAATTTAAATTATCAAAACTGGTCATAGGAATGACAGTGGTTTCTTTTGCCACTTCAGCTCCTGAATTGCTTGTAAGTTTGCAAGCAGCTTTGGATGGGTCACCAGATATCGCTTTGGGCAATGTTATAGGTTCCAACATTGCGAATATTGGTTTAGTTTTAGGCTTAACGGCAATTATTACTCCACTTACAATTAGTCGGGATTTCTATATGATTAACTGGCCCATGATGATGTTGCTCTCTGTGGTTTTATATTTTTTTCTGAAAAGTGGTAACATATTGAGTTTTACAGAAGGCTTGGCCTTGTTTGTTTCATTAATAATATTTCTTTATTTATTAATCAGGCGAGCAATTAAAGAGCATATTCCAGTGGATCTTGATATAGATGACGCCTTGCAAAACACGTCAAACTTTAAAGTAGTTATTTGGTTATTAATTGGTGTCGTTTGCTTTGTATTACGGCAGTGAATGGTTAGTTGATGGAGCAAAGGATATGGCTACATCCATTGGAGTAAGTGAAAGAGTTATTTCTGTAACTTTGGTGGCTATTGGTACTAGTGTTCCGGAATTGGCTGCTTCAGTTATCGCAGCTCTTAAAAAGGAAAAGGCCATATCTCTGGGCAATTTAATTGGATCTAACATTTTTAACATTGCATCGGTTCTTGGCTTGACTGCCATGATACATCCAATAAAAGTAAATAGCGAGAAAATACTCACTGTAGATATTTTCTGGATGCTTGGTTATGCCATAATACTTATTCCATTAGTATTTATAGGAACTAAGTACCAATTCGGGCGTAGAAGTGGATTACTTATATTTGGTGGCTATTGGGTCTTTATATTCCTTACATTTTTATAAAAAAAAAGCGTCTTCAATAAATGAAGACGCCTTTTCATAGCAAAATAATTAATCAAATTATATTAAATTTTGGCAGATTTTACAGTTTTTATAATTCTACCAGCAATTTTATAAGGATCTGCGTTTGAAGCAGGACGTCTGTCCTCTAACCAACCTTTCCATCCTTTTTCAACTGTAATAATAGGTATTCTAATAGAAGCACCTCTGTCAGATACTCCATAACTAAAGTCCGTTATGGCAGCTGTTTCATGTAATCCGGTCAATCTTTCATCATTGAATTCTCCATAAACAGCAATATGCTCGTCTGTAACAGGTCTGAAAGCTTCACATATTTTCTCATAGATCTCTTTAGAACCGCATGTTCTTAAGGTAGTATTTGAAAAATTGGCATGCATACCAGAACCGTTCCAGTCACCTTTCACTGGTTTTGGATGATATTCAATGTAATAATGGTGTTTTTCCGTTAACCTGTCTAATAAATATCTGGCTATCCAAATTTCATCGCCTGCTTTTTTAGCACCTTTCGCAAATAACTGGAATTCCCATTGTCCAGGAGCAACTTCTTGGTTTATGCCTTCAAAATTCAAGCCGGCTGCAATACATTGGTCAGCATGTTCTTCAACCAAATCTCTTCCCCATGTATATCTACCACCAACAGAACAGTAGTATTTACCTTGTGGCCCAGGGAATCCGCGCCTTGGAAACCCAAGTGGGAGATCCGTATCAGCGTCCATAATAAAATATTCCTGTTCAAATCCAAACCAGAAATCATTATCATCGTCATCAATTTTAGCTCTTCCATTTGATGGATGAGGTTTGCCATCTGAGTCAAGAACTTCTGCCATAACTAGATATCCATTCTTTCTAACAGGGTCTGGATAAATAGCTACAGGTTTTAATAAACAATCTGAAGAGTTTCCTTCAGCTTGCTCTGTAGAAGATCCATCAAAAGACCAAATAGGGCAATCTTCTAGCTTACCACTAAAGTCTTCTTCTATTTTTGTTTTACTTCGCATGTTTTGAGTTGGTTCGTGTCCGTCTAACCATATATACTCTAATTTAAACTTTGTCATAATATTATTCCTGATAAATTGATTAATACGTGCAAATATAAATTTATTTCGATTTAACCCATAAAAAAATGGGCTAAAATATTATTTTTTATTAATATGATATTAACACCCCTAAAAAATTTGGGGTAATACATTTATTCCTCAAAAAATACCGTTCTTATTTCTATATTTGTAAAAATTATTTATCATGACTTCACTCAGATTTTTCGCCATTAAAGAATCCCTAAACAGAAAACCTTTTATCATATCAGAAGATATTCGTCGTTCAGAATTATTTGGTGCGAATGTTTTTTCTCAAAGTATAATGAGACATGCTTTAACCAAAGAAGCCTATCACCAGTGTTATTAAACGCGATTAATAAGGGTAAGAAGATAGATCGAAGCATAGCAGATCAGATTGCATCTGTCATGAAAGATTGGGCTTTAGGCAAAGGTGCTACACATTATACACATTGGTTCCAGCCATTAACAGGAGCTACTGCAGAAAAACATGATGCGTTTTTTGAAACTTTGGAGGAGGGAGGTGCAATGGAAAAATTTGGTGGTGGACAATTGGTTCAACAGGAACCGGATGCTTCTATCATTTCCAAGTGGTGGAATAAGAAATACATTTGAAGCAAGAGGATATACAGCTTGGGATCCAACCTCTCCTGCTTTTATCTACGGAACCACTTTATGTATACCAACTGTTTTTGTCGCATATACTGGAGAGGCATTAGATTATAAAACACCTTTATTGAGAGCATTACAATGCTGTTGATCATGCTGCAGCTGCTGTTGCCAAATATTTTGATAAGAATGTAAGAAAGGTTAATGCATCTTTAGGTTGGGAACAGGAATATTTTTTAATTGATAGTGCACTTGCAGCATCCCGACCTGATATTACATTAACTGGTAGAACTTTATTCGGACATTCATCTGCAAAAGGTCAACAATTGGATGATCATTATTTTGGGACAATTCCAAATAGAGCCATGGCTTTTATGAGAGATTTGGAAACAGAATGTATGTTATTGGGTATTCCTGTTAAAACAAGACATAATGAAGTTGCTCCAAATCAATTTGAATTGGCTCCAATTTATGAAGAAGCTAACTTAGCAGTAGATCATAATTCTTTACTAATGGATGTGATGGAGAAAATTGCAGACAGACATAATTTTAAAGTCTTATTGCATGAAAAACCATTTGCAGGTGTAAATGGTTCTGGTAAGCACAATAACTGGAGTTTAAGCACGGACACAGGTGTTAATTTGTTAAGTCCCGGGAACAACGCCAATGAGCAATCTTGCAATTCCTTACTTTTTTCATAAATACAATTAAGGCTGTTCATGACTATGAAGAGTTGTTAAGAGCTTCAATAGCATCGGCAAGTAATGACCACAGATTAGGAGCAAATGAGGCACCACCTGCAATAATTTCAGTGTTTATTGGAGAGCAATTAACAAAAGTTCTTCAAGGAATTGGAAGGAGTGACAAAAGGAAAACTATCACCTCAAGAAAAAACAGATCTAAAATTAATGTAGTTGGCAAAATTCCTGAAATCTTATTGGATAATACAGATCGAAATAGAACATCTCCATTTGCCTTTACTGGGAATAAATTTGAATTCAGGGCAGTAGGTTCCACTGCCAATTGTGCAAATCCAATGACTGTTTTAAATTCTATTGTTGCTAAACAATTGATAGACTTTAAAAAAGAAGTTGATATGTTAATTAATCAAAAAGGACCTTAAAAAAGATGATGCTATTTTTAATGTTCTAAGGGAATACATTAAACAGTCTAAGAATATTCTATTTGAAGGAAATGGTTATAGTGAAGAATGGCAAAAAGAAGCTAAAAAACGTGGTTTAAGTAATAATAAAACAACACCTGAGGCATTAAAGGAGAGAATATCTAAACATACTATAGATCTTTTTGAAAGTTTAGATGTTATGAATAAAATAGAAATTGAAGCACGTTACGAAATTGAGATGGAAGAATATACTTTGAGAATACAAATTGAAAGTCGTGTTTTAGGTGATATGGCAAGAAATCACATAATTCCAACTGCTGTTAAATACCAGAACATATTTAATAGAAAATGTTAAAGGACTTAAAGATATATATGGAAGCACATTTAAAAAGTACGCTAAAGAGCAATTAGAATTAATACAAGATATTTCCAAACGCATAGAAGCTATAAACTCTAGGGTAACAAAAATGACGAATGAACGAAAAAAAGCAAATGCAATTAGCAAAATTCTGAAAAAACAGCTGAAGCCTATTGCAATAAGGTTAAACCATTTTTTGACGACATTCGATATCATTGTGATAAATTGGAGTTATTAATTGATGATGAACTTTGGCCATTAACCAAATATAGAGAATTACTTTTTACCAAATAATGCTTTAGCCGATTTTATGTTAAAATGAAAGAAGAAGACTACAAATTCCTGCTTTTTTATCAAATGTTAAAGTAAATGTTAAAATTTAACAATTATGTATGCGCTTCATCGAAAAATAAATTGAAAAATCAAGAGACATATGTGTTTCATCCTTTCTAATTGTTACTTGTCGAATATTTAGGAATAATCTTACAAAATAGAAATTTTCACTAATTTTTTTTAAGGGAATATCTATATATATTTGTAATGCTATTAATCAATAAATATTTAATTATGAAAAAATTATTTTTGAGCGTTGCAGCTCTTTTATGTGCTACACTTATGTTCGCACAGGACAACAAAACCGAAGTGAAACAAAAAGGAATCAGATAATGAATCTGATGTTTTACAATCCGGTATGGAAAACTTTGCTAGTGTAAAGCAAGAAGGGTACTTTCGGAATTCTAGACTTGAACAAGTCTGATATTAGACTAGAGGACGATCTAATGAAGCATATGTTGACCAGATAGGTGAACTAAATGATGCTGAAATTGCTCAAGGTCGAGGTACTAATAACGGTCAGAAGGATAATGTTGCAAGTACAACTCAAGAAGGTGTTTATAACAGGTCAGTTCAGGATCAGTACGATGGCAAAATCAATGATGCATCAGTTGAATCAATTCGGATGTTGATAACTATGCTTATCAAGACCAACGTGCAGAAGATTATGTTGAAGGTGTAGATGGTAATAAGCTTCATCCAATCAGTTTTTGACTGTTAACATAAGTGATCAAATTCAAGGAGGTGAATGGAATACAAGCTCAAAATAACCAAATTGGTACTTGAATGGTATATTGGAAAACAACTATACGAAGCAAGATCAAAAGGGTGATGATAACTGGGCTTATGTAGGTCAAGGTGGATGGAGAAATGATGCTGATCAAACTCAAACCAACAAGGACAACGAGGCAACAATTGGGCAAATTGGTGGAAGCAACAAAGCTACTCAAACTCAGTCGACAATGTATAATGATGCTATGCACTTCAATTAGGAGTTGATAACACAAGTACTCAAACTCAATCCAATGAAGGGAATGAAGCTAAAGTTTTACAAGGAGTTTTTGGTGGCGAAGAATTAGGTGCATATGGAAACACTGCTACTCAATATCAAGACGGTATGTACAACTGGACAAAAACTGATCAGGATGGTGATGAATAACATCTCAACTCAAGAACAGAATGGGTTTGGTAACTGGTCAAAAATCCATCAATATGGTGATGGAAATACCGCGACACAAAAGCAGGTTGATGATCAAGACTATGCAATAATAGATCAACATGGTGATGATAACACAGGAACTCAAAATCAATTATGGCATTTTAAATTGGGCTGAAATTGATCAAGATGGAGATGAAAATATATCTTCTCAAAAACAAATTGGATATTGGAATGATGCTTACTCTTATCAAGATGGTGATAAAAACACAGTTAATCAAGATCAAGATGGAGAATACAACTGGGCTAAAGCAGATCAGGATGGAAATGAAAATACATCTACTCAAACTCAGACAGATTACTGGAATACTGCTAAGTCATATCAGGATGGTAGATGAAAATAGTTCTACACAAACACAATCTGATGTGAGAAAATTATGCCTATGTAAGACAAAATGGTGATAAAGGTATTGCGATCCAAGTACAAGAAGACTATTATAATGACGCTCTATTAAACAAGGTACTAATGGAGAGAAAAATGAAGCTGAACAGTACCAAAAAGGAGATTTCAATTTAGGTGTAATTGAGCAAAACTGGAATAATTCTGGAGAAAAGAATAAAGCTAAGCAGCAACAAGATGGTCTAGCTAACTGGGCTTTTGCTTATCAAAAAGGATCTGAACATAGATCTAACCAGAAACAAAAGGGTGACATAAACGATGCCTATGTTTACCAAAATAATGCTAAAAATAAAGTTGATCAAGTTCAAGAAGGTGATTATAACCTAGCTGAGGCAAGTCAAAACTGGGTCATAATAGTACGTGTCTAACCAAGGAGGTAACTATGCGAGTCAAACTCAATTTGGTGATGATCATAAAGCAATAGCAGATCAAGATGCATGGGCATGAATCTATACTTATTATTATGATTGGGATGGTAATGCTGGTTTTGATACAGGAGAATCTGTACGAAATGCGTACTCAATTGATAATAAGTCTTATAGTTTGCAAGAAGGAAGTGAAACAAAAGTCTTATACTATTCAAACAGGTAGAGACAATATGGCTACTACTGATCAGTATAATTACAAGAACTTCTCTATTACACAACAAGATGGTTATGATAATACTGCTACTACGATGCAAGACGGTATGTATAATTTTGCAAGAACTTACTCTCTAGGAGCAGATAATATGTCTAGCATAATGCAAACATCTAATTATGATAAAGCAAATGTATGGCAAGATGGTAATAATAACAATTCAGTGGTAACACAGAAATAAATTAAATTTTAATTAACTAAAATTTAATCCTTAAATTTGGAGTGGAAAATATTTTCCACTCCAAATTTCAAGGTTACCAAAACTTGAAAAATATTACCTACGGATGAAAAATCAATTTTATATATTGCTTTTAGTTTATTTAATTAGTTTTTCTGTTTCTTCACAGGAAGATCAGTTAAATGTATTCTGGTTTTAATTTAAACTCAGAACAGGAAAGCTTTAATTTAATTAATAATATTAATTTATTCCAGTTAAATCCTGAAACTAATTCATCTAATAATCAAGATAATAATTTATTAATCCAACAAATAGGAAATTATAATAGAATATACTCTCAAACCCAATCTCAATCTTCAGAGATTGAACTGATTCAACTACGGTGATAATAATGAGATAGATTTGTCTATTAATGCTCCAAGTATAAAAGGAAAAATATTACAAAACGGAAATAGTAATACGTATTTTAAATAGTATCTACTATACTAATTTAAATGTTAATCTTAATACCCAGCAAAATGGGAATAATTTAACTATTAATAGGATTGGAATAAACTCATTATCAAATAATCTACAACTAATTCAACAAGGTAGTTTTAAAACAATTACAATAATAAGTAATTAATTTCTTATATCTTTAGGGTATTATTTTTAGAAAGAAGTAATAAAAATGAATAAATTTTTTACTTTAGTATACGCCCTACTTTCTTTTCACATTTCTATAGCTCAGAATATAAATACGAACGTTGTTTCTGAATTAAAGTTAGAAACAACAGACAATGTAAGTACTATAACTGCAAAGGCATTTAACAAAACTGATATTTATTTAAGTTTAAAATATGTTTTATCCGTTATTACGTTTGACAAAGATTATAAATCTTCTAAAGTATCTTTAGAGGAATTTTTAAAGTCAAATAATGTGTCTAGTAAAACTTTACAGGA
>CAVYHG010000015.1:0-73276 GCA_963768245.1 uncultured Flavobacteriaceae bacterium
AGCAAACATCTTGAGTAAATTCTAACACAACTCAATTTTTAAGAAAATGATATTACAATCTGAGTTTAATTTAAATTTTAATGAGCTTATCTTAATATTTGGTTTGTTGTTATCAATAATAATTGCTATCGCATTTGCTATAAAAACAAGGTTAAGAATTGCAAATATATGGTTTACGGGTTTTCTGCTATCGAGTGCCATAGTCTTTGCCGTAAAATTCCTTTATTCGACAGGGGAAATTATTAACTATCCACATTGGTTTAAACTCAATTTTCCAGCTGGAATCTTAAGACCGTTGTTATTATACCTCTATATTTTTTATTTACTAAACCCGACAAGAAAATTTAAATTAAAGCAATTAATTCATTTCATTCCATTCGTTATTTTGGTTTCTTATCTTTTTCCTTTTTTCCTTCAAAATGCATCGTATAAAAATGCAGTACTTATGGGAGAAATTATCAATACGATAGGAATACTCCCATCATGGTATAATGGCTTTCAATTTTTATATTCTATCGTTTATTTAGTACTAATTTTTTATTGTTTCCAAATTTATGTGAAAGCAAATCCTAGGCCTAACCGAAAGAAAAAGGTTCTAATTAAATGGATTCAACTCATGATTGTAGCAAGTATAATTTTTGTTACAACCGCAGCAATAGTGAGAATTATCGACATCCAGGGCAACTTTAATCTGTATCTCTATGACATTTACTCCATATTGCTCGTGCTTTTGTGTATCAGATTAATAACGCTTCCAGAAATAGTTGGTATTTATTCTAATTCAAATAATAAATACGAAAGATCAGGACTATCAAAAATTGATATTAAAAATTCCTTTTCCAAAATAAATGATCTCATGTCTCAAAACCATCTTTACAAGAAAAAAGACTTAAAACTTATTCATATTTCTGAGAAATTAGGAATACCAGAATATCAAATTTCGCAAATCATTAATGAAGTTTCGGGAAAAAGTTTTAGAGATTTCATCAACATGTTCAGGGTTGAAGAAGCCAAAAGTATTTTAATAGATTCTCACAATAAATATTCTATTGAAGGTATCGCAAAGGACTCTGGATTTCATTCACGCGCTTCATTTTATGCAGCATTTAAAAAACATACCCAACTTACTCCTACACAATTTTTAGAATTATCTAAACAGTCTTAATTCGCTTTACAAGACAACTGTTATTTGAATTATCAGAGTAGCCTATGTAATTTGTCATCCATAGAAATCAAATTAAAAAAGCGAAATGAAAAGTTTGAAATTAATTTTAGCAGTACTAGTGGTTTTAAGTTCATGTCAAAATGAAAATGTAAAACTTCCTATTTATAAAACAATCGATAAACCAACTGATGAAAGCATTTATCCAACTAATACTTGGACATATACTTCACCTGAAAATTTTGGATATTCATTAGATAAATTGAAAGATGTGGAAACTGCATTCAAGAACATGGGCGGAGATGCTATGTTCGTGATTAAAAACGGTTATGTAATCATTTCTTGGGGAGATGTTTCAAAACCCATACAAAACCGTTCGATAAGAAAATCTTATTTAAATAGCTTGTTCGGTATTGAATATGATAAAGGGACAATTTCGCTAGACATGACCCTAGCGAAATTGAATATTGATGATGTACAAAAACTCACTGAAAAAGAAAAACAAGCTACAGTTTATAGCTTACTCACTAGTTCTTCGGGCGTCTTTCATCCGGCTGCCTATGAATCTAAAGAAGATGCTGAAGGACGTCCGCCAAGAGGTAGTTTTAAAACCGGAGAATTCTTTTACTATAATAATTGGGACTTCAATACTCTAGGCCATATTTATAACAAAGTAACCGATAAGGATATCTTTGAATCATTTAAAGGAAGTATTGCAAACAAAATTGGAATGGAAGATTTTAAAATTGAAAATACCACCTATGAATATGAAAAATCAAAAAGTAATTATCCTGCTTACAGAATGCAAACTTCGGCTCGAGATGATGCGAGATTCGGATATCTTGTACTTGCGAAAAGGAAAATGGGAAAATGAACAATTAATTATCTGAAGAATGGACATCTAAAAGTTTCGAAAAGCATGTAGCCACAGGTGAATTTTATTACTATGATTACGGATTTCTATGGTGGATTGATACGGTAAATGACATGTATATTGCACGAGGAAATAGTGGGCAATACATTGCTATCTATCCCAAGGATAATATGGTTTTCGTCTTTCGAGCAGATCCAGGAAGCATTTTTAAAAAATGGCTGGGTTCAAGAGTGAAGCCTCAAGAAAGCTTCCCTCTTATTAACATGATTTTATCTACAAGAAAATAAACTGTTTACTAAATTTATTTGAATGATTTCTTTATGGGTTATTCGATCAAAACAATTAAACGTTTGCTAAAAACGTGTATAATTAATTGCTGGAGTGTCTAAGTGCCAATCGGAAAATCCTGTGGATTTTCCTAAGGTTCGGTCTCCTTTTGCTAATTTAGTTGCGCGAGACTCGCAACTAATCATACACGAACACGTTAGCCAAGATAACGTCACTGAAAAAACGGTATGATAAATAAACTTAATTATTTTATCATTTCACAAAGTAATGATAAGAAAAATCAATTATCTTATCATAATGAATTATATTTGTATAGAAAATTAATATTTCTATACATAATGGAATCTGAAAGATTAAAAAAATTACCACTAAAACAAGATATTGAAACTAAAAAAGTTCTTAAAAAATTGGCTTCAGCTCATAGAGCATTAGCTGAATTAAAAGGAATTGTTTCAAGTATTCCGAATGAAAATATTTTAATCAACACTTTAGGGCTTCAAGAGGCTAAAGATAGTTCTGCGGTTGAAAATATAATAACAACTCACGATGATATATTTAAAGCTGAATTAAATCTTGATGGTTTTAAATCTTTAAATGCAAAAGAAGTTCAAAACTATATTTCTGCATTAAAAAAAGGATTTGGGTTAATTAAGAAAAATAAAATACTAACGAATAACGATATAATTGAAATTCAATCTGAATTAGAGAAAAACAATGCTGGATTTAGAAAAGTTCCTGGAACTGCATTGAAAAATGCAACAACTGGAGAGGTTATATATACTCCACCTCAAGAATATGATACAATTTTAGATTTAATGAAAAATCTTGAACAATACATAAACGATGAAAGCTTGTCTGATTTTGACACATTAGTTAAAATGGCAATAATTCATTTTCAGTTTGAGAGTATTCACCCATTTTATGATGGAAATGGAAGAACTGGACGAATTATCAATGTTTTGTATTTAGTAATGAATGATTTATTGAATTTACCTGTTTTATATTTAAGTCGATACATAATTCAACACAAAGCAGATTATTATAATCTTTTACAAGAAGTTAGAGTAACTGACAATTGGGAAAATTGGATTTTATATATGTTAGATGGAGTAGAACAAATTTCAAAAGAAACGATTGTACTTATAGGAAAAATAAGAGATTTGATATTTGAGTATAAAAATTTATTAAGAAACAATTACAAATTTTATAGTCAAGATTTATTAAATAATTTATTCAAACATCCATATACAAAAATTGAGTTCATTGAAAATGATTTAGGTGTTTCGAGAATTACAGCATCCAAATATCTGAATCAATTGGCTAAAGATAAAGTTCTGAAAAAAGAAAAATTAGGAACTGGAAATTATTATATTAATGAAAAACTAATAAAAATTCTAACTTTAAAAGATTAAATACTTTGGCTAACACTGGGTATAAAAAATCGCTTAATTCAATAAAATAGAATGTTTCTAAAATAAAAAAAGCATAAATTTAAACATTGGAAAATTACGTTTTCATAAACGCAACTTTCCATACCCTAACTCGTTGTGCTTCATTACCACAAACCGCTAACCAATGATAAAATTCTTTAGAAAAATTCGCCAAAACTTGCTTAAGGAAAACAAAACTGGAAAGTATTTTAAATATGCAATTGGTGAAATAATTCTTGTGGTTTTTGGAATTTTAATTGCGCTTCAAATCAACAATTGGAATGAAAACCGCAAAATAAAACATAAAGAAACAGTCATTCAAAAAGAGCTTCTTGCATCAATAAATTCTGACCTAAAAGCTTATGAAAGTTTTTCTGACCCAAGGATTGAAAGAAAGAAAAGAGGTCTGGATAGTCTTTTTGCCTATGTTTATGACAATAAAGAAATCAAGGATTCGCTATTTATCGATTTTTATACGAATATGAGTCAAAATATCTTTTTAAGATTTGACAATGGCCCATTTGAAGACCTAAAATCCTCTGGGTTAGATATTATTAGTAACGATGCCTTAAGAACAGCAATTAACAACGCCTACACAGTAAAACTTCCGTTATATACTCATTCATCCAATATTCTATACGAAGAAAGTAAATCTGAAATTTCAAAATTAGAATATAAATTCATAAACCTCATTCCTATTCTTCAAAAAGACGGCAGTAAAAATCTTCACTTCAATCTAAAAGGAATTGATATTTTAAACAATCAGGATTTTCTCTGGATTTTAAATATTGAACAGAAAAAACACGATGAATATATAAGGCAATTAAAGCAAATTAGAACTACATTAAACCAATTAAAAACTGATATTGAAAAAGAATTAGCTAATTAACGAAAGCTCAACATGGTATATAAAAAATTGCTAGTTTTACATGAACCAATGTTGTGCTTCATTATGACCAACCAATAACCAATGATAAAATTCTTCAGACGTATAAGACAACAATTGTTAACTGAAAACAAAATAAGTAAGTATTTACTTTACGCAATTGGCGAGATCGTGTTAGTTGTTATTGGGATATTAATTGCACTACAAATCAATAATTGGAACCAGAACAAACTCGAACAGATCTCGTTGTCAGAATACCTAACCAGTATCTCACAAAATATTAAGGTAGATATTGAAAATTTAGAATACCTAAAAACGACCAGAAAAAATGGAATTAACAGAATACCTCGTATAAATTTTGCACTAATAGATGCTGATTTTTTGGAGCGAAAAGATGTTAAATTCGGATCTGAAACTTTGGCGATAATATCAAATTTTGAATACTTTAACGCAGATTTAAGCGGATTCGAATCCATTAAAAATTCAGGATACCTGAGCAAATTAAAGGGTAAGAATATTGAAAAGCTTATTTATAAGTATTACAATCTGGTGCAAGAAATAAATACAAAGGAAAAAGATTTTAATGAAATTCTTAGAAATGCATTTAGTGATTTTTCAAGACAGGGATTTGAAAAACTCATCTATATAAATTATCCAGATTACATTGGTGACACAAATGAATTAAAAGAACTACAACCTTATTTAAAAGAAATACTATTTCATCCGTCTGCGCTATCATTATACAATCAGACTTATGCTCGAGGTCCTGAGTTATTAGTAAAATATGATAATCTCAGTATCATCGGTAACGAAATTGTACGAATGATTGAAAATAATCTTAAATCACTTGATTCTGTGGCATTGAATAATTTGGATAATGTATTCAATCCTAAAAGCACAAAAGGATATCCTCAAATCGTCTCTAATGGAGCTCCAACCGGTTTTTTTGATAGCGGACATGCATCGTTTAATGGCCAACCTGTTGATTTTATTCCTGAAGTAAACAAAATGGACTATTATGTACCAAACACCGAATGGTCGGCAGTATATTTTAGGCATCCATCTAATGCAATGATCGAAAGACCCTCTAAAGATTATTCGGATTATCATTCACTCCAATTAGAACTAAAAGGTGCTGTTGGTGAAGAATCTGTGTATGTAGCCCTAAAAGATTCAGATGATGCAGATGATGGTTCAGAAAGCAGAGTTCTTTTAACTTTATCCAATCAATGGAAAACTTACGAGATTCCACTTTCAAAATTTAAAACTGCAAATTTAAAGGAATTATTTATTGTTACAAGTTTCGTATTTCTTGATGGCGAACAAAGTTTTAGCGTTAGGAATATAGAATTTATAAAAAAATAACGAAAGTCTGACAAGGTGCCTGCCCGCCTCAATAGAAATTTTTGGTGGCAGGCGGGTATAAGCCATTACGAGTTTTAGTTGTTTAAGAGACTTTTTATATTTTAGGGCACGTACGATTCTTACACCAAAAAATCTTTAATTTTTTATTGCGAAGGAATCATACACGAACATGTTATGTACAACTTTATATAATTATGAGATCAATTTTAATAATATTTTTCGTTGCAATATTGCTTTTTAGCTGTAAGGATGAGCATGATAATCTAATTAAATCTGATAATTTCGAATTGGTTGAATTGGGAAATGGTATTTACAGCTGCATACACAAATTTGGGGGGAAAGCTATCTGCAATGTAGGAATTGTTGATAATGGAAACGAAACTTTAATCTTTGACAGTTTTCTTTCTCCCGATGTAGCAGGAGAATTATTGAATGCTATAGAGACATTGGGATTATCTCCTGTGAAGTATGTTGTGAATAGTCACTTTCACAATGATCACATTAGAGGAAACCAGGTTTTCAATAAGGAAGTCAACATTATTAGTACTATCAGGACCAAAGAGCTCATTGAAGAAGAGGAACCATTACAAATTGCATATGAAAAGGAAAATGCCCCAGCACGGCTATCATATTATGACTCACTTTACCATTCGTTTAACGGAGACAAACAATCCAGAGAGTATCAACAAGTTTTGATGTGGAGGCCATATTATGAAACACTATCAAATAGCCATTTAAAGGTTAAAACACGGTTGCCGGATATGTATGTAGATAGTATTTTGAACTTAAACGGGCCAAAACGAAAAATCCAACTAATTTCCAAGGGTGGAGGCCATACTGAAAGTGACCTTATTTTGCATTTGCCTGATGATGGTGTTTTGTTTTCAGGTGATCTCATATTCAATAATCGTCATCCGTATGTAGCTCATGGAAACATATCGAAATGGAATGCCTGGCTAGAATTTATGAACTCACTTGAGGTCAGCACTATAATGCCAGGTCACGGACAGGTTGGTACAGAGGAATTGATAGATCAAATGAAGACCTACTTGCATGATCTTGAAGTCGCCGCTGAGGATCGCGTAAATAAAAATCTCTCCATTGAAGAGTCTGATAGTATTGCTGTCCCAGATAAATATAAAGAATGGTGGTTCGATAGATTTTACGAGTACAACCTGAGGTTTGCTTATGAATCACTAAAAATGGACGAAATAGATTGACGCTGCACAAAACAAGGTGTATAAGCCATTAAAACAACTCATATACAAAACCGTTAACTCCAATTAAACAAAAGAAATGAAAAAAATAATTTTAACCCAAATATTTACATTATTAGGCCTGATTTTACAGGCTCAAGAGTGTATCAAAAATTGATTCTTTGTTTACAACATTAGCTCAAGAAAATCAATTTAATGGGAATGTTCTCATTCTTAAAGGGGATAGCGTTCTTTATGAAAATTCTATCGGTTTTGCCGATTTTGAAAAAAGTATCAAACTGGATCAAGAATCTGTTTTTGAGTTGGCATCAATCGGAAAGTTATATACTTCTGTAGGCATAGGGATTCTTAAGGATCAAGGTAAATTAAATTTCAGTGATAAGGTACAGAAACACATTGAATATTTTCCGTTTCCGGACATAACAATTAGGCATTTGTTAAATCACACCTCAGGGCTACCTGATTATATGGATTATTTTATCGCGAATGCACCTAAGGGAGAAAGGATATATAATGAAGATGTTCTTCAGTTTTTATCTAATGCTGACACTAAATTGAGATTTAACCCAGGAGATTCCATTCAATATAGTAATACTGGATATGTTGTGCTTGCAAGTTTAATTGAAAAGACCTCTGGTTATTCGTATGATGCTTTTCTCGAAAAATTTGTATGGAATCCCATTGGCATTTATCATTCGATCTCATCCAATCAAAAATATAATCGTCTAATCACTATAAATAAGTATGCTTTTGGTCATCGAATAAATGACAGTAACGAAATCGTGGCGACCAATAAAAAAATAGACCCAAATAATATTTATGGATATGGATTGCGACCAATTCAAGGTGATGGAAATATTGCTGGACGAATAAAGAATTATGCTCAATTTATTTTAGCATTAAAGGACAATCTTATATTAAAAAAGGAAACGTTTGAAGAATTTCTTGTACCTGGAAAACTCAATTCAGGAACTAATACAGATTATGGTTTTGGTGTATTTATATCTGATGATAGAAACGAATTCTACCATACTGGCTCAGTTCCTGGATATCAGTCTTTTTTTAAACATCTTATTAAACAAAACATAACCGTAGTATATGTTAGAAATGTTGAGAGTTGGAACTGGTCTTGGTTTGAAGCATTTAACAGAATGTTAAGGGAACTATGAAAACGCCACACAACAATGTATATGAAATCATAGCCGTCTTTCGGCAGGTTACGCTTCATATACCTACCGTTGTGCTACATTTGGAAAAAACAATCTTTATACTTACCTTTGGCGTTAGTAACGTAAAATAAGACTATGATTATTTCATTTGGCTCAAAAGAAACCGAACAGATTTGGGACGGAATCCGAGTCAAAAAAATGCCGATTGAAATTCAGAACGTTGGACGTCGGAAATTGAGAATGCTGAACAACTCGCAGGACATTGCTGATTTAAGAATTCCGCCCTCAAACCGACTTGAAAAGCTGACTGGAAAATTAAAAGATTTTTATAGTATTCGGGTTAATAAACAATGGAGAATTATCTTCATTTGGGATAATGGAAATGCAGGTCAGGTAGAAATAATTGATTATCATTAAAAAAGGAAAAATGGAAAAGTTAGCAAATGTACACCCAGGAGAAATCTTGAATTACGAATTTCTTGAGCCTTTGGAAATCACGGCATACCGACTTTCCAAGGACTTGAAAATTCCGCAAACACGAATTTCAGAAATCGTAAAAGGAAATCGCAGAATTACTGCGGACACAGCTTTACGATTGAGTAAATATTTTGGGAATTCAGCAAAGTTCTGGCTCGGACTTCAAGATGATTATGATATCGAAGAGGAAAAAGAATCTAAAGAATCAGAACTGAACGAAATAAAGCATTACGGAAATAAAAACGTTGCCTAACATTTTGAGTAAAAATAGCGCAAATCATTGCTAGCACTAAGGCTTGGGCATTTTTGGAAAGTCGCCAAATTTAAAAATTCGGCTTGTGTTTAATCCGAAAAGTAACAGCTTATTTTTAGCGCTACTTTTCATATACGGAGCCGTTAGAGCACATTCAGCTGAAGCTGACTTGTGTTGCTAAGTGATCCGCACTCCAACCCCACAAGTGAAATGTGCTCTAACGACCTGCTAAACCAAATTGCAGCTCTAATTACTTGCCTAATACAACTCCAGCTGACGCACACAAGTGCTTAACGTGCCATAACATGTTGCTAAAAGCAATTTAGTTCATGTCATTCTTATTTCATTAATTAGGAATTCATGAATGCTTCGCATTTGATCCTGATTCTTGAATTCCCAATCTAATAAATTTGACAATTTACGCATCGCTCTGCAATGCTAATTGATAACCAATAATTTGAGACTCATTATCAGAAATTAGACATTTTCTCAAATCATTGTTAAACGAATTTATTATCTTTTCATTCGCAAATCAGAACTGCGTTTAGCAGGTCGTTGGCATTCATTTAATGAAAAACCAACCATATAATTATTAACTAAATAAATGTGGATTGAAAAATGATATCTAGAGATATAGTAATGCGAGTTGTTAGACCGACTGATAACTTAGAAGAAATAACAAAAATGTACGCTGATGGCTTAGGTTTTGAAGTTATTGGTGGATTTGACAATCACGGAGATTTTAGTGGTAGAATGGTAGGACATCCAAAACATCATTATCATTTAGAATTTACTACACACGCAAAAGAGACAGCTGGACGCGCACCTTCATTAGAAAATTTACTCGTATTCTATATCCCTAATGACAATGAATACGAAGAGGCTATTATTAGAATTTCCAAATCAGGCTTTAAAAAAGTGAAATCTTTCAACCCATATTGGGAAGGTAGTGCCCAAACTTATGAAGATTTGGATGGATACAGAGTAGTAATAAATAATGCTGAAAGTCCATTTTAAAAATATGATTTCAAGTATTGATTCAAAACATGAAAAACGAAATTCCAACAATGTATAACCGCAATTACGGCGGATTCGACTAAGTCCGAATCTACTTGGAATTGCGAGCCTTAGTCCTTAATCGAAAATAATTAACTTTAAACCTGTAACTGACGGTTATACGAGACCGTTAAGCAACATCAAAAAAACAAAATGCTGTATAATAAGCATTTAAAATCTTACAAATAATGAGTTTTCCTCAAAATGAAATATAAAAAATACATAAAAGATTTAATAAATATCTCTGAAATTGGCCTCGGTGCATGGCAATTAGGAGAAAACTCAGGTTGGAAAAGTATGACGGAAATTGAAGCCATTAAACTTGTCCATAAATCTTTAGATTTTGGAATCAATTTTTTTGATACGGCTCCAAATTATGGACATGGAACCGGTGAGGAACGATTGGGCAAGGCACTTAAAGACGTGGACCGTAGTAAAATTGTAATTAATACAAAATTTGGCCATACACATACAGGTACTTTAAACTTTAGTTCTAATTATATTAGGGAATCTTTAGAAGGAAGTTTAAAAAGACTTCAAGTAGAGTATGTTGACTCACTTATTATTCACAACCCACCTTCTGAATATTTTGATGGAAGTAAAAATGACCATTACGAGATACTCGATAAGTTAATTGAAGAAGGAAAAATAAAGGCATACGGTGCTTCTTTAGACACCTATGACGATATGAAGTTGTTAATGGATACAACAAACTCGAAAGTAATGGAGGTGTTTTTTAATATCTTTCATCAGGATACTTTGCGTGGATTTGAAAAAGCACAAAATAAAGAAGTTGGTATCATTGTAAAAATTCCTCTTGATTCTGGTTGGTTAACTGGCAAATATAATGTCCAAAGTAGGTTTAATGATATTAGAAGTAGATGGTCTAGAGAAGATATTGAAACCAGAGCTAACCTAGTAAACAGAGTTAAGTCTATTATTGGTACAGAAGAAAACCTAGCACAAAGAGCAATAGCTTTTTGTTTAGCTTATGATGCTGTTTCCACAGTTATTCCTGGTAATGTGAATATCGAACAGCTAACAAGCAATGTCCAAAGTACAGATATTTCTTTTTCACAGAATCTTATAGAAAAACTTGAAGAGTTATATCAATCTGAAATTAAAAAACTAAACCTACCTTGGTAATAAAAAGTTTAAATAAACGCTGCCTAACACCGTGTATAATAAATTCCTTTGGTCGTTGCTTATTTGGAAAATTCCTAAAACCTATGCTAAAGCTTCGGTTTTTGTAGACGGAATTTTATCGTGTTCGTTTTTGTTTACTAAATTAGTTGATTAAACCACCTGCCTGCCGCAGGCAGAGGCAACAAACCATATCGCAGAGCCGTTGCATACAATTTGAAAACCAATGAAAGATTTACAAATAAAGACAAACCCAGAAGTTGACTTGATTTTCATCAATTACCCTGATTCGGTTCGGAATAAAATGTTAGCCCTGCGAAAATTGGTTATTGAAACAGCTAAAGAAATCGACGGTATAACAAATCTGGAGGAAACACTAAAATGGGGTGAGCCAAGTTATTTGACCAAAAACGGAAGTACGCTCAGAATGGACTGGAAATCAAAAAAGCCTGATCAATATGCAATGTACTTTAAATGCACAAGCCGACTTGTTGAGACTTTTAAGCTTATTTATAAAGACGACTTTACCTATGAAGGGAATAGAGCAATTATTTTTAGAATTGACGACAAAATTCCAAATGTCGAATTGAAAAATTGCATAAAAGCGACACTCACCTATCATAAAGTTAAACATTTGCCAACATTAGGGATTTAAAATAAAAAAGACTGCATTCAATAAGCTGTTAAATTAATCCGCCAGAGACGGACAGGTTACTTGGTACAAGTCTGCTTGCAAAATTCCTGCGTAATTTTCTCTGGTTCGTGATAGTTTACTAAATTAGTTGCTTAACCATACACAAACACGTTAGCAGCAATAAATCCAACTAATTATGAATAAAAATTCCAGAAATCAAATTTTATCAATTTTGTTACTCCCTTTAATGATTATGAGTTGTCAATTCAATCAAGATAAAACGGAGATAAGTGAAGATATAACATCCAGAACAATAGATTCAGCATCAAATGCAGAAGAGGAAATAATAGCTGCGGTAGAAAATATATTGAGGGCTGCTGGTAACTATAATATAGAGGAACTGGACAATCTAACCTCTGACAAGGCTGTCATAGGATATACAATGATCAAAGATGGTACCTGGAAAAATACAGAAGTGACGATAAATGAATATATCGAAAACATCAAGAAGAGGGAACTAAGACCTTATATTGAAATAGTAAGTGACTATAATATAATAGTTACTGAAGAACGTATGGCTCTGTTAAGAGCAGATGCGGTTGTAAATCGCTTTGGTAATCCTGGTTTAAGAGAAGTCAACCATATGATACTCATCAAAGAAAATAAACAATGGAAACTACTAAGCATAGGCTGGACTGCACATGACCAACCTGAAGAAAAAAGAAAATTTGACTTAAACATTTTTGCTCAAGGATATGCGCAGGCTTGGGGCAGTAAGCGACCCGAGTTTGTCGCTATGTTCTTTGAAGAAGATGGATCGTTACAAGTAAACGTAGGAGATCCTGCACAAGGGCGAGAAGCTATTTCGAATGTTGCTCAAGAATTCATGACCAAGTTTCCAGATATGACTGTGCGCTTTGACAGCTTAGCACACAAAACAAACGGAATTGAGTTCCATTGGACCTTGACCGGCACAGATGCAGACCCAAAAGGAAAAGGTCATAAAGTGAGTGTTAGCGGATATGAGATTTGGACTATGAGTGAAGGAAATCTGATCAAAGATTCAAAAGGAAACTTTCCATCAGAAGAATACAATAGGCAACTAAAATTTGGTATTAACACATAAATAACTGCTGCTAACAAAAAAATATAGTGTATTTGGTAATTTAATTAAAATATGAAAAATTTAATCAAACAACTATTATCACTTTCCATAATATTGGTCTTTGGCATTTCTAATGCTCAAGAAAAATTGAATTTCAAATTTAATACGCCTTACGGAAGTAATCCAGAAGTTGGAAAATATATTCCAATAAATGGAGCAAATATTTATTACGAGGAATATGGAAAAGGTGAGCCATTGTTAATAATTCATGGCAATAATGGAAGTATTAAATCTATGGAAAATCAGATAGAATATTTTAAAAATAAATATAGAGTAATTGTAGCTGATAATAGAGGACACGGGAAATCTGAATTAAAAACAGATTCTTTGACATATGTTCAAATTACAAAGGATTGGGACGGAATAGTTAATTACCTAAAAATAGACTCCATTAACATTGTTGGATGGAGCGATGGTGGAATTATTGGATTGAAAATGGGAATTTCAGGCAAATCAAAAATAAAGAAAATTGTGGCAATGGGTGCAAATTTAAGACCGGACTCAACAGCTGTTCACTCTTGGGCTATTAAACACGATCTAAAATCCTTAAAAATGATCAAGTCAAAAATTCAAGAAGAAGATACTACTCAAAATTGGGATTTACAAAAACAACTTCTCGAAATTCTACTAGCACAACCAAATATCCCAATTAAAGACTTATCAAAAATAAAAGCAAAAGTATTAATAATGGCTGGCGATGAAGACATAACAAAAAATAAACACAGTCTGGAAATGTATGAGAATATCCCAAAGGCTCAGTTATGCATAATGCCCGGAGAAACCCATTATACACCTGTCTCAAATCCCAAATTATTTAATGAAATTGTAAATAGGTTTTTATCGGAACCTTTTAAAAGACCTTATTCTAATTTTTAACTAAATGATAAAAATAACTGGAGCTTAAAAAGTGTATAAAACATTTTTAAGGTGGTTAAGAGAATTCAATTTCCTACATTTTAATTACCTTTAATACCACCGGAAAATTTTACACGACAAACCTCGGCGTTTCATACACAAGACCGCAGAAGCCAATTAAAAACAGTAATTATGGACAAAGCATTGCAAACAATGATTTCGAACATGCCTGAAAAGACTGGAAAATCCTTGGACGAATGGAAGAAGATTCTAAAAGAAAAGTCGTTTTCAAAACATTCAGAAGGGGTAAAATTCTTGAAAACAGAGCACAATGTGACTCATGGTTTTGCTAATACTATTGTAACACTTTCAAGAGAAGAACCTTCGTCAGAAGTCGATTTGGTGGCTATTCAATATAAAGGAAAAGACAATCTTCTTCCTATATACAACGAGTTGATTATATATGTAAATTCCTTAGGTAAGGATGTGACCGTAATACCTAAAAAAGGAAGTGTGAGTATTATTAGAAAAAGACAATTTGTATTAATAAAGCCAGCTACTAAAACAAGGATTGACCTGGGTTTCAAGCTAAAAGATAAACCAACAACAAAAAGATTAAAAAGTTCTGGACCTTTTGGCACAATGTGTACTCATAGAGTTCAAATTTCAGATATCAAGGATGTAGATACAGAATTAAAGGATTGGATTAAGGAAGCATATGAAAAATCTATATAAACTGGCTCCAACAATGGCTATAAACCATAGGCCTAAGCAACCAAACCGTTCCGACTTCATACCCAGAGAGTTGTTCTTAAACCTAAAAAACAAAGAGACCTATGAAATTTTTAATTGCTTTTGCCTTCTTGTTATATTCTTTCACGACAATGGGACAAAAGTTTCATACCGAGTTTAAGTACGATGATTCTTTAAATAAAGGTGTAACTATTCAGAACAGTTATCCAAAAGGTGGGCAAAAATACACAGACCCTATTGGTAGAAAATATGTTTATGTTATATTTTGGACTTGTATAACTAATAAATCAGATTCTGAATTGGAACTAACTATTGATTTTCCAAATGATTCATTCACAATTCCTTCTTCGCCAGATATAAACTTCAATTTACATTTGCCAATGGAAGAAATGACCATTGAAAAAGAAACCTTATCCAACTACGGTTTAGATTTAAAATCATTTTTAGATAAAAGCATATATAAACCGTCCGAATTAGTTAAAACCATAAGCCCAAATGACTCTTATCTTTTTTATGTTGTTGCACTTTCTAATAAGGGAGTAAATGGATTGATACGGGCGGGATTTGAATTACAAGAACAAGATCTATTGTATAAAATTAATAACTATGAAATTCATTGTGGACGAATCGTAGCCAAATATTAAATCAACAATTCGACCCCTTAAACTATTCATTTTGAAATTAATTTGAATGATAAAACAGCGAGATGTCCAGCGCACAACAAAATTATAACAAAAGGTGAAATCGATAAAACAACTCAATTTAAAATTCTTAGAGATAATTTAATATGTTATATATAATTAGTGGTACATCAAGATCTGGAAAGACATTAATTGCAAAAAAGATAATGGAACAAAAAGGAATTCCATATGTATCTCTTGATTGGCTTGTCATGGGATTTACTAATGGTATTCCTGAATATGGTATTCACGATAAATTATGGCCCAACGAAATTGCTGAAAGATTTTGGAGTTATTTGAAAGCTATGTGTGAAAATATGATATGGACAGAAACAGATTATATTATTGAAGGTGAGGCTATTCTTCCTGAACTAATAGATGAATTATTAAAAAAACATCCGGATAGTATTAAAATGTGTTTCGTTGGCTACACGAATGTGAATATGAGTAAAAAGGTTAAAGATGTTTATCATTATAGTAATGGGAAAAATGACTGGTTAACAAACGAACCGAATGACTATGTTGAAAGTCATGTAAGTAACATGATTGAATATAGTATTAAGATAAAAAAAGCTTGTGAAAAGTATGGTATAAGATATTTTGATACATCAAAAAATTTCATGCTAGTTTTGGATTCTGCAATAGAATATCTATTAAAAAAAGAATAATATCTATTGCGATTATATTTTATTGAAATTAAAACAAAGTTGCACAAGAATGTGAATAATTAATCTGCCAAAGGCCGACAGGTACCATGGTTCTAGCCTACTTACGAAAATACTCGTGAATTTTATATTCGGTTAGTATTTACTAAATTAGCCAGTCAAAGGCGATCAAGCGCAACTAACCATAAAGCATAAATAACCGGGCATAAAATGAAGCAATATTCTCTCCTATCTTTGTTTCACTGACTTTTATCATTTAAAAATTTTTAATTTCTATCTATTTTTAAGGTTATTTCTATAAATATGACCTTAAAAAATGCAAGACATCAGCATATTTACTAACAAATTAATCGTACCAAAAAATGAGGATCTGGTGGTTAACCTGGGTTCTACCTATTCACTCTGGAGACAAATACGAGAGTTTGTGTACCAAAAATATCCAAATGGTGTTGAGGACTGGAATTTCCCGGGAAAGAATTATGGCTGGAGCTTTCGGATAAAAGATAAAAAACGTGCTATCATTTATTTTTTACCACGTAACAATTATTTTAAAGTTGCATTTGTTTTCGGGCAAAAAGCATTAGACCTAATATTAGAAACTAACATCTCAGAATCCATTAAAACCGATTTGTTAAATGCTAAAAAATATGCAGAAGGTCGAGGTGTAAGTATAGATGTTAAAAACGAAACCAATATTCCAGACATTCAAAAACTCATAGAAATAAAATTGGCTAATTAAGTTATTACCTATATTTAAAGTATTAACAATCATTTAAACAAATCATGGCATTTTCTATAAGACCTTTTGAAACAACTGATATTGAAAGTCTGATGGAATATGCAAATAATTCAAAGATCGCAGCAAACCTTACAGATCAATTTCCACATCCTTATACTCGCGAAAGTGGTGAGAACTTTATAAAAATGACATTGCAACACAAACCACCTACAATATTTGCGATTGATATCGATGGAAAAGCTTCTGGTGGCATTGGGTTACATGTACAAACAGATATTCATATTAAGAATGCCGAATTGGGTTACTGGCTGGCTGAACCCTTTTGGGGTCAAGGTATCATGACAAAAGCAGTTAAACATATCGTGGACTACGGATTTAAAAATCTGAACATCAACAGGATATTTGCTAGACCATTCGGAACCAATATAGCCTCACAAAAAGTATTGAAAAACGCTGGATTTGTTTTAGAAGGCCAATTTAAAGGAACCATTTATAAAAACGGAACCTATCTGGATGAACTCATTTTTGCCATTAGAAAATCATAATATATCATGGAAAAACAAAAAATAAGCAGACTTGGAACAATGTTACAAAATAATAGGTTAGTACAAATAAGTGAGATACTTCTTCTATTTGTTATCGCCTTTGCAATTATAAAACTATCCGAACCTTTTGTGAAAGATGATCTTATTTTAAAACAAGCCTCAGTTTGGGTTGCAAATATTGTTATGCTAATAATAGTTTGGTTAGGTATAAAACTTCGTGGTGAAACATGGAAAAATTTTGGACTATCATTCAATAAAATAACATTTAAAGATGCGCTTAGGGTGTTTTTATGGTCTCTTTTGGTATTTATAATAGCTATGGCAGGATTTATAATTGGATCTATACTCATGGCTAATATAACTGGCATACCAGAAGGAAGTTCAGACATGAGTGGTTATGCTTATTTAAAGGACAATTTTGGAATGCTTCTATTATCTCTGGCGGGAGTCTACATTGTTTCATCCTTTGGAGAGGAAGTTATTTACAGGGGGTTTTTAATAAACAGAATATCACAATTAGGAATGAACTCTAAAAAAGCGCAATGGATAGCTGTTATATTGAGCTCCTTAATTTTTGGATTTGCTCATTATGAGTGGGGACCCATGGGAATTGGTCAAACCACTTTTATGGGATTGGCTTTAGGTATTTGTTACTTAAAACTAAAAAAAAGACTCTGGATATTAATATTGGCTCATGCTTATATGGATACTATACTTATGGTGCAGATGTATTTGGCAAGTAATTAAAAAAAGCTACTTCCAAACATAGACGAAGTAGCTCATTTTATGTAACCTAGTGTTTCTTTTTAGGGACAAATGTTTACTTTATGTTTCACTAGAGTGTTACACATTATACAAATCAAATTGTATGCCAAATTATTTTTATTTCTTTTTCTTCTTATCCGTGTTTATCTGTAAGCCCTTACCATTTCTTGGTAATACCTCTTCCGGGAATGGGAATAAGATAGTTGAGTTTTTCTCCGCAGCTATATTAGAAAGGGTTTGATATAACCGCAGTTTAATAGCAGAAGGCGATTTGTCTATCTGTAATCCGGCTTCCAACAGTTTGCCAGCTGCTTGTTCTTCAGCTTGAGCCAATATAATTCTTGATCTTCTGGAACGTTCTGCTTCAGCCTGACCGGCCATCATTCGTTTCATATTTTCAGGTAACTGGATATCTTTGATCTTGACATCTATAATATCAATTCCCCAATCTTTAGTTTCATGTTCCACAATATGCTTAATATTCTTACCCATTTCTTCGCGTTTGGACAAAATAGTGTCTAATTCTACTTTTCCGCAGACATCTCTTAGAGCTGCCTGAGATAATTGGGTAATCGCAAAATTGTACTCCTCAACTTCTAATACGGCTTTTTCAGGATCTTCTATTTTAAAGAATACAACACCATCAATACTACATGGTACATTATCTTCAGTCATAACTTCCTGTGAGATTATGTTTATTGTAATAACCCTAATATCAACCACTTGAATGGTTTCAACTATTGGGATAATCCATCTAAATCCAGGTTGTAGGGTCTTAACGTATTTCCCGAACCGGAATTTCAAAGCACGTTTATATTCAAAAACTATTCTGATTCCCGCTAACAGGAAGGCTAATACAAGAATTGTTAATACTAATGGAGGATTCATAATATGATGAGTTTAATTAATTTGAGCACAAAAAAAGCACCCATTAATTTACGAAATTAATAGGTGCTATCAAATTAATAGCGAGGGATTTTAGAATCCTTATGTCTGTTGAATACTAATTAATAAAAAAACTACTATGCCGGTAAGCAGAGTAGTCTTTTTGCAAGTAATACTATAGTGTTTCTTTTTAGGGACAATTTCTTGTTTACTTTATGTTTCACTAAACTATTACAATGTGTTTATTTCATCACAAACTGAATAAAACAGTGAGGGAATTTAAAATTTCAAAAAACTTTCGAGGGATTGGTAAAACTTAGTATCGATTCTACAATGTGAAGATATAACAATGACTATGTTAGTTATAAAAATAATTGTTGATTGGAGTTTTTTTTGGGATAAACCGATGCAAAGTGATAGAAAATCAGATGAAATACATTGATTAAATGCTCTATTTGCTTACATCATCTACGAAAATTCAGGAATTTTCCCAATTACTCCTTTATAAAATTCCTTAATAAATTTGAAGTCAGCTTCCTTGTTATCAGTTGTATAGAACGGTGTTGAAAAGTGATTCTTTTTATTCTTAAAGTCCAGCGTAAACATAATGATAGGCACCTTAGCTGCTTTGGCTATATAGTAAAAACCGGTTCGCCACTCCTCTACTTTCTTACGTGTACCTTCTGGTGCCATAGCCATTCTAAATTCTTCCTTTTCAGAAAATAACCGAGCAATCGCTTCTACCTGATTTTCATTACTCTTCCTCTCAACAGGTGCACCTCCTAGCGCTCTAAAGAAGAATCCATAAGGCCATTTAAATAATCCTTTTTTACCAACATAATTAGTCTTAACTCCCAAAACAGATCTAACAAGTAATCCTATAGGAAAATCTAACCAATGTGTATGTGGAGCTCCAATTATTACAGCCTTTTTTATTGAATTAAAGTCTGTAAAGCCTGTAACTTTCCAGCCAAGTAATTTGAAGTATATTAATTTAGAGAGCCAACGCATTCTACATTTGTTTGTAGAGTTGCATAAGCTTATCTCTTGTTATTAATTTTTTCCAGTTTTTTCCTAAAGCGTTTTCCCATAGTGGATCTAAACTCATTGCTATATCTATCATTGTATTAAAATGATGTTCTTCAAGATTAGAACAAACTCCTTGAGGAATATCTACTTTCTGTTTGGATCTCATGGCATTAAATAACTTCACTCCCTCTGGATAATATTCTTCCAAATATTGAAAAACAATACAATTTCCAATGCCATGTTTGGTCCCTAATAAATAAGATAAGCCATAACTTAATGCATGCGCAACTCCTACTTGTGAGTATGCTATACTCATACCTCCATGCCATGAAGCCATCATCAATTTATCCTGAGCATCTTTTTTTGATAATTTATTAGATTGGAAAATTTCTTTACATAATTCCATTGCCTTTTCGCCATAACTCTGGCTAAATGCATTTAAATATGTTCCGTTTAGTGATTCTACACAATGTATAAAACAATCCATTCCAGTGTAAAACCACTGCTTTTTTGGTACATCTTTAGTGAGTTCAGGATCCAGAATTACCTGATCAAATGGTGTGAAATCACTATTTATACCTAATTTTTTTTCAGGTCCGGTTAATACCGTTGTTCTGGATACTTCGGCTCCTGTTCCTGAAATTGTAGGAATTCCTACATGATAAACTGCAGGATTCTTTACCAGGTCCCAGCCCTGATAATCACTGGATTCTCCTTGATTAGTCAACA
Source organism: uncultured Flavobacteriaceae bacterium (assembly GCA_963768245.1). GTDB lineage: Bacteria > Bacteroidota > Bacteroidia > Flavobacteriales > Flavobacteriaceae > Site-B1. The sequence goes on from CAVYHG010000015.1 coordinate 20,765, forward strand.
TAATCGAAACCGCTTTTGCAACATCTAATACAGTGCCGCCACCAATTCCAATAATTCCTGATGGCCTTTCCTTGCTTTTTAAAATGATCTGCTCTGTTAGTTCGTCTACCTGTGAAGTCTTTGGTTCCTCATCTGCAGATATATAAATTACTTTATCTTCATAAGACAAAGGAATTCTTGAAATCAACCAGGAGTTTCCTTTAAAAACAGCATCGACCAAAAAAATAAATGGTGCATGTATATTGAGTCTTTTTGGTGCGATAATTTCACCTAATTGATCGAAACTACCTCGTCCAAAAATAACTCTTGGTACCATGGGGAAATTTTTATAACTCATTAGCTAAATAGCTTTTTCATTTAAACTTTGTTAATATTCAAATTTTTTTGAAATGCTTCACAAAACAAACCAACATGATAGCCATCTACTAAAGCATGATTTACATTTATGGAAACATTCATTATTAGATCCTCACCCTTTTGTTCAAATTTACTATAACCAAATTTTGGCACGGAATCCGTAATTCCTGAAAAAGGTTCTTTGTGCCCTGTAAAACTAAACCAGGGTAATGCAGAACAATAAATACAATCTAAAGTATTATCAGGTGGATAAAGATCTGAACCGTTTTCTATTCTTTCTTTCTCTTTATTAATATTATTGAGGAATACTCCTAAATCTTCATCAAAATTAATAAATGAAAACCCGAATGTGTTATCGCTTCGCATCAATGTGGCTGATGCATGAATAACATCATGGACAATAACCTCATTATTTTCTATTCTGTATTTGAAATTTTCTACATTATTTATTGCCTTCATGCAATCATGAAGATATTTACCAAAAAAACTAATACCATTTTGCTTGGCATATCTATAAGCTTTTGATACTTCAAACGGAACTGTAACAGCAAAATATGGGTCTTCCAGGGCATTAAAATGATTAAAATGCGCTTTTCTGTTCCAGGTATTTATATTTAGCTTTTTCAATATTTAAACCAGAAAAGGAATAATTTCCTTTAAACTTTTTACTGTTTTGTATTCTTTACCGTTAGTTTCTTCTTCAGTCACTTCTTCATGTGCCCATGTTGTATGAAAAGGTACATGAATGGCATTTGCATTTATATTTACAAGAGGCAAAATATCGGATTTTAAAGAATTACCTATCATTAAAAACTCTGATGGCTTTATGTCTAAATGATCCAACAATTTACTATAATTTGATTCTTTTTTATCACTTAAAACCTCGATGTGGTGAAAATAATCGATTAAACCAGATCGATGTAATTTTCTTTCCTGATCCAACAGATCTCCTTTCGTGGCTAATATTAATCTATATTTTTTAGATAATTTTTGTAACACTTCGTCTACACCATCTAAAAGCTCAATTGGTTTATTAATCATATTCTTACCAATTTCCAGAATGTCATTAATGCTTTGATTAGAAATTTCGTTATTGGAAATTTCAATTGCAGATTCCACCATAGACAATATAAAACTCTTTATTCCATAACCATACATATCAAGATTCTTCATCTCGACTTTAAACAACTCTTGATCAATTTTGTTTGCAGTTTCATATTGAGATAATAATTTGGCAAATTCCAATTCTGCTTCACGATAATAGGTTTCATTAACCCACAATGTGTCGTCGGCATCAAATCCTATGACTTTAATGTTATTATAATCTATTTCCATAGCTTCTTAGCCTTTTCCAAATCTTCTGGTGTATCGATTTCTACTCCAGAAATTGTAGTTTCAACCATTTTAATTCGCTTTCCATATTCTAAATAACGAATGCATTCAATTTTTTCTGAAGCTTCCAAAAATTGTATAGGAAGTTTGGCGAATTCCAATATTGCTTCCTTTCTGAAAGCATAAACACCCTTATGCTTAAAGTATCTCGCACCTACTTGGTTATCTCGAGGATATGGGATTGGACTTCGTGAAAAATATAGTGCGAAATTATTTTGATCTACAATTACTTTAACGGTGTTAGGATTATTTATTTCATCCAAATCACTTAATTCAACCATTAAAGAAGCCAGATCTATTTCTTTATTTATGTCTGTTTTAAAAACATTTAAAAGCTTCTCCAAACTATCCCTTTCTGTAAAGGGTTCGTCACCTTGAACATTTATAACTATATCACAGTCTATACTTTCAACTGCTTCTGCAATTCTATCGCTTCCTGACTCGTGTTCCTTTTTACTCATTATTGCCTTACCATTATGAGAAGTTATTTCATTGAAAATAATCTCACTATCAGTAACTACATATACCTCGTCAAAAAGTCTTGTGTTCTTTGTTGCCTGATATGTTCTTAGTATTACCGATTTCCCTTCCAAATCCTGCATTAATTTACCAGGAAAGCGAGAGGCACTATATCGTGCGGGAATCATGGATATTACTTTCATAAAGGAACTTAAATATTAAAACCAAAAATAAGATAATTTTAAACAATTATCCTTTCGCGGATTTAATCTTTTTATAAAATCGAAAAATTATGCTTAACACTATTAAAACAAGTACAAATCCAATAATTGGCACAAATATGGAAAAAGCAGAAAGTGTAAATGCAGTTCCTGTTTCCAGAGTAGAAACAATTGGATTACCTAATCCACCTGTAGTACTGGTGGAGGTTAATCTAGTTGCAGCAGACGAACCCGCAATTGCTGTCGCTGTTCCTCCTCCTGCTATGATTGCCAAAGACCAGGTAATCACTGGACTTAAATCGGCTACTGTTGATACCATAACTGCAGTACCTGCAACAGCAGCCAATGGAATTGCAACTGAGTCCAGTAAATTGTCCAAAAATGGTATGTAATAAGCGAAAACCTCCACAATTGTTGCTACTCCTAAAGTAACTACAGCTGCAAGACTGCCAACCCATTGCCAGGATTCATTCAATTCCCAAATGCCGAAGTACGAAGCTAAACTAAGCGCAAATAACGGGACAAAAACACGGAATCCAACGGAAGCTGCCAATCCTATTCCTAAAAATATACTTAATATAGTTTCTGGTGTCATTTAATGTGATTTAGATTTTCAAAATCAAAAACTATGCCTCAAAAAATTCATCTTTAAACCCAATAAGATACAACTTTTCTTTGGCTCTTGTAACTGCAGTATACAACCATCGTATATAATCTTTATCAACTCCATTTGGTAAATATGGTTGTTCTACAAATACCGTATTCCACTGTCCTCCTTGGGACTTATGACATGTTATGGCATATGAAAATTTAACTTGCAATGCATTAAAATGTTTGTTATTTTTAATTTTTAAAAATTTACGATAATTACTTGTTTCATTTTCAAAATCTTTAGCAACTTCTTGATATAATCTATTCGATTCTTCATAAGGTAGTGAAGGTGTTTCAGCATCAATGGTATCTAATAATAGAACAGTCTCAAAGGATCTCATTCTGGGATAATCTACCATTCTAACCTTTACTTCTGCAAATCGGAATCCATATAATTCTTCAATTTTGAAAATCTCTAGAACCTCAATAATATCGCCATTTGCAATAAAACCAGCTTCACTCGTTGGTTTTAACCAAAAATAATTATTCTTAACTACCATTAAATAATCTCCGGACGATAATTCGTTTTCCTGAAACAATATTCTGCTTCTAATTTGTTGATTATACAAATTAGCTCTTTTATTACTCCTTACAATTATGGCAGTATCTTCATTACCAAGTTGACTATATGAGTCATTAATGGCATCCATTATTTCATAACCATCTACTAATCTTACAATATCTTTAAAAGAATTTAGATTAAATTTAAAACTATCATAAAATCCATCAGAAAGAACTTCTCTTAATTTTGTTGCATTAAATAAAATTCCGGAATCTTGTTCTTGCCTGACAACTTCATCTAACTCCATTTTAGTAACCTCTTTATTATAATTCAAGGATAATGTATTTTCATCTAGAGCCGGACTTATATCGAGTTTTACAGGAGGCAATTGTGCAGTGTCTCCAATTAACAGTAATTTACATTGATGACCGGAATATACATATTGCATAAGATCGTCAAGTAGGGAACCATTCTCAAACAATTTAGATTCTCCCGGTGTATCTGGGATCATTGAAGCTTCATCAACAATAAATATGGTTTTTTTATGCTTATTTGGTTGCAACACAAATTTCATTGCCCCGCTTTTTTCTTTTTTTGGAAAATATATTTTTTTATGAATTGTAAAGGCTTCTTTTCCAGAATAATTACATATAACTTTTGCTGCTCTTCCTGTAGGAGCTAAAAGAATAGCACTTTTTGTAATCTTCCAAAGGTTATTTACTATTGTGCTTATTAGTGTTGTCTTTCCCGTTCCTGCATAACCTTTTAGTAAATATATTCTGTTTTTAGAATTGTCAAAAATAAATTCAGAAATCTGTTGTAAAACCAAGTCCTGCCTGATAGTTGGTTCAAAAGGAAATTCCTTTTTTAATAATGAATAAAACTGGGACGGTGACATTAATTTTGATTGCTCAGACATAATTATTCAAATATATAAATGATTTTTACTCCCAATGGTTTTAGCGATTAAAAAAAAATTGTAGATTTGCGTATAGACCACTAAAATTTCTAACAAACAAAATATTCACTATGTCTACATTAATTCTAATAGTTGGGGCAATAATACTAACATTTGGTATTGTTTGGTTAATTAATAAGTATGTATCTGCAAAGGTTAAGCCCGTTATACTTGTTGTGCTTTGGGCTTTAATTATTTATTTAGCTTATATTAATTTTCAATCAATTTATGAGCCTCTTCAATTCAATAAGACCAAGAACAAGCGATATGCTTTGATTATTGAAAATTTGAAGGACCTAAGAAGTTCTCAATTAGCACACAGACAAGTTACAGGTAAATTCCAACCCAATTTTGATAATTTAGTAAAGTTTCTTGATACTGCACAGTTTACTATTACCCAAAGAAGAGATTCAAGTATAGTAGATAAAGAATTAACGAGAAGATATGGTGGTGTAACAACTTATAAAGATATTATTGTTATTGATACTTTAGGTTTTGTTCCGGTTAAAGACTCATTGTTTAAAAATTCTGATAGATATAAATCCATGATCAATCTTCCGGAAAATGCTGGTGAGCCAGGTGCCAAGTTTAAAATGGATGCAGGTTTTATTGAGAGAAACAATGTAAAAATTCCAGTTTTTGAAGTGAAAGTTGATAAAGGTATAATATTGTACGATCAGAATAAGGATTTAATTTCTCAAGAGAAAGAAGTAGTTTCGGTTGATGGAGTAAATGGTCCTACCCTAAAAGTCGGTTCAATGGATGAAGTTAACACCAATGGAAACTGGCCTAAGGTTTATGGTTCCAACGACGAATAATATACAAGAAACATCTAACTTAAAATTGTCCATTCAAGTTTCCTTGAGTGGACTTTCTTTTTGCATTTTAAATATCGAGAACTGTGTAATTGATTATTTAAAGAATATTAGTTTTAGCAAAAAGCTAAACCCAAAAGAGGTTCTTTTTAGACTTAAAAATTATTTCGAATCAGAAAAAGAACTGCAGCAACCCTTTTCGGCTATCGTTGTAATTCATAAGAATGAATTGTCTACAATGGTGCCTTCTGCCCTTTTTAATGAAGATAATTTAGCAGATTATTTAAAATTTAATAATAAGATATTAAGTACCGATTTTATAACTTTTGATAAGTTGGATATTAATGACAGCATAAACGTTTATATACCATTTGTTAATATTAATAACTACTTGTATGAAAGATTTGGAGAATTCACTTTTAAACATTTTTCAACCATATTGATAGAACAAATTTTGAATGCGGAAAAAAATTCTGAAAAACCAAAAATGTATGTCAATATTTGCCATGAGAATTTCGAAATAATTGTTGTAGAGAAGGGTGTCTTGAGACTCTACAATTCATTTGAGTTTAAAACTAAAGAGGATTTCATTTATTACATTTTATTCAGTGCTGAGCAATTAAAACTTAATCCTGAGACCTTCGAATTAATATTCACAGGAAATATTGATTCAAAAGATGAGATATACACAATTGCCTACAAATACGTGAGGTTTGTATTTTTTAGTAAAAGGCTGGATAGTTATAAATATTCCGATCAAGCCCAACCAGAAAACAATCATAGTCAGTTTGTAATATTAAATAGTTTTTAATGCGAATTATATCTGGTATCCATAAAGGCAGACGTATTCATGCTCCAAAAAAATTACCAGTTAGGCCCACAACAGATATGGCTAAGGAGGCACTATTCAATATAATAAATAATCAATACTATTTTGATGAAATTTCGGTTTTAGACCTATTTGCAGGAATTGGCAGTATAAGTTACGAATTTGCATCCAGGGGAACAGAAACCATAACAAGTGTAGATATTGATTTTGGATGCGTTAAGTTTATTTCTAAAACCTCAGAGGACTTTAACATGCCAATTAATGTTATAAAAAGCGATGTATTTAAATATTTAGAAAACTGTAATCAACAACATACAATCATTTTTGCTGATCCACCATATAATTTTTCGGACGATCTATTTGAAAATATCCACGAATTAGTATTCAAGAATAAGCTTTTAGAAAACGAAGGACTTCTAATAATTGAGCACTCAAAACATACTGATCTTTCTCAATTACAATACTTTGACTACGCCAAGACCTACGGTGGGAATAAGTTTAGTTTTTTTAAACTTTAATAGCACTTTTATAGTCAGAAAAGTTAATCTTATTTTTTTTTTGTATATTTCAATACTCTCACCCAAAGGGTTATAATGAAATTTATTAGCTCATAGCCCTGAATTTAGATGTTTTCCTTACTTTTTTATGGCTAATATTAATATTAACCAACAAATTATTTTTAAAAATGAAAACACTAAAAACTTCACTAATTATTTTAATTTTAGTCTTACTTGCTCCTATTACTACTACGGCTCAAAAAATGTATCGTATACATGAAGATGTCGTAAAACCATCTCACATAATGGAATATGAAGGTGTTGTTAAAGAACTATTGGATATGATGAAAAAGCATGATGTGCAAGATACCAAATGGATAACAGCTGTGACCAATAACAGTCATTACTTATTTGTTGCGCCTATAGAGAATTATGCTGTACTTGATAAGCCTAATTTTGTTTCAGTACTTATAGAAAAAGAAGGTCGCGAAAAGATCATGGGTCTTTTTAATAGAATGGACAAATGCTATGACACAGAACTGGATTATATAATAACCTTGAACGAAGAGCTTACTTATATGCCTGAGGGTGTCACGCAAACTCCTGAAGGAGAGAATTACAGAGAGTTTCATTATGTCTATGTTGCGCCAGGAAATAGAGCTGTACTCAAAGATAAAATGAAAGCTATTAAAGCTCTTTATGAGAGTAAAGGCTCTAAAACTTATTATCGAGTATATAACAGTGGCTTTGGAACTAATGGCGAATATTATATGGTGGCAATTGCAGCAAAAGACTCAGAGCATATGGCACAAAAAGGAAAAGCCAATAAGGAATTATTAGGTGAAGAAGGACAATCAACTATGTGGGCCATGTATTCCAACGTACTAAAATATGAAAAGATTGAGGCTGAAATGAGACCAGATTTGGCTTATTCATCAAAATAGTTGCATTTCATTACCTAACTAACATTCTAAACTAATGTGCAATGAAAACTCTAAAAAAAGTGCTGTTGCTCCTATTATTAACTATTATTAACATAATTCTAATAACCATCTAAAAAATTAAATTAAACACTAAAACTATATACCAACATGAAAAAACTATTATTACTGGGACTTGCCGTAATGTTATTTGCTGCTTGCCAACAACAAGAAAAGCAACGCTATTTTGCAGAATCCGCTGAAACCAAAACTTTAGAAGCAGGTATTGCAGCTTATGAAAGCGGAGACTGGGAAAAATGGAGAAGCCATTTCGCTGATACAGCAAAGATATATGTTAATTCAAATGACCCTATGACAGTTGATGCTCGGGCAGCTCAATTTAAGGAAACAACACCAGCTTGGGGAGATTACGGTTTTGATAAGGAAAAGGCCTATATTGAAATGGTACTGGATAAAGAAGACGAAACCTGGGTCTATTTTTGGGGAACGCACAATGGAAGTGTTAAAGCCACCGGGAAAAAACTTTCTATGCCAGTTCACTTAGCTGTGCAATTTGTAGAGGGTAAAATTGTAGAAGAGCATGTCTTTTTTGATGGGACTGAGATGAACAAAGCGATGGAAGAAGCCGCAGCAATGCAAACTGAATCAGCAGAAGAGGCGGAATAACAATTAACCAATAGCGAACAATGAAAAAATTATTAGTATTAGGACTTGCAGTAATTCTATTTGCAGCATGTCAACAACAAGAAAAGAAGCGGTATTTTTCAGAATCACCTGAAATAGAAGCGATCAAAGCCAATGTCACTAAATATAATAATGGCGATTGGGAGGCCTGGCGAACCCATTTTGCTGATACGGCTAAGCTATATATTAATTCGCTTAAAAGTATCTCCGCATCTGACTTAGAAAATGCTCAAAAAGAGTTGCTTTCTAATTTTTCATCCTATGGCTTTCAAGATGAAGGGACTTTTATTGAAATGGTAATTGATAAAGATGATGAAACTTGGGTGAATTATTGGGCAAATTGGCACGCAAAATTTAAAGCCAATGATAAGGAAATAGATGTTCCAGTGCACTTTACAGCTCAATTTGTTGATGGCAAAATTGTTGAATTTCATGATTATTTTGATGTATCTGCATTGAATAACGAAATAGCGGCTTTGGCCAATATGTCTGCAGATGAAAAAGTTATTGCAAAAACTTTAGCCAATGGTGCTAAAGCCTGGAGTACAAATGATGCCGATTTATGGAAATCTATTACTGTACCGGAATTAGTAAGATATGATAACGGAGTAAAAACCGTAAACAATCAAGCAGAGTACATTGAAGTAATTAGGGCAAATCATGCTGCTATGCCAGACTTAAATATTGCTATAGATAATTTAAATATCTCAGGCAATACAGCTTATATAAACTGGACAGCAACAGGAACCAATACGGGTGAATTCATGGGCAACCCTCCAACCGGTAAAAAGGTTAAGTTTAGTGGTATGGCCGTTTGGCAATTGAATAGTGATGGAATGGCCGTTCGTGAAGATGTATATTCAGACCCAAATGCCGCAGCCGTACAATTAGGCTATACATTGGCTCCTCCAAAATAAAATAATTAACCAACCAACTAATTATTTTTAGCGAAAAACCCTTTTATTTCTAAAAGGGTTTTTTATTTTCAAGTAAATCTATAAGCCGAATTCTGTACTCATAAAGAGCCCTTATCATTTATCTGAGTTTGTTGTTACCAACATACTTTAGCTGTCTACCCTCCAGCATCGAGCGTGCAACCCTCTCCCGATAGCTATCGGGACGCTGGTTTACATGACATTGCACCACATAGAGTTTACCTGATTTCACTACAGCATAACCTGTACATTCTTTCTGTTGCACTTTTCCTAACCTTACGGTCGGTGGCTGTTAGCCACTATGTTGCACTATGGTGTTCGGACTTTCCTCCCAAGTGCTGAAATAAATTCAGCACAAGAGCGATAAGGCGATTTACTTGTCTGCAAAAATACAATAATATTGCCATAAAATTATATGGCTATTGTTAATAACTCCTTTTAAATTTAGTGGTCATAATTCTTAACTTTGAGTTGAATTTTTAACTTTGTTATTCAAGAATAAATAATGGAACATTTTGTAGTATCAGCAAGAAAGTATAGACCACAAACATTTAACGATGTTGTTGGTCAATCAGCTATTACTAATACATTACAAAATGCTATAGAAAATGATCATTTAGCCCAGGCCCTGCTATTTACTGGACCACGTGGAGTAGGTAAAACTACCTGCGCAAGAATCCTGGCTAAGTTAATTAATAGTGATGGTACAGAAAAGGCAGATGAAGATTTTGCGTTTAATATTTTTGAATTAGATGCTGCCTCCAATAATTCTGTAGATGATATCAGGAACTTAACAGATCAAGTTAGGATTCCTCCTCAGGTTGGAAAGTATAAAGTGTATATTATTGATGAAGTGCATATGCTATCTCAATCAGCTTTCAATGCGTTTTTAAAGACGCTTGAAGAACCTCCAAAACACTGTATTTTCATTCTTGCTACTACCGAAAAACACAAAATTATACCAACAATTTTATCACGATGTCAGATATTTGATTTTAAGCGTATCACGGTTAAAGATGCCAAAGAATACTTAAAATTTATAGCCAAAGAACAAGGGATTGACGCTGAAGATGATGCACTCCATATTATAGCTCAAAAAGCAGATGGTGCGATGCGTGATGCCTTATCAATATTTGATCGAGTAGTTAGTTTTTCCGGTAAGAACCTGACTAGAAAAGCGGTAACAGAAAACTTAAATGTGTTGGATTATGAAACGTACTTTAAAAGTACAGACTTGATCCTGGAAAATAATATTCCTGAATTACTTATACAATACAATAAAATTCTGGCTCAAGGTTTTGAAGGACACCATTATATCGCCGGGTTAGCAAGTCATTACAGAGATTTGCTAGTTTGCAAAAGTCCTGAAACTTTAGAATTATTGGAAGTTGGGGAAAAGACTAAGGATAAATATCTTAAACAGTCTCAAGAAACATCTCAGCAATTCCTTTTAAAAGGAATAGAACTGGCCAATGAATGTGATCTCAAATATAAAAACAGTAAAAACCAGCGTTTGCTGGTAGAGCTTTGTTTAATGCAATTAGCTTCTATCACTTTTGATGGAGAAAAAAAAAACAGTAAAAACTTTATAATTCCTGCTTCTTATTTTAAACAGAAAGGCATAACTCCAATTCCAGTTGATAAACCTGAAACTACTTCAATAGAAAAAGAATCTGTAATTCTTGAAATTGAATCAATCGGTAAAGATGGCCAAGAAACCCTTGTTCATGAATCTAATTCTGAACTAGTTGAATCTACACCTAAAATTGTTGAAGAACGTCCTAAAATATTATTAAATCAAGAACGAAAAAGGACTTCTGGATTATCTTTAAAGAGTATCAAGACCAAAAAGGATCATCTCATACGACAAATGGAGGTTATTTTAGATGAGGAAGAACAACCAACAGATGATTTTACTGCAGATCAATTAATAAAATCCTGGAACACTTATATTAAAAAACTCGAGAAAAAAGGTAAATTTAACTTAGCCTCAATCTTGTCAATAGATGCACCAAAAGTTCAAGAAACAACCATTCATCTCCAATATCCTAATGCTACAAATAAGGTAGAAATAGAACGGCATCAGTATGAATTATTAGGTTATATAAGAAAAGAACTGAATAATTTTAATATCGACCTGTCGATAACTGTTAATGAAGAATTAGAAAAGCAGTATGCCTATACACCAAAGGAAAAATTCGACAAATTAAAAAAGAAGAATCCAAATTTAGATACTTTAAGAAAAACTTTCGACTTAGATATATAAGTATCTATATATTAATATTTTAAATAATATATTTATGTTAGGCCTAAAACTTCCTACCGATCCAAGATGGGTAAATATAGTTGAGAAAAATATTGAAGAAATTTTGACAGATCATGCGTTTTGTGAACAAAAGGCAACTAGTACTGCTATTTCATTAATTGTTAGTTTTCCTGAGTATACAGAATTGGTACAAGAAATGACTTCTTTAGTTAAAGAAGAAATGAGTCATTTTAAAATGGTACATGATAAAATCCTTGAAAGAGGCTGGACCTTAGGCAGAGACAGAAAAGATGAGTATGTTATCGAATTACTTAAGTTTTTCCCCAAAGGAGGAAGTCGAACAACTCAACTTATACACAGATTGTTATATGCAGCATTAATTGAAGCCAGAAGTTGCGAACGATTCAGGCTTTTGTCAGAACAGCTTAAAGATAAGGAATTAGCCGAATTTTACAGAAAACTAATGGTAAGTGAAGCTAATCATTACACTATGTTTTTAGGTTTTGCGCGTCAATATGGTGACCGTAAAGAAGTGGATCAAAAATGGCAGGAATTACTTGAATATGAGGCAGAAATCATGAAAAATTTAGGAGACAAAGAACTGATTCACGGATAATTATTGTTTTACAATTTCTCCATTAGACCATATTCCTGACTGCTGCGATCCATCAAGATAAGTATAAGTTCCCTGACCTTCCATTTCTCCATATTGCCATTCACCTTCATAATTTTCTCCATTCTTATAGGTAAAACGACCTTTCCCATGACGTAAATTATTTTTATATTCACCTACATATCGTTCTCCAGTTGGGTAATTCATTACACCATGACCATTTCGTTTATTATTTTTCCAGTCTCCTTTAAATGTTCCTCCGTTTTTGTATATCATGATTCCAAACCCTTCCGCCATTCCATCTACAAATTCCCCGTTATAAACATCCTCATTAGGCATCACTAATTTACCTTGACCATTTTTCTTGTTATTCTTCCAAAAACCATCATAAATGCTACCATTAGCTTTATAATAGGTCCCTTTACCTTCCATATTTCCTAATTTCCACGCTCCGTAAAAATAATCTCCGTTTTTCCAAACATACTTTCCTAATCCATTTTCACAATCTCCCGAAATACAGCCAATCTCGAGTGTAGTTGTATCAGATTCATCTTCTTGACAAATAGCTATAGTACTAAATAAGCTAAGGAAAACTAATAAAAACTTTTTCATTTTATTATAATTTATATGTAATACTGCAATTAAGGTGCCAAATTTATAATTGGTGTACTTGAAATAGTCTTATAATACATACTTTTAATAATTCCATCGGCAAGTCCTATTTTAGGAACGTATATGTCCTTGGCTCCACTCCATTTCATAGCTGACAAATAAATCCGTGTAGCATGAATAATTACATCTGCTCGATCCTGATTTAGATCAAGTTCAGTAATCCGCTCTTCATACGAGTAGGAATTAAGCTTTGCATATAATGAAGATAAATAGAAATAAGTTAATGGTTTACCAATAGGTTTCAACGACAACTTAAATATTTTATTAATATTTCCTCCAGAACCTATAATATCTATTCTGGAATAGTGTTTTACATTTTCTTTAATCCACATCTCAAGGTCTTTCCAGGTTTCACTCTTAACAATATCTTTTAAAAGCCTAACTGTACCAATTTTATAAGATCTGGATGTAACAACGTTACCGTTGTGAAAAATTGTGAATTCTGTACTACCTCCTCCTACATCAACATACAAATAAGTGCTATTTTCGTTGATATATTGCTTTAGGTCTGTTGCAGCTATAATCGCAGCTTCTTCTTCTCCATTAATTATATCTATCTGAATATTAGACTTTTCATAAACTAAGCTAGCTGTTTTTGTTCCATTATTTGCTTCTCGCATTGCAGATGTAGCACATGCTTTATACATTGACACATTATGCGATTTCATTAATAAATTAAAAGCCAACATTGTATCAACTAATCTGGTAGTATTTCTTTTTGATATGTTTTGATTTATAAAAACATCTTCTCCTAATCTTATAGGTACCCTAACCAATGAATTTTTTTTAATTCGAACAAGTTTACCCTTTTCTTCAATTATGTTGCTAATTAGCAACCGGACAGCATTGGATCCAATATCAATTGCGGCATATTTTTTTATTCTTAACATTAATTGCGAAAGAATTTAAAAAATTAGAATAGATAACAATTAAGTAATAAAGCACAAAGATATTTTAATTTAAGATAGGAATGTGATCGAATAACCATAAAATATTCTTTCTTACATGATAGTTTTAAGTGTTGAAGAAGGTGTTTTTTCGTTTAATGATATTGTTACTGAAGATTTTGATAATGAAAAAAGCAAATTTAATTCCCGTAATGCCAACTTTGCTTAAGCTTTTAGAACTAATATCGATACTATTGTTTAAAGAATTGGAATAGTTTTAATACAATTTCTTTCATATCAACTAGTTCATAGATATGCAATATGTGAGTAAATTAGATTATGTAATTTTGAATACTAGTCTGATATAAATTCTTTTGATGTAAATTACATTAATTTGTCATAACAACTGCGTCATGAAGTATAATGTCTTTTTGGGTTACAAATATTCCATCAACCTTTTTTAATTTAAGTATTCTGGTTATATCTCCTTTTTTTGCCATTCTTTTTCGACATAGTTTAGATAATAAAGGATCTTCATCAAATAGGAATGTTCCAATTTCATATTCTGGTTTTGATGGTTCCTTTATTATAGGAAATATTTGCTGCATTTGGTTGTAACGTCTGTCATTTCCAGGAATATAGGTATAGAACGTGTAATTGCCACTAGAATCAGTCTTTATCCAACCTCTATTATGTACATAACGAATATCATTTTCCTTTCTCAAATCAAAATCACCGTTTTCATCTGCTTGTTCGATATACAAAATCACATCTTTTGCAGGTGTTACACCATCGCTTTTATATATGGTACCACTTATCTTAAGTTTATTTTCTTTTGATTCAAAACCAGGTATCGTATCTGTATTGCTCAAATGTTGAGTTGCAATATCATTGAATGAGTTGAGATTTAGAATATTTTCAGATTTCTTTCCTGAAAATTCCGTAGATTCTTGTGCATAAATAGAAAAACTAACACAAATTAAGAAGGTAAAACAAAAATGAAGAATACAATTTTTCATGGTTTTAAGATTTAAGGTTACCTCAAAATTCTAACAAAAAAAATGTATTCCGTTAAAAATCTTATGAATGCTCAATATTTTCGATAAAGCGTTTTAATTAGCAAAATATACCGATAAAATACATATGTTTTCCTTTTTAAAAGATAACCTTGTGTCCTGTTAAACAGAAAATTAGTAGGATGCATCAACTGTAGAAGCATGCTCTAAATATGATGTTGTATAAAATGAATACTTTCATAAATAATGATTATTTATCTAGATCAATTAAATAATTTTAAAGTGTGAAGAAAAGCTTCTGAAATAAATTTTTAAATAGTCTAAAACACTAAGCCTAACATGTTTTACAAAGTAGAAATTTTAAGAAATAATAGCATAGCATTTTATCGTTAAAATATGTATTTTATCAATAAAAAAGGCATTTTATCTAAAATATATGCAGTTTATGGATTAAAAAATTTGAAAAAAACATAGATATTTTTAATAAATTGTATAGATTTGTTTAATAAAGCCCATTTAAACAAATGATATAATGAAAACAAAACCTATTATATTGAGCATCATTTTTTTTCTGATATTGAGCGTCAGTTTCGCCCAGAAGGAGGAATCTCTAAAAACCAAGAAGAGAAAGAAAGCTCCGATAACTATGATAAGTGGCAAGGTTTATATAACCAAATACCATTCGTACGATGAGTTAAATAAGTTGTCCAAAGGAGATTTACTTGCTTTGTATAGTGAGCGAATCGAAGTTATAGTGAATATTTTGCCAAGTATTGCTTTTGCTACGAAACCAGATGTAACCATGGAATCTTTAGGTATTCCTGAAACCAAGGATAATAAAAAGGCTTTAGAAGCCAGCCGTGAAGCCTCAGTTAAATATTTTGACAGTACCGTTGAATTTCAAAGAAAGATTTTACCATACTCAGATACTCGTGATTTAATAGCTGCAATTCTATTTTATGAAGAAACACTGAAATCGTTGCATACATATAATGATTTTAAGGTTGATTAGTGATAGATCGCTCTTTACAAAAAAATTAAAGCCTCAGCATATTTGTTGAGGCTGTTTTTTTCTTAAATAATAGAGGATTTGTATTTATTAAAATGCCTTTTTCGTGTAATTTTTGTAAAAATAACCATTATTGTAGGAATTTATTTATAAATTAATGCATCTTATCGATAAATTTTGCGTTTTATGAGTAATAATCATATTTTTGGTAATATATAAAGGTGTCCCCTCACCTATACTAAACTTAGCCTCATGAAAAAAATTACTCAATTAGCACTTCTTGCCCTTCTAATTGTATCGGGTAATATGTTTGCTCAACAGGAAAAAGGAATAATTGGTTACACTAACTGGTTGAAACCTTGGACTGAATTTAGACCAAACAAAGTCGATTATGATAAACCTACTCAAATATTAAGTGGAGATATTTCAAAGGATACAAAATTAAATAAAAAAGAAATCTATTTGCTATTAGGTGATGTCTTTGTAACAGATAGTACAACACTAACAATTGAACCTGGTACAGTTATTATTGGTGATTTTAAAACTAAAGGTTCTCTTACCATTAGCAAAGGATCTAAAATAATTGCTAAGGGCTCCTCTACGGACCCAATTATTTTTACATCAAGCAAAATTATTAAAAAACCGGGCGATTGGGGAGGAATCTTTATTCTTGGTGAAGCCCCTACCAATAAATTTGATGGCGAAGCGTCATTAAATTATGGGTTGATGCCATCGGCTGCTAAAAATGTTAGTTATGGTGGTGATAATCCCTATAGTTACTCAGGTATTTTAAGTTATGTAAGAATTGAATATGCAGGTAAGCGGACTAAAAATTATGGCTATTTTAACGGACTTACATTAGCTGGTGTTGGAGAGCTAACTATGATTGATAATATAATGGTTAGCTATTGCGAAGGCAACTCTTTTAATATACTGGGTGGAAATGTGAATCTAGATAAGTTGATTTCGTATAGATCTAATATTCATGACTTCGAGTTTAATCATGGTGCCCAAAGCAGAATAACTAATTCTTTAGCAGTAAAATCCCCATATGTTTCTGGTGCAGAAGCATCAAAATGTATGAATATACTTGCTTACGATCTACAAGAAGAAGCCGATTTTTCAAAATTGCAAACCGCTGTCAATGCTGAAAACTTAACTTTAGTGAATGTCAGTGACGACTTGAGCTATGATATTAAAGTTGGTTTAGTAAACGAAGCCATATTTATTGGAGAACATACTTCATTTTCAATTAATAAAAGTGTGATTTCGGGATTTAACCCTGCTGTAATATTAGACGATAAGATTAAACTAAATACTGAAAATTTAGAAGGTATCAAGTTCGCTAGAACATATTTTAATAACTGCAACGGAAATATTTTCAGAAATGGCTTTTCCAACAATGACGATCTAGAAAATTGGTATGGTAGCAGAGCCTATGATAACGTTTACTCCAAAGGTCCGGATTCTGAAACATTTATTGATTCTGGTAATGCGAGGCATCCAGATTTTAGATTACGAATCAACAAGATCATCGCTTCTAATAATTAAACCGAATAGTTAGACTATTAATTCAATGGTATAAAACTCAAACAAAAAAAAACAGCTTATAGGATAAAAAATTACAGCCCAAATCTAATGTATAAGATAAAAACTGCATATAAACTCTTCTTCGGAATTTGTTTTTTAGTTCTTGTTTTTCAAGAACAAGCTAACGCTCAAATAGTTATAGGTACTCCTAATTTAGGGTTTAGTCAGGCATGTGCAAATGAATCTTTTAACACCTATAGTACTACTTTTGTTTTTTCCCCTGAGTCAAACTTAAATGCATCAAACCAATTTTCTATCGAATTATCCGATAGTGATGGTGATTTTACTAATGCAACTGTTTTATTTACGTCCAATCCTGGTGCTGTTACTATTTCACCGGCAACCTTAGATTTTTCCTTTCCCACAACGACTGCTGGAGAAAACTTTAGGATACGAATAAAAAGTAGCGCACCTGTAGCCACAAGTTCTAACTCAGTTGCTTTTGCCGCTTACTATAAACCACAGGATACTCCATTTACTATCAATAACTTAGTGTCAACAGGAGCCTTTTGTGCTGGTGGAAATTACCTTTTAGCCATTGATAATCCTGGAACAGGATCGAATGATTCACCACTCAACTATCCTATTCTCAGCTTTAATTGGTACAAGGAGACCGGGCCAACTACATCTGTATTTGTCGCTGAAGGTACTACACTATCAGTTAACGATGAAGGAACCTATTTTGTTGAAACTAATTATGGTAGCTGCACATCAGATTCTTTTTCAAATCGTGTCACCATAAGTCAAGTCACTTCCGGTGAGGCCGAAGCTGGTATATCATCAAGTTTAGGCAATCCGTTTTGTCCAAGTCAAGGTTCAACTACATTAAGTACTATTGGAGCCAATAGCTATCAATGGTATAAAGATGGTCTATCCATTCCAGATGCAACAGATCAAATGTATCAAGCAAATGAATCTGGTACTTACGCGGTTCAGGTTAATTTAGGTGATTGTTCAGCTTCAGGCTCAATAGAACTTGAAAGCGAACTTTTTGATGCCGAAATTAATGTTTCAGCTTTTAACTCAATCCAAGAAGGAGAAACTTTATCAGTTATTATCACAACGACAGCAAATAATCCAACTTTTGAATGGTATTTAGATGAAGTAGTAATTACTGATGCTTCGGAAGATAATTACGATGTTACAGAAATTGGCAACTATAAAGTAATTGTAACCGAAATCTCAGGTTGTAATGGTTCCAGAGAATTTTTGTTTCAAGTCAACGAGCCTTTTCCAGATGTAGAAAAAATACCGAATGTAATAAGTCCTAATGGTGATGGCATAAATGATAACTGGATAATTCCAACGAAATATGTAAGTGGCACCAATACTATGGTTATGATCATGAATAATCATGGTAAAGTAGTATTGAAATCCAACAATTATCTTAATAATTGGCCTGAGAATGATTTGAATTTAACAAGCATCAATCAGGTTTTTTATTATGTGATTCAAACAACTGATAATGAAACCAGAAAGGGTTCAATAACAGTAATTAAATAATATGAAAACACAACTATTGGTTTTACTATTATGCTTCTGTGCGACTCAGTTCTTCTTTGCTCAAGAAGATGATGGGGTTGTTTCTCTTAGTCTTCCTGTGAGAAACTCGTTAACGTTTAATCGTTACGCCATTAACCCAACCTTTAGTTTTGTAAGAGAGCAAAATAAATATATAAGCATTTACAATAGACGTGAATGGGTCCAATTTGATGATGCACCACTCACCTATTTAGCTGGTTATTCAGGCAGGTTTTCAGAAAATATAGGTGCTGGAATAGGTGTGTTTCAACAAAATTATGGCGTTCTATCCACCTTTGGAGGTGTTTTAAACTTCGCTTATAACGCTAGATTAACAAGAGATAACAATCTTACGTTTGGGCTTAATATAGGTGCTTATAAAAGCGGTATAAATATAGGAAATGTAGTTACAAATTTTGATGATCCTTCTTTACAAAATGTTCCTGAAAACTTTTTGCTAACCATCAATCCTGGAATCAATTTTGGTTTGGAGCGCTTTGATTTTGGAGTATCTGTTAACAATTTAGTGGTTTACAATTTTAATTCATCTACAATGCTTGATGATAATCCCGAACAAGGTATACAAGCACATATGATGTATACAGGATACATGAATAATAGAGGATTTTTTAATGAAAGTAAATTCTCAGGTCTTTTAAGGTCAGAGTTTAAAAAAGACGAAACTATTGTTTCTGCCTTAGCAATGATTACAGTTCCCAAAGGTATTTGGGCACAAGCAGGTTATAATACGTTGTATGGCATATCTGCCGGTATTGGATTAAACATTACGTCTCAAATTGCCATAGAATACAATATTGAAAAAGGTACTGGTGCCTTTACAAATTTTGGCAGTTCATATTCACATGAAATTACACTTGCTTACAGATTTAAAAACAACGAAACTTATGATTATAGTAGTGGTGACGAAGTGAGCGGACTTATTTCTTCCAGTACTAAAAGAAAACCTTTTAAATCAAAAGTATCAAAAGTCCAAGCAGAAGCCAATCGCAAAAAGGCTGCGGAAAGAAAAGCCCAAGTACAAGCAAAACTTATAGCGGAAAAAGAAGCCATGGAAGATGTGGAAGCGCAGGCCAAATTATTAGCTGAGCAAGAAGCAGAAGCAGAAGCTAAATTTATAGCTGAGCAAAAAGCCAAAGAGGCAGCTGAAGCAAAGGCTAAACTCTTCGAGGAACAAAAAGCTAAGCAAGAAGCTGAAGCACAAGCAAAACTATTAGCAGAACAAAAAGCAAAAGAGGAAGCCGAAGCTCAAGCAAAACTATTAGCAGAACAAAAAGCTCAAGAAGAAGCTGATGCCCAAGCTAAACTTTTAGCAGAACAGCAAGCTAAGGAAGAAGCTCAAGCCCAAGCTAAACTGTTAGAAGAACAGAGAGCTAAGGAAGAAGCAGAAGCTCAACATTTAGAAGAACAGAGAGCCAGAGAAGAAGCACAAGAACAAGCTCAATTAATAGCTGAGCAAAAAGCTAAAGAGGAAGCTAAAGCTAAATTGTTAGCTGAGCAAAATGCCATGGCAGAAGCCATAGCTCAAGCTGCGCTATTAGCTGAAGAACAAGCTAAATTAGAAGCTGAAGCAAAAGCTAACGTATTAAAAGAACAGCAAGCTAAGGAAGAACAAATTACCAATCCTAACGATGAAATAGGTAAAGAAATGTACGCCTTAACTGAGCAAACTTCGGCCTCTAAAATTAAACAAGATGAGTTATTTAAAAAGATAGGTGCTGTGGTATCGATTAAGAATCAAGATTTAAAAGACCTTAAAGAGGAAAACGATTTAAGTGAACAAGGGATATCTGTAGAATCAAAACCATTCAAAAGCATAACTGAAGAAAACAATAGGCTTTTAACTATGATTGCCAACTTAGATAAGCTTATTGAGTCTCGAAATCTAGAAATTGATAAAATAAAGAAGTTATATAAAGAGAGATATGAAAGTCAACAAGCAGTGGATACAGTATACCTTGATGAAGTTTATATGTTTTATAATAAAACAATTAATCGCTTGACAGCCGAGCAAATTCAAGCTGCACAAGCCAAGATAAAGCTGCAATTAGAATTAGAGGATATTGAAATAGCTACTGAATTTGAACGCAACCGGAGAATCAAACGAGCATCATATAATAACGAAGGAGAGCGATATGCCATTGATAGAGCTACTCTCAATACTATAAAAAGTACAACACCAACTGGTCAAGTGTATACCATTGAAGACTTTGATTTTGGAGAAGAGCAAAGTAGCAATATCCAAATATTAAAAGATATCGATAATGTGAGTAATGGTTATTATTTGATAATTGCCGTACATAATGATACTCAAAAAAGAAACGATTTTGTCACTAAGGTAGTAGCCTCCGGACGTACGGATGTAGACTTTTTCTTTGATGTTAAAACAAGTAAATATTACATATACTATAATAAGTTCGAAAGCATTGAAGCTGCAAACGAAGCTTTAAAAGCTAAAGGAAACAGACCATATAACACAAAAATGTCCCTCGTGAAAATTGATAATTAAAACTAATAAGGCCCAATTTCTTTTCAGCAATTCCCTTAAGTTGAAACTAAATTAAAAAACAAGCAACATGAAAAGACCTACATTTTCAAAAATCGCCACAACAATATTGCTATTATTTGTTGGTCTTCAATTTTATGCACAAAATTATGTACCATTCACACCACGATTTGATCTGGATGTAAAAGGTGACATCATACTAATTGGAAACAATATTCTCGGACCAGATAATAATGCATTTAATGACAATTCTGTGTATAATCATAATGTTGATATGCAATATATTGATATAGATGGTGATGCCACTACATTTAGCTCTTCTAGTTCTGATTTAGATATCCCAAATCCTGAATGTTATAGAATCATACATGCTAGTCTTTATTGGGGGGCTGTAAGCCCTGGTAATGAATCTATTACTGATGTTAAATTTAAAGGACCTGTTGGTGGATACAATGACATACAAGGAACCATTATTTTTGATGCCAATGGAACATCCATCGATGGAGGTGATAGTTTTTCATATGCATGTTATGCAGATGTAACAGATATCGTTACTAGTCTTGGTACCGATTTAGGTACTTATACAGTGGCTAATGTATCATCTGCCGAAGGGGAAACAGCAAACTATGATCCATATAATGGTACAGGTCATTCTGCCGGATGGTCTCTTTTTGTTGTTTATGAAGATCCTACATTACCTGGTAAATCAATTACCAGTTTTGATGGTTTCAGTGCTATTAGCGTACCTGGTGGCAATCCTAATCTGGATATTCCAGTTTCTGGGTTCAGAACTGTTCCTGCACCTGCTCCCGTACGTGCAAACTTTGCTTTTGCTACATTAGAAGGTGACAGCCCAATATTAGGTGACCGCTTAGGATTAAATGGTGTTAGCCTTTCAACTGTAGATCGACCTGCAACTAACTTTTTTAATAGCTCGGTGACCCAATTGGATGCTACTCCAGTCAATGACAGAGTGCCTAATAGTACGAATACTTTAGGTTTTGATACAGGTGTAATGGCCATTCCAAATCCAGGAAATACAGTTATTGCCAATGATGCTACTTCTGCAACTGTAAGATTAGAAACCAGTGGAGATACTTATTTTCAGTATTTCTTCGCTTTTGCAGTTGATATTATAGAACCTGATATTGTTCTTACCAAACTTGTTGAGGATGATGCTGGAAATGATATTGGAAATCAGGAAGTTGGTTTAGCCACACCTTTAAATTATGTCATTGGGTTTCAAAATGTTGGAAACGACAATGCTACCAATTTCCAAATTCGAGATATACTTCCTATAAATATTGTATATAACCACCCTACAGATCTGGTACTTCCACCAGGTGTTACAGTGGCAAGCTATGATCCGGCCACGAGAGAACTTATTTTTGATATTGATAATTCTTTAGTTGAAGAAGGTGACCCTGTTTATGAAATTCGTATTGAAGTTGAAACGGTAGAAACCTGTCAACATTTAGCTGATGCATGTTCAAACATTATTCAGAATCAGGCATTTGCAACCTATAATGGATTCTATAACCCTACTTTTCAGATCACAGATGACCCAAGTTTAAATAGCAACACAGGTTGTTTAA
Source organism: uncultured Flavobacteriaceae bacterium (assembly GCA_963768245.1). GTDB lineage: Bacteria > Bacteroidota > Bacteroidia > Flavobacteriales > Flavobacteriaceae > Site-B1. The sequence continues at coordinate 43,699 of CAVYHG010000015.1, forward strand.
TATCCCCTCAAGCAACAAACTTTTTAGCCGATTTAGATGATTGTACATTTTCTGAAGAAGTTATCTTGTGTGATTCAAGCATAGATATTACGGCTGCTAATGGATACGTTGCGTATTCCTGGTCAACAAGTCCAACGGGAAGTCCTGTAGTGGGAACTTCTCAAACCCTTACAGTTACACAAGCAGGAACATATTATGTTTTTAATACAGCTGAAGCGCCTTGTCAATCAATAGTGCAGGAATTTATTGTGACCCTTTATGGTGTAGGTATTCCGAATCCAGTGATACCTTATGCCGATGAAGTTGTGATTTGTCCTAATGATGGTAAAGAATTACCTAATATCTTCTTATGTGGTGGAAATGAATCAAGAAATATCCAAACCAATTTAGCCGGTGCAACATCGATTATCTGGGAAGTACTTGATGAAGCAAGTTGTGCAGCAGTTGCCAATCCTGATTGTGCAAATGAAGACGCTGCATGTTCCTGGAATCAAGTAGGTACTGGTCCGGATTTTAATGCAAGTATTGCTGGTCAATATAGAATAACCATAAATTATGAAGGCGGATGTTTCGCCCAGTTCTTTTTTAATGTTTATACCAATTTATTAGAACCTACTGTCACTGCAACTGATATTATCTGTACCACTCCAGGTACTATAACGGTTAATGATGTACCGTCTGGTTATGAGTATAGTTTAGATGGTGTTAACTATCAAGCAAGTAATGTTTTTACTGTCAATACACCTGGTAACTATTCAATTTACACGAGACAAATAGGTATTCCTACTAATCCATGTGTATTTACTGTACCAGATGTTCAAATCAATGAAAGGGACTTTTCAGGTACAGTTTCTGTTACACAGCCACTGTGTTATGGGGATAAAGGAACAATTCAAATAGCTGCTAACGATGCAGACCCACAATATACCTATACCTTATAACAAGGAGGCACATTGGTCAATACAGTTGGACCAATCATGGACAATACCTATACTTTTGCCAATTTAAATCCGGGAACGTATACAGCAACCGTAGTAACCGAAAATGGTTGTATTCACACTGAAGATATAACTATAGTAGAACCTCCTTTACTTACGGTTACTGCTGCTGTTACTATACCACTTACTTGTGCAGATGGAGAGATTACGATTTATCCTGAAGGCGGAACACCTCCATATTTCTATTTTATTAATGGATCGACAGATTTTCAGACGGTTCCGGAAATAGTGGTTACGACTCCCGGAGATTACGATATTGAAGTAGTTGATTCTAATAATTGTAGTGCAACCACAACAATAACAGTAGATGACATACTCGAACCTGAATTTAATATTACAACAACAGATATTGATTGTAATGGTTCAGCGGATGGAACAATAAGCATAAATGTAACGAATGCGAACGGAAACAGTTTAGAATTCAGTATTGATGGTGGTACAACTTATACCAATTCAAATGTATTTACCAATCTTACTCAGGGAGATTACAACGTAGTTGTTCAATACACCCTTGGAGCTTCAATATGTGCTACTGTTCCCCAAACTGTAACAATAACAGAAGCGCCTGCTATTACAGGAACTGCGACATTAACTGCACCATATTCCTGTACTTCCGATGGAACCATTACGGTAACAGGAGTTTCAGGAGGTACTGCGCCTTATATGTATAGTTTAGATGGTGTCAATTTTCAAGCCGGTAATATTTTTTCCGGATTAACGGCTGGCACATATACTGTCACGGTACAGGATGCCAGTGGTTGTGCATTTATTGCTAACAGCATAACTATAGATTCTTTAGATCCACCAACAGATATAACTATTGCTAACTCACCTATTAGCTGTCCTTCAAATACAACTACGGTAACCATAACAGGAGTTACAGGCGGAACAGGTGTTATGGAATATCAGATCGCTGCACCTACAGCGGATATAACCCCATATCAAATTTCACCAATATTTCCAGGATTAGAAGCTGGTACATACATTTTCCAGGTACGAGATGAAAATGATTGTTTGTATAGGGAAGCTTATACAATTGACCCGATACCAGCACCAACTGTTAATGTTGTATTAACAGAAGCTTTAAACTGTACTGCAACACCCGATGCTATCCTAACAGGAACCATTACAGGTACTGCACCATACACATATGCAGTTTCAATAAATAGTGGTGCTTATGCAGCATTTGGAGCCACGGGTTCACCGTTTACTTATACAACAGCTTCGGCTGGAACATACCAGTTTGAAATTACAGATGCAAACGGCTGTACTGCTGTTTCAAGTGTAATTACTGTTGATCCGGTTTCACTACCGGCTATAAGTGCTGTGGTACAAACAGAACCTATTCTATGTGATGGCGATTCCAATGGTGCAATTGATATAACTATTGATTCTTCAACAGGTACGCCACCATTCACGATCAATGTAAATAACGATACGACTGGAACAGATTATGGCACTCAAACTTCTGGACTTCCTGCCGGTGATTACACGATTACTGTGACCGATGCAAATTTCTGTACCGCTACTGAAACAATCACTTTAACTGACCCAGATCCAATTGTTGTGGACTATACTGCTATTGATATTACCTGTTCTTTAACTGGTACTTCTCAAGGTTCTATAATCATAAACTCGGTAACAGGTGGAACGGCACCTTATAATTATTATGTTTCTGGTTCTAACGGTTATTCCAATTCAGAGTTTAACGCCACTGGATCAGCTTCAACAAGCTTTAACACCCTGGATTTTGGATTATATGAAATCAATGTGGTTGATGCCAATGGCTGTTCGATACTGGAACAAGATGTATTGATAGCATCTCCTCCAACAGATCTGGATATTACGGTTACAGCAACTGTAGACTGTCTTTCAGGCGGAGAAGCTGTTGTAAGTATTGGTTCGACATTAACGAGTACTGGACCTTTCTTTTTCAGTATTTATCAAGGACCATTATCGGTATATCCAAATCCGATAGGATCCTGGTTACCTGAGGATACACCCGGAAGTGAGTCAGCAACATTTACTGGCTTAACACCTGGTGTCACCTATACGTTTATAGTATATGATGCATCTTCAGATTGTACTTATTATGAGCCTGCTACTACACCTATTCCAACAGATTCAACTCTTACGCTAAGTGCTGTGGGATCTAATAATATTACTTGTACAGGAAGCGCCGATGGAAATGCTTCTTTTACTATCAATAGTATTTATGGTATTCCTGTTGATGTAGATTATGAAATATTTGATTCTCTAACTTTAGTTTCAACTGGTGTGACCGGTTCTGGAACTATAGCTTCCGGCGGATCTCTTACTTTAACAAATTTAGGTCCTTTACCATTTGGTAACTACTTTGTTTCTATAACTGAGACTACTGGTCCAAATTCTGGTTGTGGCGTAGTGACTGCTCCGTTTAACATTACTGAATCTGCTATACCTCTAGATCTAATTACTTCTGTAGATCAAAATGCAAATTGTAATGCCAATTCAGGACAAATTAGCGCCATAGGACAAAATGGTACAGCTCCTTATCTATACCAAATTACAACAACGCCTGCTGCTCCACTTGCAACAGATCCATCATGGGCATCAGCGAGTACTTTTAATGTAGATACTGGTAATTATTATGTACATGTAATGGATGCTTACTACTGTATTGTTTCCAGTCCGATTGTTGTCATGCCGCCAGATCCATCGCCTGTTATTTCAGCTACTTTAAGTGATCAATGTACTGCTGAAGGCGATTTTGAAATAGATGTAAGCATGGTTACACCTGGAATTGCACCTTATAGTTATAGTATAGATGGTGGAACATTTCAAACTCTTAGTGTGCCATTTACGATTTCAAATTTATTCTCAGGAACACATACGATAGAAGTTCAGGATGCCAACGGATGCGGAAATTTAGTATCGGTTGATATCTTAGCGCCTCTGGTTATAACTCCAGATATAAATACCCAACCTACCTGTAACGATGATGATGGTGAAATTACCATTAATGTATCAGGAGGTTCAGGTACATTCACATATGTCATAAATCCGAATCCATCATCAATAACATTAGCTGGAAATGTATTTTCTGGTGTACCATCCGGAATTTATACAGTAACAATAACAGATACAGTAACTACATGTACAGAAGAGGTGACAATTTCATTAGCAGAAGCTATCCCTCCTACTTTTATCACAACTTCAACTTCCGTAATCTGCTTTGGTGATAATTCAGGTTCATTTGAAATAGATGTCTCAGGATATTCAGGTGCTTATACTTATGAAGTATTTGATAGTGTAGGAACTTCTGTAACTGGTGTTGTTAATGCCAATACATCAACCAATCCTGTAACTGTCACAGGAATGAGTGCAGGAAGTTTCACCGTAGACATTACGGAAACCGAAAGTCCATTTTGTTCTGCTACAGGCAGTGTGATCATCTCATCGCCTGCTGAAGCCTTAACGCTTATTGCAACAGAAACATCTAATGTTACTTGTGATAACAGTCAGGGAACTATTACTGCAATCGCTTCAGGTGGTTGGGGAAATTATGAATATGAATTAACAGGTGATGCAACAGTGGCATATTCGACTAATAACACATTTACAGATCTTGCTGCTGGTAACTACACTGTGAATGTTAGAGATGCTGAAGGCTGTATCGCTTCTGAAAATATTACACTCATTGAACCATTACCAATCAATGCTACATTTACACCTAGTACAACTTTATTAGCCTGTTTTGGTGATCAAAATGCATCGATAAGCATTACAAACGTAACTGGTGGCCAAGGAATGGATTATATCTATACACTGAATACCATTTTACCTACACCAAGTACTTCAGGACCACAGAGTTCTAATGTGTTTAATGATCTTGGAGCAGGAACATATTCTGTTACAATAACCGATAGTTTAGGTTGTATTATGACATCAGTAGACATTGTTATTAATGAGCCTACACAAATAGATGCAAGTTTAGTGACAGCAACCACACAAACTTGTTTAACAGAATCAACGCTAACCTTAAGCGCAACTGGAGGAACCGGAAACTATACGTATAGTGATGATCCTTCCTTCGCAACGGTTCTAGGTTCGTTTGCAGCATCCACAACATTTTCTGTTCCAACCGGAACGTATGAGTATTATGTGAGAGATGCCAATGGTTGTAATGCAACTGTATCCAATGAAATTACAATTGATCCGTTACCGGATCTGACCATCAATTTAGAATCTGAGAACCCTACAATTAATTGTACTGGTGATAATTCAGGTTCTATTGTGGCAACAGCCCAAGGTGGATTAGGAAATTATGTCTACACCTTGCATGACACGGTTGGTAATTTACTTCCTGCGACACAAAATAGTCCGGGAGTATTTACTGAGTTGGTTGCGGGAACTTACGTTGTGAACGTCAATAGTGACGATTGTTTCGAGGCATCAGCACCAATAACCATTACGGAACCAAATGCTCCATTAGTTGTTAACCATGCTGTTAGCAATGTGATATGTAGCGGAGAAGACAATGGTATGTTAACCATTGATGCCACTGGAGGAACAGGTATTATCAAATACGCTATTTCACCGCAACTGGATCAATTCTTTGTATCTAATGTTTTTGAGAATTTAGCTGCTGGTGATTATGAAGTTATTGTTCAGGATGAATTAGGATGCTACGTAACCTTAAGTTCTACCATAATAGATCCACCTCCTGTAGCACTTACTATTGTGCCAAATTCAATTTTTGAAGAAACCTGTGAAGGTGATGCCAATGGTGAATTTAGTATTGATATTTCCGGTGGAACCTTACCTTACAGCGTCAGTTTAGATGACTATGAAGGTACTTATACCACTGGAGCTGCAGGTCAAACCATATTTGATTTTACAGGACTCAGCGGTGGAGATCATACGGTTTATGTGCGTGATACTTCAGGATGTGAATCTGAATGGAATATTACATTCCCGGAAACGGTACGCATAGACGCAATAGCCGAAGTTCAATTCAGCTGTTCAAATAACAACATGAGTAATGTAGTAACTGTTATTGTTGATGAAACAACAGTAGATCTTTCAGAATTAGATTATTCATTAAATGGTGGTCCTTATCAGGCCAGCAATGTATTTACAAATGTTGCACCAGGAACCGGTCATTATATAAACGTGAGACATACCAATGGTTGTATTCAAGCTACCAATACGTTTGATATTGAAGATTATCAGCCATTATCACTGGTATTAGTTGCAGGTGATGAAGCTGGTGAGATCATTGCAGATGTACAAGGTGGTACAGGCGACTATGAATTTACCTTGAATGGTGAAGATTATGGTGACACCAATACATTTATTGTATCAGAAACTGGAACTTATGTAGTTGTTGTTTATGAAAGTGCTGGTTGTGAAGCCACAGCGCAAATAGATATAGAGATCTTAGACCCTTGTATACCGGAATATTTTACACCTAATGGAGATGGTACTTCCGATGGTTGGACCGTTGAATGTGCTGACCTTTATCCAAACCTGACCTTTGATATTTTTGACAGATATGGACGTAAGATCGCCACTTTACGTGTAGGTGAATATTGGGATGGTACATACAATGGCATGGAGCTTCCAACTGGTGATTATTGGTATGTAGTTCAACCAAATAGCACGGCATTGAACAGAGAGTATGTTGGACATTTTACACTTTACAGGTAATGATGCTTAAAGAATTTAAAAATGAGAAGATGAAAAAAATTATACACTATATATTCTTTTACTGGCAGGTACCTGGGGCTACGCACAAGAGCTCAATTTACCTGTATGGACACAATATTTGGCAGATAATGATTTTGTTATTTCACCAACCTATGCAGGAATTGGAGACAATTTCAGAATTAGAGCCAATGGACTCACGCAATGGGTAGGCATAAAAGATGCACCTGACAATCAAGCCTTATATGCAGATTTTAGAATCTCAGATCGTACAGGTGTTGGACTATCGCTTTACAACGATAAAAATGGAAATACACGCCAGAAAGGTGCGAAATTTTCTTTTGCCCATCATTTGACGGTTAGCTACACCCAAAAGATGTTTTTATCTTTCGGGTTGTCCTACAACATTAATAGTTTTAGAATTGCCATAGAAGATATTCAATCTATTGATGGAACACCTATTGTAGATCCTGCTATTACAGGTGACAGATCTAAAACAAACCACAATTTTGATGTTGGATTGTTGTATCGTTTCAATGACTTTTATTTAAGTTTGAATGCTGCCAATCTTCTAAAAAAGGATCTTGATGAATTTACTGGTGCAGAACCTGGTGACCTTCTTAACTTTCAATTGTATTCAGGTCTTATCCTTAACACCTAAAAACAATAACAGTATTGAATATGAACCCTCTGTATTTTATCAATTGTACTGGAGTGACAAACGCTCATCAACAGATGTAAACTTTAAATTCAGACAATTTAACAGAGATGAAGATTACTTTTGGCTAGGTGCCTCTTACCGTTTTTTAAATGATCAGTTCTTTACACCATTAAACATTGGTCCAATGGCTGGTATCACAAAAAACAAATTTTATTTTGCCTATTCGTATCAATTTACTATCAATGATCTTGCAGGGTTTAACTCAGGAACGCACTCCATTACCGTTGGAATAGATTTCCTTCAAGGTGCCAGTGATTGTGCATGTACTAAGGGTACAAGTTGGAGAAAGTATAAAAAGGCTGGAACGAATTGATCGTACAGAAATTTTTAGTAATCCATTCTCATGGATTTGGAATTTCTTTTACAATTTAAACATCTGCTTAATCTTATTAGATCTACGTCGAGACACTTCCAGTTCCTCGCCTGTTTTCAATGTAACTTTTAATTTTCCGGTGAACCAGGTATCCAATTTCTCAATAAAATTCAGGTTAATAATCTGCTGGCGATTAATGCGAAAAAAAATGCTTTTATCCAATACACCTTCTAAGTAATTTAACGAGCGTTGAATCAAGGGTTTGTTATCATCAAAATAGATCCGGGAATAGTTGCCTACAGACTCGAAAATGCGGATATCATTAATTTTAACAAACCAGCATTTTTCACCATCTCTAATAAATACTTGTTGAGTTGGAAAATCTAAACGTTCGGATTTTATTGGAGCTTCATGCAAATTAAGTTTTGCAATTGCTTTTTCCAAACGTTGTTTTTTGATAGGTTTTAAAACATAATCAATCGCATTATAATCAAATGACTTGATAGCATATTCATCATAAGCCGTAGTGAAAATCACTTTAGGAATTTGTTGGAGGCTTTCCAAAAAATCAAAACCAGTCATTCCTGGCAGATGAATATCCAGAAAAATAACATCAGGTTGAAATTTTTCTAACATTGCTTTTGCTTCTTCACCATTGGCAGCCTCTTGAATAGAATCAAAAGCATCGATCTCCAAAAGCATCTGTACGAGTTCTTTTCTTGCCAACCGTGAATCTTCAACGACCAAACATTTTCTCATGACTATTGGAATTTTAATGGAAACAACTACATTGTTTTCAATTTCACTCATTTTCATATGTTGCCTTTCCGTTATAAATTAATTCTAATCTCTTTCTTATATTTTCCAGTCCAACACCCAATTGATCATCCAGACTTGAAGATTTATTCAGATTTCCGGTATTCTGAACCTTGATATTCAAAAACCTTCTCCTTTATCAATATCAATCAAAATAGATACCTCCTTCCTTAAATTGAGAAATACCATGTTTAACCGCATTTTCGACTAATAATTGCAACATCATAGGAGGTAATTCGAATAATTCCAAGCCTTCTTCCACCTGAATTTTGTAGTGCAATTTATCTTCGTATTGAATCGATAACAATTCTAAATATTGATTGACTATTTCCAGTTCCTCTTTTAATGTCACTTTCGACTGATCTGTGTTTTTCAAAGAATAACGAAACAAATCAGAAAAATTTAACAACATTTCCCTGGCCTTTCTCTTTATCCTCCAATATCAAAGATCGAATATTATTGATTGTGTTAAAAACAAAGTGTGGTTTAATTTGTGATTTTAATGATCCTAATTGTGCATCTTTTATTTCGGCAGCCAATTTCCATTTTTCAATTTCCGCCTGAGTCCAATTGTTGAAATAGTGAATAGAAAAATAAATTAAATTCCAGGTGAGTAAAATTAGAATAAAACTGAACATATTGCCTAAAAAGGATGCTATCGTCAAGCCATGTAGTTCATTAAAAAAGAGAATTACCACAAATATCAACACCATAAAAACAGACGTCAGTATGAACGTGGAACCCAAAAGAAAAGCCAGGGTTTTACTCAAATTCCATTTGCGCCAATCCAATTTTCTAATAAAATAACGATAAATAGAGGTCAATAAAAACCCAATTATCATTGGAAGCAGTGCACCAGATAAGTGTAGTTCCTCTGGGAATTTAGCCAAAACTTGTACCAGCAGATTACTTCCAGCCAACATAGACCAACCAATAATTTGGGCAATCCAAAAGTTTCTATTCCCTGTTTTTATCATAAAAACATTTTTATCTCTGAGGTATAAGGTCCAAAGCCATACCCTAAGTTAAACAACATCTTTAATAAGCTTTAATAAGATTGATAGTTATTTTAATCAACTTATTTACTTACTACCAAAGGAATTGTAACTCCAGCTTGATTAAAAGTGCCTTTTAGAGATTCTCCTTTTTCATCTAATTCAGCTGTGTATTCCATTTGTAAGCCACTAGACTTAATGGTTAATTTACCATCTTCAAATGTCGTAATTTCCATAAAAATTCCAGTAGCTCCCTGATCTGGACTATCCATGGTTGTTATATAATTCCCATTTTGACTTGCTACATGAAAAACTATTCGTAAAGTCGTTTCCTGGTAGGTTAACAGGCCATTCCAATCACCAACAATATCTTGTGCCTGAGTATTAATTTGGAATGATAAAACTGCAATTAAAACTATTATTAAACTTTTCATAATATGATGTTTTTTGATGTTACTATAAAATTCATTCGCCTTTTTTCATTTCAGCCGCCTTTCTATTTCTGAGGTAGATAACAGCCTGCCGGAACTGACCAGCGTTTATTCGGTCATGCTCCGTTTCGCTCATACCGCTCTTTGCTTGTATGGCCATCCTGGAACTAAACGTGGTGCGATATTCTGTTTTTGGCTCTTCTGCTTCCACGGCTTGCACGATAGAACCAATGGTTCCATCCAGACTTTCTGCATTATCAGCATACGTTCCTTCAACGACCAGCTTGAAATCTGACGCTAATTGTTTGTAATCTTCCGGAATATGGGATTGATCGAGTTTGGCCAACGCAACGTTAGGAAAATTCGTTTTTACTGCACCAGGCTGTATCTTGACCACATCAATACCAAATGGAGCAACTTCCTGACGAAGTGCATCAGCCATGGCCTCAACGGCATGCTTTGTTGCGGCATACCATCCCAGCATAGGGTAAGATATTTCACCCACAATTGAAGATATTTCAATAACCAGTCCTGATCTTTGTTTTCTCATATAAGGTAATACAGCCTGCTGAAGGCGTGCGTATCCAAAAACATTTACATCAAATTGGTGTTTAAGCTCATCCATATTGATGTTTTCAATAGTGCCAAAGGAACCATAACCAGCATTGTTTATCAACACATCTATACGTCCTTGTTCATCGATCACCTTTTGTACACCTGCCTTAACCTGATCGTCTTTCGTAACGTCCATAATCAGGGCATGACCACCTATACCATTGAGGTACAGGTTCTCTTCTACCTTGATATCGCCACCATATACTGTATGGCCTTTTTCGATCAATGATTCAGCAGCTGCTTTCCCGATTCCTGATGCGGTACCTGTTATAAGTATTACTTTCTGTTCCTGGGCATTCACCTGGAAGCTTATAACTGTAATTAAAAGTATTATTAAACTTTTCATAATTTGATGTTTTTGGTTATGCAATTCTTTAAAATTAATTGAATATCATGTAGCTTAAAACTAAATTATGATAAGCGGTAAGGAAAGATGATAAGTGGTAAGAGAAACAATAAGTTTTAAATTTATTTAAGAATCTATAGACATCTGACATGCATCAAGAAAAACAAATTTTATTTTGCCTATTCGTATCAATTCACTATTAATGATCTTGCTGGGTTTAACTCAGGAACGCATTCCATCACTGTAGGAATAGATTTTCTTCAAGGCGCGAGTGATTGTGCATGTACTAAAGGTACAAGTTGGAGAAAGTATAAAAAGGCAGGAACCAATTACTAACGTTTTATGATAAAAAAACAATGAGAATAAAAAGAATAATCATTTATGAGGTCAATATTTGGATTAATTCCATGATTCAAAATTGTTATAATATATAAACTTTTACCATGATTCAATTCACTTATTTTTCTTTCACTTTATAAGAATTTGTAAATACTTTTTAGGAATTGTTGTTCTATAGTATCATTGCCAGTTATATTTTTCATAGATCATTAGCGTCGTTTTGATGCAATATCTTTAGCTGAATATTTTTTAATTTTATAATATATTCTCAAAAAAAATAATGTTTGTATCTCCACGGCAATAGTTTTATCACTACAAATATATCTCAATTTAACATATTAATTAACAAGGAATACAACAATTCTTCTTCTTTTTGTAAGAATATACTTTATTTAATTGCTTTTTATCGGATTAATATAACATTTTGTGGATAATTCGAGTAATAAATGTAAATTGGCATACTTAAACGAATCTAGGGTCAAATTTTTAAGTTTAGATTTTGTTTTGATTTAATTTCTCCATTCACTTTTAAGTGATTCCCTCTCAAATTAAAAAATAATTAGGAACCCAAATTATTGATAGCATTGAGAAAATCTACTTTTCCCAGCTTTATAGCGATAATAACCTTTTGCTTTGTCCTTCTGCTTAGTTATACAATTAAAGCTCAAGTTCAAACCGCATTCACACCACGCTACAATGAAGCTGTAAAAGGTGATGTTACTATTATCGCTAACAATATGATTTCCAGAACTGCTACTGCAGACTACAACGGAAATGATGATAATCATGATTTTACTGACAACGTTTACGTAGATATTGACACTGATAATTCAACATTCAATTCAAGTAGTGCAAATTTTACCAATCCAGATGTAAGTGTTCAATGTATTTCTATTTATAAAGCGTTTTTATATTGGGCAGCGGCTGATAAGGAGCAGGACAATGGGGATGATAATCAACCAAACTGGAATTATGATGATATTAAGATTATGTTTCCAGGGGAAGCAACATATACAACAATGACAGCAGACAATGTTATCTACCGAGGAAGAGATTTCCATTTTAGCAATGATCCTTATGTTTGCTTTAAAGACATTACATCAAATGTAATGGCTTTACCCAATGTTTACGGGACTTATCAGATTGCAAATGTTGAAGGGAAAATAGGTGACTTGGACTGCTCACGGTGGTGGATCACCTGGTACATCTGGAGGATGGCAAATTGTATTTGTTTACCAAAGTCCTGACCTACCAATAAAAAATATCACTTTATTTGATGGTTATGCACATGTCACAGATATGGTAAATGATTTTGATATAGATTTTAGTGGATTTCAAACGGTACCAACAGGAGATGTTAATGCAAATGTAGTTATTGGATCACTCGAGGGTGACAGAGATCTTATTTGGAGATAGGCTTCAAATTAGGGACGTGGCAAATAACTTTGTTGATATTACGGCACCATTAAGAGATGCAGATAATTTCTTTAATAGCAGGATTACTATTGACAATAATAATTACACAGATAGAAATCCAGCAAGTACTAATACACTTGGATTTGATGCAGGTGTATTTCAACTTGATAATCCGGGTAACAGCATCATTGCAAATAATCAAACAGCTACAACTTTAAGATTAACATCTAATATTGAAATATATGGTTTGTTCTTATTAGGATTATCAATTGAGGTTTATGCTCCAGATTTACATCCCACACTTATTACGCAAACATCTGGCAGCAATCCGGCAAATCCTGGGAATATTTTAGGATTCAATATTAACCTGATTAACAATGGAAATGATGATGCTACTAATGTTATTTATTCAACGATTCTTCCTCCTCAATTAACCCTATCGTCTGTGAACAATTTACCTAATGGAGTAACTTACACGTATGACGAACCTTCTGGAGCTCTATCGTTCAACGTTGATGATGGCTTCTTGGATGTAAATGATCCTGATATAAATATTGAATTTGAATTAGAAATTAAAAATGAATGTTATTTTTTAGAGGCTAATTGCGATCTTTCTTTTGATCTTCAATTCAGTGCGACTTATAATGGCTTAACAAATCCAGATATTCAAACTACCTATAGCACATCGGATATTAACTCCTGTGAAGATTTACCATTAAGTGTAGATATTACCCAACCAATTGTTAATTGGGCAACTCAGGTTGGAGCATTAGATACGACCTTGGAGTGTTCTGACACTACAGGTCTCAACAACGCACAAACATTTAGAACCTGTTCCTGATAAATGTAATTTTACTTTAGTAAAAAATTCAGGTTCCTTTGTTCCGGATCCAAATTGTGCAAATGCTGGAACCTATAGTAATTCATGGAATTTTACTGATGCTTGTGGTAATACTATAGAAGATTTTATTCAAACTATTAATGTTATAGATACCACACCTCCTACTGCATCAAATCCTCCAGATATTAATATTACTTGTGTTGAAGAAATTCCAGATCCTGATATAACTATTGTTAATGATGCAGCTGATAACTGTTCAAATCCAGTTGTGAGTTTTGTTTCTGATGTTTCAGACAATCAAACCTGTTTAGAGACTATTCTTAGAACTTTTGATGTGACTGATGCCTGTGGGAATTCAATATCTGTGACTCAATCCATTTATATAATTGATACTGACCCTCCAGAACTTAATACAGAATTGGATCCGGAAATTTATATAACCTGTGAGGAAATTCCGGAAATTCCAAATCTTGAATTTACGGATAATTGCAGCACAGCAATCAACATAGATTTTAGTGAAATTACAAATCAGACAGATAATTTAAACTTCGATATCCAAAGAACCTGGATTGTTACGGATGAATGTAGCAATCAAAATACTTTCAATCAATCTATTTATGTAAATAGAACTACAGAAAGCAATACACAATATGTAGAATTGTGTATTGAGGATGATCCTTTAGACCTTTATTCTTTGGTTCCATATCAGGAAGTAGTGAATACAAATACGCTTATAAATGAGTGGAACAGCGACACTATCGAACTATTGGAAAATGGAATGTTCGATCCAAGTGCTGTGCAATTAGGTGAATATGAATTCATTAATCGAATATCTAACAATGATTGCACATGGACGACGACAGTTTATGTTAATGTAAATGATGATTGTGTGTACTATCCTTGTGTTGAAAGTACTGGAGACGTTACGATATCTAAAATGGTTACTCCAAATAATGACGGATTTAATGATTTCTTTGAAGTTGATTATATACTCAACGAAGAAAGCAACGAGGTTTGCGATGTTTCTATTAAAGTTCAAATTTATAATCGTTGGGGAACCAAAATATTTGAATCAAACAATTATAATAACGATTGGGCAGGTATAGCTAATTCTACTTCAAGCAACGATTCAGGTTTTTTACCAACAGGAACCTATTATTATATAGTTGAATTATTAAATGGTGGCTTAAAACCAATTCAGGGATTCATTTATTTAGGAACAGACTAATATGAAGTTTATTAGATCCATATTAATAATATTGTTAATTCCTATATCAGGATGGGCACAACAGTTACCTCAATTTACCCAGTACATGTATAATACAATCTCTATTAATCCGGCATATGCAGGTTCGCGAGAAATTATGGTGATAAATGTACTAAACAGAAATCAATGGGCAGGAATTAATGGAGCACCTATTACTCAGACGCTTTCAGCACATACATCCATTCCAATGTACTAATTTTGGTGTTGGGCTCTCAATAATAAAGGATAAATTAGGATATGAAAATACGACTTACGCTTATGCAGATGTCTCATACACAATTACTTTAAATGATTTCGACGAATATAAATTGGCATTTGGATTAAAATTTGGAGCAAGTAAATATGACTTAGATCAAAATCTGTTAAATGAAGGAATTAATTCATCAGACCCATTTTTAGATCTTGTAAATTTTAAATGGTCACCAAACATTGGTGCAGGAGTATATTTTAGAGGAGAATCTTTTTATCTCGGAATATCTTCACCTAAATTGATAAATTATAAAAACAATAAGATAGAATATGTTTCTTTGGATCGGGTTAGCTATTTTTTTAATGGTGGATATTTATTAGACATTAACAGTAATCTAAAATTCAAGCCAACATTCCTTGTAAAATATACAGAGGGTGCTCCAATGTCTATGGATTTATCTACTCTGTTTTTTGTTAATGAAAAACTTTGGTTGGTGGCTCTTATCGTTTATTCGATTCATTTGGAGCCATTATTAATTTTAAATTATTTGATGGATTATCATTGGGTTATGCTTATGACTACATTACATCCGATCTTGGTTCCTATTCTTCCGGTTCACACGAATTTATGATTAATTATGAATTTGTTTTTCCAAAACCACGTTGCAAATGTAAGGACCTGTATTAAGATTTTAAATCCCTCGGGAATACAGTTTGAATTGTAGTTCCTTTAGTAAGGTCATTCCAACTATTTATATCAATTTCAATATGGGTAAATCCACTTGTTGGCACATTTCCTATAGGTTTGTTACCATAGGTATTAACAAAGTATGTCATAGCATGATTATGACCAAAAACCATTAAAGTATCAATAGAATCATCACAATTTTTAATTACATTGGTTAGTCCTTGCCCGCTAAAATCATATAATTCATGTTCTAATTTTATATCATCTTCATTAATTCCAAAATTGCTGATAAAAATATTGGCTGTTGTTAAGGCTCTATTGGCATCACTCGATATTACTAATTCTGGAAATATTATAACATTCTTTAAATGTTTAGAAACTAAATTAGCGTCTTTAAAACCCCTTTTATTCAAAGGTCTCTTATGATCACTCACATCATATTCCCATGATGATTTTGCATGTCTAACTAAATATAATCGTTTCATTTTTTAAGGTTGTAGTCTATCTATCTTCCAGTTATAATCTTCCTGCAATTGGTATCGGATTCTATCATGCATTCTATTAGGTCTACCTTGCCAGAATTCAATTTCTACAGGTTTTACAATATAACCTCCCCAATGATTAGGTCTCGGAATCTCTTTATTTATATACTTTTTTTCTAAATTTCTTAAGCTTTTTGTCAAGTGCTTCTCTATTCTCAATAATCTCACTTTGGTCCGAAGCCAAAGCCCCAAGTTGGCTACCAAGAGGTCTGGATTCAAAATAGCCATCACTTAAATTTTCAGCAATTTTTTCTGCTTTACCTTTTATGATTATTTGTCTTTCGGCAGCATGCCAAAAGAAAGTCAAACAAACATTAGAATTAGCTTCGATAGATTTTCCCTTGTAGCTATTATAATTGGTATAAAAAATAAACCCTTCGTAGGTATATTTTTTAAGCAATACTACCCTGCTTTTTGGATAACCATCCAAACCCATAGTAGAAATGTTCATGGCATTTGCTTCATCTATAGAAAATTTCTCATCCACTTCGTAAAACCATTTTTGGAATAATTCCATCGGATTCTCTGGAACATTCTCTTTGCGAAGTTCACTCCTTTCATATGATTTACGATAATCGCCCAAATCTTTGTTCATGGTTGCAAGTTACAAGAATTTCAAATTATTTTATTTAAAAAGTATTGGGATAAGTGGTTAAAGTAGATTAAATCATATGCAGAATCTTGTTAAAACTCGAAAGATTTACCATCATCAGCCAATAGCGTGTTTTGGAATATTTCCTGAGCTTCGGCTTTAAAACCTTCTATACCATCATATCGAGTTGAATAATGTCCTAACAAAAGTGTTCCCACATTTGCATCTTTGGCGATTCTTGCTGCCTGTTTTGCAGTGCAATGCTTAGTTGGTTCTGCTAAATGAGCATGTTGTTCCAAAAAAGTAGATTCATGATATAGTACATCCACATTATTTATTAAAGGAATAATACTTTCTGAAAACATTGTATCGCTGCAAAAAGCATAACTCTTAGGTTTAATTGGATCATATGTTACACTTTCATTTTTAATGAGCTTTCCTTCTTTATTTTCAACATCAAAACCTTGTTTTAACTTTCTGTAATAGGCTATATCAATATTGGTTTCTTGGGCTGCATTCATATCTAATTTTCGTTCTCCCTGTTTTTCCTTAAACAAGAAACCATTAGTATAAATCCTGTGCTTTAGAGGGATGGTGTGCACTTCTACCTTATCATCTTCAAATATTAATTCTGATTCTTTTGACTTTAAATCATGAAAGATCAATCTAAAATTTGTCCAGGAATCTGATAATTTCATTTGGAGTGTAATAACTTCCTTCAACCCTTTAGGAGCATAAATATGAAGATCGGCTTCTCTTGTTAATAATCTAAATGTAGAGATTAATCCAGCTAATCCAAAGTAATGATCGCCATGTAAATGAGAAATAAAAATGTGTTTTATTCGTGAGAACTTTATCTTATTCTTTCTTAGCTGTACTTGAGTTCCCTCACCACAATCGATTAGAAATAAGTGGTTATTGATCTCTAAAACCTGAGAAGTTGGATTGGTAAAAGTTCTTGGAGTAGCACTGTAACAGCCTAAAATATTTAGTTTCATATTTTATAACCCTAAATCTCGTTCCATTTCTTCCATTTCGATAATATCAAAAGCTTCTTGAAGCGTTGGAACAACATTAATTTCGTCTGGAGTCTCTTCCACATCAATAGTATTATTAACTAATACAAAAGAATGCTTTGACTTCCTATGTATATTGGAAATTTCAAGAAATTCTATAATCTCTTCCGAGTTCAATTTGTTTAAAGTTGTAAGATTTATAATAATGATTATCGTTACTGATCTTTTTATACGAATCATTTATCTTTTTAACCAATTGTGGAATAGAAGCTCGCTCTCGTGTTAATATTGTAATATTATCCTTTTTACTAAAAATCATTCTACATGTTTAATTTTTGAAGCTAATAAATAAATTACAGCCATCCTGATAGCAACACCATTTTGAACTTGATCTAAAATAATAGCTTGCTTTAGAGTCTGCCACATCACTTGTTATTTCGACTCCACGATTTATAGGACCAGGATGCATGATAACTATTTCTTTTCTAAGGAATCCAATAATTCTTTATTAACACCAAATTGCTGTGTATATTCTCTTGTAGTAGGAAAATAACTTATTTCCATTCGTTCATTTTGAACTCTTAACATATTAGCTACATCACACCATTTAAGTGCTTTATGTAAATCTAATTCAACTTTTACTCCAAGACTATGTATATGCTTTGGAAGAAGTGTTTTTGGACCACAGACCATTACATTAGCACCTTGCAATTTAAGAGCAAAAATATTTGAAAGTGCCACTCGACTATGTAGAATGTCTCCAACAATAACGACATTTTTTCCTTTAACACTACCCAATCTTTCTCTAATGGAATAAGAATCTAACAAGCCTTGTGTAGGATGTTCGTGTGCACCATCTCCTGCATTTATAATTCTGGCATTAACATGTTTTGAAAGAAATATGCCTGCTCCCGGATTAGGATGCCGCATTACAACCATATCTACTTTCATTGATAAAATATTATTTACAGTATCAATAAGCGTTTCTCCTTTTTTAACTGATGATTGTGAAGCTGAAAAATTTATTACATCTGCTGATAATCTTTTTTCTGCCAGTTCAAATGACAATTTGGTTCTTGTAGAATTTTCGAAAAATAAATTTGCAATAGTAATGTCTCTTAACGATGGCACTTTTTTAATAGGCCTGTTGATCACTTCTTTAAAATGATCTGCAGTTTCAAAAATAAGATCAATATCCTGCTTTGTTCAGATATTTAATTCCTAATAAGTGATCTACACTTAATTCGCTCATGAGTAATTATTTATCAATTAAATAGATTGCATCTTTGCCATCATTTTCTTTCCAATTTACAATTACCTTTTCTTGATTTATCGCATCTACCTGCCTGCCTTTATAATCTGGCTGTATTGGTAAATGCCTGCTAAATCTTCTATCTATTAAAGTTAAAAGTTCTATTTCTTTCGGTCTGCCAAAGGATTGAATTGCAGTTAATGCGGCTCGAATACTTCTTCCTGTGTATAATACATCATCCACAAAAACTACCTTTTTATTTTCTACAATAAAATCTATATCAGTGGTATTCGCTTCAAGTGGTTTTTCACCTCTTCTAAAATCATCACGATAAAAAGTAATATCTAAATAACCAAGTTTTACATTTTTTACTTTATATTCTTCCCTCAACATTTTTACCAATCTATCAGCCAGAAACTTTCCTCTTGGCTGAATCCCAATAAGAACTGTATTCGTAAAGTCGTTATGATTTTCAATTAGTTGACAAGCCAGTCGATGAAGAATGATGTTTACCTCTTTTGCGTTAAGTAAAACTTTTTGACTCATATAGTACCCAAACGTGTTTGGTAAGCAAAGTTAAGGCAAAAATTCATAACTGAATAATTATTTATTTTAATAAAAAAGCCTTCAATAATTTGAAGGCTTTCAATTCTAAATATATCAAGGAAATTACTTTTTCCCATCCATTTTATCTTTAAGAGCTTGTAATGCATCATTTGCATCTCCCAATGTGGGTTTCGACTCTGCTGCAGAAACTTTAGCCTTTTTAGCAGCTGTTCTTATATTCTTTTTCTCTTCCTCTTTAAAAATTGCTGTATGAGATGCAACAACACGCTTGAATTCTTTATTGAATTCTATAATTTTGAAATCTGCTGCTTCTCCTTTCTTAAGATTTTTACCATCTTCTTTTTCTAAATGACGAGTTGGTATAAACGCTACTATATCTTCATTAAATTTAACAGTAGCACCTTTATCAACTATTTCAGAAATTTCTGCATTATGTACCGTATCTAAGCCAAAATCTTTCTCGTATTTATCCCAAGGATTATCCGTAGTTTGTTTATGACCTAAACTAAGTTTACGGCCTTCTACGTCAAGTTCCAAAACAACAACATCTAATTTATCACCAACTGCACAAAATTCGCTTGGATGCTTAATTTTCTTAGTCCAAGACAGATCAGAAATGTAAATCAAACCATCAATTCCTTCTTCAAGTTCTACAAATACTCCGAAGTTTGTGAAGTTTCTTACAATTCCTTTGTGTTTTGATCCTACAGGATATTTAGAGGTTATATCAGTCCAAGGATCTGGCGTCAATTGCTTGATACCAAGAGACATTTTTCGATCTTCTCTATCAAGGGTTAAAATTACAGCTTCAATTTCATCTCCCACAGACACAAAATCCTGAGCTGATCGTAAATGAGTTGACCATGACATTTCAGAAACGTGAATTAATCCTTCAACGCCTTCCTCAACCTCAACAAAAGCACCATAATCTGCTATAACTACTACTTTTCCTTTAACCTTATCTCCAATTTTTACAGTTTCTCCTAAGGCTTCCCAAGGATGTTTGCTTAATTGTTTTAATCCTAATTGGATTCTGGATTTATCTTCATCAAAATCAAGAATTACAACATTTAAGCTTTGATCTAATTCTACAACCTCATTTGGATGATTGATTCTTGACCAAGAAAGATCAGTGATATGAATAAGTCCGTCTACACCACCAAGATCGATGAATACACCGTAAGATGTAATGTTTTTGACTACACCTTCAAGTACTTGACCTTTTTCTAACTGCCCAATAATTTCTTTCTTTTGTTCCTCTATGTCAGCCTCTATTAAAGCTTTATGAGAAACTACAACATTTTTGAATTCGTGGTTAATCTTCACAACCTTGAATTCCATAGTTTTATTCACGTATTGATCGTAATCTCTAATTGGTTTAACATCGATCTGTGAACCAGGTAAGAATGCTTCTATCCCAAATACATCCACGATCATTCCACCTTTGGTTCTGCATTTAACAAAACCGTTTACGATTTCTCCATTATCGTGCGCATTATTAACTCTATCCCAAGCCTTAATTACTCTTGCCTTTCTATGAGATAATACCAATTGACCAGTAGCATCTTCACGGACATCGATCAATACCTCAACCTTATCTCCTACCTTAAGTTCCGGATTATAACGGAATTCGTTAAGAGAAATAACACCTTCAGATTTTGCATTTATGTCTATAATTGCATCTCTATCTGAAATATGAATAACAGTTCCATCAACAACTTCATCATTTAATGTGTCAACGAAGTTTTCGGCAACCAATTTTTCAAATTCTTCTAATTGTTTATCCTCAACAGGATCAATACCTTCTTGATAATTATGCCAATTGAAATCTTTAAGAAATTTTTCTGGATTAGCCTGAGCTTCTGAAACAGTTTCTTCTACTTTGGGTTCAGCAACTGCTACTTCTGGTGTTTCAACTGCAGCTTTCTTTGTTCTAGTTTTAGGAACTTTTGCTTTTGGGGTTTTTGGTTTAGCAACTTCTACTTCAGTTTTTGGAGTTTCAGCTTCTTTAGCAACTTTTGATTCAGTTGCTTTTGCTTTAGTTTCTTTTTTTTCAGCCATGTGCTGATTAAGTTTTGTATTCTGAATGCCACGGATGAATTAAGCAATTAACAATCAGAAGGGTTAATTATATTTTCTTTTCCTTTAGTCATCCTGAATATGCTGCTAAAAGGAGCGCAAAAATAGTACTTTTTAATATAAACGCCTAATTGTAAGTTAAAAAAGTATTGTTTTACTCAAAATCCTCAAGGGTCATAACAACCAATTCCAAAACTTTCTTAAAAGTTTCTTCCTTAGTTAACTCGGAATTGTCTATTTCAATTGCATCTGAAGCCTTACTCAAAGGCGAGTATTGCCGGTTGGAGTCTATATAATCGCGTTCTTGGACATTTCTTAAAACTTCTTCATAACTAACATCGTCTCCTTTTTCAACTAGCTCATAATATCTTCTTTTTGCTCTGGTTTCTGGTGAAGCTGTCAAGAATATTTTTAATTCTGCATCAGGAAATACAACAGTTCCAATATCTCTTCCATCCATAACAACAGCTTTAGTTTTACCCATTTCCTGTTGTTGTTTTACTAACGCTAAACGAACTTCCTGTACAGTAGAAACCTGACTTACGAAACCTGAAACATCTAAAGTTCGTATTTCGTTCTCAACATTAACTGAGTTTAAATATACCTCAGCAAAACCTCTGTCTTTATTATAACTGAAACTAATATCGATATTAGGGAGATCTGCTATCAACTTACCGGCTCTAAATCCTGATTTATCTATAAAACCATTTTGCATAGCATAGTACGTTACAGCTCTATACATGGCTCCTGAATCCACGTATATGTAACCTAACTTTTTAGCTAGTAGTTTTGCCAGTGTACTTTTACCGGTAGAAGAATAACCATCTATTGCAACTGTAATATTTCGCATTTATTCTAAATCTATATTTAACCCAAAGAAACTAGTATTGGCAGCACTTGAATATCTGGCATGTGAATAACTAAATCGAATTTTATTCATTTTTAAACCCACTCCAAAGGATAATCCGGAAAAATTTCGTTGCTCCAATATCTTTAATTCCTCTGCACGTCTAAAGTTATAACCTAATCTAATATTAAATCCTTTTTCTGGAAATAATTCTGCTCCTAAAACCAAATGTCTAAAGGCATTATTTAAAAAGCTAATTTTTTCATCTGTTTGATTACCATTTAAATCAGTAATAACTCTTGCGGGATTTGGCTTTGCAATATTCCATGTTTGAATATTTTCGATAGTCATATGCCATCTAATTGGTACGTTTTCTAACTGTTGAGACATTCCAAAATCCAATTCTAATGGTAAAGATTCATTTTGACCTGCATATGTGGTGATCTGCGTTCCTAAATTTCTTATAGAAAAGGCCGCTTGAAAACCCATTTCATCATTTATATAAATAGCACCAATATCCACAGCCATGCCAAATGAAGAATATTGTTCCAACTTTGATGTAATAAATTTTACATTTGTTCCTAAATAAATATCTGTCCATGGGATATTAAAAGCATAACCTAATGAAATAGCGGCTTCACTTCCGGAAAAAGAACCTGTTGAATTTCCAGTTTCATCATAACCATCAAAGTTTCCATAGTTTATATAGGTAACACCACCATGAAATGTTTGAGTTCTTCTATCAACAGTATAAGCATAAGCTGCTGTGCCATATCCAATACCACCTAAATAGCTTGAGTAATTGAGTGCTAATTGACCACCCATGTCAGCATTTATCGATGCAGGATTAAATAAGGCCTGAGTAACATCATAATCATATAGAGTTATAACTTTTCCGCCAAGAGCTGCTTGCCTAGGAGAAGATACCAAATTAAGGAATTGATATGTTGATTCTCCACCGATTTGAGAGAAAACAAATGGAGTAACCAATATGAATATAAGGGTGGTAATCTTTTTTTGCATACAAAGAGCAAAGTAACTAAATCTAACCTATAACGTTTGGAAGTATATTATATTTTTAATTAATAAAAAACCCGATTTATAAATCGAGGGTTCTTTTATAGTTTCTTTGCATTTTTTACCTTGATATTAGTTATTGCAATTCTTATAACATCCGTCATATCTCTAACATAATGAAATTTCAAACCCCGAAGATATTCTTCTTTAATTTCTTCAATATCCTTTCTGTTGTCTTCACAAAGCAATATTTCTTTAATTCTTGCTCTTTTTGCAGCCAGAATTTTTTCTTTAATTCCTCCTACAGGTAGTACTTTACCCCGTAATGTGATTTCACCGGTCATAGCCAAACTCTTTTTTACTTTCTTTTGAGTAAACAATGATACAAGAGATGTTAACATAGTAACTCCAGCACTTGGTCCATCTTTTGGTGTAGCTCCTTCTGGTACATGGATGTGTACATTATACTTTTCGAAAACACCTGGATCAATTCCATAATCTTCAGCATTAGCTTTTATATATTCCATAGCTATGGTAGCTGATTCCTTCATTACCTTACCAAGATTTCCGGTAATATTCAGGACCCCTTTTCCTTTAGATAAAATCGATTCAATAAACAAAATATCTCCACCTACTCTTGTCCATGCAAACCCAGTTACTACACCAGCAATATCATTATTCTCGTATTTATCTCTTTCCAATCTTGGAGGACCTAATACTACTTCTACATCATCATTACTAACTTTAATATTATACGCCTCTTCCATGGCTATATTTTTAGCCGCATAACGCACCATTTTCGCAATTTGTTTCTCCAATCCTCGTACACCTGATTCCCTGGTATAGCCTTCTACAATTTTCTCTAATTGTGGTTTAGCAATCTTTAAATCTTTAGATGTTAAACCATGCTCTTTTAATTGCTTTGGTAATAAATGCCTTTTTGCAATTTCAATTTTTTCTTCAATTGTATAACCCGTAACATTAATAATTTCCATTCTATCAAGTAATGCTGGTTGAATGGTGGATAAACTATTTGCTGTAGCAATGAACATTACTTTGGACAGATCGTATCCCAATTCCAAAAAATTATCATGGAAATCACTATTTTGTTCAGGATCCAAAACTTCTAGCATTGCTGAAGAAGGATCTCCTTGATGCGAATTGGATAGTTTATCTATCTCATCTAAAACAAATACTGGATTAGAAGTACCTGCCTTTTTTAAACTTTGAATTATTCTTCCTGGCATAGCACCAATATAGGTTTTTCTATGTCCTCTAATTTCAGCTTCATCACGCAAACCACCTAACGACATTCGTACATATTCTCTTCCTAAGGCTTCAGCAATAGATTTTCCCAATGATGTTTTACCAACTCCTGGAGGTCCATAAAGACATAAAATAGGAGATTTCATATCATTGCGCAATTTTAAAACTGCCAAATATTCAATGATTCTTCTTTTTACATCATCAAACCCATAATGATCTCTATCAAGAATTTTCTTGGCTCTTTTTAAATCGAATTTATCGTCACTGAATTCATTCCAAGGTAATTCCAAAAATAAATCAAAATAGTTTCGCTGAATAGAATACTCTGCAACTTGAGGATTCATACGTTGCAGTTTACCCAATTCTTTATCAAAATGCTTTTCAACTTCTTCATTCCAAGATTTATTGCTTGATTTGGCTCGCATTTCTTCAATTTCCTCATCATAACTAACACCACCTAGTTCTTCCTGAATGGTTTTCATTTGCTGATGTAAGAAATATTCACGTTGTTGCTGATTTATATCACTCTGAACCTTGGATTGAATATCAATTTTTAATTCCAATTTTTGAAACTCAACATTCAAATATTTTAATGTTGCCAATGCACTGTCTTTTAAATTATTCAACTCAAGTAGTTTTTGTTTTTCAGAGACATTAAGTTCATATTGGACGACACAAAATTGATAAGAAACGAATCACTTTCAATATTCTTAATAGCAAAAGAAGCCTCACTTGGAATATTTGGACTATCCTTTATTATTTTTAGTGCTAAATCTTTTATAGATTCAATAATTGCTTTGAATTCTTTATTTTTTAATGCTGGTCTTGCTTCTGAAACTTCTCTTATCGTTGCATTCATATAAGGCTCTTCTGTTATAACTTCAGCAATTTTAAATCGTTTTTTACCTTGAATGATAACTGTTATGTTTCCATCAGGCATTTTTAAAACTCGTAAAATTCTAGCAACCGTTCCTGTTACGTTAATATCTTTTGCTGTAGGATCTTCAATCAATTCATCTTTTTGAGACACAACACCAATAACTTTGCTTCCTTTATTGGCATCATTAATTAGTTTAATTGATTTATCTCTTCCTGCTGTAATAGGAATTACAACTCCTGGAAATAATACTGTATTTCTTAAAGGTAAAATTGGTAATGTTTCAGGCAAAATTCTTTATTTATTTCTTCTTCATCTTCAGGAGTCATTAAAGGAATTAATTCTGAATTTTCATCAAAATCCTGCAATGACAAACTGTCAAGACTAATTAAATTAGATTTTTTCATAAATATTTTTAAGTCATTCTGTCACAAAAACATAACGAATTTGATTAAAGTTAATTATAAAAATAATTCTGAATCACTTGATTTGCTCATAACAAAGGTATTCTCATTATTTTATTTATCCATAAAAGTCAATTAATATGCCAATTGTTAAATTTCATTGTTAATCTAATTGCTTAAATTGATTTTTTTTTAATAAAACTGTAACAAAGATTAAGTAACTTCATCATTATAATACAAAGCAATTGTTTTTTGACACTAACCAATCAAAATATTGAACAGTTAATACAGCTATGTAAAACAGGCAACCAACGTGCACAATTGGAAGTTTATAACAGATATTATAAAGCCATGTATAATACTGCGTATAGAATTGTAAAAGACAGTTTTGAAGCAGAAGATATAATGCAAGATTCATTTTTGATCAGCTTTTACAAAACTGGATAGTTTAAAAGACCAAAAACTTTCGGTTCATGGTTAAAACGAATTGTGATCAATAATAGTATTTATCATTATAATAAAAGTGCAAAATACGACGACGTTCCTTTAGATGATGTGTTATATAAAGTTGAAGAGAACTCAGGAATTCCTGAATAATTATGAGTTTACAAACTTAAAAGCGAAACAGGTTATGAACACTATGAAATTCTTAAAAGATAATTATAGAATTTCTTTAACCTTAAATTTAATTGAAGGATATGATTACGATGAAATTTGTGAAATTATGAATATATCTTATGCGAATTGCAGAACAACAATTTCAAGAGCTAAAGAAAGCTTAAGAAATAAAATGATGCAACAAGCATAATAAAAATTAATAATTATGAGTAAAGATAATTTAGATAAGCTTTTTGAAAATCTGAAAAATGAATTTGATATTGAAATTCCAAATCTTGGTCATCAACAACGATTTTTAGATAAGCTTAAATAAGCAAGATAAAGTTTGCAATATCAACAATAACAAAACGTAGATTTTGGAAACCTTTTTTAAGCATTGCTGCATCTGTTGTGTTGCTCGTAGCTTTATTCTTTGGAACTCAGCAAGAAAGTAAGCGCAAAAGACCTGGCAAGTGTTTCTCCGGAAATGTCCCAGACTCAAAATTTCTTTACTTCAGCAATTTCAAATGAATTAGCCAAACTCGAAAGTGAAACTTCACCGGAAACAGAAATTCTTGTAGAAGATGCGCTTAAACAAATTGAAACTCTGGAAAGCGAATATGAATACTTAAAACAAGATCTTATCTGAAAGTGGTGATGATAATCGTGTTATTTATGCCATGATATCAAACTTTCAAAACAGAATAGAATCTATTACAAAATGTGTTACAAAAAATAGAAGAAATTAAACAACTTAAACAAATTACAAATGAAAACTCAACAACTTTATAAATCAGTATTACTGCTTGTTGATACCTGCTATAACTGTTGGCGACACAATCAATGGAAAGGAAAATACACAAAGAAAAAATGATTACAACAAAGTTTTCACTGTTAATAGTGATGCTACTTTAAAGATCAACAATAGCTATGGAAATTTAGACATCGTCACCTGGAATGAAAATAGAATTGAAATTCAGGTATCTATTACAACTAATGGAAATGATGAAGAAAAAGTACAAAAAAAATTAGATGAAATCACTGTTGATTTTGACATCTGCTCCAGATTTGGTTTCAGCCAAAACAATTTTCAACAAAAACAAATCGAAATCATGGTGGAGTTGGACCAAAAACAACAATGTTAATATGGAAATTAACTATTTAGTTAAAATGCCAATTACCAATAATGTTAGATCTTGAATAATGATTACGGAAATATCAATTTAGACAAATTAGAAGGCGTGCTAAAATTAGTTGCGATTACGGAAAAATAACTACTAAAGAATTAATGGCGGACAATAATTCTATTAGCTTTGATTATACGAATAACAGTTATTTTGAATACATAAAAAGTGGAAAAATCAATGCAGACTATAGTGGTTATACAGTGTCAAAAACTAAAGATCTTGGATATTTCTGCAGATTATACAAAATCTAAAGTTGAAGTTGCCGAAAACATAACTTACAGTTGTGATTATGGATGAATTACTATTGAAAAAGTAAATAATGTAGATGGTAATGGTGATTATTTAACAACAAGAATTGGTGATGTTTATAAAAACATTTCAATTAAAGCAGATTATGGATCCCTTAAAATTGATAAATTACATGCCAGTGCTGGAAATGTTGATATAAATTCGGATTATGTTGGTATTAAAATAGGAATAGATCCAGCATATAGTTTTGACTTTGAAATTGACCTCGAGTACGGATCACTTAATGATGATACTGATCTCCAATACAACAAAAAACAAATAGAATCTGGTGATAAATATTATCTTGGATATCATGGTAAACAAAATAGTGGAAATTTGATTAGAATTTCATCAGACTATGGTAGTGTTACCTTTTATAACAATTAATTAGCTCAAAACATATACAACATGAAAAAATTCAACTCTAAATTATTATTGGTTATTGCATTAATCTTGACAACATCGCTTAGCGCACAAAATTGGTGGAAGAATTCTGTTAAAGGAAACGGAAAAGTTACAAAAATAACAAGAACTACAGAGGACTATGCTGCAATCAAATGTGCCGGATTTATGGATTTTGAATTAGTACAAGGCAAAGAAGGTAACATAACAATTGAAGGTGAAGAAAACCTATTGGATTACATAGTAACTGAAGTTAAAAATGGTGCTTTGATTGTTAAAGTTGAAAAAGGTGTAAACTTGAAAACAAGCTGGAAAAAAGGAATAAAAATAACTATACCATTTCAAGATATTGAAAATATATCCTTGTCAGGTTCTGGAGATATTTGGAATAGCGATACAATCGATACTGATGAATTGAAAGTTGATCTTTCTGGATCTGGAGATATTAATCTAAAAGTAAAAACGAATACCCTACTTAGCTCAATAACAGGTTCTGGAGATGTTAAAATTGCCGGAGATACTAATAATTTGGAAACTAAAGTGACAGGTTCTGGAGATTTTCATGGGTTTGAATTAAATGCAGATAACACTGAAGCCTATGTAACCGGATCAGGAGATTTAAAAGTAGTTAGCAATAAAATGTTGAAGGCCAGAGTAACTGGTTCCGGTGATATAAAATACCAAGGTAATCCGGATATTGAGGACACTAAAGTAACAGGGTCTGGAAGAATAAGTAAGTGAGTCTAACTTAATTAAAAGAGCCAAAAAATTTGTGGCTCTTTTTGTTTTATATTATTCGGATTTAGTTTGTAAAACTGCAGTTTCCTAAACTATCTATTATATCCTGAACAGACCCATCATCACCGCAAGCAATTGCTTTATTTTGTAACGCCAATTTATAAGCATTACATAATTCGGAGAAATTAACTTCTGTAGCTGTATTGAAATTTGCTTTAGCTACTTGCACTTCATTGTTGGCTTC
>CAVYHG010000016.1:0-322107 GCA_963768245.1 uncultured Flavobacteriaceae bacterium
AGTTAAGGGATTTCATAGTATTATATTTGTGGTTTAAAACAAATAATATATTATGAAAATATCGGTTATAGGAACAGGTTATGTAGGATTAGTTACGGGAACATGTTTAGCAGAAACAGGAAATGATGTTCTTTGTATCGATATTGATTTAGAGAAGGTTAACTCCATGAAGGATGGCAAAGTTCCTATTTATGAACCTCATTTAGATGTTTTATTTAAAAGAAACATAAATGCAGGAAGACTTAATTTTTCAACATCCTTAGAAGCTGGTTTAAATCATGGAGATGTTATTTTCCTTGCTTTACCAACCCCTGAGGATGAAGATGGTTCAGCAGATTTATCGTTTGTATTGGGAGTAGCAAAAAGCATAGGGAAACTACTGACAAATTATAAAGTTATTGTTGACAAAAGTACGGTTCCAGTTGGAACGGCAGATAAAGTTTTTGAGGTAATATCTAATGAAACGACGACAGATTTTGATGTAGTTTCAAATCCAGAGTTTTTACGAGAGGGCTTTGCTGTTGATGATTTTTTAAAGCCAGAACGTATTGTCATTGGTTCGAGTTCAGAAAAGGCAATTGGTATTATGAAGAAACTTTATAAGCCTTATGTGAGATCTGGTAACCCAATTATCGTGATGGATGAAAGAAGTGCGGAACTTACAAAATATGCTTCAAATTCTTTTTTAGCTACCAAAATTACTTTTATGAATGAAATAGCTAATTTCTGCGAAAAAGTTGGAGCAGATGTTGATAAAGTTAGGGCAGGAATGGGAACAGATTCACGAATAGGTAAACGATTTTTGTTTCCCGGAATTGGTTATGGAGGATCGTGCTTTCCAAAAGATGTAAAAGCGCTTCACAAGTCAGGAACTGAGAATGATTATAGTTTTGATATTCTCAAAGCAGTCATAAAAGTTAACGACGAGCAAAAAAGAGTTTTAGTACCACGAATAGAATCGTATTTCAGCAATGAATTAAAAAATAAAACTATCGCAATTTGGGGTTTAGCATTTAAGCCAGAAACTGATGATATCAGAGAAGCACCAGCATTGTATATGATTGAAGATCTTCTGAAAAAAGGAGCAACTTTAAATGTATTTGATCCTGAGGCTATGAGTAATGTTAAAAGAAAATTTGGAGATGCTTTAAATTACGCAACAGGGATGTATGAAGCTACAAAAGATGCCGATGCTTTAATTATAAGTACCGAGTGGAGTATTTTTAGAACTCCAGATTTTAAAAAATTAAAAGAACTACTTAACAAACCAGTAATTTTTGATGGGAGAAATCTTTATGAATTAAACGATATGGAAAAAGAAGGGTTTTATTATAGTTCAATTGGAAGAAAACAAGTTAACTAAATGAAGAAAGGGTTTTAATTACTGGAGCAGCAGGTTTTTTAGGTTCGCATTTATGTGATCGTTTTATAAAAGAAGGGTTTCATGTTATCGGAATGGATAATTTCATTACTGGAGAGCGAAGAAAACATCTCGCATTTATATCAAAATCGAAAATTTCACTTTTATTGACCATGATGTTACAGAGTTTATTAAGATTGAAGGAAATCTTAGACTATATTTTCCATTTTGCTTCACCAGCAAGTCCTATAGATTATCTTAAAAATCCCAATACAAACCTTAAAGGTTGGATCACTAGGGACTCATAATTTATTAGGATTGGCAAAAGCTAAAAATGCCAGAATTTTAATTGCATCTACATCAGAAGTTTATGGAGATCCATTAGTGCATCCACAAAACGAAGATTATTATGGAAACGTAAACACCATTGGGCCAAGAGGAGTATATGATGAGGCCAAACGATTTCAGGAATCCATTACTATGGCTTATCATAGATTTCATGGATTAGAAACAAGAATTGTAAGAATTTTTAATACGTATGGACCACGAATGCGATTAAATGATGGTCGAGTTATTCCTGCATTTATGGGACAAGCACTTAGAGGAGAAGATTTAACTGTATTTGGAGATGGTTCTCAAACTAGATCTTTTTGTTATGTAGATGATCAAGTTGAAGGAATTTACAGATTACTCTTTAGTGAATATTCATATCCAGTTAACATAGGAAATCCTCATGAAATTACTATATTGGATTTTGCTAAAGAGATAATTAAATTAACGAATACCGATCAAAAAATTATTTTTAAAGATTTACCCGTAGATGACCCAATGCAAAGGCAGCCAGATATAGCTCTTGCCAAGAAATTATTAAATTGGGAACCAAAAGTTGGTAGAGAAGAAGGAATGAAAAAAACTTTTGAATATTTTAAAAGACTTACCTAAAGAGAAACTTTATAAAAGAGAACATAAAGATTTCTCAAACTATATAAGAAAATAATTGTGAATTATATTAGAGGTAGATATTCATGGTTGATAAGACCTATATTAGTTATCATTGATATAGCTACAATTAATTATTTATCACTTTTATTTTTTAACCTTTTAGACAAAAACTTAATTAGCTATTCTGCTCCAAATCTAAACAATAAACAACTTGTATTCTCAGTTTATATTACAGTTTTATGGTTGGTTTCGACTACTTTAATAAACTTTTATAAAATTTATAGATACACAGCATCAATCCAAATTATTTCTTTAATTATAAAACAATTTTTGGTTTTCTTTATAATAGTATTTGCTTTTATCGGATTTTTTAGAAGTGTTGATATAAGCGCATTTGTAACAATAAAATATTTAGCTTTCTGTTTTTTGATAATATCTTTCTTTAAATTATTGAGTTACTATATGTTAAAACAATTCAGACTTTATTTTAGAGGGAATTTAAGAAATGTTGTAATTGTAGGAAATGGTGTTGGCGCAGAGGAATTAAGAAAATTGTTTACTTTAAGAAAAGAACTTGGATACAAGATTATTGGTAAAAAGATTAAAAATAATATTGATGAAAAACTTAAGTTTATTAAATCTCATAAAGAGGTTGATGAAATTTATTGTTCAATAGATGAAATGACAGAGAATCAAATTAATCAATTTGTTAAATATTCCAGTCTTAATAAAACCAATATCAAATTCATTCCAAACAGCAAAGATAATTTCACAAAAAGCTTATTTACTGAATATTACAATTATACTCCAGTATTGTCTTTAAGAGAAGTGGCTTTAAACAATGAGGTTAATCAAGTTATTAAACGCACTTTTGACATTGTTTTTTCATTATTTGTAATTGTATGTGTGCTTTCATGGTTAGTGCCAGTTTTGGGAATTTTAATCAAAATAGAATCTAAAGGTCCTGTTTTCTTTAAGCATACAAGACATGGTTTAAATTATAAGGAATTTACTTGTTATAAATTTAGATCTTTAAGCAATCATTTAGCAAATGACGCTGACCATGTTAAAGAAAACGATGACAGAGTTACTAAAATCGGAAAATTTATTAGAAGAACGAGTATTGATGAATTACCTCAATTTATAAATGCTTTTTTAGGAAACATGTCTGTTGTTGGGCCAAGACCACATATGATTTCTTATACTTCAGAGTATTCTAAAAAAATTGACAAATATAAATTCACCTATAGACATAGTGTAAAACCAGGAATTACAGGATTAGCTCAAATTAAAGGGTTTAGAGGTGAAGTAAAAAGTGATAAAGATATTATTAATAGAATTAAGTTTGATATTTTTTATATTGAAAACTGGTCTTTATTATTAGACCTAAAAATAATTTTTCAAACTATTTTCAATACTTTTAAAGGCGAAGAAAAAGCATATTAATTACATAACTATTGGAACCACTTGTTTCTATTATCACGCCAACTTTTAATTCTCAGGATTTTTTAGAGCAAACTATTGATAGTATTTTGGATCAGTCCTATAAAAACTGGGAACTTATATTAATTGATGATGCATCAACAGACAATACAGTTAATTTAATAAAAGATTATATTTCTAAGCATTCAAAAATTTCATTAATTCAAAATAATACAAATCAAGGAGCCGGAGTTTCCAGAAATAAAGGAATAAATGCCGCAAAAGGGGATTTTATTGCTTTTTTGGATGCAGATGATCTCTGGATTCCTAATAAATTGGAAGTTCAAATTAACTTTATGCTTAAAAATAATGTAGATGTATGCTTTTCCAGTTATGATCTTATAGATGAGGAAGGAAATAAGCTATACAAAAAGGTAAAAGCTTTGCCTGAATTAACCTATAAAAAATTATTAAGAAGTAATTATCTTGGTAATTTAACAGGAATTTATAATTGTAAAACTCTTGGTAAAATTCAATCAACAAAATTGAGAAAAAGACAAGATTGGTTATTATGGCTGGATGCTATAAAGAAGTCCAATAAACCTGCTGTTGGAATACAAGAGAGTTTGGCATTTTATAGGGTCAGAAAAAATTCGATGTCTTCAAACAAGTTTAATTTAATAAAATACAATTTTCAGGTTTATAATGAAGGATTGGGATTTTCCATGATAAAATCTATAGGTTATTTCCTGTTGTTTATATATGAACACTTTTTAATTAAACCAAGACAAATTTCTAATTTACCAAAGAACTGAATTGCTTGAGTTTTCCACTTTTTGATCTGGTTAGTTCTTTGTGACGTTCAAAACTGATGTGTAATCCTGCTTCCAAATACTTTTCCATCTCACGTTTTATTTCATCCATTTTATTTTCTGAGAGTACTTTGGCACTAACATACTTAATTTTAAAATCAGATTTCGTTATTTGCTCAATGACAAATTCTTTTACATTTCCGTCGTCTTCAATGATACTTTTGGTGATGTAGTAAAAAGTTAATCCAGCTGCTTTTTTACCACTTGGTAAAATGGCAATATCATTTGTTCTTCCAATCAATGTCTTTAAAATAGGTTTTTTAACAGTACTGCTTTTAGATAATACACCAATATCTCCAATATCATATCTAATAAAAGGATGCGCCTTGTTGTAAAATGAAGTAATAATTATTCGACCTTCTTCACCATTTGGTAAAGGCTTATTAGGTATCATCTAATATTTCAACAAATAAAGTTTCACTATTAATTTGCAATTCATCATCGAGGTTTTGAAATGCAATCAGATCTAATTCAGAAGCACCATATTCGTTAATTACAGGAACACCAAATTGAGTTTCCATCAATTCCTTATCATTTTCAAACAAGATTTCGGAAGTAACAATACAGACTTTTAGTGTTGGACAAATAGTATTAAGAATAATACTTTCATTTTTTAAAAATTTGGCAAATTGAACAATTGGACTTGTATATCCATTTATAAATTCAAATTTTGTTGATTTAAATTTTATTAAGTGTTGCTCAAAAGCATTATCACTTAGATCGAAAACGGAAAATCGAAATCGGCGACTAAAAACATCTTTAAAACGTTCTTTATAATATCCTTTTTTATCTAAAGGAATACCATAAAAACGTGCTTGCATACTTGAATTGAAATCAATGCCATACCATCCAAATCTGTTCTGTATTTCTGCCCAGGTTAAGGCATGACAAAATTTATCTTTTGCAAAAATAAAAGGATCACCAGAAGAACCAGATGTTTTGTTTACATAAACATTTTTGGAATCATATCCTTTTGATAGTCTTTTGTCTAAAGGAATTTGTAAATCTTGTTTTGTCATTACTGGAACAGAATTCCAATCATTTAAATTTATGTCTTTACCAAAAAATTTATAAAATGAATTATTCTCTAAATGAAACTGAACAATCTCACTCTTTTTTGAATTAACATAATTATCAAAGTCAGATTCTTCTATAGACATAATAGACTCCAAAACCGATCGAGCTTTTTTAATTGGAAATCCATTAAGTTGTAAAGTAAGATCAAATAACTTCAAGTTGAATCTGTGTATGTTTTTGTAAATTAATTATTTTTTAAACGTAAAAGCAATTATTTTTGCCTCAAACAAAAAACAATGAATATTTTAGTTCTTGGTTCTGGAGGAAGGGAACATACTTTTGCATGGAAAATTTCTCAAAGTTCATTATGTGAAAAATTATTTGTTGCTCCAGGAAATTCAGGAACTGCCAACATTGCTGAAAACATTCCGGTTAACATTTTAGATTTTGATGCGGTAAAAAAAATAGCACTTTCTAATAATATTGACTTGGTGGTAGTTGGTCCTGAAGATCCTCTTGTGGAAGGAATTCATGATTTTTTTCTGAATGATAAAGATTTATGCCAAATTCATGTAATTGGACCACAAAAAGCAGCTGCACAATTAGAAGGGAGTAAAGAATTTGCTAAAGAATTTTTGTACAGACACAACATTCCTACGGCAGCATATAAGAGCTTTTCTAAGAAAGAGGTTGAAGTAGGATATGA
This sequence comes from uncultured Flavobacteriaceae bacterium, assembly GCA_963768245.1. Taxonomy (GTDB): domain Bacteria; phylum Bacteroidota; class Bacteroidia; order Flavobacteriales; family Flavobacteriaceae; genus Site-B1. Next base: position 6,320 of record CAVYHG010000016.1, read on the forward strand.
ATTTTTAGAAACTTAAAACCACCATATGTTTTAAAGGCTGATGGCTTAGCAGCAGGTAAAGGTGTATTGATAATAAATGATTTAGATGAAGCCAAGGCAGAATTAAGAAACATGTTAGTCGATTCAAAATTTGGTGAAGCAAGTTCGAAGGTGGTAATTGAAGAGTTTTTAGATGGAATTGAATTAAGTTGTTTTGTATTATCAGATGGTAAAAATTATAAAATCTTACCAACAGCAAAAGATTATAAACGTATTGGCGAAGGTGATACAGGTTTAAATACAGGTGGAATGGGAGCCATTTCTCCAGTGCCATTTGCTGACAAAGAGTTTTTAGAAAAAATTGAAGAAAGAATTGTAAAACCAACAATTCTTGGTCTTCAAAAAGATAATTTACCTTATAAAGGATTCATATTTATTGGGTTAATTAAAGTAGGAGACGATCCAAAAGTTATTGAATACAATGTTAGAATGGGAGACCCTGAAACCGAAGTTGTATTACCACGTTTAAAAAATGATTTTGTTGAGATTCTTAAAGCAATGGCTGAAGAAACATTAGATACTATTGATTTAGAAATTGATGATCGAGCAGCAACAACAGTAATGTTGGTTTCTGGAGGTTATCCTGAAGCTTATGAAAAAGGAAAGGAAATAACAGGGTTGCAAAGCATAGTAGATTCTATTCCTTTTCATGCAGGAGCAAAATTGGAAAATGGTAAAGTTGTTACTTCTGGAGGACGTGTTATGGCTATGACCAGTTATGGAAAAACGTACGAAGAAGCCATAAAAAAATCTTATCAAAGTATTGATAAACTACAATTTGATAAGATGAATTATCGAAAGGATATTGGATTCGACTTATAGATAAGAATGTGAAGTAATACTTTTATCTTCTTCCTTATCGAATTTTCTTAATTGAAGCATCCAATAAACAAATGCAACAAAACCAATAATGGCTAAAATCCAGGACACTATATTTGACAACCACCAATTATCTAATTCTAAGCTCTAAGCATCAAATGGTCGAAACAAATAATTTACAAATAAATCTTGAATAGCGTAAAAGAAATCTTTCATTGTTAATATATCTTATATTTACACAGCAAAAATACAAAAACAGTTAATGATTACAAGTATTTTTAATAAATCTAAACCAATAAATTTTGTTATTGTTATTATCATAACATTTTTGGCATTTGTATTTGTAAACATTAAAGAAGTAAATGATGCGTTTTCAATATTATTTTTAGTTGAAAGATTAGTTCTTTTATTAATTAGTATATTTTCTATTTTCTTATTGAATTTTATAGTGGTTAAAAACAAACTTACTGAATCAGAGCAGTTATCATATTTTATTGTTTAGTTTATTTTTGGCACTTCTTCCAATAACATTATTAAGCTTTAAATCTTATTATCTAATTTTTTTATTCTATTTGCATTAAGAAGAATTATTAGTTTGCGCACTCAAAAGAATATAAAGAAAAAATTATTTGATGCTTCTTTTGGATTGGAATTGCCACATTTTTTATTTTTGGGCTATTCTATTTTTTGTGCTAATTTTTATTGCACTTTTCTTGTATTCTGATAATAAAATTAAAGATTGGATTATTCCATTTACTGGAATATTAACAGTTCTATTGTTAAGTATATGCTATAACCTTGTTGTATATAATAATTTAGAATCGTTGTATAGTCATTTACCAAATTTCAATTTTGATTTGAATAATTACAACTCAATCCACTATAATTGCTTCCATAACTATAATTCTATCTTTTAGTATTATGGTCAACTATATTTTATATAAGAGTGATAAAAAGCAAACTGAAAGTTTTTAAACCTCCTCATAAAATAATTGTGGCTACACTTATTATAGCTATTGCAGTAGTTGTTTTTTCAGACTAATAGAACAAGTGGAGAATTTGTTTTTATCTTTGCACCTCTTGCAATAATTACTTCAAATTATATTGAGACTATAAAAGAAAAATGGTTTAAAGATGTTTTTATAGCTACTTTAGTGTTAGCTCCTTTAGTTATATTATTTCTGTAATTTAGCTCCAAATGCTAAATCTCCTGCATCACCTAGTCCAGGAACAATATAGCCTTTATTATTTAGTTTTTCATCAATTGCAGCAATCCACAAATTCGTTTCTTTAGGAAAATAGTTATTCACATATTCAACACCTTTTTTAGCACCAATAACACTAACTAAATGAATTTCTTTTGGGTTTCCAAAAGGTTTTAAAGCTTCATAAGTTGACACTAAAGATTGTCCTGTTGCTAACATTGGGTCTGCAAGTATTAAAGTTTTATTTTCTAAACTTGGACATGCTAAATATTCAACAACTAATTTCAAAATTTCAGGGTTTTCTTTTTATGATGTCTGTAAGCTGAAATAAAAGCATTTTCGGCATTATCAAAATAATTTAATAAACCATTATGTAACGGAACACCAGCTCTTAAAATAGAACAAAGTACCAATTTATTATCAGGTAAATTCATTACACATTCACCAAATGGAGTTTGTATAACCTTGGATTTAAAATTTAATGATTTACTCAATTCATAACCTAAAATTTCTCCAATACGTTCAATATTTCTTCTAAATCGCATACTGTCTTTTTGTATGGCCACTATCTCTAATTTCAGAAATAAAGGTATTTAATAACGAATTTTTTTAAGAAAGATTATGAATTTTCATAGGATTTAAACTGTATTTGAGTAGTAAAGTTAATTAATTATGAACTATCTTTGCACTTTAATATTAAAGATATGTTTACAAAAAAAGCAAATGCAATTTTTCAAGACGTGATAGAAAAATATCACATTATAAATACGGTTGATCAACCATTTAAAAATCCATATAATGAAAAGTCCGATTTATTAGAACATTTATTATACAGAAAATGTTGGATTGATACTGTACAATGGCATTATGAAGATATTATTCGTGATCCACAAATTGATCCTGTTGCAGCCTTAACATTAAAACGTCAAATTGATGCATCTAACCAAGACAGAACAGATATGGTTGAATATATTGACAGTTATTTTCTTGAACAAATATAAAGATGTAACTCAAAAACAAATGCAACAATAAATACTGAAAGTCCAGCTTGGGGAGTTGATAGATTGTCTATTTTAGCATTAAAAATTTACCATATGAATGAAGAAGCAATCGAGAACAGATGCTTCAGAAACTCATAGAGCTGCTTGTCAAAAAAAATTAGATATTTTATTAGAACAACGTGTAGATTTATCAACAGCAATTGATACTCTTTTAAATGATATTGAAAATGGAGATAAATACATGAAAGTTTACAAGCAAATGAAAATGTATAATGACGATGAACTGAATCCTGTTCTTCGTTCTCAAAAATAACTTTAGTCTATCCTGAACTTGTTTCAGGATCTTATCTTTCAAAATTTTAGATGTCTAAAACACCAAAACATATTCTCGTAATTCGTTTTTCTGCAATGGGAGATGTTGCTATGATTGTTCCTGTTTTAAGAGCATTTGTTGACCAGAATCCAAAAGTTAAAATAACTGTTTTAACCAGACCATTTTTTGCTCCTTTTTTTGATAAGCATTAAAGAACACTACTGTGATTAACTGCACATTTTAATGCAGAACATAAAGGCATTAATGGGCTGTTTAAATTATCAGAACAATTAAGAAAATTAGATTTTGATGCTATTGCAGATTTGCACAATGTATTACGAACAAGAATTTTGAAAATGTTTTTAGTAGGAAAGACGTTTGTTCAAATTGATAAAGGCAGAGCGGAAAAGAAATCTTTGATTTCGGGAAAAATTTTCAAACAGCTTAAAAGTACTCATCAACGATATGCAGATGTGTTTAAAAAATTAGGATTTGAATTAAATATTGATAATCCATCTTTTCCCAACAAGCCTAAATTGAATACTTCCATAATTAAAATTATAAATGATTCCAAGAAACCTCTTATTGGTATTGCACCTTTTGCTCAGTATCCATCAAAAGAATATCCAATGGAATTACTGGAGAAAGTTATAAATGATCTCAACAAAAAAAATAATTTCACCATGTTACTTTTTGGTGGTGGAAAGAAAGAAATTAAAATTTTAAATGGTATTGAGGCGCAATATGAAAATGTTATAAATATTGCAGGGAAATTATCTTTTAATGACGAATTGAAACTTATTCATAATCTAAATTTAATGGTATCAATGGATTCCGGGAATGCCCACATCGCAGCAATGTATGGAGTTGAGGTTATAACGCTTTGGGGCGTAACACATCCATACGCCGGATTTTATCCTTACAATCAGAAAGCCGAGAATGCTTTATTAAGCGATAGAAGCAAATATCCTAAAATACCAACGTCTGTTTACGGCAATAAATATCCAAAAGGTTACGAAAAAGTTATGGGAAGCATTGATTATAAAAGTGTGGTAAAAAAAATTGAATCAATCATAAAAAAACCCTACTCAAAAGAGTAGGGTTAGATTAATCGCATTAATTTAAAATAGATATCCCAAAATCTAAATAACGCTAAATCTTTTACTAAGATATTGGGTTTGTATATACTTACAATATTTTACTTAAACCATGTTATCTTTATTCGATTAAAGGAGAATTTCATCGACAAAAATTAACTTATATAGATAAAATACAAAAATATAGTTAATTTGAAGGTTAAATAGCACAATCTATACATCATCATAATCCACAACAATTTTAGATGTTATTGGATGCGCTTGACAGGTTAAAACTAAACCTTCTGCAACTTCACTATCAGTAAGAATATTATTTTGTCTCATCTTAACCTTACCTTCTTTTAAGCGGGCAACACAACTGCTGCAAATTCCACCTTGACAAGAATAAGGTGCATCTATTTTTTCAGCTAAAGCAGCTTCTAAAACAGATTTTTTTCTGGACATTTTAAAAGTAGTTTCTTCATCATCCACCAATACTGTAACTGTAGTTTCATCATTGGACAATGATTCATCAGAAATTGATTCATTCTCTGATTTTGATGTGGTAAACAATTCATAGTGAATGGTTTCTTTTTTCACACCATTTTCCAATAGAACATCCCGAACAGTATTTATCATTTGTTCCGGACCACAGATATAAAAGGAATCTATATTTATGTGTTTGTATTTATTTTTAAGAATAAAATTTACTGTACTTTTTTCAATTCTACCAAACAGAGCATTGTCTTCATCAGACTGACTAAAAACAAGCTGAAGATTAAAGTTGTCCAAATATTCGTGGTGAAGGTCCAGAATCTCTTTAAAAAAAATAGTATCTTTTGGGGTTTTATTACCATAGATTAAAACAAAAATACTCTTGGGTTCTTGGGTAAGAATAGTTTTTGCAATACTCATAATAGGCGTAATTCCACTTCCTGCTGCAAAAGCAACTACTGTCCGAATCTTTTCTGTATTCGGTTCAAAAATAAATCGACCATTAGGCGGAGCAACTTCTAAAACATCATTTGGCTTTAAGACACGGTTGGCAAATTTGGAAAATATTCCGCTATCAACTTCTTTCACAGCAACCTTCAGTTCGTCATTTTTTGGTGCAGAACAAATTGAGTAATCTCTTCTGACTTCTTCATCATTTATTAAGGTTCTTAATGTAAGGTACTGGCCGGCTTTATACTTGAATGTATCTTTTAGCTTATCTGGGACATCAAAGCTTATTGTAACACATTTATCTGTTTCTCTTTGTATATCTTTGACGCTTAGTTTATAAAATTGAGACATTTAAAAAATTTTGTACAAAAGTATGAAACATACTTGTTAATTAAGTTTTGTTTGTAACAAAATGTGTGTTAATATTACCAATTAAAAAACATTACGAAAATTCATGATAAAGCATTTTATTAATCTTGAGTGGAAATCACTATTCAGGTCGGCAAGTTTTGGTAAGAGTATAGCGATAAAGATATTAATGGGCTTTTTAGCGCTTTATTTTATGGCAACTTTTTTAATTTTGGGTTTCGCCCTATACGCTATACTTAAAAAAACCTTCCCTACTGAGGATCCTTTTCTTATTCTTAATGGAGTTTTATTTTATTGGATTTTAGCAGATCTTATGATGCGCTTTTTCCTTCAGAAATTACCAGTAATGAGCGTCAAGGCACTTCTGACTTTGCCAATTAAAAAAAGTAAAATGGTACATTTCGTATTGGGTAAATCGGCGTTGTCCTTTTTTAATTTTTTACCACTGTTTGCTATAATACCTTTTGGGTTTATGTTAGTGGCTAACGATTATGAACCATCGAAAGTCATAACTTGGGTTGTACTTATGATTGTAGTGACATTAATAATAAATTTTTTAAATTTTATTATTGAAAGTTTATCTGCAGAAACAGAACTATCATTTCTGCCTTTAATTGCATTGACTGCTATACTGTTTGGGCTTAATTATTTTAATATCATTTCATTTTCTACCTTAATATCTAATTTCTTTGTTAGCGTTACTGAAAATCCACTTCTTATAGTAATTCCATTGGCAATTTTGTCTGTTTTGTATATCTATAATTTTAAGATTCTAAGAAAGAAACTTTATTTGGACAATTCACTTAAAACAAAAAATCAGGAAGTTAAAACATCCGATCTGGCTTGGACCAAAAGATTTGGAGATATTGCGCCGTTTATGCAACTGGATTTAAAACTTCTTTGGCGAAATAAAAGACCTCGATCTTCTATTTTTATTTTGGTTATCGGTTTACTTTATGGTCTGTTTTTCTATCCTCAACCCATGTATAGAGACTTAGTGTGGATATATGGTTTTATCGGCATATTTGTAACTGGAATATTTCTGATCAATTTTGGTCAGTTCATCCCGGCCTGGGATAGTGGTTACTACAAAATGCTCATGAGTCAGAATATAAAATATGAGCAGTACTTAAGATCAAAGTTTGTACTCATGATCATGAGCGTCATCATAATGTTTGTCCTGAGTATTCCTTATGTTTATTTCGGATGGAAAATTTTATTAGCTCATTTTGCTGCAGCCATTTATAATGTGGGCGTAAATTCTCATGTCATTTTATTCGCAGGATCCTATAATAGAAAAAAAATAGACTTAAGTCAACGAGCAGCTTTCAACTATCAGGGAACTGGAGCAGTACAATGGCTGCTTGGTATTCCTTTAATGCTATTACCTGTAGCTATATTCGTTGTATTTTATTTGCTAATTAATTTTGAAGCAGGAATTGCTTCTTTAATGGTCTGTGGGTTACTCGGAATAGCATTCCATCAAAAAATAATGAATTTAATAACAACAAAATATTTAGCATCAAAATATAAAATGATTGATGCTTTTAGCCAAGATAATTAATTGAGAAATATGATAACAGCAACAAGCCTTACAAAAAAATACGGAGCAAACACAGTTTTAAAAATTGATGAAATGAAGATTCCAAAGGGTCAAAGCTTTGGATTGGTTGGTAATAATGGCGCAGGTAAAACAACTTTTTTTAGTTTACTATTAGACTTAATTCAACCAACAACAGGACAGGCAACTAACAATGAAATAGTAATTAGTAATTCTGAAGACTGGAAACCATTCACTTCATCATTTATAGATGAAAGCTATTTGATTGGTTACTTAACTCCAGAAGAATATTTCTATTTTATTGGAGATCTTAGAAACCAGAATAAAGCCGATGTAGATGATTTAATTTCGCAATTCAAGGACTTTTTCCATGATGAGATCTTAAGTAAGAAAAAGTATTTAAGAGACTTGAGTAAAGGAAATCAGAAAAAAGTAGGAATTGTCGCTTCATTAATTGGAAATCCGGAAGTTATAATCTTAGACGAACCATTTGCTAATTTAGATCCAACTACTCAAATTCGTTTAAAGCAAATAATAAAGAATCTGGCGGAAGAAAAGGAGATCACCATTTTAATTTCCAGCCATGATCTAATGCATGTCACAGATGTTTGTGAACGCATTGTTGTGTTAGAAAAAGGTGAAGTAATTAAAGATCTAAAAACCAATAAGGAGACACTTAAAGAACTTGAAGAATATTTCTCAAGTGAGTTGCATCAGTAAAACATTAGCGTTTTAATGGAACAATTAAAAAAGATGCTTATTTTTACCCTTTAGTATAATAATAACAGGGTTAATCTGTTATGGTTACACTTAATTAAGTATAATTTGAAGGCATTTCTCAAAATAACAACAATATTTGTTGTCCTCACTCTTTTTTTAAGTAGCTGTTCACGCAAAAAAAACAGTTTTGTAAGCAGAAACTTTCATGCAGTTACGGCAGAGTATAATGCGCTTTATAATGGTTACAATGCTTTAAATGATGGTGTAACTAGTCTAAATGAATCCTATCAAGATAACTATTGGGAAATCCTTCCAATTGAACGCATGCAAATTAGTGAAGATGTTTTCCTTCCGGGACAATCTAAAAACCCAAATTTTGAAAGAGCTGAAGAAAAAGCAGTTAAGGCTATCCAAAAACATGCAATGAATATTGAGGGAAAAGAGAATAATCCCCAAATGGACGAGGCATATTTGTTATTAGGAAAAGCTCGATATTTCGATCAAAGATTTATTCCGGCCTTAGAAGCCTTCAACTATATTTTGTATAAATATCCGGCAAGCGATAAAATCAATCAGGCAAAGATTTGGAGAGAAAAAACAAATATTCGTTTGGAGAGTGATGAATTAGCAATAGAGAATTTAAAGCGCCTTTTAGAACAGGAAGAATTAAACAACCAGGATTTGGCAGATGCAACATCTATGCTGGCACAAGCATATCTTAATTTAAAGCATATAGATAGCGCATTAATACAAATGAAGATTGCTTCAGAATTCACAAGAAAAAATGAAGAAAAAGGACGTTATAACTTCATTAAAGGTCAACTTTATAATAAACTTGAAGAAAAGGATAGTGCAAATTTAGCATTTGAGGAGGTTATCGAATTACATAGAAAAACACCAAGAATTTATTACATAGCTGCTCATTTAGAAAAGGTCAAAAATTTCGATTTAGAGAATGGAAATAAATTGGAATTCATGGAGTATTTATCCGAACTTGAAGAAAACCGAGAAAACAAACCATATTTAGATAAGATCTACTATCAAATTGGAGAATATCACAATGAAAATGAATCGGATAGTGTTGCCGTGTCATATTACAACAAATCTTTAAGAACTAATTCTGTCGATAAATATTTGAAAGCTATTAATTATCAACGTCTTGGAGATTTAAATTTCGACAACTCTCAATATCTGTCGGCTGGAGCCTATTTTGATAGCACCATGCTAAATTTAAAGAAGAACTCAAAATTGTATAGAGCTATAAAACGAAAACGAGATAATTTAGAAGAAGTCATATTTTATGAAGATGTTGCGAAGCGCAATGATAGTATTATATATCTTGTAAATCTGCCCGAGAAAGACAGATTGATGATGTTTGAAGCTTTGGTTGCCGATCTGAAAGAAAAGGATAAAGCAAAAAAAGAACGGGAGGCTTTAAAGCAGAATGCAGGATTAATAGTGGATCCTAACAATAATTTAGGAATAGGAAACCAAACAGGAAATAATACTTCACAAAGTTTCTATTTTTATAATCCCACAACAGTAGCTTTTGGCAAAAATGAATTTATTAAAATTTGGGGTGAAAGAGAATACAAAGATAATTGGAGATGGTCCAAATCGGGCATCACTTCTGGTAAAGATGATCAGTCAAAAGAGTTAGTATTGGAGCGATTATCGGAAGAGGTTAAGTACGACCCTGATTTTTATATTTCACGAATTCCTGCAGAGCCAAAAGAGATAGATAGTCTAGTTAAAGACAGAAATTTTGCTTACTACCAATTAGGTTTGATCTATAAGGATAAATTCAAGGAATTTGAATTATCTAAAGACAAACTAAAAGAGTTGCTAAATAGTGACCCTGAAGAACGATTAATACTTCCCGCAAAATATAATTTATACAAAGTCTATTTAGAGCTCAATAAACCTGGAGAAGCCGAAATAGTCAAAGCTGACATCCTGGAAAATTTTCCAGATTCACGATATGCAGCAATCTTAAACAATCCAGATCTGCAATTAGAAAAAGATCAGAACAGTCCGGAAGTGCTTTATGAAACATTGTATTCAATTCACGAATCACAGGATTACGAAGAAGTAATTTCTAAATGTGATGAATACCTTAAGATTTTTGAAGGAGAGAAAATCGTTTCAAAGTTTGAATTCTTAAAGGCAACAGCAATTGGCAGGCTTAAGGGCTACGAATCATATAAAGAAGCATTGAATTATATAGCATTAAATTATCCTAATAGTCCGGAAGGAAAACAAGCAGAAAGATTAATTCAGGAGGCTATACCAAAATTGGCATCAACAGATTTTACAGATGATAATTCCTCAAATAGGGCCAAAGTTATTTACCAGTTTAATAGGGATTCCAAAGAAGAGATCAAAGAATTTGTAAAAATACTGGACGAAGTTATTAAAGATGTTGAGGTTTACGATTTAACCTCATCTATAGATGTTTACAGCAAAAATACTACCTTTGTAGTAGTTCATGGGCTAAGGAGTATAGATGGAGCGAAAGGGTTTGTCGAATTTTTGGGAGAAAACAAAAGTAAAATTACAAAGGACCATTTTGCCATTTCAGCCAAAAACTATGAAATTGTTCAAATTCATAAGAATTTGGAATCATACTTAGAATCACAATAATAATTAAAAATAGAATAATAGCAAACAATCATGTATTCAGATAGCAAAAAAGGAAAAGGAAATATTGATTCTGTATCACAACAGAATATTATATCTCATAATTCTAAAATGGTAGGAGATGTTATAAGCGATGGACCTTTTAGAATAGACGGCACAGTTGAAGGTAATCTAAAAACACCTGGAAAAGTAGTAGTTGGAAAAACGGGAATTATAAATGGTACGTTGGAAGGCACTAATGCCGATTTTGAAGGAACCTTTTCGGGCAAACTTATTCTGTCAGGCACATTAACCTTAAAAGCATCTGCTGTTATTGAAGGTGAAGTGGTAGTAGGTAAGTTGGCTGTTGAGCCTGGTGCAACCTTTAACGCCACTTGTTCCATGAAAGGAGCGGTAAAAGAACTTTCTGGTGAAAGAAAAACCGAAAAATCAGCTTAAGCAAATTGGCATACTCTCTGGTATTGCTATACAAATGGGAGTCATAATCTATTTATTTGTACTCTTAGGCAAATGGTTAGATTCAAATTATAACGAAGGCGAGAAATTGTATATCATTATATTCACTTTACTTGGAGTGGCAGTATCTCTCTACGTTGTCGTAAAGCAACTTAACAGCATTAAGTATTAAATGAAGAACACGTTTACCGTTTTTTCTTTCAAACTTATTATAATACTTAGCGTTACCTTTTGTATTCACTTAGCAGTGCTTCATTTTTCAGACCTACCCTTATTTAATGATATGATATTGCCGGCTTATCTAATAAACCTGGTATTAGCGATAGGAATTTTCGGATTTTTATATAAAATGAAAGATAAATATGGAAGCCAATTAGGATTCTTATTTTTGGGTGGTAGCTTTTTAAAATTCATTATATTTTTTATCGTCTTTTATCCCTTTTACAAATTAGATGAAGAAGTTTCTTCTCTGGAATTTTCCGCCTTTTTTATACCATACCTTTTATGTCTCATAATAGAAACATTCAGCCTTGTAAGATGGTTAAACAAAATTGAATACAAGTCATCAAGCAAAACCCCCAATAAATAAGGCAAAAAAAGTAAAAAATATATTTTGGTTTTTCATTTAAAAACATACCTTTGCAGCGATTTTTAGGCCACTATTATCAGGAGGAATATGCATAAAAAAATAACTGTAAAAACAATTACCTTATTAATGTTTTTATTATCCTTTGTTTCTATTGCAAAGGAAGATGAATCTCAAAAGGGTGATATAAAGACCGAAATTAAGGAGTACATCCAGCATCACTTGGAAGATTCATACGATTTCAGCCTTTTTTCGTATACCAATAACAAAGGTGACCATGTTTATATAGGTGCTCCACTTCCGGTAATTTTATGGGATAATGGCTTAAAAGTGTTTTCATCTTCAAAATTTCATCATGGTGAGACTGTTGCTCAAGTGGGAGATAACTACTACAAACAGTACCACAATAAGATTTACAAAACAGATGCTGCCGGAACTATAAATTATGATGAAGAACATCACCCAACTAATGTAAAGCCATTAGATGTATCTTTTACAAAAAATGTAGCTGTCATATTTTTAGTTGGTTTGCTAATGTTCTTTCTTTTTAAAGGTTTAGCAAAATCGTATGCAAATAATAACGGGATTGCAAAAGGAGCAGGTCGTTTCTTTGAGCCAATTGTCCTGTATATTCGGGACGATATAGCCATTCCAAATATTGGGGAGAAAAAGTACCGGAAATATATGCCATATTTATTAACCGTATTTTTCTTTGTATGGTTTATTAATATGCTTGGTTTAACTCCTTTTGGAGTTAACGTGACGAGCAGTATCTCTGTTACGGTAGCCTTGGCTTTAATTACATTTTTAATTACGAATTTTACCGGAACAAAAGACTACTGGAAACATATATTTGATCCATTAGGAGACTCTATGCCATGGTTGGGAAAACTTCCAATATATGTCATTTTAGTTCCAATCGAAATATTAGGAATCTTTATTAAACCTTTCGCCCTGTTAATTCGTTTGTATGCCAATATTAAAGCGGGTCATATAGTGCTTATGAGTTTAATAGGGCTAATGTTCATTTTTAAGAGTTGGTTAGGGAGTCCTTTATCATTTGGGCTGGCCTTTGCTATCTCTTTAATTGAGTTACTTGTGGCTTTGCTACAGGCATATATATTTACAATGCTGTCCGCTCTTTATTTTGGTTTTGCTTCAGAAGAACATGATCATCATGAAGAAGCGCACGCACATTAATTTGAATGTTTAATTTTTAAATACATATTTATGGAAATTCCAGTAATGGTAGGTGCAGGTTTAGTAGTAATTGGAGTAGGTATTGGTATTGGTAGAATTGGTGGTTCCGCTATGGAAGCTATCGCTCGTCAACCAGAATCTTACGGAAAGATCCAAACAGCTATGCTAATCGCAGCTGCGTTAATTGAAGGTATTGGTTTTGCTGCTCTATTTGCAGTAAGCTAAAAATCTTAAAAGGTGAAGTTGCAACGGTTGGTTGCAACTTTGCTTATTTAAAAATTAAGTAGAAATAATACTATTATAATATTATGGAAAAGTTATTAGAAGAATTTTCAGTAGGATTGTTTTTTTGGCAAACAGTATTGTTCCTTGCATTATTATTCTTATTAAGAAAATATGCTTGGAAACCAATTCTTAATGCAGTAAATGAGAGAGAAGAAGGAATAAAAAATGCATTAGATTCTGCAGAAAACGCAAAACGAGAAATGGAAAACCTTCAGGCTGATAATCAAAAGCTATTAAATGAAGCGAGAGCAGAAAGGGAGACTATGTTAAAAGAAGCAAGAGATATTAAGAATAAAATGATCGAGGAGGCTAAAGATGAAGCTAAGCAAGAAGCTAATAAACTGATTTCTCAGGCACAAACTTCAATTCAAACGGAAAAGAAAGCGGCTATTGCAGATTTAAAATCTCAAGTAGCAAATCTTTCAATTGAAATTGCTGAGAAAGTCATGCGCGAGGAATTATCTAATAAAGGGAAACAAGTGAAATTAGTTGAATCTATGTTAGGAGAAGCAAAACTTAACTAAATAAAAATGGCAGGAACAAGAGCAGCAATACGTTACGCAAAAGCAGTTTTAAGTTTAGCATCAGATCAAAAAGCAGCAGAAGCTGTAAATAAGGATATGAAGTTAATTGCAAATACTATTGCTGAAAATGAGGATTTGGATTTATTACTAAAAAGTGCTGTTATAAAAGCTGAATTAAAAAAAGACACACTGAATAAAATATTCCCCAAAATAAATAAGATGAGCTCTGGTCTTTTTGATCTTTTGGTTTCTAATAAAAGACTTCATATTCTCGGTGATATTGTTACTAAATATAACTCCTTATATGATGAACTTATTGGCAAAGAAAAAGCAATCGTTACTACTGCGATACCAATGACAAATGATTTGGAGATTAAGGTTTTGGCCAAAGTAAAAAAATTAACAAGTAAATCAGTAGATCTTGAGAATATTGTTGATGACAGCATTATTGGAGGATTTATTTTAAGAATTGGAGATAAACAATATAATGCAAGTGTTGCAAATAAGTTAAATAAATTAAAAAGAGAATTTACTTTAAATTAAGTAAGTCTGGATTATATAAACACATAAAAAATGGCAGAAGTAAAACCAGCTGAAATATCAGCAATATTAAAAAAACAACTTTCAGGATTCGATGCAGGAGCTTCTTTAGATGAAGTAGGAACAGTGTTAACTATAGGTGATGGAATTGCTCGAGTATATGGTTTATCAAATGTTGAATATGGAGAATTGGTAGAGTTCGAAGGTGGGCTTGAAGGAATTGTTCTAAACCTGGAAGAAGACAATGTTGGTGTTGTATTATTAGGACATTCTAGTAAGCTATTAAAGAGGGAGCAGTAGTAAAAAGGACCAATAGAATTGCCTCAATAAAAGTGGGAGAAGGAATTGGTTGGACGAGTTGTTGATACACTTGGGACTCCGATCGATGGAAAAGGTCCAATTGGTGGTAAATTGTATGAGATACCATTAGAGCGTAAAGCTCCTGGGGTTATTTTTCGTCAACCGGTTGATGAGCCATTACAAACTGGTATAAAAGCTATTGATGCGATGATTCCAATTGGACGTGGGCAGCGTGAATTGGTTATTGGAGATAGACAAACTGGTAAAACAACTGTTTGTATCGATACAATTATTAATCAAAAAGAGTTTTACGATGCAGGAGAACCTGTATTTTGTGTATATGTAGCAATAGGTCAGAAAGCTTCTACAGTTGCAAATATTGCTAAAACATTAGAAGATAAAGGTGCTTTAGCTTATACTGTTATCGTAGCAGCCAATGCATCAGATCCAGCTCCAATGCAAGTGTATGCTCCTTTTGCCGGAGCTGCTATTGGAGAATACTTTAGAGACACTGGTCGACCAGCTTTAATTATTTATGATGATTTATCTAAACAGGCCGTTGCCTATCGCGAGGTTTCTCTATTATTACGTCGTCCACCAGGACGTGAAGCATACCCTGGAGATGTATTCTACTTGCACTCGCGCTTGTTGGAAAGAGCTTCCAAAGTAATTAATGACGATACTATTGCAAAAAACATGAACGACCTTCCAGATGTATTAAAACCATTGGTTAAAGGAGGAGGTTCTTTAACTGCTTTACCAATTATTGAAACACAAGCTGGTGACGTATCTGCATATATACCTACTAATGTAATTTCTATTACAGATGGACAGATTTTTCTTGATGGAGATCTGTTTAACTCTGGAGTTCGTCCAGCTATTAACGTAGGTATTTCGGTATCTCGTGTTGGTGGGAATGCTCAGATTAAATCTATGAAAAAAGTAGCAGGAACATTAAAATTAGATCAGGCCCAATTCCGTGAGTTAGAAGCATTTGCGAAGTTTGGATCGGACTTGGATGCAGCAACATTAAACGTGATTGAAAAGGGCAGAAGAAATGTTGAAATTTTAAAGCAGGCACAAAACGACCCATATCCTGTAGAGGATCAAATTGCAATAATTTATGCTGGCTCTAAGAACTTACTAAGAAATGTACCAGTTGACAAAATTAAAGAGTTTGAAAGTGATTATTTAGAATTCCTAAAAGGGAAGCACGCAGATGTATTAAGCACATTAAAATCAGGAAAACTTACTGATGAGGTTACAGATACTTTAACAAAAGTAGCTAAAGATCTGGCTGCAAGATATAATGCTTAATTCTAAAAAAGGATGGCAAATTTAAAAGAAATACGCAACAGAATAGCATCGGTTTCTTCTACTATGCAGATAACCAGCGCCATGAAAATGGTGTCTGCTGCAAAACTAAAGAAAGCACAGGATGCCATCACTGCCATGCGTCCTTATGCTAATAAACTAACTGAACTTTTACAAAGTTTAAGTGCAAGTTTAGATGCAGATTCTGGAAATAATTTCTCTGTGCAACGCGAAGTTAAAAAAGTGCTTATTGTTTCAATTACATCTAACAGAGGTCTTTGCGGGGCTTTTAATTCTAATATCATTAAGGAATCTTATAAGTTGGCAGATGAAAAGTATGCTAATCAAGAAGTATCTTTCCTGACTATCGGTAAAAAAGCCAACGATGCCTTATCAAAAAAATATAAGGTAATTAGCAATCATAGTGATGTTTATGATGATTTGACATTTGAAAATTCTTCGGAAATTGCGCAAATGTTAATGGATAAATTTGTTGATTCTGATTTTGATAAAATTGAGTTGGTTTACAATAAATTTAAAAATGCAGCTACTCAAATTATAATGAACGAACAATTCTTACCAATTGTTCCAGTTGAGAATTCGACTAAAATTAATACTGATTATATTTTTGAACCAACCAAAATAGAAATAGTTGAAACTTTAATACCTAAATCGTTAAAGACACAATTGTATAAGGCAATTCGTGACTCTTATGCCAGCGAACATGGAGCACGAATGACCGCAATGCATAAAGCTACTGATAATGCCACAGAACTTAGAGATCAGCTAAAATTAACATACAATAAAGCTCGACAAGCGGCAATTACGAATGAAATTTTAGAAATTGTTGGTGGAGCTGATGCATTGAGCAACTAAATACATTAAATAACGAATCCTAACATATAAAACTAAAGAGCCTCAACATTGTTGAGGCTCTTTTATGGAATAGATTTTGATTTAATATCTTTAAATAAAATATTCCTTATGAAAATTATTACAAACATCATTTTATTTTCGATTGTTTTAACTGGCTTCACAAATTGTTCCAGTGCACAAAAACTCGAAAAACGGACATCCTTTAATATTGGTGAAGTTTATTTCCAAAGTTGGGTTGCGGGTATAAAAGGAGGCGGATCGGGCACCAATATTTTTATACCTATAGAAGACAATTTAACTAAAACAGTCCAACTCGATAGTGTATATTTTAGAGGCAAAGCTTCAAAATTGGAGTTCAAACCCACTAATCCCTCTTTATTTATAGGCAGATTTTTATCTTCCTCAAATCTGAATAAGGAATTAATAATGAGTGATGAACCTAATGCAGAATATGGTAACAAATTACCGGACCCAAAAATTAGTATTCCTTTTGAGTTGAAGCCAAATGAATGTGTTATAAGCTATATTAAAGAAGGTAAAACACTATTCTACAAGATTGAAAACATCATTGAAAGGAAGTCGATACCTTACCCAAGTGCTCCTCTACAAAAGCAATAGTACATTGCATTGCACAACATTCTATAAAAACGTATTTTAGGAGAATAAAAATTTTATAGTTGGGCGCACTTAAAAGGTTCTTCAAAGACACTATTATTTATGGTTTAGCAACTGTCTTACCAAGACTAATGAATTTTGTTTTAGTACCTCTTCATACGGGAACTTTAGAAACAAAGGACTACTCAGACAATACGATTTTTTATGTATATGCTGCATTTTTCAATGTATTGCTTACCTATGGAATGGAAACCGCATTTTTCAGGTTTTTTAGCAAAAGCAATGAAAAAAACAAGGTTTTTTCTACAGCATTAATTAGTCTGACTGTAACAACTATTTTGTTTTTAATAATAGTTGTTCTTTTTAACCAACAATTAGCCAGCTTAGTTAATTTGAATCAATCCTATTTTAATCTGTTGATTGGCGTTTTAGTATTGGACACCCTTGTAGTTGTGCCATTTGCATATTTGAGAGCTACGGGAAGGCCAATAAAATTTACTGTCATCAAGCTTAGTAATATTGGTGTTTATGTTCTGTTAAATTTCTTTTTTCTATGGGCAATACCTAAGTATAGCATCAATTTCCCGAATTTTGATAACACGGATTTAGTTAAATATATTTTTATTTCGAATTTAGCTGCAAGTATATTTACCTTACTACTTTTATCACCTTATTTTTTCAAAACAAAACTACAGTTTGATAAGTCCATATTCAGACAAATAATTAACTATGGATTGCCAATTATGGTTGCTGGGTTAGCCTATGTAATTAATGAAAATTTTGACAAATGGTTAATTCCTGATTTGTTGGGAAAAGATATAAATGGAGCTTATAGTGGCTGTTATAAAATTGCGGTTTTTATGACTATTTTCATTCAGGCCTTTAGGCTTGGAGCAGAGCCATTTTTCTTTAATCATTCTAAAGAAATAAATGCTAAATACACCTATGCTGCTATCATGAAGTATTTTGTTATTTTTGGCAGCCTAATGCTCGTTTTTATTATGGCATATTTAAATTTGATTAAAGAATTAATAGTGCGAGATGAAAGTTATTGGATTGCTATTGATATTGTTCCGATTGTGCTGCTGGCAAATTTATGTCTTGGTATTTATTTTAATTTGGCTATTTGGTATAAATTGACAGATAAAACACAATTTGGAATGTATTTGTCGATTATAGGAGCAATAATAACTATAACATTTAATTACATTATGATACCAAAAATAGGATTTATGGCTTCAGCTTGGGCGACCTTAGCTGCATATGGAGTGATGATGATATTATCTTATGTAATTGGCCAAAGATACTATAAGGTCCCTTATAACTTAAAACGAATTTTAGGCTATATAGGTTTAGGAGTATTTTTATCATTTTTAATCTTTAACACAAAGAATAACTATTTTTTTAATACAATATTTATAATAGTATTTTTAGTAATAGCTCTTATATCTGAAAAAAAGGAATTAAAACAAATTTTAAAAAGTAAATAAGTTCATGCTGAGCCTGTAGAGGCATCTCAATCAATTATTATGAATATAAAAATTATTAATAAATCTGTTCATCCTTTGCCAAATTATGAGACTTTGGCTTCTGCAGGAATGGATTTAAGAGCAAATATTAAAGAACCTATTATTCTTAAACCATTAGAAAGAACTATTATAAAAACTGGATTATACATCGAATTACCTATAGGTTTTGAGGCTCAAGTAAGACCTCGAAGTGGTTTAGCTGCTAAAAAAGGAATTTCTGTGCTTAATGCTCCCGGAACAGTAGATGCGGATTACAGAGGAGAAATAGGCGTCATACTTGTAAATTTATCTAATGAAGATTTTACTATTGAAAACGGAGAGCGAGTCGCACAATTAGTAATAGCTAAACACGAAAGAGCCGAATGGTTTGAAGTAGAAGAACTGTCTATAACAACTCGCGGTGTTGGCGGATTTGGAAGCACAGGGACAAAATAAAACAAAAAATTTTATGAAAATAATAATACCAATGGCAGGACGAGGATCTCGCCTTAGACCACATTCATTAACAGTGCCAAAACCATTAATTCCGGTTGCAGGTGAACCAATTGTTCATAGACTTGTAAAGGATATTGTGAAAGTAATAAAACAGCCTGTAGAAGAGATAGCATTCGTACTTGGTGATCCAGCCTTTTTTGGAGACGATGTTGTTAAAAGCTTGAAAGAATTAGGAATAAGTTTTGGCGCAAAGGTTAGTATTTACAGGCAATTAGAACCACTGGGAACTGGCCATGCTATTATGTGCGCTAAAGAATCCTTATCTGGTCCTGCTGTAATTGCCTATGCAGATACATTAATTCGTGCAAATTTTGATTTGGACCCTAATGCTGATTCTGTAATATGGGTAAAACAAGTCGAACAACCTGAAGCTTTTGGAGTGGTTAAACTTAATGACCAAAGTGAAATTATTGAATTGGTTGAAAAACCAAAGGAGTTTGTTAGTGATTTAGCCGTGATAGGAATATACTACTTTAAAGATGTTAGCGTTTTAAAACAGGAACTTCAAAATGTGTTGGACAAAAACATCGTAAACGGAGGTGAATATCAGATAAATGATGGTATTAAAGGTATGATGGCAAAAGGAGCTATTTTTAAAACAGGTCAAGTGGATGAGTGGATGGATTGTGGTAACAAAGCAGTTACTATTGAAACAAATACAAGAATGTTGGGGTTTTTAAAAGCAGATGGTGAGGAAGAATTAATATCAAGATCTGTAAAACTGGACAGTTCTAGAATTATTGAGCCTTGTTTTATAGGAGAGAATGTTTCTCTCAAAAATACAGTTTTAGGACCAAATGTTTCTATTGGAAATAATTGTACCATTGAAGATTCAACTATTAAAAACAGCTTAATTCAAACAAACAGCATTATTAAAAATGCTAATTTAGATGAAGCCATGATAGGGAACAATGCAATTTTCGATGGGAATTTTACTAAAATTAGTATTGGTGATTATTCAGTTTTGGAATAAAAATTGAATTGTTATTAATAGCAAGCTGAAAAGGGCCTTAACAAAATGAATTTAAAGAATTACATTTTTATTATTCTCATTGGGATTTATTTGATCCCCAATAATATTATAGCCCAAATAGGTCAGGAACCTGATGATGATCTTGGTAATGTCTCAGACGAATATCAGGAACTTTTCTTTGAAGCGCTAAAGCAAAAAGCAATCGAAAACTATGACAGAGCAGTTGATGCATTGTTAAAATGTATAGATCTAGACAATTCTCAAGCCGTACTCTATTTTGAACTTGGTAAAAACTATAAACACCTCAAAAACTTTGGAGAAGCAGAAGATGCATTTAAAGAGGCTATATCCAAGGAACCTGGCAACGAGTGGTATCTGGATGAGCTCTACGATGTTTACTATCAGCAACGAGACTATGATAAAGCAATCAAAACAGTTAAGCAACTTGTAAAATATCATCCCGATTATAAAGAAGATCTGGCTTCACTTTATATACGTATCAGAAAATATAATTCCGCATTAAAGGTTTTAGATGAAATAGATGAGGAAAAAGGAGTATCCTATGAACGTGACAGAATGAGAAATCAAATATATAATGCAACCGGCAAAACAAAGGATAGAATTGAAAACCTTGAAGAACGGGTGGAAAGTGATCCAGATAAAGAATCGAACTATTTAAACTTAATCTATCGCTATAGCGAAAGTGGAGATAAAGAAAAGGCCTTTGAAACTGCTAAAAATTTGCTTCAGGTCAATCCGGAATCACAATTAGTACATTTAGCTTTATATAAATTTTATTTAGATGATGAAGAACCAGATAAAGCTGTAGAATCCATGAAAATTGTTTTAAGAAGCTCAAAAATTAAAGCAGATACTAAATTTAAGGTTTTAAACGATTTTATACGTTTTGTTGGGAATAATCCAGATTATGAAGATGATCTTTTGGAAGCAACTACTCTTGTAAGCGAAACGGATAACGGCAAAACTAACCTAGAGATGGCCCAATATTTTCTTTTAAAAGGAGATAAGGAAAAAGCTTTAAATTATTATGAAACTGCCTTAAAGTATGAAAGTGACAATTTCGGAATTATTAGAAATATATTATTGATATATATAGATCTAAACAAATATCAGGAAACAGTAGAAAAAAGCGCAGAAACAATAGACCTTTATCCGTCACAGCCTGTTCTATATTTAATAAATGGTGTGGCATTGAATAATTTAGATCAAGCCGAAAAGGCAATAAATGTATTGAATGAAGGTATTGATTATATAATTGATGACCCTAAGATGCTATCAGATTATTATAAACAATTAAGTGTTGCGTACACCAAGATTGGAAATTCCTTAAAAGCAGAAGAGTTTACAAGAAAGGCAGATAAACTATTACAAAAATAATTATGCAATACAGCCTCAAAATATCGTTTACGTTCGCTCTGGTACTCTTATTTTTTAGTTGTAAAACATCTAAAACGGTTTCAACATCAAGCGAGATAGATCCAGATCTTTCTGCAAAGCAATTAATAAAGAATTATTCTAAAAATGCCGCCAATTTCAAGACTTTAACAGCAAGAGTACAAGCGGATTATTCGAGAAAAGATCAATCCAAAGGAACAACAATAAGCCTAAGGATGGAAAAGGACAAAACAATTTGGATGAGTAAATTAGGTATTGTAAAATTACTTATTACCCCAAATAGAGTAGCTTTTTATAACAAGCTGGATAATACTTTTTTTGATGGAGATTTTAAATTACTTAGCGATTTTGTAGGAACGGATTTGGACTTTGCTAAAGTACAGAATATACTTTTAGGTGAAGCAGTATATAACCTTAATAAAGATGAATATGAAGCTTCTACTTACGAAAAATCTTATTTGCTACAGCCTAAAAACCAACGGAAACTATTTGAAATATTCTATTTGCTAAATCCATCTCACTTTAAAATGGACTCTCAGCAAATTGCTCAACCTCAGGACAATAGATTTCTGCAAATTGATTATAAGGATTACCAAAAGGTTGACAGGCAAACACTTCCTCAAAACATAAAGATAATTGCCTTGGAAAGTTTAGATGAAACCATCATAGATCTTGAATATAAGTCTGTTGCATTAAATGAGAAGATTCGTTTTCCTTTCAGGATCCCTTCTGGCTATAAAGAAATTGAGATCAAATGAAATTAAAACTTCTCAGACATATAAGTCTTTTTTTCCTTATTACATTATTGAGTTTTTCTTTAAATGCTCAAAGTCAAAAACAAAAAGAACTCGAACAGCGTAAACAAGAACTTCTTAAGGAGATCGGTATTATAAACGAGCTACAATCTAAATCCAGGAAGAAAGAGAAGACAATCATATCTAAGGTTGAGGATGTAAACTATAAAGTAAGTGTTAGAAAAAACCTAATAAAAGTTACAAATCAGCAAGCGAACCTATTAACAAGACAGATCAATAAGAATCAGGACGATATATCACGAATGCGAGATGAATTAAAGGTTTTAAAGGATAATTATGCCGATATGATTGTTAAATCTTATAAAAGCAAGAATGAGCAAAGTAAAGTCATGTTTTTAATGTCATCTAAAAATTTCCAACAAGCCTACAAAAGGTTACAGTATATCAAACAATTTGCGGACTATCAAAAAAAGCAAGGTCTGGAGATCAAGGAAAAAACACTTCAACTTCAAAAGACCAATACAGAACTACTGGCTCAAAAAAAGGAAAAACAAAAGTTAATTGAGGATAACAAAAAAGCTCAGAAAGAACTGGAAAAAGAGCTCAAACAACAGGGAGATTTAATGAAATCTGTTAAGAAGAGCATAAATAAGTATGCCACTCAAGTAAAAGAAAAGCAACGCGAGGCAAACAGAATAGACCGGCAGATTAATAAGATCATTCGAGACGCTATTGCAAGTTCTAATAAAAAAGCTGGAAAAACATCTACTGCGAGTTTTGCATTAACTGCTGAAGACAAAGCCTTAGCCGCAAATTTTGTAGGCAATAAAGGGAAATTACCCTGGCCTGTAGAAAAAGGAGTAGTTAAATTACGTTATGGCAAACAACCACATCCAGTGGTGAGATCTGTGACTATACAAAGCAATGGTGTACGAATTGCAACTGAAGAACAAGCCAATGTACGAGCAGTATATGAAGGTGAAGTTTTGGCTGTTCAAGCCATAAAGAGAGGGAATTTAACTGTTTTAATTCAACACGGTAATTACATTACGGTCTATAAAAACCTGGCAAAGGTTTTTGTTAAAAAAGGAGATAAAGTTAAAACCAAACAGAATATAGGTCAGGTTTTTACTAACTCTTCAAATGGAGAAACCATTTTAAGTTTTAGTGTTTTTAAAGAATCCCAGACTCAAAATCCAGCTGAGTGGATTTACAAAATGTAGAATACATTTTGAAACAGTTCTAAAGTGGATTTACAAAATGTAGATACATTTTGAAACAGTTCTAAAGTGGATTTACAAAATGTAGAATACATTTTGAAACAGTTCTAAAGTGGATTTATAAAATGTGACAAACTTTTTTGTTTGTCATTCCGAACTTGTTTAAGAATCTTTTATACCCTCACTACTACATAACCGCGTCTTGTTTTCTTATAGTGGTTTCCGTTCCAGAAATAATAACGCTTCCCTTTAACTTTAACTATTTTATAATATATAGGAGCTGTTTTAATGACGGTAACGTTCGCTGGTCTGGTGACTACACGTGTCGCGCAAGAGGATAGACTTAAGGCAAACACCAAGGATAACAAAAATACAAAGGTTCTCATAGTTTTGAAATTTAGGTTTACTATAAGACCTTGTAAATTCCAAAAAGTTTAATTAATCTGTAAATAGAGCTTTTAATTCAGTAGCATCCTTTGGCTTCATTTTACCAGCCAAAACCAAACTCAATTGTTTACGTCTTAAAGCACCATCAAAACGAATTTTTTCTAGTTCAGTCTGTGGTTCAACGGGGGGAATGCTAACCGGATGACCTGTGTCATCGACAGCAACAAAGGTATAAATGGCCTCATTGGCTTTGGTACGATCTCCAGATACACGATCTTCTATCCAAACATCAATATAAATTTCCATTGAGGTTTTAAAAGCACGAGACACTTTAGCTTCTACAGTTACAACACTTCCGAGCGGAATGGCTTTATTGAATGCAACATGATTAACAGATGCTGTTACCACAATACGCCTGCTGTGCCTTCTGGCAGCTATACTTGCAGCACGATCCATTCGTGCGAGTAATTCACCTCCAAATAGATTATTTAATGGATTGGTTTCACTTGGTAAAACCAAATCGGTCATAATGGATTTTGATTCTTCTGGAGTATTTAAATGCATGATATATTTAGTATTTGAATTTACAAATATAAGTCACCAATAAAATATTAGTGTTATAAAAATCTTAAATGAATTTTCCTGAATTACTGAAGGTTCTTTACCAACAGCCAAGCAGATCTGTTGTGTTCTCTTCTAATTTTTCGAAGTGATTGTAAGGCTTCAACTCTGTTTTCAAAACTCTCATAAACCACTTCATGAAGTCCATATTTGTTTTCTCCTATAATTCGTGCCTTGTAGCCTAATTTCTGTAGTTGATTTACTTTTTTATATGAATTTGCTTCAACTCTAAAAGCACCAGCGACAATATGATATCTACCAACTTGCTTATCAACATTTAGCATTATAGCAGGTAGAGGATTATCTATAACAAAAGTAGCTTCTTGAATTTTACTTTCAAGTTGCTTGTTAGCTTCTTCTTGCGCCAATTGATTATGTGTCTCAATTTGATTGACATAATATTTCGACATACCCAGACTTCCAATTGTCAATGCTATCAATGCAATTGCAGCATAACGTAAATAAGGTCGTTCTTTTCGTTTTTCAGGAGTAATAAATAAAGGAACAGCTTCTTCAATAGTTTCAACCTCTTCTTTTTAAACTTCACGTGTAACTTCAGGAGAAACAAAATGAGAAAATCCAAACGAATCTGTTAAATAATTTAAATGATAAGATGGTTCAAACTGAATTTTTCCTTCTTCACTTAAACAATATCTCCAATATTTTCAAACGTAAGCGTTTCACCTTGAATTAAATAAGACTTTAATGATTTAATTCTTTTTTGAATTTTTTTTAAAGCAGTTTCAAAAGGTATTTTTTCTACATCTGCAATATAGTGAACCAAAAAACCATCGTTTTTTTGAATTTGCTCATTAAAAGACAATACTTTTTTAGGCGGATAAAATGCATTTGTTGACTCATCTACTTTGGCAGATTCACGTTGTGTTAAAAAAGCTCCAAACTCAGGAATAATAACACATTCGTATCGGTATAATAAATCGCTTATGTAAGTCTCTAATTGCATTGAAACAAAGTTAAAATATTTTAAATTCTATTAAAATTTAAACAGAACTATTTATTAACAGACCAAAATTTATTTTCTTGCAATTTGAAATTTTATAGAAAGGTAATGACAGAAACCAATTTGTTAAATATTCTTGCCTTACAACACGTACCTAAAATAGGAGACATCACTGCAAAAAAACTTATTACACATTGTGGTTCTGCAGAAGCTGTTTTTAAAGAGAAAAAGAATAATCTTTTAAAAATTGATGGTATAGGCACAAATATTTTAAATGAATTATTTGACACATATCATTTTAAAGAAGCAGAAAAGGAAATAAAATTTATAAGAGAAAATAATATTATCTGCTTGTTTTTTAAAGATGATGAGTATCCTGATAAATTAAAACATTGTATTGATAGCCCAATTCTGCTTTTCAAATCTGGAAATATCAACTTAAAGCAACAACGAATTATTAGTATTGTTGGAACAAGAAAAATTACTACAAGCGGCATTGCATTTTGCAATAATTTAATCGAGACACTGGCACCATTTAACCCTGTTATTGTTTCTGGATTTGCTTATGGAACAGATATTACTGCTCAAAAAGCTGCCATAAAACATAATTTACAAACTATAGGTTGTTTAGCTCATGGATTAAATCAAGTGTATCCAAAAGTGCATAAAAAGTATGTTGCGGAGGTTGAAAAACATGGTGGGTTTTTCACCGAATTTTGGAGTACATCCAATCCTGATCGAGAAAATTTTTTAAAACGAAACCGAATTATTGCAGGATTAAGTGAAGCAACCATTGTTATTGAATCTGCCGAAAAAGGTGGAAGTTTAGTAACTGCAGATATTGCAAATTCTTATAATAGAGAAGTGTTTGCTGTTCCAGGACGCACTACAGACAGCCAAAGTGTTGGCTGTAATAATTTAATTAAATTTCAAAAGGCACATTTATTGTCTAATCCTTTGGATGTAGCCTATATGCTTAATTGGCAATTGGAAGATAAGTTAAAACCAGTAGTACAAAAACAGCTGTTTGTCGATTTAAATGATGACGAAAAGGTGATCTACAATTATTTGAAACAAAATGACAAACAATTATTAGACGTCATTGCATTAGAGTGCAAAATTCCAATTTTTAAAACAGCCAGTATATTATTAAATATGGAATTAAAAGGAGTGATTAGACCACTTCCTGGGAAGTTATTTGAGATTCTGTAGTTTTATAATTTCAGAAATTATTCTTGAAAAAATCAATAATAGCATTGCAGCCATAATCAATTATGGAGATAGAAATTGCTTTTTCATAATTAATAACCAACTTTTGTTCTTACTCTATTTAAAACTTGACCAGCCACTTTTTTAGCTTTATTAGCACCAATATCTAAAGCTTTATCAATTTCATCTAAGTTATTCATATAATAGTTATAACGTTCACGTTCTGTAGCGAATTTTTCAACAATTAGCTCAAACAAAGCTTGTTTAGCATGTCCATAGCCATAACCACCGTTTTCGTAATTAGCTTTCATGGTTTCTTTTTGGTCTTTATCAGCCAACAAACTGTAAATGGCAAAACAATTACATGTTTTCCAGTCTTTAGGTTCTTCAAGAGGTGTACTATCTGTAACTATAGACATGATTTGTTTTCGAAGCTTTTTATCATCTATAAATATATCAATATCATTTCCTTTACTCTTACTCATTTTGTCACCATCAGTTCCAGGAACTAACATAGTATGTTCTTGTATTTTAGCTTCAGGCATTACAAAAGTCTCTCCCACTTTAGCATGAAAACGAGATGCCACATCGCGAGTCATTTCTATATGTTGTAATTGATCTTTTCCAACAGGGATAATATTGGCATCATATAACAAAATATCTGCAGCCATTAGCATTGGATAGAATAAACAATCCTGAATTTACATCTTCTAACCTATCTGCTTTATCTTTAAAACTATGAGCTAATGTTAGACGTTGATAGGGAAAAAAACAGCTTAAATACCAAGATAATTCAGTTACTTGTGGCACATCACTTTGTCTATAAAAAACGGTCTTGTTTATATCTAATCCAAAAGCCAACCAGGTTGCAGCAGTAGAGTAGGTATTTTGACGTAAAGTTTCAGCATCTTTAATTTGAGTTAAAGAATGCATATCTGCAATAAATAAAAATGATTCGTTATCAGAATTTTTAGACATCTCTATAGCAGGAATGATTGCTCCTAATAAATTGCCTAAATGTGGTGTTCCTGTGCTTTGTACTCCTGTTAGTATTCTTGCCATCTTATTTATTTCAATATGATGACAAAGGTAAATTTTTTGACACAATGCTCAATAAAATTCTTTAGTTTTGGTTGGGATGATCGTGTTTAAATACATTTTTTGGTTGTTTACAGAATTTGGTTTTATATTCTGGTGGCATTACCAATTATTATTTTGTTTCCTATACTACTTGTTTCAATTTCACGAGAAAAGTGGTATCCTTTCTTTTTTAGACTGGCACGATTCTGGGCTAAGTTTATTTTAATTGGTATGGGATTTATATGGATCATTGAAAAAGAACAAACTCCTGAAAGGGACAAAAGCTATATGTTTGTTGCAAACCATACCTCTATGGTAGATATTATGCTTATGCTGGTATCCGTTAAAAACCCTTTTGTGTTTGTTGGTAAAAAGGAATTGGCTAAAATACCATTGTTCGGATTTTTTTATAAACGCACATGCATTTTGGTAGATAGAAGTTCTGCAAAAAGCAGACAAGCTGTGTTTTTAAGAGCACAAAGACGACTAAAACAAGGATTAAGCATTTGTATTTTTCCGGAAGGTTTAGTTCCCGAAGAACATATAGTTCTTACAGATTTTAAAGATGGAGCGTTTAGGTTGGCCATAAATCATCAGATACCTATAGTTCCTTTAACATTTTTGGATAATAAAAAACGGTTTTCATATACTTTTTTTAGTGGAGGTCCCGGACAAATGAGAGTTTTTATTCATAAATTTTTAGACACATCCGGACTTGGAATTGAAGACACCAAACAATTAAAAATTAAGGCGTTTTCAATTATCTATGACCGATTACAATTGTTTGAAAATAAAAAAGCTACTCATGGCACTGAGTAGCTTTTTTCACATTATTGCTGTTGCAATAACTATCTAACCAACTAAAAAACCTAAAACTTATAATTTAATCCGGTATACAAACCAATTATATAAGGTCTGAAATTCCCAGATGTATTTTTAAATGTATTTATTTGATATTTAAATTTAGGATCAATATTAAAACTCATCCTTTTAGATAATGGAAAATCAAAACCTAAACCAAAATTCAAACTATAACTAATATCATTAATATTGTTAGCTTCGCCTATGTAAGTGTTGAATCCGTCAAATTCAGAAACCACTTCATTATTCCTTAAAAAGAATGTACTAAATCCTCCAGTAAGATTCACCCCCATTTTTTTATCTATTAATTTATAATCAACTTCTAAAGGAATCTCAAAATAATCAAGCCGCTGACTTATAGCTGCTTTGGAATTTGAACCTAAAATACTATTCACTTGTTGAGCACTTACATTACTGGCACTGATCATGGTAATTTCAGGATTATTAATTTTTATGTTTCTAAAACTTGCCGTAACAGATTGACTTGCACCGATATTCTGATATAGAATAACATTATCTGTATCATAACTTAAGGCAAGGGCATTAAAACCAGTTTTTAAAGTAATCTTATCATTAATTGCGTACCCGACATTAACACCATAGCTTGTATTTAATTCACCAGTTTTAGGATTATTGTTAAACTGACTGTCTAACGAAGATCCTTTTCCTAGAGAATTAAAATAAACAGGCGCAACATTTGGGTATATTTGCCACCTGTTTATATTTTCTTTTTCTTCTTCATCAATGTCTTCATTGTTAACAATAACTTCTTCGGTTAATGGTATTTTTTCTTTTTCCTGATCAACAAATAACTCCTCAGAGGATTCATTATTGATTATTTCTTCAAGCCTAATATCTTTTGCTTTAGTTTTTGTGTCCGTTTCTGAAGAAACTATTACATCCCGTTTAAGAATTTCTTTTAAACCTTTGTCTTCAGTCTCTGCTTTACCCTTTTCAATTGGTTCAGAAGTCTTATTTTTTGTAACAGATGGTAAATTGTCAGCTCCATTTTCCTGATTTGCTAAAACTGTAGCACTGCTAATTTCAGCTTTAGCATTTACGTTCTTTTTATTTTTAACAGTTGCTGAATTACTATAATTATCTGCAGGCATGTTTGACTCAACTATAGCATTATTTGATTCTGAGGTATTTTGAGGGGCGTTTTTAGAATTCAGAATGGATTTGTTTATTTCTTCTTTTGGGACAATTATGCTGTCATTTTTCAATTCAATATTGGATTCTTCTGAATTATCACTATCTACAATAACTGGCAAGTTTTGTTCTAGGTCATCCTGATTAAAAATAAAATTACCAACTGTAAATAGTAAAATTACTATTGCGGCAGCACCTGCTAGTTTCCACCAGATCGGAATTAGCTTTCTATCTTGATTTTTCTGACCAAGTTCCTGACTTATTTTCCCCCAAATCTCATCTCCGGGACTAACTTCAAAGTTCTTAAGTTTCTCTTGAAAAAGTCTATCTATATGTTTCTTTTCACTCATTATAATATTTGAGATTGCTCTCTTGCTTTATAATTTTCAATTTTTTCTTTTAATATTAATCTGGCTCAGCTAAATTAGATTTTGATGTTCCTGTTGTAATGTTCAACATTTTAGCAATATCTTTATGCGAATAACCATCTAAAACATATAAATTAAAAACCAACCTATATCTATCTGGTAATTCTTGAATGATCTTAAGTAAAAAATCAATACTAATGTCATTATCATCAATTTCTACAGAAACATCTTCTATATTCTCTTCATTTATAATTTCAAATACACCTTTTTCTCGATATCGTTGTAAAGCTGTATTAATTGTTATTCGTTTTATCCAACCTTCAAAAGAACCTTTATTTTTATATTGTTCTATTTTTTTAAAAATTGTCATAAAGCATCTTGCAGATTATCTTCAGCTTCTGCATAATTTCTAGAATACTTTAAGCAAAGCGAAAATAATTTACTCGAAAAGAGCTTATATAGTTGACTTTGTGCTTTAGTATCATTTTTTTTACAATTATTCTATGAGTTGTTCTAAACTCAAATTCTATTGATTTAAATTAATTTCTATTTACTCCTCAACAGGTATTTCATATACTAAATACAGATCCTCTTCATTTTCGTCTAACCCTTGCCAAAATTTAAAAATATATGTTCCAGTATTAAGTAGGTTTAAAATTAAAAGTTTTTTCAATTAAGTTGTCTTCTAAAGGTTCACAATTAGAATTATCAAAAACAGTATTTATAACCGCAACGGTTCGTTCATTATCTTCAGAAACATAATAAATGTCATTAAAACCATGACAGTCGTTGGTCTGTAATATGTATATACAATTGTATGAACTGCCCCAAGTATAAATGTGTCAGGAATGTCTAACACTTTCAATAGGAACAAATTCAAAATTATAATTATCTGTATCATCATCTTAATGCTACAGGACGCACAATGAAGATAAGATAAAACAAAATAAAACCAGTTTTTTCATTTAAATAGAATTTGTAAGGTTACATTGTATTTGATATAGATACAAAATGTATAAAATGGTTGCGTGTAAAATCTAAAAAAAATCCCGATTTATCGGGATTTTTAATTACTTATTGTCTTTAATGATATTCCTTAATTTTTTCTTCAAGCTCATCCATTAGTTCAGGATTATCTTTTATTAAGGCTTTAACAGCATCTCTACCTTGTCCAAGTTTTGTTTCACCATAACTAAACCAAGAACCACTTTTTTTAACAATTTCATATTCAACAGCAAGATCTAATATTTCACCAACTTTAGAAATTCCTTCACCATACATAATATCAAATTCTGCCATTTTAAAAGGAGGAGCTACTTTATTTTTAACAACTTTAACTCTGGTTTTATTTCCCAGTTACATTCCCATCAGCTATCTTTAATTTGTGTAGATCGTCTAATATCTAAACGTACAGAAGCATAAAATTTTAAGGCATTTCCACCAGTTGTTGTTTCAGGGTTACCAAACATAACACCAATTTTTTCTCGTAATTGGTTAATGAAAATTACTGTACAATTAGTTTTACTAATTGAAGCAGTTAATTTTCTTAATGCTTGAGACATTAAACGTGCATGTAATCCCATTTTAGAATCTCCCATTTCACCTTCAATTTCACTTTTTGGTGTTAATGCAGCAACAGAATCAATTACAACAATATCAATAGCTCCAGAACGAATTAAATTATCTGTAATTTCTAAAGCTTGTTCACCATTATCTGGTTGAGAAATAATTAAATTATCAATATCTACTCCTAAATTTTCAGCATAAAATCTATCAAAAGCATGTTCTGCATCAATAAAAGCTGCAATACCTCCAGCTTTTTGAGCTTCAGCAATAGCATGTAAGGTTAAAGTTGTTTTACCAGAAGATTCAGGACCATAAATTTCAATAACTCTACCTCTTGGATAACCACCAACACCTAAAGCAATATCCAATCCTAATGATCCAGATGGAATAGCTTCAACATCTACTACGGCCTGATCACTCATTTTCATTACGGTTCCTTTTCCGTAAGCCTTATCTAACTTATCTAATGTTAGTTTTAAGGCTTTTAATTTTGCTTCTTTTTCGCTACTCATTTGTTAATTTTTTATATCTAATTGCATGCTAAAATACTACTTCTTTTTTCATTATTACAATTTTTTTGACGCAACCTTTTTATACATTTTGCATCTACTTTTTAATAAGGGAAAAAGTTGCTATGAAATTTTTGAAAAAAACCCTATTAAATATGAAATTAGGTGTTTCATTTGCTATAACAATAAATGGCAATTGTAAAGCCGATGGTGGTTAACTCGATAACTTTTTTGATGATAAATTAAAAAAAAGTTTAATAACGAGTTAGTCTAAGAGAAGCATTTTGTAAACACAAAATGCTTTTTTTGTTCCATAGTATTAAAAAGTCCTTAATTATTTAAAAACATTACATTTGCAAAAAAATAATTGGTATGCAACATATTGAATTAATGGCTCCTGCCGGAAATTTCGAATCACTTCAAGCCGCATTGGATAATGGAGCAGATTCAATTTATTTTGGTGTTGAGCAATTAAACATGCGGGCAAGGGCATCAATTAATTTTACTTTAGATGATCTTCCGGAAATTTCAAAACGTTGCAAAGCAAAGAATGTTAGAACATATCTAACTTTAAATACAATTATTTACGATCATGACTTTACTATAGTTAAAACTCTTGTAGAAAAAGCAAAAGAAGCCGATATTTCAGCTGTAATTGCTATGGATCAGGCAGTAATTGCTATAGCAAGAGAAGTTGGAATGGAAGTACATATTTCAACCCAAATTAATATCACCAACATTGAAACGGTTAAGATTTTATGCCATGTTTGCTGATACTATTGTACTTGAGCAGAGAATTAAGTTTACGACAGGTTAAAAAAATAACAGAACAAATTGAAAAAGAGCAAATTAAAGGACCGTCAGGCAAGTTAGTTGAAATTGAAATATTTGGTCATGGAGCACTTTGTATGGCGGTTTCGGGAAAGTGTTACATGAGTTTACATTCACAGAACTCTTCAGCAAATAGAGGTGCTTGCAAACAAAATTGCAGAAAAAAATATACCGTTATTGATCAGGAAACAGGTTTTGAAATGGAGCTTGATAATGAATATATTATGTCTCCAAAAGATTTATGTACTATCGATTTTTTAGACCAAGTTGCAGATGCTGGAATTAAAGTTTTAAAAATTGAAGGGCGAGGTAGAGCTCCCGAATATGTTGCAAAAGTAATTAAATGTTACAGAGACGCTATTGATAGTGTCGCGAATGGAACTTATGATAAAGAAAAAGTAATTTCATGGATGCTCGAATTTGAAAAAGTTTATAATCGTGGATTTTGGAATGGCTATTATTTAGGTCAGAAATTAGGAGAATGGAGCAAAGGTTCAGGATCGCATGCCACTCAAAAGAAAGTTTATATAGGTAAAGGCATGCATTTTTACACCAAATCTAAAATAGGTGAATTTAAAATTGAAGCGTACGATATTGCTATAGGAGATACCATTTTAATTACAGGACCTACAACAGGAGCTCAAGAAATGGAAGTAAGAGAAATGATGGTAAATGATGAAAAATTGAAAAGGGAACTAAAGGAGATTCAATTACAATACCATTAGATTTTAGAATTAGACCTTCAGACAAATTATATAAAATTGTTGAAAACAAAGTGGAAGCCTAATGGTCGTTGTCACTTTACAGCGAAACAAATGTATTGGATGTAATTACTGTGTAGAGTTAGCACCAAATCAGTTTCAAATGTCTAAAAAGGACGGAAAATCTGTCTTGTTGAGATCAGAAAATAAAAAAGGATTTTTCACAATAAAATCAAATGACGACTTCATTTTTGATGATTGTGATAAGGCCGCAAAAGCATGTCCGGTAAAAATCATAAGCGTTAAATCAATCTAATTAAGTATTCTAATTCTTTATTTTTAAGTAATTAGAATAATCTTATCTTTACAACAATTAATTATTAATCGTCTTCTGAGGATTTTTTAATTCATCAGAATCAATATATATCTACACATATGGCTTGTAACAGTTGTTCAACTGAAAAGACGGTCAACCAAAAGGATGTAAAAATAATGGAACATGTGGAACAGATAGTTGTAATAAACTAACTGTTTTCGATTGGCTTGCAAACATGTCTCTTCCTGCTGGTGAAAAACCCTTTGATTGTGTTGAGGTTCGTTTTAAAAACGGAAGAAAAGATATATTACAAAAACACTGAAAATTTAACTTTAGTCATTGGTGATATTGTTGCTACTCAGGCACAATCTGGTCATGATATTGGTATGGTAACTCTTACTGGAGAATTGGTTAGAGTTCAAATGAAGCGAAAAAATATTGAAATTGATAGGTGAAGAAATTTTAAAAATATACCGAAAAGCATCTCAAAAAGATATAGATATTTGGTCTGCAGCTCAGAGATAAAGAAGAACCAATGAAGGTAAAGGCACGACAATTTGCTATTGACTTAAAGCTTACAAATGAAAATTTCTGATATTGAATTTCAAGGAGATGGTAGTAAAGCTACTTTTTATTATACAGCAGAAGAACGTGTAGATTTTAGAGAACTTATTAAAGTTTTTGCTACGAGAATTTAGAACACGAATTGAAATGAAACAAGTTGGTTTTCGTCAAGAAGCAGCAAGACTTGGAGGTATTGGTTCTTGTGGTAGAGAATTATGTTGTTCAACTTGGTTAACAGATTTTAGATCTGTAAGTACATCTGCAGCAAGATATCAGCAATTATCTCTTAAATCCTCAAAAATTAGCAGGACAATGTGGAAAATTAAAATGTTGTTTAAATTATGAGTTAGATACTTATTTAGATGCTTTAAAAGAATTCCCTAAAACAGATATAAAACTTTAAACCGAAAAAGGAACAGCAGTTTGTCAAAAAACAGATATTTTTAAAGGCTATATGTGGTATGCTTATGAAGGCGAATGGATGAATTGGCATAAATTAACAACTGATCAAGCTAATGAAATAATTGAAATAAATAAGAAAAAACAAAAAGTATGCTAGTTTAGAAGAATATGCTTCAGAGCTTATAGAAGATACTAAAACAGAGTTTGAAAACGTTGTTGGTCAAGATAGTTTAACACGTTTTGATAGTCCAAAACACAAATCTAAACGTAGAAATAATAAGAACAGGAATCGCAGAAGAAAACCTAATAGAAACAATAACAATAATGCGAATTAATTTATTATTAGGATTTTTATTTATTTGCTTAGCTTTTAATGCTTGTGATTCGAATAGAGTTTATGATGAATATAAATCAGTTCCAAATCAGTGGAATAAAGATTCTATAATAACGTTTAATGTAAAACCACCAGATTCAACTAATGCTTATAATTTGTTTGTTAATTTAAGAAACACAAATGATTATAAATACAGTAATTTGTTTTTAATTGTTGAACTGAATTTCCAAACGGAAAAATTATTAAAGATACCTTAGAATATAAAATGGCAAAACCAAATGGAGAATTTTTAGGAACTGGATTTTCAGATATAAAAGAAAATAAACTTTGGTATAAAGAAAATGTTGTATTTAAGGAAAAAGGAGAATATCAATTTAATATTCAACATGCCATGAGAGAAAATGGAAAAGTAAATGGTGTTGATTAATCTAGAAGGCATAACAGATGTTGGATTTAGAATAGAAAATAGTTTTAAATAAATAATGGCAACAAAAAAACAAGCAAAAATCAGCTTCAAGACTTTAACAAATATGTTCGTTGGTTTTGGATTCTTTTTCTAGGAGGAGTATTAGCTATTGTACTAATATTTTCTTTAGCTTCTATGGGAGCTTTTGGCGAAATGCCAGATCACACACAACTTAGAAAATCCAGAAACCAATTTAGCAACAGAAATTATTTCTTCAGATGGTAAAACATTAGGTAAATTTTATTTTAATGATAACAGAACACCAGTAGGTTATGAAGAATTACCAAAACATTTAGTAGATGCGTTAATTGCTACTGAAGATGCCCGATATCATGAACATTCAGGAATTGATGCTAGAGGGACTATTAAGAGCTTTTGCATTTCTTAGGAAGTAAAGGTGGAGCAAGTACTATTTCACAACAATTAGCAAGACAATTATTTGTTGGTGAAAGATCTAAAAGTAAACTGGAAGCTGTTACACAAAAAGTAAAAGAATGGGTTATTGCTATACGTTTAGAACGTCAATACACAAAAGAAGAAATTATAGCTCAGTATTTTAATATTTACGATTTTGGAAATAATGCTGATGGTATTCGTAGTGCTTCAAGAATTTATTTTGGTAAAGAACCAAATGAAATTAGATTTAAAAGAATCTGCAATGTTGGTTGGGATGTTTAAAAATTCATCACTTTATAATCCAAGAAGAAATCCTGAAGGTGTTAAAAACAGAAGAAATGTTGTATTAGCTCAAATGTACAAATATGACTATATAACTGAAGAGGTTAAAGATTCGCTTCAGCAAATGGATCTGGATTTAAACTATTCTCCAGAATCTCATAGAGAAGGAATTGCAACATATTTTAGAGAATACTTAGAGAATTTATGAAAGATTGGATTAAATAACAATCCAAAACCAGATGGTACAAAATATAATTTATATAGCGATGGCTTAAAAATTTATACAACTATAGATTCTAGAATGCAAACCTATGCGGAAGAGGCTGTTGAAAGACATATGCCAAGATTACAAGCAGAATTTTTTCATCAAAATACACCAAATAGAAATCCAACAGCACCATTTTTGGAATTGGAAAGAGAAGAGATAAAAGATCTTTATGAATCGCGCTATGAAACGATCGGAACGTTGGAGAGTGATGAAAAAAGAAGGGAAGAAAGATAAAGAGATCATTAAATCTTTCAATATGCCTACAAAGATGAAAATTTTCTCATGGGATGCGCCAAATAAAGAAATTGATACCATTATGAAACCAATGGATTCTATGCGTTATTATAAATCATTTTTACAACCAGGAATGATGTCTATGGATCCGCAAACAGGTCATGTAAAAGCTTGGGTTGGAGGTATGAATTATAGACATTTTCAATACGATATGGTAAAACAAGGAAAGCGTCAAGTAGGTTCTACATTTAAGCCATTTGTCTATGCTACTGCCATTGACCAATTACATTTATCACCTTGTGATGAATTTCATGATACTCCATTTTGTATTGAAAAAGTAAATATGGAAATCCAGAAGAATGGTGCCCTAAAAATTCCGGAGAGAAATATGGAGGTATACGAACTCTTAAAAATGCCTTGGCAAATTCTGTAAATACTGTTACCGCACAATTAATGGATAAAGTAGGTCCACAACCGGTAGTAGATCTGGTAAAAAAATTAGGAGTAGAATCAGATATTCTTCCTGTGCCTTCTATTGCTTTAGGAACACCAGATTTAAGTGTTTACGAAATGGTTGGAGCCTATACCACTTTTGCTAATAAAGGTGTTTACACAAAACCGGTAATGGTAACCACTATTGAAGATAAAAATGGTACAATTTTATATCAGTTTACTCCAGAAACCAGAGATGTTTTAAGTGAAGAAGCTGCCTATGTAACTGTTAAGCTTATTGGAAGGTGTAACGCTTGGAGGTTCAGGTATAAGATTAAGAACAACAGGTGCAGAAAAATACAAGCCTGAGTTTAAAGAAATTGTTACAGGATATCCTTATGAATTCACAAATCCAATTGCAGGAAAAACAGGAACTACACAAAACCAAAGTGATGGTTGGTTTATGGGAATGGTGCCTAATTTGGTAACAGGTGTTTGGGTTGGTGCAGAAGATAGAGCAGTTCATTTCAAGACCATTACTTATGGTCAAGGAGCATCTATGGCATTACCTATATGGGGCATGTATATGAAAAGTTGTTATGAAGATAAGGACTTAAACATCTCAATTGAGGATTTTGAAGAACCTGCTAACTTATCAATAAAGGTAGATTGTGATAAAGATGGTGATTCACCTAAAGATGACCCTGTTATATATGATGAAGGTCCGGATGAATTGGATATGTAAAATTCCTCTGAATCCCGATAGCTATCGGGAAGGAATCTTATACTATTGTTTTCAAACTTTTCAAGATAATTCCAGATAGGGTTTTTTAAGTTGTCATTGCGAGGAATCCCGATAAATATCGGGATGACGTGGCAATCTCTTTTTGAGATTCTTCGCTTTGACTTCGACTGCGCTCAGTCTGACAGCTCTTAACGACAGTCTTATATGTCCTTCGCAAACTCAATAAAAAATTCCACAGATTCAGGATTTCGCATAGAGTCAAAATTAATAGATTTTTCCAATGGCATTTTTAAAAGAATTTTTTTTATTGGCGCTTCCATTTTCTTGCCGCTAATTGTATAAGGAATATCTTTTACCTCCAAAATTTCATCTGGTACGTGCCTTGGCGTGTATTCTGTTTTAAGTTGGGTTTTAATTTTGTTTTGTACATTTTCATTTAAAACAAATCCTTCTTTCATTTTAACAAACAAAGGCATATAGTGTTTCCCTTCATCCAATTCTAAATTTACAATTAGCGAATCTTCAATTTCTCCAATTTTATTAACTGCCCTGTAAATTTCACTTGTTCCAATCCTGATTCCATGTCTGTTTAAAGTCGCGTCTGAACGTCCGTAAATAGTTAATCCATCAGTTTTAGAATTGATTTTTATAAAATCTCCATGCCTCCATTTTCCCGGATAATGTTCAAAATAGCTTGCCTTGTAACGCTTATTATTATCATCATTCCAAAAATAAATAGGCATTGAAGGCATAGGTTTATCAATAACCATTTCGCCTAATTCATCTAAGACTGGATTCTCATTATCATCATACGCAAATAAGGACACTCCTAAAGCTCTACACTGTATTTCTCCTGCATGAACTGCATAATAAGGTGTTCCGCCAACAAAAGCAGTACAAACATCTGTGCCACCAGCCATGGAGCATAACCAAACATCGTTTTTAATATTATCATAAACATATTCAAAAGCCTCTAATGGTAAAGGAGCTCCAGTTGAACTTATGGAACGAACAGACGATAAATTATATTTGTTTTTTGGCTGAATATTCTTTTTCATACTTGCAACCAAATAGGGTGCACTTGTTCCGAAATGGTTAACACCTACTTTATCTGAAAAAGCCCATAATACCTCAAAATCCGGGAAGGTAGGACTGCCGTCGTAAAGCACAATAGATGCTCCCATCAATAAGGCAGACTGCACAAAATTCCACATCATCCAACCTGTTGTAGAAAACCAGAAATAGCGCTCACCGTTGCGCACATCGTTATGAAATGCCATATACTTTAGATGCTCTAATAAAATACCTCCGTGAGAATGCACGATGGCCTTCGGAAGTCCTGTTGTGCCTGAAGAATA
Source organism: uncultured Flavobacteriaceae bacterium (assembly GCA_963768245.1). Taxonomy (GTDB): domain Bacteria; phylum Bacteroidota; class Bacteroidia; order Flavobacteriales; family Flavobacteriaceae; genus Site-B1. The sequence continues at coordinate 46,135 of CAVYHG010000016.1, forward strand.
CAACACCCAAATGGGATGGTTAAAATCTACAGCTTCAAATGTTAGTTCTTCAGCTTGAGTACTGAAAATAGTTTCTATATCAATAAAATGTTCAGGAAAATTTTCTAAAGCCTGGTTGTTTAAGTAGGGTAAAACAATAACCTTTTCCAGGCTTGGTAGTTCCTTGACAATATTCTTTACTATATCAGATTTATCATAGGGTTTCCCATTATAGTTATAACCATCAACCGCAATAAGAACTTTAGGTTCTATTTGAGCAAACCTATCTACAACACTTTCGGTTCCGAAATCTGGCGAGGTACTGGACCAAATAGCTCCAAGAGAGTTCACGGCTAGAAATGAAATGGTCGCTTCAGGGATATTTGGTAAAAATGCGACAACTCGATCTCCTTTAGTTACTCCAGCCGATTTTAAATAGGCAGCCATGCACGCCGTTTTTTGTTCTAATTCTTTCCAGGATGTTTCCGAGTATTCTCCGGATTCATTTCCGAAGAAGATCGCAGTTTCATCAGGTTTAGAATTTCTAAATATATGTTCGGCGTAATTAAGGGTAGAACCTTCAAACCATTTGCATTCAGGCATAGTGCCAGAAAGTATTTTATTATAAGATTTGTGTGATATGACATTAAAGTAATCCCAAATGCTTTGCCAGAAATCCTCTATATTCTCAACAGACCATTTCCAAAGCTCATTATAATTCTTAAAACTTAATTTATATTGATCTTTTAGCCATTTCTCGTATTGATATAAATGGCTATTCTCTTTAAAACTATTTTTTGCTTCCCATAGTTTTTTATCTGGCATTCCATACTGTTTTAGGAGTAATCAAATATAACTTTTATTTAATGATGGATAATAAAAAAACCCGTTACAATTGTAACGGGTTTTGCTTTATTTGTTTCGGCTTAATCAATAAGCATCTTTCTAATTATATCTCCATCGCTAGATTCTAATTGAACAATGTACATTCCTGTACTCATGCTGTTAACTTCTAAAGACAGATTTCTGCTTTCGAGATTAGAATCCCAGGCATTAAGTGACTGACCTAATGAATTGAATAAACGTACACCTTCTATTTGTGTATCAACCAACCTGTTAATTTGTAATATTGTGTTGGAATCATTCATAAAGATTAATATACCTTCTTCAAGTGTGACTTCATCCAAAGTTCTTAGTCTTGGTTGGAAAACCAATGAGAATCTATCATAATACTCACCGGGTTGAAGTTCGATTTCAAATGGGTCATCAGTAATATCAACGGTTTCTTCTGTTAAATTGTCCTTAATATAAAGTCTGACATTGGCATCGATATTTTCAAGTTTGTTTATCGAAATTTTTGCTACACCTGAATCACTTACGATCAAACCAAGAGGTAAATCCTGATCAGAATCAAAATTATTAACTCCTTGAATAACAAACGGTGTATCATTAATAGTCCAGAACATATCTTCTGTACCCAGATCTGGTAAAAGTGCGTCATATCCAAGATCAAAGGAGTTTGTAGCATTTTTATCTACACCAGCCACAATCTGTCTTTGCATTCCTTTAGGAGAATCAAAGTTTAATCTGATTAATGGCCTGGTCTCTGTATCATTTTCAGCTTCATCAGCCACTCTTGCACTTACTGCAGGATTCCTCACATCCTCATTTTTACCGGACCCAGAATTCCTCATAAATACTGAATTAGAAGAGGCTTCAGGCATAAATACACGTTGACTATTCTTAAACACGATATCTCCTCCGTAGACTGTTGTTAATCCTGTTAAGTCTTCATCAAGAGAAGTTAAAACAAAGAATCCTTGGTTTACAGGGATATATCGACCAGGTATTTTTGTGCCTGTGCTTCCTGTTGCGTTTGTTCTGGTATCATTAGCGATAGCAGGTGCGCCACCAATAAGATTACGAGTTGCATAGCCTCCTACATAATCACTAAGATAATGAGAGTTTTCTGAACCAAAATGATCCCAGAAATACAAAGCACCATTAAATACGTTTCCGTTGGTATTATTACCACCATCGGTTGTGCCTAAATTATCTTTAATAAATTCTTCTGCATCCATGGCAGAAGGATATGGATTTCCGATCAATCTGTCATTTCCAGGAGTTAAAGGCAAGGTAAAATCACCGTTATTTGGTTTACCTCTAAACACGTAGTTCTGTTCGTTTGTTATTGGCACAGAACCGGAAGATCCTTTCATGGTATAACCTTCTCCAGGTAATAAAGGAGTATTAGGCCATATTTTTTGCCATGCATTATAATCATCACTTGTTCCATGATATTTCCATAACCAGTAAGTACTTATAGTTATTGGATCTGAATTACCATAATCAGCTGCAGTATAATCATATTGGAAATCAATAGCTCTTGGGTATGTTCCATTATCAGCCTGAGAACCATCATGTAAGAATGACCCGATGATATATGCATCATTTGTAGCAGCAGTTCCTCTTGCTCCGGTTGTCCCGATTGGACTGACGGATGAAGACCAGTAATTATAGTTGAAACTATTGGCAGTTCCCTGCTGATCTTTTTCTATATATCCGGAACTATCCGCCTCTAAAATACTGCCATCACCCTGTACGAGTTGTGAGTCACCTTCAAGGTCTAACTTACCATCTAATTCAAGATACCAGCTAACATTAAGTTCCGAATCATTTTTAACACTAAATTCAATAGGATTAGAACTTGCATCTTGTGCATCGATCATTAAACCAACTTGTTTTAGGTTATTGTCAACATATACGTCGTTATGTGCAATTTTAACAATAGCACTTTCATTATTTATAGCATCAGCACCATTTATTCCTCTTACAGGATCATTAACAGCCACATCAAGTCGTCCACTTTGAGAAGTAACGAATGGCATTGGTGCAGTTTGATCTTCAATCAATTTTGTATTGTAAATTCTGGCACCTGAACCTTCATCTATTTCGGGAGTGGTTAGATCATCAAGAACGTTGTCTTTGTAAGCATCCATTCTGTAATATCTTTTCATTGTAGTCCAAGGTAATGTTGAGCTTGTGTTTTTAACATCAACAGGAATTACGGAACCTTTTGTGTTACCACCATTGTCTTCTATTTCCTGATAGACCATTTTTTGCAGCTCGGTTTTTGTAAGTTCCTTATAGAATACCGCGCTTCATCTATATAGCCATTAAAATATTTACTGTTTGTATCCGGTTGTCATTGCCAAGGCTCAAACTGGAAGCGTCTGAAGGAAGCGCACCGAAACTGCCGTACTGGTAATTTCCTGACCGTTAATATATAATTTCAACAAATTATTGAGTTACTGTAAGAAGCTGAAACATGAATCCACTGATTCAGTATTCATAGCGTGGTGCTATTAGATACAGTATTTCCATGATTGCCTTTGCCGAAATGGTTTTATCTGAATTAAGTTGTAGATAGAATGAATTCTGACCAAAAATTATTTGGTTCCAGATGCGGATGGATCAAGTTTTGATCCAGGTCATTAATGTTGCTTCACTCCATCCATCTATGACATTTGTATCCTTTCAACGTAATCATTTCGACCATCAAAATACAGATCGAATTTACCTTGCAGATCTCTAGGTGAACCAAAAGCAGAATCATTCGTATCGAATGAATCTACAAGACCATCACCATCAGCATCATTTGTGTCATCTATTTTACCATCATTATTTCCATCAAGATGTGCATAATGTGTTTCTTCAATATCAAAGATACCATCATCATTAGAATCCAGGTCTAAATAATCAGGATTAGAACCATTATCTTCATTATTCACATAAAAAGGAGCAGATCCTTGACTTAAGTTACCATATTCATTCGCACCTGTACCATAATCATATTTATCCAGGATACCATCACCAAAATATTCTACAGTTACCATCTCCATCATCATCTTTCTCTCTAAATGCTTCAGATTCTGTACCATCACCAACACCATCACCGTTTATGTCACCATCTCCATTTTCAAATACTAAGTGTACCAAATACAGTTCGTTTTGTACGTGCTTCGTCCACATCAAAATTGGCATCATTGTCAGAATCTAGATCTCTAAAATTAGGCGCACCATCACCATCAGAATCCAAAGGTGTATTACTTTCAAAAGCATCGTGCATACCATTATTATTAGTATCTATAAAAGAAGCAGCTGGAATTGTTCCTGTTCCTGCACTTATACTTGAATTACCATTTTCTACAATATCCGGAATACCATCGTTATCTGTATCCAGATCTAAATAATCCGGTACTGAATCACCGTCAAAATCTTCACAACCTGATGGGATCGCATATAATTGAACCTGATCTATAAAGTTACCGGAGCTTGTAGAGCCTGAGGCGGTTTGTATTACTGTAAAGGTTAAACGTGTAGTGGTTTGTCCTGCTGGTACCACATACTGTCCTGTATGCATGGTCCAGGATGAATCTCCTGCAGAGGTGAACGTACCTTGAGAACTCATGGTGCCACTTGGGTCACCAATTAGTAGTTCGGCAATATCTTCGTTGGCACTACCGGAATAACCGGTTCTTTTACGATGAGCAAATGTCCATTGAAGGGTAGTTCCTGGAGTTGTGGCAATGTCCTGGTACAATCCATCATTGGTTGTGGCGTTTATCTCGGCCCAATGCGAACCTGAATAAGCCTGACCACCGGAATCATTTCCTGCTGCCTGCGAATTGTGCCAGATCTCTAAATAATTATTGGCAGTATCGGCACTTAACCAGTGAGGGATATTAGAGGCATCACCTTTCCAGATTCCATCGGTTGCTACCACATCAGTAGGGCCATCATCTAAAGTTAGTATTTCTATAGCCTCAAAATTAGAATTTAGTAATGGTGGATTCGAAATACTTGAACATTCATCTGTGTCCAGAATTCCATCATTATCGTCATCTATATCTATTTGATTATAAACACCATCATTATCATTATCGTAAACGGTTCTATAAGTAACTCTAAGAGTTGGTGGGTCAGGATCGCCTTCATCTAAGCTTTCATACTTTGATTCATCGTCACTACCATCATTACAACCAAGCATCACACCATTATTAGTTTTTATACCTGAAACCCAGTCTTGAACCAATGAAGTAATAAACCAGGATTGAATACCTTTATATGCAGCGTTAATTGTGGCTATTGGAGTACCATCATCATAGTTATTCCCTACAACACCAGGGGCTGTCCAACTGGAACCGCCCGATCTAGTATTCCAATTTGCTGATGAAGTACCACCACATGAACTTGATTCATTCCACGAATTAGTACTTCCAATTTCAAATACACTAACAGTCATATCTTTATCATCCAAACTATTTAATCTTAGTTCTGCAGATTCTATATATGCATTGGACGGAATAGAGGATATATCAAATTGGATCAATGATCTTTTAAGATCATCTGCTTTGCCTTTAACTCGTAGATCATTACAATCACCAAAACTTTTGGTTTGATCACCACCAGACTTTCCTCTAATATAGGCGTCTTTTGTTGCAGTATAGTCAACGGTTTGGGTCGATTGTGAATAAGCAAAAAATGAAAAGAATAATGCAATAACTACTATTGCATCCCTTAACAATAAAGTAGTTTTTTTCATAGTAAGTTCGTTTAGAATAGCTTGGGGCCATTACAGTTAATATACAAACATATAAATAAATCCTGCAAACGGCAAATATTTTCGATGAACTGCACAAAATATATTAAAAGCACTACATGAATTTATATTGATTTTAAATTAGTCCTTTTATCTAAGTTTAAATTAAATGATAAATCTAAAATTAGAAGATTAATGATTATTTTTGGACTAAAGAATCAGATTAATTCAAAATATTATGTAATCAATTGAAAATAAATAAATTAAACGACTCTATAGGATTTTTTTAAATTTAAGCCACAAAAACTCACCTGTGCCAAATGTTAAAATTTTATGCATTACGTCGAAATTAAATGTATTTAAACCGAAAAATTAAAATATTTATTGCACATTTACAGTCCCTAAATAAACCTACTGTTTGTCCCAAATCTATCATGAACTTAACCTTTTATTATGGTCCCAAATCTACCACGAACAAAATCATTCCAGGAAACAGAATTCTATAAAAACCTGCAAAGTACAATCAAATTTATTCGCAGCTTTCATTATTTGATGAAAAAAGTATTTATGCTATAGACCCTTAGGAATAGCCTCAATTAACTTTTTAGTATAGTCTGTTTTTGGATTATCGTAAATTGAATCTGCTTCCCCGGATTCTTCAATTTTTCCTTTATTCATTACGAGTAATTGGTCAGACATATATTTTACAACAGACAAGTCATGTGAAATAAAAATATAGGTAAATCCGAAGTTTTCTTTTAGATCATTCAATAAGTTTAATACTTGTGCCTGCACTGAAATATCCAGAGCAGATACAGATTCATCACAAATAATCAATTTAGGATTTAATGCTATGGTTCGGGCAATACCTATTCTTTGTCTTTGACCTCCGGAGAATTCATGAGGATATCTGTAGAAATAATCTTCTGATAATCCTACCTGATCTAAAATATCCAATACTTTTTCTTTTCTTTCATTATCGGAATTATACAATTTATGGACTTTCATGGGTTCCATTATTGCTTTTCCAACTGGTATTCTTGGATTTAATGAGGAAAATGGATCCTGAAAAATTATTTGGATATCTTTTCTTAGTTTTCTTGATTTCGGATTTAGATAGGTTAGTAATGTCTTTGCCTTTATATAATATTTGACCGGAAGTAGCTTTATCAAGTTGCAGAATGGCATTTCCTAAAGTAGATTTTCCACAACCGGATTCACCTACCAATCCTAAAGTTTCACCTGGAAATAATTTAAAACTAACATTGTCAACGGCTTTAAATGGTATCCGACTTTTTGAATAATCCAGCTTTATTGAAGTATTCTTTTTCAACATTTTTAATTTCCAGTAAAGGCTCTTTTTTGTAAATACTCTTGTGCTTTGCCACTCTTTCTTTTTTAGTGACAATTTTACTACGAACGGAATTATTAAGATAATCCTGAATAGTTGGTAATTTTTTTAATCGTAACATCAATAGATGGTCTTGATTTTATTAAAGCTTTGGTATAAGTATGTTTCGGTTTTGAGAAAATTTGTTTTGCTTTTCCTTGTTCAACAATTTCACCTTTATACATTACTAATAGTCTATTGGCTATTTCACTAACCAGAGACAGATCGTGAGATATAAAGATTATGCTCATATTAGTTTCTTCCTGCAACTCTTTAAGTAGCGTAATTATTTCTTTTTGAACTGTTACATCCAAGGCAGTAGTAGGTTCGTCAGCAATTAATATTTGAGGTTTACACGCAATTGCCATGGCAATCATAACTCGTTGTTTTTGACCTCCTGATATCTCATGCGGATATGCTTTGAATATTCGCTTAGGACTGGGTAACTTAACCTTTTCAAATAAGGATAATGTTTCATCCATTAACTCTGATTTGGACAGGCTGGTATGTGTTTTTAATATTTCGGTTACCTGATCGCCACAGGTCATAGATGGGTTTAATGCACTCATAGGCTCCTGAAATATCATACTTATCTTATTGCCTCTTATGTGCTGAAACGATTTGTCGCTTAACCCTACCAAGTCTGAATTTTCGAATAGTATGGAACCCGAATTAATTTTTGAGATATTCTTAGGCAGCAGACCAAGGATAGTTAAGGCTGTAATAGATTTTCCGGAACCTGATTCTCCAACAATGCCAAGAATCTCATTTTTATGTAGATCAAAAGATATATTTTTTAATATCTGAACCTCTTTTTTATCAGAAAAGAATGAAAGGGATAACTTATTTACACAGAGTAACAGTTTGTTTTTCATAATTTATATATGAATAATTTCATTGTCATCGAGTAGTTCGTCTCCTCTTAATCTTAAAATTATTTGGGCCACAGCAATAGTATCTTTTTCGCAGTAGTCAATTATTTTACTGATGTCATTTTCTTCATAAAAGACCCGATAAACATCACTTCCGTCAATATCATCTTTAGGAGAAGGTATTCCTAACACTTTGGTCAAAAGTTTTAAAGACGTATAGTTCTTATAATCACCAAATTTCCACAACTCTAAAGTATCCAAATGTGGAACTTCCCAAGGTTTTTTACCAAATAAGTTTAGTTTATATGGCAATTCAATTCTATTTATTATCATTCTTCTGGCTATATAAGGAAAATCGAATTCTTTTCCATTATGTGCGCATAACAAATGCTTAGCCTGGCTAAAATGAGAGATCAACAGGTTTTTAAAATCCTTAAGAAGGTTTTTCTCTTCCCCATAAAAAGAAGTAGTTCTAAAATTCCTTAGATCACCTTTAAAAGTAAAGTACCCAACGGAAATACATATTATTTTACCAAATTCTGCCCATATTCCGGCACTTGGATAAAACTCCTCTGCAGTGAACTCATCTTTTCGCTGGTATTTGGATTTTTGCTCCCAAAGGTCTTTCTTATCTGAATCTAAATCTTTAAAATCCTGTACTTCCGGTACGGTTTCAATATCAAGAAATAATATGTTTTCAAGGTTTAATTTAATTATCATATTATGTCACTTTGAGACTTTTCAATTACTTTGTATAAACAAATTTTTACATTGGTTCCCGAAAACTCCAGAAATACCGGCCGCAATACCACCGATAAGTCCTGTAATAAAAATTAAGAGGTAAGGATTTCCTTGAAGTGGAAATAAAACAGCTATTTTTTTTGCCAGTGTAAAATCGTTAGAATTACTTAACATAAAAGCATAGACCATCCAAAATAATGCAACAGCTAAAAAAGGAATAAGAAAAACAAACAACTTTTTTAAGCTAATAAATAAACCTGTTATAAAAGCGGCTAACATAACTGACCACCAAGGCAAAAATTGAGATAAAATGAATGCAATAATTATGGTTGATATGAAGTTGATAGAATTTTTGTTCATTTTTTTGGTGTTAAAGATTGAGTTGAAATTACACCCTCAGTGTTATTTATGTCTTGTATAAATAATAATTCGAAATAGTTACCAGCTGCCCAATCATCAATAAAATTATCATAATATTTACTTCCAGGATTACCCGATTGACCTCCTGGATAAATTCCTAAAGCTGTCGGAGGTGATGTCATTTCTACGATCATTCGCCATGAAGGCCCGTGATTTCTGGACAATGCATTAACGGCATTACTATCTCCACCAGCAGGAATTTTGTTTCTTGAGAAAGCTGGAAGCGCTTGTAATAAATGCCCAACAAAAACTCCTTTTTCTTTGTTCCAGTTATAAGTGCCATTGCTGGTCTCCCATTCTTCATAAGCTTTTGCAGTCTCCTTAAAGGATATTAGAAAAAGATCCGTTGCTGTTTCTTTTTCTGGAGTATCTACAATATCCATAAAAAGGTCATCTCCATTATTTCTCAACAAATAAGTTGTTTGATAATCAAATGGCCTATCAAGTGCTGTATCTTCAACTTCGAATTCATCCCAAATCAGGTTATAGAGTCTGTTCCACCAACTGTCCCAACGTCCCGGCCCTACCTTATCAATATCATAAGTGAAATCCCATTGTTTCATTATTTCTAATAACTGTTGTTCATATTCTGATAAATCAGAAGTATCCATTGTTTCCAAAATATAAGGAAGCATTTCAGCAGCTAATAAATTGTAATTGTTGTTCTGAAGATCTTTAAAATCTTGAATACCTATAGATTCTTTTGAAGATAAGAAGTTATTTATCACTCTATTTCTGTAGGCTTCATAGCCGTCATTAAAGACATAATAAGGATAGGAAGGATCCACCGGATGCTGATTGGCCGAACTCACAAATCCACGTTCGGGATTTTTGGTATGTGCATTGAAAGGCTGTTTAATAAAGCTCTGCCAGTCATTCTCAGGATTACTGCCATCCATTAAGAACTTCCCTTGTCCTTTCCATTTATTGGGTAATTTACCTTGTATCCAAAGGGCTATATCCCCATCAGTAGAAGCAAACACAAAGTTTTGTGCAGGTGCTGTAAAATCTTTAATGGCATTTAAATAATCATCATAATTTTTAGCTTTATTTAAAGCTAAAAAAGGTCTTTGATTGTTGCCACCAATATGCCCTATCCATTTCATCGCATAGCCTTCCTTTGGATTATCTCCTTTATAATTTTTATCATAAACCACAGGTCCATGATGAGTGTAGACTACTGTATCTAAGACCGTTTTTTTGCCCTTTACTTTTATTTCCTCAACACGAAACTTCGTAGGTCTGTAATTATCACCATATTTGTATTCGGTCCTCTTTTCGTTTTTGAATTCAATTTTATACCAATCTAAGGCGTCCCTTGTAGCGTTGGTCTCTCCCCAGGCTATATTAGTATTAAAACCGGAAATTACGCCAAGTGCTCCAGGCAGAGTCGCTCCAAATGAATTATGGTTGGGTGTACTCAATTGCATGACGAACCAAATGGAAGGCAGATTAAGACCTAAATGTGGATCGTTAGCTAAAATAGGTTTACCGGAATATGATTTACTTCCTGAAATTGCCCAGTTATTACTTCCATTATCTGGATGAGGTTTAGTTATAGTCTCAACTATAGTGTCTAGAATTAGTTTACTTTGAGGTGTTTCAATTATTGGGACATCTATATAGCTCCAGTCTGTATCTTTTGGAATCACGGGGTCATTAATGTCAAAGAATTCGGGAAATAACAAGTCAAATTTTTCTTTTCCAAATAGTCGTAACACATTGGTGTATTCAAGGTCATCATCGCCTCCAGCCAGATCTTTAGTCATATACATTAAGAGTAGAGCAGTTTTCTTAATGTTCCATTGCTCTGGTGAATAATCCAATAACTTGTATTCCACAGGAAGATCTCCTGTATTCAAACTGTTTATATAATGATTGACACCATCACAATAGGCTTCGAGATATCCAAGGGTTTCAGGATCATCCTGCATTTTTAAGATCGCTTGTTCTGCACCATAACCCATACCTCTTCGTCTTTCTTCTTTGTCATAATTTAAAGCTCCTTCACCAACAATTTCCGATAATCTTCCAGCCGCTGCATGGGTTTGAAATTCCATTTGCCATAAGCGATGTTTGGCTGTAATATAACCTTGCGCTCTGTAAAGATCAGCTTCGTTTTTAGCAAAAATATGAGGTATAAGTTTTTGGTCATAATGCACCATTACTTCATCTACAAGACCGTCAATTTGTGTACTACCAGTTATAGATTCGTCTTTTTCATTTTGCCAGATGCCTTGTGTTGGATCTAAAAATTTACCTAAAGGTGGAATGGATCCAAGTTTTGTGTTTAAAGCGTAAAAAACAGCTAAAGTAATTAAAAGGGATATTAAGAATTTGAAGTATTTCATTAATAATGGTTTTCTTAGAAAAACTAAATATAAGAAAATAAAATACCCACAAACACCCTTTTTTAATTGAAAATGATTTTTTTAATACTTAAAAAGTCTCAGTAAAGCTTATTATTAAAATAACGATTGTTGTTTATAAGGATTTTCATGATCCAGCAACCATTTCTTTCTGTTCAAGCCACCAGCATATCCTGTAAGAGAACCATCTGAACCAATTACTCTATGACAAGGTATAATTATCCAAATTGGGTTTTTCCCATTAGCAGAGGCTACAGCCCTGATAGCTTTAGGATCTCCAAGTTTTTTGGACAGATCTAAATATGATATAGTCTTTCCAAAAGGGATTTTAATAAGTTCGTTCCAAACTCGTTTTTGAAATTCGGTACCTTTAGGATTAAGTTTTAATTCAAATTCTTTACGAGTCCCTTTAAAATATTGTTCAATTTGAATTACACAGTCTTTTAGGTCTTCAGGAATAGCGGTAGACAAGGTCATATCACTGTCTAGAATAACTACAGAAGAAATACCGTTTTCATTTCCTATAATTTTTGACCTACCTAAAGGAGTGTTGATAATGACCTGTTTCATTTTGAAGAAAATCCTTACAAATGATTAAAATGTATTGCATTTCATCGATAAAAAGTAAATAATATTGGCTGAAATACATTTGTTTTCTACTTTAGTATTCCCTAATCTAAAAAACCCTATATCTGATGAAATATCTACTTATACTAACTTCCCTGGTAATTTCAATGTCCATAACCGGGATTACTCATAATTTCAAAATTGAAAGTAATAATTTAATTTGGCAAAAAGTATACGATAGTGAAAATTCTATCTACCAGTTGTACGAATCTATCCGACAGCAGGGGAATTATGAAAAAATATATATTGTGCGGGATGAAGTGATCTTCACAATAAATTTTGAAAGTAAAAACGAACTTGAAGCCCACGGATATAAGGTTGGCAGTTATCCCGGATATTTGAAACCTGGTGGCAAGTTTACAGGATATTTACAAAAAAAAGAAGGAAAATACAGAGTAACAATAACAAATATAGATTTCAATTTTAATGGAGATTTAGTTGAAAATATAGATGATGCTGCACTAAAAAAAGGAGAAATGAAAGATAATACAAGAGCTAAAAAAGTTATCCAATTATTTGACCGATACTTTAATGAAAAGTTCAATTTTTCAAACCAATTAGAACAAAGCTGGTAACCTCAAAATATTTTGTTTCATATATTATTAAGTGTAATAAAGTCCTAATGTAAATTCTTAGGACTTTATTTTTTTTCAGAGTTTTTATCTTCCAGTAATCCAAGTCGTTTTGCTCTTGTTTCCCAGCTTTTTCTGGCCAACATTTGCAAATTTTCTACATTATCACTCTCGTCCATTATTTCGAGACCTAAAAGAGTTTCTATAACATCTTCCATTGTGACTAATCCACTAACTGAGCCGTATTCATCTACAACCAGGGATAAATGATTTTTACTTGCTATAAGCTCCTCAAAGAGTTCTGGAATAGGTAAATTTCTTTTGGTAATAATTATTGGTCTTTTAATTTTTGCTAAGGTCTTCTTTCCATTTCCATTGGCCATTTCTTTATAAACATCGTCTTTTAAAACCAAACCCGTAATGTTATCAGGGTCATCCTTGTAAATAGGGATTCTTGAGAATCTTAAATTTTGGTTTTCATTAAAGAAGTCTTCAACAGTTGTTTGTTCACTTTCTGTTTTCAATACAGTTCTTGGCGTCATGATATCCTTAGCCATGACATCTTTAAATGTCAATAAGTTTCTAATAACCTTGCTTTCAGATTCATGAAAAACACCCTCTTCATGGGCTATGTCCGTCATAGCCAGAAATCCTTCTCTACTAAACACACTTCCATGATGTCCTTTGCCAAATAGCTTAGTAAACAACTGTAAGAACCATAAAACCCCTGTCCATTTAAAGAAAAATATCATTCCTTTAAGAATGATGGTTGATATTTTTGCAAGCCTTTTCCAATAAGTTGCTCCAATAGTTTTTGGTATTATTTCAGATAATACCAAGATCATGAAAGTCATAATCGCGGAAACTATCATAATAGAATTATCACCGGTTCCAAATACTTTTTCGGCTTGGACTCCTACCAAAATTGCTCCGACTGTATGAGCAACTGTATTTAATGTTAGTATAGCTATTAAAGGTTTGTCTACATCTTTTTTTATTTCCTCTAAAGTAAGGGCAAATTGCTTTCCTTCGCTTTTCTTAATATTTATAAATGTTGGTGTTATGCTCAATAAAACGGCTTCAAGAATTGAACAAAGAAAAGAGAAGAAAATAGATATAATGGCATAAAAAGTTAGTAAGCCCATGAATTTTAATTTACTGCTAAAGTTAAAAATAAAAATACAACAATTTATCTCTATAATTCAGTCAATTTATTTGGCTTAATTATTGTTATATTTATCCAACATTTAAGGCTGAAAAATTTGAAAAAGTTAACTCTCAGAGCTCGTATTTTCATAGCAATGGTTCTTCTTGTTGTTTTGGCATCAGTATTAATAGCTGTAGTATCGATTTTTCAATATAATGAAGAAGCTCAAGACTACCACAAAAATAGATTGGAACGAAAAGAACAGAATATTCAGGAGCACATCAATTTCGTTTTAAGAGAAACGACGTATGAAATTAAAACGGAAAGGATCCCTTTAATATTTAATGAAAAGATTTATGAAATTGCCTCTATCCATAAAATGCAACTAAATCTTTATGATCTGGAAGGAAACCTATTAAAATCGTCTCTGGCAAGACTAAAACCAGATTCATTATCTGTTTGTTTAGAGGCAGATATTTTAAACTCCTTATCAAATTCAGAAGAAAGAAGGTTTGTTGAAAAACGATTGGAAAACGGTGAAACCTATTTGTCCTCCTTTACGTATATAACCGATGAGAAATTTAAACCTTTGGCAATATTAAATCTGCCTTATTTAGAGAAAGATGAATTTTTAAGCAAGGAATTAAACGAATTCTTAACTCGATTGGCTTATGCCTATATTTTTATGTTGCTTATAGCAATTATTCTGGCCTATTTTTCATCAAAATATATTACAAAAACCTTAAAAACAATTAGCGATAAGATAAATGCAACAAGGCTTGAAAAGAGAAACCAGAAAATAAATATCCAAACCAAGACTGAAGAAATATCTACACTGGTTGATTCTTACAACAGTATGATTGATGAACTTCAGGAGAGTGCTGTTAAATTGGCTACCAGTGAGCGTGAACAAGCATGGAGAGAAATGGCAAAACAGGTTGCCCATGAGATAAAAAATCCACTAACTCCTATGAGGTTGAGTGTTCAGAGTTTTCAAGCTAAGTTTAATCCTAAAGATCCTGAGATCCATCAAAAAGTGGATGAATACAGTAATACCCTAATACAACAAATTGATATGATGAGTAGCATTGCATCAGCTTTTTCTAATTTTGCAAAAATGCCAGCTCAAAAGAATGAAATGTTAAATGTGGTGGAAATTGTAGCCTTGGCTCTGGATATTTTTAATGAAAAATATATTACATTCAATTCAAGTCAGGACGAGATCATTGCTAAATTTGACAGAACTCAATTAATACGAGTTGTAACTAATCTTGTTAAGAATGGCATTCAATCAATCCCTCAAGGTATACAGCCGGAATTAAAGGTTTCGTTATCGGAAGAAGAAGGCAATGTTATATTAAAGGTTAAGGATAATGGAGTTGGGATTACAGATGAAAATAAAGAAAAGGTATTCGAGCCAAAATTTACTACCAAATCCAGTGGAATGGGACTTGGGTTAGCTATGGTTAAAAATATTGTGAATACCTATAATGGAAGTATTTCATTTATATCTGAAGATAATAACGGAACGACATTTAAAGTTGTTTTCCCAAAAGAATAAAATATGAATTACAAAAACTTACTTTATCAAGCTAAAAATGGCATCGCAACCATAACGATTAATCGACCTAATAAATTAAATGCTTTAAATAAGGAAACTATTGAGGAGTTACATGAAGCTTTTGATCAATCTGAAAAAGATAAAACGGTTAAAGTAATAATACTTACAGGAAGTGGTGAAAAAGCATTTGTAGCAGGTGCTGACATTAGTGAGTTTGCAGATTTTAGTGTCGATGAAGGAAGTCAATTAGCAGCCAGAGGGCAAAAATTACTATTTGATTTTGTTGAAAATTTAGAAACTCCTGTAATTGCTGCTGTTAATGGATTTGCTCTTGGTGGTGGATTAGAATTGGCAATGGCCTGTCATTTAAGAGTAGCGAGCATAAATGCAAAAATGGGATTACCTGAAGTTTCTTTGGGTGTGATTCCGGGCTATGGAGGTACTCAAAGATTACCTCAACTTGTGGGAAAAGGACGTGCTTTAGAAATGATTATGACTGCAGGAATGATAGATGCCGATCAAGCTTTAAATTACGGATTGGTAAACCATGTTAAACCACAAGAAGATGCTTTTAGAATTTTGTAATGAACTAGCTAATAAAATAATGCGAAACTCTTCGGTTGCAATTGGCAAGGCTATTAAAGCCGTTAATGCAAATTATAAAGATGGAAAAAATGGCTTTAAAACAGAGATCAAGCAGTTTGGAAAATGTTTTGGCACAGAAGACTTTAAGGAAGGTACATCTGCATTTTTACAAAAAAGAAAAGCACAATTTCCGGGCAACTAACAAGAATATAATGATATAAAAAAAGCGACTTAATTAAGTCGCCTTTTTTTATTAATAGCTTTTTTAAGATTTATTAGTGACAATTGTTAATTCATCTACAATGTGCTTAGCATTGGAAAATTTATCAATTAACCAAAGCACATATCTTATATCAACATTTATAGTCCTTTGTAAATTAGGATCGAAAATAACATCGCCCGCCATTGCTTCAATATTACCATCAAAGGCTAATCCAATTAATTCACCTTTTCCGTTTATTACTGGTGAACCAGAGTTTCCACCTGTAATATCATTATCAGATAAGAAGTTAACAGGTAATTGCCCATATTCATTAGCATATCTACCAAAATCTTTTTTCTTATAAATATCTAACATCTTTTGTGGTAAATCGAACTCATCATCGTTTGGCTTATATTTATTAATTACACCGGTTAATGTTGTATAATTATTAATATTAGCATCGTTTCTGCTGTCTTTAGGCAAAGCTCTGACTTTTCCGTAGGACAATCTTAATGTTGAGTTAGCATCAGGATACCTGATTTTGCTTAATCCAGACTTACGTAAACCATCTACTAACAGTCTATAAGAGGCCTGAAAATCATTTTCTGGTTGTTCAAGTTCCTCCGGACTTTCTCTATACTTATCCAGTAGTTGACCAGACAATTTGTATAAAGGATCATTTGCTAATATGGCCGAATCTGGATATTGTAAAAAGGCCTCTACTCGCTCTTTAGATGAGAACATACTTAGCTCGAATATGGCATTGATATATGTTGAAAAATCATTGTCATTCTTTGCTCCTACCTCAGCAACTATCTCTGGAAGTGAATAATCAGATTTAGACGCATAAAGACCAAGTTGCTTTGCGAAAATTTCTTTTTCTAAATCCATATGATAGTCTTTATAAGAATTTTCAATAAGTCCACTTAACCGAGGCATAATGTCTTCCCGTTTAGCCTCATTTGCACCTACATATTGTTCCAGACTTCTCCCTATTCTATATGGTAAAATTGCAAATTTACTTGAGCGTATTAAACCCATCATGTAGTTGCCATGCTTCGCTTTATTATTAGTTAAGCTATAGTATTTATTAATATTAGAAATAACATTTCCGTATTTTTCTTTATTTTCTTTTTTATTGGCCCACTTCTCAAATTTAGCTTCGGTTTTGCGTTTAATTGCAGCTGTTTTATGCTTAGTAAGGGCTTCTATCATTCCAATTCTATTTTTCCAGTAATTAGCAATTCCAGCATATTGAGACGCATACATTAGGTCAATTTCTTCATTTTCATTCATGTATTTTTTCATCACATCTAAACTCAATTTTGAACTCTCAACCCAAGCAGGATAAGCATAGTTTACATTTTGCTCAACACCTTCAGCAGGCATCCATCGGTTTGTTCTTCCGGGGTATCCTAAGATCATTGCAAAATCGTTTTCCTTAACTCCTTCTATATTGACAGGTAAATGATATTTAGCTTTTAATGGCACATTATCTATTGAGTAGTCCGCAGGATTTCCATCGGTATCAGCATACACTCTAAACAACGAAAAATCTCCTGTGTGTCTTGGCCATTCCCAATTATCAGTGTCGCCGCCGTATTTACCAATACTTTCAGGAGGTGTTCCTACCAATCTCACATCATTGTAATCTTCATAAACAAAATAATAATATTCATTGCCTTGGTAGAAAGGTCGAACAGAAACTGTGTATTTTCCACCCTCATTGTTTTCCTGTTGAATTTTTGCAATTTCTCTGTTTATGGTGGCTTCGCGTTCTTTTTCGGTCATACCATTGCTTACTTGAGAAAGGATCCGATCAGATACATCATCCATTCTTACAAAAAATCGAACCGATAAACTTTCAGGTTTTAATTCTTCTTCAAGGGAACCTGCCCAAAAACCATTTTTTAGATGGTTTTCTTCGGTAGTCGATAACCCTCTAATTGTACCATATCCACAATGATGGTTTGTTAGTACCAGACCATTGCTTGAAATAATACTAGCGGTGCATCCACCACCAAATTGCACGATTGCATCTTTAAGGCTTTGATTGTTTATACTATAAATTTCTTCAGGAGTTAATTGAAGCCCCATTTTTTGCATATCACGATGATTTAATCGCTCAATATGCATTAAGAACCACATGCCCTCATCAGCTCTTACTATTGAAGGAGCCGCAAGAATGAAAGCAAATAGGAAAAGAAGTATTTTTTTCATGTTATTTCATTTTGAATTTATCTACAAAATTAATGATTTTTAAACGGATAGCCTTTTAAAAACTCTTTAATAAATGTTAATATTTGAATGGATCTAGGGTATAAAAAAAGTGAGCTATTAGCCCACTTTTTATTACTGAAGTTAAGATTATTGTTACTAACTAAAACTCTAAATATTCTATGAATGATCGTCCTTCAGTTTTTAATACTAGTTTATAATTTCCTTTTTCACTTTTAGATAATTTATATACTCTTTGAATATTCATAGTATCTTCAATAGTCTCAGAGTGAACTAGATCATAAGAACCTGAATTATAATCATAATAAATTTTCACTTCTAATGGTTGTTTATTTAACGATAGTTTTGAGACTAATACACTATTATCCTTTTTAGTAATGTAAGGCTTAAAAATAATGGTTTCCATTTCTTTGTTAAACTCTACATTAGCCAAACTTACCTTAAAAGGAATTGTTTTAATCTCCAGATCTCTGTCAAGTTCAAAATAATAATTACCATCCGGAAGTGCTGTAAGATCAAATCCTTTTACAAATTCTCCAGATTTCTGAATGGATTCTTTGTAAAGAACCAGTCCAAACATGTCCTTAATAAATAATTGGTTTCCTTGCTTAACATCTACCAATGTAAGCATAGTTGTCTTCTCGTCGTTAAGATTCCGTAATGATGAAATCTCATTCGCGTTACTCAGTAAAGTAGTAAACAGTACTACCATTACAATACTTCTTTTAATTAAATTTTTCATAACATAATAGTTTTAATAATTACATGACAAATGTAGGGGCAATAGGTCTTTTGAAAAACAACAGAATTAGCTAATATGTATTTAAAATTAACTGTTAATTCTATGTTAAATCAATATTAAGTTAATATAGCATATAAAAAATGATAATTTAACATAATAGGATAAAAAAAAGTGAGCCAATTGGCTCACTTTTGAATTTTCAGTTTATCAATTAATTTTGATTATTGTATTTGGTGAAATATTGACCTTTAAAGTTTAAAATTTTATCCTCAAGACCTTTTTCTGATTCTATTGATGGATTTAACCTATCATTCTTTTTTGTTATCTGATTATTAGACTCAACAACTGTATCGGTTTGAGATCGGTTATCAGATTTCTTGATTAAAGATTCCATTTCTTTTTTATACTCAACCTTGTTATTCTTTATTCTAAATGGGATTATTTTTTTATCTGACTTTGAATAAAGAACAAAGTAATACTTACCATTTGGAAGAGACCTAAGGTCATACCCTTTTACTAATTGCCCTGATTTTTGTATGTATTCGTTATAAAGTATGTGGCCATATGAATCCTTCATAATTAATTGACTCCCTTTATTTACATTTAACAAGGTCAACATCGTAGTTTTCTCATTATTAAGATTTCGTAAAGTTAAAATCTCGTTCGCATTCATCAGTAAAGTAGAAGACATTACTACTATTACCATTGTTTTTTTAATTAAATTTTTCATTATAAAATGTTTTTTAAAATTTCAAATAGTTTATTTTGATCTTAAGATTTCTGTCCAGTTCAAATTGGTATTTATAATTTGGTTGGGATGTACTACTAATACTTGATGATTATATACCGTATAGCTTTTGTAGATTTTTTTAATTACTCTTAAGAACCATTTCCAGCTCAAATTAATATTTACCTTTTGAAAAGGATGTTGTACCGCTACTAAACTTTTATAGAGCGCATAGTTTTGGTAATTCGGATTACTTTTAATTAAATACTTCATTATTACAAATAATTTTTAGATTAAATTCGGGGGCAAATGTAAATGAGACTTTCTGGCCCAAAAACAACAAATTTGACATATATATATGCACAATTAACCTTATTTAATCCATGTTAAATTATTGTTAAGTTAATATAGCATATAAAATTGTTAAAAATGTATAGATATTTGTAGCGATTAGCAGTAAATTTGCAAATATAAATACCTGATAAAGTGAAAACTAAACCTACATTCGAAAAATTAAGCCCGGAATTTGGTAATTCTATTGTTGTAAGGCAGCACTCTGTAGCCGTTGACAATAAGAATCAGTTTTGGCATTTCCATCCTGAACTGGAATTGGTGTATGTTAATAAAGGAAAGGGGAAAAGACATATTGGTAACCATTTATCGTATTTTAATAATAGTCAGTTAATATTGCTTGGACCTAATTTACCTCATAATGGATTTACAGATAGATTTACTGCTAAAGGAAGAGAGACAATTGTTCAGTTCAAACCTGATTTTCTGGGAGATAATTTTTTTAAGTTGCCGGAAATGAAATCTATTGAATTATTGTTCGAGAGATCTAAAAAAGGCCTTTTATTTAAGCCTGAGACCAAAAGAATTGTTGGGCCTAAGATTGAATCTTTAGATAAACAAAAAGGATTTCAAAGAATTGTTAAGTTTTTAGAGATATTAAATGACTTGGCGAAATCTGAGGATTATACTGTTCTAAATGCAGATGGTTTTGCTTTTGAAACAGCGCCACAGGATAGCGCTAAGATAGACATCATTTACAAGCACATAAATAGTAATTTTCAAAGGCATATAAGTTTAGATGAAATAGCTGATAAGGCTAGCATGACAGTTCCGGCGTTTTGCAGATATTTTAAAAAAGCCACAGGTAAGACATTTACAAAATTGGTTAACGAATATAGGGTAGTACATGCAACCAAATTATTATCAGAGAGCCAAATGAGCATTACCGATGTTTGTTATGAATGCGGATTTAACAACTTTTCGCATTTTAATAAGCTATTTAAGGAAATTACGGGTAAAAGTGCTTCCAAATATAGGAGCGAAATGAAACAAATCATTCAATAAGTAAAGTTTAAAAACCATGGAAAATTTACTAGTAGAAGATAAAATTGAAAATACTTTAAAGTATTACTGTCTTAAAAGGAAGGAAATTCTGGATTTCATTAATAATAATGATGATCTAACAGCAGATCAGATCATTCAAAGTGGAGAAGAAATAGCGATATTAGAGTTTAAAATTACGGCTTTACAAATTGCCAAGGAAAATTAAACCCTTACTATCAAAAAACTACATTTCCCCATTCCACTCTGCATAAAAATGTAACAAATAAGACTCCATAAATTCATGCCTGTTTTCTGCTATTCGTTTACCTGTTTTGGTATTCATCCTGTCCTTTAAAAGTAACAGCTTCTCATAAAAATGATTGATGGTTGGTGAAGAAGATTTTTTATATTCTTCCTTACTCATATTGAGATTTGGTTTAATTTCAGGGTCATAAAGTGGCCTGTTTTTAAATCCGCCATAGTTAAAACAACGTGCAATACCAATAGCTCCAATGGCATCTAATCTGTCTGCATCCTGGATCACATCCAATTCTGCCGATTTAAATTTTTGGGCTACGTTACCTCCTTTAAATGAGATGTTTTCAATTATATTAATGACATGTTCAATTACTAAAGAATCTACATTATGTCTAAATAAAAATTCTCGTGCTATTTTCGGCCCAATTGTTTCGTCACCATCATGAAACTTGCTATCTGCAATGTCATGAAGTAAAGCTCCTAAAGCAACTACAAACTCATCAACCTTTTCATCTTTCGCAATTAACAGGGCATTATTATATACTCTCAAAGTATGAAACCAATCATGGCCACCTTCAGCATTGGCTAAAGTTGTTTTAACAAAAGTCTTGGTTAGTTCTATTAATTGCCTGTTCGTCATAATACAATAGCTTCGGTTATTTTGTTTTCAACTATTTTAATCAATTCATCAGATTTGTGCTCACTAACTTTTATGGTTCCATGAACCTTATATTTTATATGAGCTCCAATTCCCATGGGAAACTTTCCATAACGGAGTAATTTCCATGAATTATTAATTGTAATTGGAATAATTATCGCATTTGGTGCATTATCTAATAGTGTTTTCAAACCTTTGGTTTTAAAAGGTTTTGGCACACCATTACGACTTCTTGATCCTTCAGGAAAAATAACGACCCCACGATTATGGGTTTCTATATAATTAGCCATTTTTTTTATTGCATTAACGGCCTGAACAGGATTTTTTCTATCAATTAAGACGGAACCACCGTGGCACAGATTATATGATACACTTGGTATGCCTTTACCCAATTCTATTTTACTGATGAATTTAGGATGAAATCTGCGCATAAACCATATTATTGGTGGAATGTCATTCATGCTCTGGTGGTTGGCTACAATTATTACAGGAACCTGGACCGGAATAATGTCTGGCACTTTAAAGGTATATTTTACACCCAATATATGTAAACTTCTGGTCAGAAACCAATTGAGGATATCTACACTTTTTTTATGGGCCTTATATCCAAATACATTAAAGCAGGTCCACTGAATGGGATGAAACACCAGAAGAATGATCCCAAAAAAAATAAAATAAATTATTGAAAGTGGATAAGCCAGAATTTTTTGCATAATTTAAATTCACTAATCGAACCAAAAATAAGCATAAAAAAACCACGATAAAATCGTGGTTCTATATTTTTTAGCTTTGCTTTCCCAACTTATTAACAAAACTCATTAAAAGCATCGACTAAGTTTTCGGCTATTAATTCAGCAGGACGTCCTTCTATGTGATGACGTTCAAGCATATGAACCAGTTCACCGTCCTTAAACAAAGCAATACTTGGAGAGCTTGGAGGAAATGGAATCATATATTCTCTGGCTTTGTCAGTTGCTTCTCTATCTACTCCTGCAAATACAGTAACTAAATTATCTGGTCTTTTAGCATTTTGCAAACTCATTCTGGCAGCTGGTC
Organism: uncultured Flavobacteriaceae bacterium; assembly: GCA_963768245.1. Classification (GTDB taxonomy): domain Bacteria; phylum Bacteroidota; class Bacteroidia; order Flavobacteriales; family Flavobacteriaceae; genus Site-B1. The sequence goes on from CAVYHG010000016.1 coordinate 69,216, forward strand.
TTGCATTTGCAGCGGCGCAACCACAAACAGAATTTACAACCACTAAAGTTGTTCCTTCATTTGCAATTGCTGCGTCTACTGCATCAGCAGTGTGCAACTCATCAAACCCAACATTGGTTAAATCTTCACGCATTGGTTTTACTAACTCTGGTGGATACATATTTTTTTATTTAAATTATTTTAACTGCGCAAATATAATCAAAAATCGTGCAATTTAGTGAAACTGCAATTTTATGGGTTGTTTATCAACCTAATTAAATAACATAGTTGAACTAATCCCAACGCATGTTGGGAACTCATGCAATATTCCCTGTTTTATTCATGGTGTTTCCTTATGCCATTTTTAATGTCATAAGGTCAGGCTTTCACAACTCGCTTTTTATTGTGCATTCCCGAGAATGCAAGAAGGCAGAATAAAAGAGCTCAAACAGATTGTTCAATCCTTAACACATCTAATCGTAACAAATGCTGTCAAATTTCAACTAACAATAGTATATTTGATTCTTAAAAACAATAAACTTTAGATATGAGTTTTGCAAAATGGATAGGAGCATCTTTAGGCTGGTCTTTTGGAGGTCCAATTGGCGCCATAATAGGATTAGCTCTTGGAAGTGTAGTGGATTCTATAGCAAATGGAAATGGAAGTCCTTTGTTGGGTGAGCGTCAAACCGAACAACGGCGAAGACGACAAACTACATACAGAACCAGACCACAACAACGTCCACAAACAAAATCAGGTGATTTTGAAGTAAGTTTATTAATTCTGGCTTCAATTGTCATAAAAGCAGATGGCAGTCAGGATCAGCGTGAATTGGATTATGTGCGTAAACAGTTTGTAAGCCTCTATGGTAAGGACCGTGCAAATCATGCTTTTAAGCTTGTTTAAGAATATAAGTAAACAGAAGAATATTTCAACCAGACAAGTCTGTCTTCAAATAAAACAAATGATGGATCATCCATCACGATTACAATTACTTCACTTTTTATTTGGGATTGCTAAAGCTGATGGAATGGTTATTGACGATGAGGAAAGACAGATCTATACAATTTCTGGGTATTTAGGTATCAGTTCTCGAGATTATAACAGTATTAAAGCAATGTTTTATAGTAGTCGCGACAATGCTTATAAAATTTTAGAGATTGATAAAACAGCCACAGATGATGAGATTAAAAAAGCTTATAGAACAATGGCTAAAAAATACCATCCGGATAAAGTAGCTCATTTAGGCAAGGAACACCAAATAGGAGCTGAAGAAAAATTCAAACAAGTACAAAAAGCTTACGAGCAACTTCAGAAAGAGAGAGAGTTTTAGTCGAAAGGGAACAGTTTTTGTGATTTCTTCTAAAACTAATTCATATGAAATTTTCAATATCAATTTTATTTTTGTTTCTCGGTTTAATGCTATGCGCACAATCTAATGAACATGCTGGAAGCTATGAATTTTATAGTGGCCCTGTTGAGAATCATTTTTTAAGAGACTTTCTTACTTTAAACCCAGATGGCACATTTCTTCTTCTTTCAGAATCCTATATTGAAGAAAGAATGCCAAGAGAAATAAAAGAATATGGTAAAGGAACTTGGACGTCTGATAAGCGATTGATATTACTAAAAGTCAAAGAAAGCGATTTGGATGCTAAACATGTGCTTAATCTAAACAATACCAAACTCCGCTTCGACACCAAATCACCTAGAGATAAATCCAATCGAGATATTAAGACCTCTGTAAGAATGTTTGACACAGAAGTTTCTTGGTTAAAAGGAAGAACGCTTATTAAAGGAGCTAATACAACTCCAATTATAAAAAACAAGGAATGTTGTAAATCTATTTGGCAAGCCCATTCTTACCTTCATGGTAAATGGAGAGAGAATAACAACGAAAACAAAGAGTATCATTATTCCTTTCTAGAAGAAAAAGGTGCGGTTAACGTTTATAAAAAAAATGCAGGAGGAGTATTGAAGAAAGTAAATAAAAACTCAGCAACAATAAAAATATTAAAAGCTAAAGACGGATACAAAATTGAACAGGATTTTGATGGATTAAAGGTCTTTTACACTATTAAATATTTAGACTCAACGAAACTTATTCTGGTTAGAAGAGATGGCAAAGAAAGTGTTCTCTATAGAATTAAAGAATAGGGCCTTTATCAAATATTTAGTCTTCCCTAAAAAAATATTTACCCTTACATAAAAAAGTCTATATTTGTAGCCGTAAAACAATTGTTTTGGTTACACTATCAGAAGAAAATTATTTAAAAGCTATCTACCATATAAGTAATCATGGAAACATTTCTGTGAATACAAATGCCATTGCAGAAAGAATGGAGACCAAAGCATCTTCTGTCACAGACATGGTCAAAAAATTAGCTGACAAAAATCTAGTTAATTATATAAAATATCGAGGTGTCAACCTTACCAAAAAAGGTCGTTTAACAGCAACTGCTGTAATTAGAAAACATAGACTTTGGGAAGTTTTTTTAGTAAACAAACTAAATTTTTCCTGGGATGAGGTCCATGATGTTGCAGAACAGTTAGAGCATATCAAATCGGAAAAATTAATCAACGAATTAGATGTTTTTTTGGAGTTTCCCACTCAAGATCCTCATGGAGATCCTATTCCGGACAAAAATGGAAATATTCAAACTTCCGATAAGATATTACTATCACAAATGAAAGAATCTGAAACTTGTATTTGTGTTGGAGTAATCGATTCTTCAGCTGAGTTTTTAAAATATTTAGACAAGCATCAAATAACTTTGGGAAGTGAATTAAAGGTTCTTTCTAAAGAATCTTTTGATGAGTCTATGACCATTGTAATACACGGCAAGGAATTAGCCATTTCAAAAGTAATTTCAAATAATTTGTTCGTAAAAACTAAATAATTATGATAGATCAGGTAATACAATATTTTGAATCTATAGATCCCGTTTTAGCAGCATTGTATGCATCACTTTTCACTTGGATTGTTACGGCAGCAGGCGCTTCCTTAGTGTTTTTCATAAAAGGCATGAATCGTGCTTTGCTTGATGGAATGTTGGGTTTTACCGGAGGTGTCATGGTTGCAGCCAGTTTTTGGAGTCTTTTGGCCCCGGGAATAGAAATGAGTGAGGGTGAAGGATTTATGAAAGTGATTCCGGCAGCAACTGGGTTTCTATTAGGAGCACTATTTATTTTCGCATTAGACAAAGTCCTACCACATTTACATATCAATTTCAAAGAGAGTGAAAAAGAAGGTGTAAAAACGCCCTGGCACAGAACTACGCTGTTGGTATTAGCTATTACATTGCATAATATTCCGGAAGGATTAGCTGTTGGTGTGTTATTCGGGGGTGTCGCTGCTGGTATTCCAGAGGCAACAATAGGAGGAGCTGTGGCATTGGCCTTAGGAATCGGAATTCAGAACTTCCCCGAAGGATTGGCAGTATCCATGCCGATGAGACGTCAGGGAATAAGCAAATTTAAAAGTTTTTGGTTCGGACAAATGTCCGCAATAGTGGAACCAATAGCCGCTGTTATAGGAGCCGTTGCTGTCACTTTTTTCACACCTATTTTACCCTATGCATTAGCTTTTGCCGCTGGCGCCATGATTTTTGTAGTAGTTGAAGAAGTAATTCCAGAAACACAACGGGATAAATATACTGACATTGCAGTCCTAGGGTTTATTGGAGGATTTATTGTTATGATGACCTTGGATGTTGGTTTAGGTTAGAATGAAAAAAATGAAAAAAAAGGTGTTAATGGTTGTATTTGTGGTAATTGGATTATCAGCAAATACACAAACCATAGTCACAGACAGACCTGATCAAACGGAAAGCTCAACGACTGTTCCTTCAGGAAGTTTTCAAACGGAAAGCGGGGTTTTAGTTGGATTTACAGATATTGATAATAGTTCCGAAAGACAAATTTTACTACCAACAAATTTGTTTAGAATAGGAATTTCAAAAGGAATAGAATTACGTGTTTTAAGTCAGTTCGAAAGCATTGAAAACAAAACCTTAGATGAAACATTTTCCGGAATTAGTGATCTGGAGGTTGGAGCAAAAGTTCAGTTATTTAAAAAGGAAGAGGCTAATACAGAAATTGCCTTTTTATCTCATTTAATTATACCATCTGGTTCAAAAGATTTAACTATTGATAAAATAGGAGCCATAAATAAGTTATCTATTTCGCATTCAATTAGTAAATCTGTCGGAATTGGGTATAATGTAGGTTACAACTATTTGGGTATTGGAAGTGGTGATTTAACCTATTCATTTTCAATTGGAATTGGGATAACAGAGAAACTTGGAGCATACATGGAACCTTATGGAGACTTGGTAGATTTTGAGGAACATACCTCTAATTTTGATGCAGGATTTACTTATTTGATACAAGATAACTTTCAATTCGATTTTTCCTTCGGAACGGGAATCAATCATAGCATGAATTATCTTGCCTTAGGCTGCAGTTTAAATATTGCTAAGCAAAACAATCAACAGCCATAAAATTTGGCACGATTTAAGCATGTAAATATGTATGAGAGTATTTCACATTGTTTTTTTCTTCATTTTTAGTATTTCAATTCAATCACAAGACATTGCAAATTTAGCATTTGGAACTACACTAGCTATAGAGGATGTGGATATTGAATTTGTCAAGGTGCTTGAAGATTCTCGCTGTCCTAAAAATGTAAACTGTGTTCGTGCAGGAAAAGCTAGTTGTGCTTGTAAATGTTTATGTTAACGGAAATTTTATTGAAGAACGTAAATTAGAATTCTATCCAAGCGGATTCAGTAATGAATCTGTCAATACACTTTTTAATGCAAATGGTTTACGAATTGGAGGTTTGAACTTAATGCCTTATCCTGTTGCATCATCAAAAACTCATAAAGAAGATTATTTTTTGGAATTAGCTATTGACTATTAGTGACATCCACAATCATCCTCGCCACAGGATTTTTTATTCTTGCTTTTTTAAGGAAGAATTTTCTAACTAAAAAAGCAACAGCTAAAACAACTGCAGTAAATACAAGTATATTTTGGATAAAGATGTTCATTTTCTTTTGTTCTTAGTCTAAAGATAAATTTACGTCAGTTTGAGTGATTTTTGATAAAAAATCGCATCGAAAACAAGTGAATTTATTCTATGACAATTTCTCGATACTAAATTGCTTTGCAATTTCACTCGAAGTGACAATCTACTTTAAAAATTGAAATGCAATTAAGGCTACAATATAGGCCAAAGCAGTCATTCCGGTTAATTGTAAAATGGGCCATTTCCAACTATTTGTTTCACGCTTAACTATAGCAAGAGTACTCATGCATTGCATGGCAAAAGCATAAAACAACAACAAGGATATCCCAGAGGCAAAAGTAAAAAGAGGTCCACCTCGTGTTGGGTTAATTTCTGCAGCCATTCTGTTCTTTATAGTATCTACATCATCGTTACCAACACTATAAATAGTGGCCAACGTACCAACAAATACTTCTCGCGCAGCAAAAGAGCTTACAATAGCAATTCCTATTTTCCAATCATAACCCAATGGACGTATCAATGGTTCAATACTTCTGCCTAAAATTCCTATAAATGAATGTTCCAATTTATGAGAGGCTATTTCATTTTGTATGTCATCTTCACTTAAACCTACTGAAATTGTTTCACTTTTAACGATCTCCTCTGCATTATTGAATTGTTCTCCAGGGCCATAAGAAGCCAAAAACCATAATATTATGGAAATGGCAAGAATAATTTTTCCTGCTCCAAAAATAAATGCCTTAGTTTTTTCTATTACAGTTAATACTACATTTTTAAATAGAGGTATTTTGTAATTAGGCATCTCTATTACAAAAAATGTCTTTTTTTGAATTTTTAGAACCTTGTCTAACAAAAACGCTGAAAATATAGCAGATGCAAAGCCTAAAAGATATAAGAACATTAAGGTTAAAGCTTGATAACTTAATCCTATAAATCGACCATCAGGAATTACCAACGCGATAATTATTAAGTAAACAGGCAATCTGGCAGAACAGGTTGTAAAAGGAGTTACCAATATTGTTATTAAGCGCTCTTTCCAACTTTCAATATTTCTGGTGGCCATAATCGCGGGAATTGCACAGGCAGTTCCTGAAATTAGAGGAACCACACTTTTGCCGCTTAAACCAAATCGACGCATGATCCTATCCATTAGAAACACAACACGACTCATATAGCCACTTTCCTCAAGTACAGAAATAAACAAGAATAGAAAAGCTATTTGTGGAATGAATATAACAATACCTCCAAGTCCCGGTATAATACCTTCTGCAAGTAAACTGGTAAAAGCTCCTTTAGGTAAAATGTTTTTAGTCCATTCACTTAAGGAAGCAAACAAACCATCAATAAAGTCCATAGGTATACTTGACCAATCATAAATGGCCTGAAAAATAGTAAGTAAAATGACAAAGAATATTAGATAACCAAAAATTCTATGGGTTAAAATTCTATCAAACCGGGCTCGTAACCCTTTGGCACTATTAGCGTCAATAGTTTGCCCTTTTTTAAGCACATTATTAATAAATTGATACCTCTTTATGGTCTCTTTTTGCTGTAGTCTTTTAAGATCTCCTTTGGTTTTAGTTTTAAATCCATCAATAGCATCCAATTCATTTCTGTCCATTTTCCCAAAATTTACATCCTGAGTTATTACCAACCAAAGTTTATATAATAACTGATTTGGAAAAGTTTCTTTTAGTCTATCAAAATATTCGGTATCAATCCCTGAAGCATTAACACAGGGTTCTGTAGAAAGTTCCTTATAATTATAGATAAGTTGTTTTAAATGATCAATACCTTGTTTTTTCCTTGTACTTACTACTGCTATTTTAGCTTTTAATTTTGATTCTAAATATTCGATATCCAAAGAAATTCCTTTATAGGTCATTCGATCTGCCATATTAATAACCAAAATGGAAGGAATTTCAAGATCTTTAATTTGAGTGAATAAAAGCAAATTTCGTTTTAAATTCTCAACATCACTGATTACTATTGCAACATCTGGATGATCTTTATCATTTTGGTTTAAAAGCAATTCTATAACAACATTTTCATCAAGCGAAGAAGCATTTAAACTATAAGTTCCCGGTAAATCTATGATATGCGCCTTAACACCTCTGGGAAGTTTACAAATACCTTCTTTTTTTTCTACAGTTATTCCCGGATAATTTCCAACTTTTTGATTTAATCCTGTTAAGGCGTTAAAAACTGAGGTTTTTCCAGTATTTGGATTTCCAATTAATGCAACATTTATTTGTTTACTCATTGGAAATTTTTTCAATAAAAATATGCAGAGCAGTTTCTCTTCTAATTGCCAGATGACAGCCACTAATATTTAAGTACATAGGATCTGAATATGGAGCTAATTGAATTAATTCTACTTCATTTCCCGGCAAACAGCCCATTTCTATGAGTTTTAAAGGAATATTCTTGGAGGATACATCAATGATAATTCCTTTTTCTCCAAGTTTTAAATCTGCAGCTGTTAACAATTCTTATTTAGATTGATTATAATTAAGCAAAAATAACAGAAAAAAGACCGACAAAAAAATTAGTAAACAATAAAATGAAACGTGTATTACCATATTGTACTATTTATTGACTAAAAACTGCTTAAATAGTTAAAAAACACGTAATTTATATGATAAGCTATCAATGTTTTTTTCTATTTTTTGCCAGAACGATAAATCGCTCAATACAAGGCGTTAATTAATTGTTAACATGATTGTTAAACACCCTAAATACGTACCTTTGTAGTCTCAAATTTTAAAAAATTATATTATGAAAACAAGTTATAGTAAAATAGCAAAAGAAAGTAAAATAGGAATTACTACTAAGATATTTGGAAACACAAGTGCCATTGTATGGAATACAAAAAGACGTTTTAGATAAGCTTAGGGTATAAAATTTAAAAGGCACTTTTTTAAAAGTGCCTTTTTTTTGTCCGAAACATAACCAATAAATGCAGCTTCTTCTGGTAAAGCGTATTTACTAGATAGCGCTAAATTATCGAGTTTATGAAATAATTAAATCATTAGGGTTAATATAGCATATAAAGATACCAAAACTGTTGTATTCTAAAGCAGATAGTCACTCTATATTTGCAGTCTCAAATTTAAAATATTAAAATTATGAAAACGAGTTATAGTAAAATAGCAAAAGAAAGTAAAATAGGAATTACAACTAAGATATTTGGCAACACAAGTGCCATTATATGGAATACAAAAAGACGTTACCGATAATCTTAGAAGAACTTTAACTAAAAAGGCGCTTTATTAAAGCGCCTTTTTTTATTTATATTCTTCTTTTAATATTTCAATATCGTCAAGCAGTCGTTTAATATCATCACGGTTGGTTCCATCATAAAACCCTCTAATTTGGTTTTTCTTATCAATCAACATAAAGTTTTCAGTATGGATCATATCATAAGGTCCACCATCACCATCTGTCTTTACAGCTAAGTAGCTCTTTCTTGCAAGTTCATATATTTGTTTTTTATCTCCAGTAACTAAATTCCATTTAGTATCTACCACACCTTTTTCCTTGGCATAACGTTTTAATTGGGCAACTGAATCTATTTCAGGAGTTACAGAATGAGATAGTAGCAATACATCATTATCATCTATAAGTTCATTTTGGATATCCTTCATATGATCAGTCATTATTGGACAAATTGTTTGGCAGGTAGTAAAAAAGAAATCTGCTACATATATCTTGTCTTTATAGTATGCCTGAGTTATGGTTTCACCGTTTTGATTAACTAAACTAAAATCAGCAATTTTATGATACTTACTTTTATGCTGTATAGTACTGTCTACTAATTCTGAACTTACTCGACTAGGTTGATATATTGGCAGTGGTCTATAGACGTCTAAAATGTTATAAATAATAGAAATTATTATTATTGATAGAACTAAAAATGCAATTCCAAAATATTTGTATTCTTTAAAAAATGATAACATAGATCTTCATTTTCCATTAATCGACGCAAAATTACAACTAAATTAATTTTAATTTGGTAATTTTAGTGACCAATAATTATGCTATGAAATACTATTTTATTCTGATTTGTCTTGTCTTTTCATTTAAAGGATATTCCCAGACTTTTGATGAGGATCAAAGCGCCATCATAGAGGCAGAAACCAAGGCAGCCTCAGGCAGAATGTATTATCAAACAAATGCCAATACAGGGAATTATGATGTTAAATATCATAAATTGGAATTTACCATAGATCCTGGTATAGCAAATATTTCAGGCATAGTAACCACTCATTTTGAAGCTAAGGAGAATATGTCTCAAATTATATTCGATTTAACCTCGAATATGAATGTGTCTCAGGTCCTTCAAAATGGGACTGCAGTTTCTTTTACTCAAAACACAAACGACGAATTGGTTATAGATCTTTCAACAACTGTTAATCAAGGTCAAATTGGCATTGTTGAGGTCACCTATTCAGGTACACCACAATTTTCAGGATTTGATTCTTTTGAAGCATCAACCCATAATGGAGATCCTGTATTATGGACTTTATCAGAGCCATATGGTGCAAAAGACTGGTGGCCTTGTAAACAGGATTTGAACGATAAAATAGATAGTATTGATGTTTATATAACGACTCCATTAAATAACTCGCAGGGAGAGGAATATATTGCAGTAAGTAATGGTTTAGAACAAAGCCAAACAGTTAATGGGTTAAGCAAAACAACTCATTTTAAGCATAATTTTCCCATTCCCGCATATTTAATAGCTATTGCAGCTACTAATTATGCGGTTTATACGCATACAGTACCAAATAATGGAAATCCTTTTGATATTGTGAATTATGTGTATCCGGAAAGTCTGACCACTGCTCAAGCCAGTACAGGAATAACAGTAGATATTATGAATTTATTCAGTGATTTGTTTGAAGAATATCCTTACTCTTCCGAAAAATATGGTCATGCTCAGTTTGGTTGGGGAGGTGGAATGGAACACACAACGGTTTCTTTTATGGGTAATTTTAGCAGAAATTTAATTGCCCATGAATTGGCTCATCAATGGTTTGGAGATAAAATAACTTGTGGAAGCTGGAAAGATATTTGGCTTAATGAAGGATTTGCAACCTATTTATCAGGTTTGGTGATAGAGGATATTGATGGTAATGCTGCATTTACTACATGGAAACAACAACGTGTAAATAATATAACATCATTGCCAGATGGCGCTGTTTATTTGTCCGATCAGGATACAACAAATGTCAGCAGAATTTTTAGTGGAAGGTTGAGTTATAATAAAGGGTCGATGGTCCTTCATATGTTACGAAAAAAACTAGGGGAAACAGATTTTTATCAAGGTATCCAGGATTACTTGAGCGATCCTGATCTAGCATTTAGCTATGCTAAAACAGAAGATTTAAAGGCTATATTGGAAAATACAAGTGGTGAGGATTTATCAGAATTTTTTAATGACTGGGTTTATAACCAAGGATATCCCAGCTATACAATAGAATGGACTCAACCATCCCCTACACAAGTTCAAATACAAATTGATCAAACTCAGAGCCACTCCTCAGTCACTTTTTTTGAAGCACCAGTCAAACTTAGATTAAATGGTTTTAACTCTGAAAAGCAATTTGTTTACCTAAACAATACAACAAATGGCCAAGTCTTTTTAGAACCGGTTACATTTGCTATAGATAATGTAGAGTTTGATCCTGAATTCGATCTGATTTCAAAAAACAATTCGATTGTATTAGGAGTAGGCGATGAAATTATAGACGTATCTTTTGTAGTGTCTCCAAATCCCTCCAACTCAGAAGTGTTTATTCAGAAACCAGATGATTTACAGGTTAAGAGTATAATGATCTTTGATATGTTGGGTAGACTTGTAAAGGAAACCTCATTTCAAAATCGTTTAAATATAGAATCTTTATCGACAGGGTTACATTTCTTAATTTTTGAAACTGATAAAGGAAGCCTTCATAAAAGATTGTTAAAGCAATAAGATTAGTATTTTTAAAGTTGTTTTAAAACATTACTTTTGTCGATTAATTTAAAATAGATAATTGCCTTCATGGAATTTATTATAAAAATATCCCAGTTCTTATTGAGTTTGTCCCTGCTTATAGTTCTTCATGAGTTAGGGCATTTTATACCTGCAAAAATTTTTAAGACCAGAGTCGAGAAATTTTACTTGTTCTTTGATATCAAATATTCATTATTCAAAAAGAAAATTGGTGAAACGGTTTACGGCATTGGTTGGCTGCCACTTGGAGGCTATGTAAAAATTGCCGGCATGATTGATGAAAGCATGGATAAAGAACAAATGGCAAAACCACCTCAACCCTGGGAATTCAGATCAAAACCCACATGGCAGCGATTAATTATTATGCTTGGTGGTGTGTTTGTAAACTTTATTTTGGCTCTAATTATTTACATTTTTATGTCTTTTGGATATGGTGATACTGATATAGCAACGGAGAGCATCAAAGATGGATATTGGATAAGCAATCCATTGCTTACGGACCTTGGCTTTAAGACAGGTGACGATGTAATAGCGATTAACGAATATAAAGTTGAAAACTATTCAGATTTAAAAAAGTTTATTGTTGAAGCCGATTCCTATACCATTGAAAGAGACGGTGTAGAGCAAACCATTACGTTACCAGAGGATTTTTTAGGTCAATTAACTACTAGTGATGATAGAAGTTTATTTGAACTACGAATTCCTTTTATGGTTGGCAAAGTAATAGATTCCTCTCTTAATAAGACTGCAGGTTTAAAACAGGGTGATGTATTTATGGCAATTAATGGGAATGAGGTTAAATATTTTGATCAGTTTTCAGAGGAACTTGGGAAGTATAAAAACCAGACTATAAAAGTTAATTTATTAAGAGATAATGAATCCATCGATATGGATTTACAAGTAGATGGTGATGGCAAACTAGGTATTTTCCCTGCTAGCAGCGTTAAAAAGTTTGAAGAATTAGGCTATTTTAAAATTGCCAAAAAAGAATATACTTTTTTCGAAAGTTTTGGAGCAGGACTAACTAAATTCAAAGGTCAGATTGGTTCTTATGGTGCTCAATTAAAAAAGATTTTCAATCCTAACACAGGTGCCTATAAAGGAGTTGGTGGGTTTAAAGCCATATTTGATATTTTCCCGGATACATGGAGTTGGGAAGCATTTTGGACGATTACTGCTTTTTTATCTATAATGTTGGGAGTTCTTAATTTACTGCCTATTCCGGCGTTAGATGGTGGTCATGTCATGTTTTTATTATACGAAATGATTTCGGGAAGAAAGCCGGGAGATAAATTTTTGGAGTATGCCCAAATGGTTGGATTTTTTATATTAATTGGGCTGGTCTTATTTGCTAATGGGAACGATATTTTCAAAGCTATATTCAATTAATATTTTTTTAATCGAATATTTGTTGTGATTAAAAAATAGCATATATTTGCGCTCTCAAAAAGAGACAACACTCCTCTTAAGCTCATCCCGATAGCTATCGGGAGGTTAGAGCAAACGGAGTGTAGTAATAAAAAGTTCTTTTAAATTTTTGTGAAATGAATTGTGTTTACATCATTTATTCAGAATCACTTGACAAGTATTATATTGGTGAAGCGATTGATTTAGAAGAAAGAATTGAACAACATAATTCAGGTTTCTATGAGACTGATATACTAGAAAATCAAAAGATTGGATTTTATATTATCGTATAGTTTGTAATAGTAGACTTCAAGCACGAAAAATAGAAACCCACATTAAAAAAATGAAAAGCAAAAAGTACATTCAGAATTTAAGAAAGTATCCTGAAATTACTAAAAAGCTAATAGCTAAATATAAATAACACTCCTCTTTAGCTCAGTTGGTTAGAGCATCTGACTGTTAATCAGAGGGTCCTTGGTTCGAGTCCAAGAAGGGGAGCAAAATAAAAAAACCACTTAAGAAATTAGGTGGTTTCTTAATTTAAATCGGGATGTGGCGCAGTCCGGTTAGCGTACACGGCTGGGGGCCGTGTGGTCGCAGGTTCAAATCCTGTCATCCCGACCAAGTAGAAAAGTGATTAGCATGGGCAAATCACTTTTTTTGTTTTCGCATGGGACCCAACTTGTTTTGTGGGAACATGAGAAACAAAAAAGGTAGAAGGCAAGAGCCTTCATTTTTCTATTTGCACTGAGGGTTTTTTAGGATTATTAAAATCCTGTCATCCCGACTAAATTACTCTAAGTTGTTTTTTTATAAGCTTTCTTCAGCCATTCTAAGCATTTGCCAGTAAGGTGGTAAGTAATTATTTTCCTCTTTAAAGGATTGTATTTTTGATTCTGTAATTGATTTACAAGTATTAAAACGGTCTACAAAATCATTATTTTTTAAGGCCATTACAGCATCCATTCCTTCGGGAATTAAGCCTTCTTTCCCAATTGCGTTCAGAAAAAACGAATAGGCTTTAATTGTTCTGGCAATTGGAAGTAGCCAAATATTGTAATCTAATTTTTCTCCATTATTAGCTTGGCTTATCAAAGCATCCATCACTGCGTTGTCTAAATGGTCCTGAAAAAGAACCTCTTTATTTCTCCATTCGGCAACAACGCTTAACATGGGATCGTATTCCAGATCTGATGGCATTTGAGTTACGAATTTTTCAACACCAAATACATTTAACCAGTTTATAATTCCATCCGATGAAATTGTGGATTCAAATTCCCATAGATCAACACCAAAATGTTTGTAAGCATAAGAACCAACTTCAGAACAGAACATAGCTGAAGAATCGTAATAGTCCATTCTAAAGTCGTAAGGAATATGTCTGGCCTGAGATTCATTATAAATATAGGAAGACGCCTCATAAGGAAGCATTGGATTTTTAACCATTTGAGGCAAATCTGCTCTAGGTCTCATAACCATGAATCTTAGCTTTTTATCATTCAAATACTGATCAAGCGATGCTAAAGCAACACCCTTCTCAATATGTGCCTCTATAAAATACGGTTCATTGGTTTCTTTATCAATATGGATCATAGCCACATGCGAAAAATTCCCGGGATAATCATTTCCTCTGGAAATAAAAGCTGAAACCTCTGCTCCACCGCGGCTAACAAGTAAGTCGCCACTATGCACCTTTATTCCTAAAACATCTATTGATGGAGTCATGGATGGTTCTTCTGAGACAAACATTGTTGAAATAAACTGGTCATCGCTAGACTGTAATAAGATCTCTTCAACTGTAGCTCTCATGCCATAAAGAATACGATAAGCAAGATTACGAGAAGCGTCTTTATTCATATCCCAAAAGCGAGAATCATTTTTTAGCTTTTTCCTGACCTGATTATAAAATCTTATATACCAATCTGATTTGTTTTTTTGTGCGGCAATTAAAGGAGCAATTTCAAAAAATCGTTTTTCAATAGATGGATAAAAAGTTTCATCTGGCATTTGAATTTTACCTTCATTTTCATTAAATAAACTATCGGCTGTATTAGTCATTACCATTACTATAGAATCTAAATCCTCAAGCGGCATTTTTTTCGCGTTTTTATATATAAGCTCTAATTGATCCCATAGCTTATCCTGACCCCAAACAAATGGATCCTGTGAAGGCTTTTGGAGTTCTGCTTGATTACCAGGGAATGGTATTAGAAGTACTAAATAAAGGACAATAATTGCTAATAAGAATTTTAAGAATTTCTTCATTTAGTATAATGGCTAATATGGATTTATATTCCTTTAGTTTCTAAATATAATCCTTTAAGATTAAACCTATATTATGGGATTTATGGAATCGCTTAATATTTTTCTGTATATTTAAAAAATTGAATAGTATAATTATCCTTATAAAAATACTTTTTATTTAGCATCAAGTCCTCTCATCTTTTTTAGCAATTGAAACGTCTGATTTTCAGATAAGGCGTAAGGCCTAATATATTTAATTAATTAAAAACCAACCAAAATGAAAAAACTATTATTATTTACGATGGGACTTTTATTAAGTACATCTATTTATGCCCAAAGAAGCGATAATGCAGTTTACTGGAACACCTGGGAGTATACGGCAAAGGATGGCATGAGACAGGACTTTGAAAAGGCAGCAGCCAAAAAAACGGCCATGTTCAATAAAACTCCGGAAACGGCCATTATGACCTACAGAATTATTACAGGGCCTGATAGCGGTTCATATCTACGTGTTGAAGCAAATAAAACGGCAGCAGATTATGATCTGGACAGAACGGCTGAGGGTAAATATTGGAATGATAATGTGGCTAAATACATAGCCAAAGATGAAGGTCAGCAAAGGTGGCAGAAATTAAATAACGGGTCTTATGATCCTAATCCTGAAGGTTCACCACCTTCTAAGTATGTTAGCCGAACATTTTATAATGTTAAAGCGGATAAAATCCTGCATTTTAGAAGAGCCTTTGACTAGAATTACTAAAGTGGCTGAAAAAAGAGGATGGGAGGACACTAGATCATTATTTAGACTGGTTAGTGGCGGAAATAGGAATCAGTTTGTGGTAGCAGTAGGGTTTAACACTTATAAACGAGCAGAGAGACCAGAAAGCGAAACTACCTGGGAAGAAGATTATAATGAACTCTTTGGATGGGGCACATGGGATGAAGACTGGAAGAATTTTGATGCCTCTCTAGAATATTGGGGCGAGCAAAGAGATATGTTGAAGCTTAGTTCCTGAAATGTCTACCGGAATGATGAATTAGATCCTGTTATTCCTTTAAATTTTTAGGAATACTTATTGTAGTTAAAAAAATATAAGCCACTTCATTGTAAGTGGCTTTTTGTTTTGTATGGAAATTTTGATCTGTTTTTAGTTTTACTATTCAGTATTTTTATCAACTGTTAAGACATAAAACTGATACGGTCTAAAAAATAGATGTTCATGATCTTTCCCAATTTTTATGGCTGTTTCTGACCATAGGTCATAAAGTTCATTTGTATAACCTCTAACAGAATCGAAAACGTAATACGTTAAATTTTGCGGATCCGGGCTGTAATTAAATAAACAGAACACTTGCTCTCCTTCCCAGTTTCTGGTAAACCCTACAACAGAACGGTTATGTGATTCCAGCCATTCAACATTGTTCCTGTCCGAGAATAAATCATAAGTCTTTCTAATTCTTATTATTTTCTTTAGTCCTTTATATAATTGGTGCTCAATTGTGCCTTTTCGATTTACCAGGGCATTCTTTTTCCAGTCAATTACAGGGCGATGCATCCAGCGATTATCATAGCTTTTACCAGGTTCATTTAGGTATGAATAATCATTGGTATAGCCTGCTTCGTCACCATAGAATATCATAGGAATCCCTCCTAAGAAGACGCTATTGGCCTGCATTAACAATATTTTATTTATCGCTATTGTTATAGCATTGGAGTTTTGTTCTGAAATGGCCTTTTCCAAACCACATAATGAAGCTAAACTTCCGGATATTCGGGCATCATTAGTTTTTGGGTTTACTGCAAACAGTTGCCCTTTAGAAGGACTTGTATTAATGTTACCTGCATAATAATTCTTAAGATATTCACGATGCAAGAACGGTGTATACCCTAAATGTTCAAGATAACGATCATCAAAACTTAGTCCTATATCATCATGACAACGCAGAGTAGTTAATCCAGGTTGCACCATATGGCTTTTGCTGAATGATCTCCTGGTTTGCGATCATATTCCTGGTGTCAGTTGTTGCTAAGGCGTCCCATTGCAGGGCCATCTGCGAGGCATTGTAGGCCAGATCACATTCTTTATTGGTCATATAACCTTTTCCAAAATAATCCATGATTTCATGCGGAGCCACAATAGCTTCTCCAAGTATTGCCATACCTGGAGTGGCAACCTGTAAAGCTATTTTTATCAGTTGCAATATTATATGAGCTTCTGGAAGGTTTTGGCAGGACGTACCCATTTGTTTCCAGATAAAAGCCGGTGCATCTACTCTTAAAATGTCAACTCCTAAATTGGCATAAAAGAAAACAGTACTTAGCATAGCTTTTAAAACCTGCGGATTGGCAAAATTCAGATCCCATTGGTAATTATGAAAGACGGACATGACCCATTTGTCCATTTCTTTATTGTAAACAAAACTGCCTGGAGAACTTTCCGGGAATATTTCAGGCATATGGACTTCCATTTGATCGGGAATAGTTCGGTCATCATATAGGTAGTAAAAATCCTGATAATATGGATCACCTTGTTTGGCTTTTTGTGCCCATTCATGTTGATCTGATGTGTGGTTTAGAACAATATCGATCATCAGATACATATCCTTTTCAAGAAGTAAATGTCTGTAACTTTTTTAAATCCTCAATAGTTGCCAAAACGTTTGTCTATAACTCGATAATTAGATACAGCATAACCACCATCACTGGCATTTTCTGGGCTTTCAAAAAGAGGCATTAGGTGCAAAAGATTTACACCTAGATCTTGCACGTAATCTAATACGCTTTAAAAGACCTTTTAAATTGCCAGCAAATCTATCTACATACAAACTCATTCCAACAAGTTCATTGCTTAAAAACCAGATTCCTTTTTTTTCTTTTTCCTGATCTCGTTTTTTTAATATGGTACTCCTTTCAATGTAGGAATCAACAATCAATTCCAGGATATGAATAAATGAATTATCAAAATCATCCCTTTTAGAGTACAGTTGAGAATATAAATAATAAAGAAGGTTGCCATTGCCAATCAACTTATCAATAAAGTCCTCATGAGTTTTGCCTTTAATATTTTTATTAGTTAGGACCTTACGAATAGTTGAAAATATAGTATTGCTTTCCATTATTTAAAAATAGCAAAACTAATGGATTTTATTCTATGTACAGCAAAATAATTGGTTAGGAGACTTTAATACGGTTCATTTTGTCTGATAAAATAGTAATAAGAATCTTTCACTTTGTTATAAAATTACATGATTCCACTCAGAAACATTAGATCTAAATTACAAAAACGATTTTTTAATGTCGGATATACAGGATTCTGTTATAACAAGAATTGTATTCTTTTAAACAAACGCTTCTTTCAAGTTCTATTAACTTACAAATATATTACGGTTTTACCGTAATATAAGCGCTTAATTATCAGATTATTTTAACATTTATTTTAACATAATTTTAAGAATAGTTCGTACCTTAATACTAATTAATTAATCCCTATAGACATATGAAAACAAAATTACTCTTTTCGACAATTCAGAAGTTAAAAAATGGTATTAAACGATATGGCATTTTTACTTTCCTGATTATTTTTTTTATGACTATTTTCATTTGGTCAAACTTTGACATTCGATGTTAATTGTGCACCAATTGGCTTTACAGACCTAAGTTTTGAATTTGAAACTCAAGACCCTACAGGAATTAATACGGGTACTGCTTTAAACAATGGAGTTCCAGAACAAGGTTTTACTATGATACTGCAAGTGGTTGATGACAGATGGGAAGTCTCCTTACAAGGAGATCCAGTAAGGTGGCTTTTTACAACTGATGCAAATTTTGTTGAAGACCCTTGTAATGCAACTTGGGCAATTGACACCGGAGGTCTTATTCGAGATTGTTTTAATCCAGACGACGACCCAAACGACCCAACTTCTATTCCAAATGTTACTTGCACTGGAGGCCCACCTGAAGAAATTTGTGATGGTATAGATAATGATGGAGATGGTGATATTGATGAAGATTTAGACTTTACGACATATTATAAAGATAATGATGGAGATGGGTTTGGAGATGAAAATATTTCTATAAGCACTTGTGATGGCGCTCCTTCTGGATTTGTAGAAGATAATACTGACTGTGATGACCTAGAATTCGATGTAAATCCTGGTGCTCCTGAAATTTGTGATGGATTGGATAATAATTGTGATGGACAAATTGATGAAAATATTCCTGATTGTAACAATGGAGTTATCCTGGAGTATTGTAATGATGCAAAAACCAAGATTTTAGTCTGTCATAATGGGAAAGATATCTGTGTGAGTATAAATGCATTGCCTGCTCATGAAGCACATGGCGACTTCCTAGGATCTTGTACCAATGCAAGAATAGGGGAAACAGATATCGTACAAGAAGATTCAACATCTTATGGCGTAGTTTCATGGCCTAATCCTACAAGAGATTCATTTAATATCAGAATGTCAACTCCTAACACAACAGATAAGGTTAGTCTGAAAGCATTCGATATCAATGGTAGACTTATTCATTCTAGTATAATCAATGGCAATCAAGACTATCAGTTTGGATGTCAATTGAACTCCGGAATTTATTTTGTCAGACTTTCCCAGGCTGATAAAACAAAAGTTGTAAAAATTATAAAGCAATAGGTATAAAAGGAAATCCCGAATTTAAATACCATTCTATCATAAAAGGTCACTTAAGAAATTGAGTGACCTTTTATTTTGAGGAAATGTTAGGAGATTAAATATTAATTAAACCGATTCGATTTTTCTTTATATTTAAGGTGTCCACCAATCAGGTAATTTATATATGAAACCATTCTTAATATTACAGTTACGACCTATAGATTTAGCTTCAAACGACGAATTTGAAGCATTCTTAAAATATGGCGGGTTGTCAAAAGACCAAGCGCATAGGGTGCGTATGGAAAAAGAGGGTATTCCTAAAATAATTCTTGATAATTATTCCGGAATCATACTAGGTGGAGGCCCAAGCAATGTTAGTGACAAAGAAAAAGACAAACAGGAATACGAAAAGCGTTTTGAAATACAACTGAATGATCTATTAAATAAAGTTTTTAAGAACGACTTTCCTTTTTTAGGTGTTTGTTATGGTATAGGAGCACTTAATAAATTTAAAGGGGGTATAGTTTCAAAAGAAAAGTATTCTGAAGCTGTCGGTTCCGTGGAAATTGAACTAACAGAACTTGGAAAGAAAGACGAATTGTTAACAGATCTTCCAGTTAAATTTCAAGCTTATTGTGGTCATAAAGAAGCTTGCCAAACCCTTCCAATTGATGCAGCCTTATTAGCAGGTTCTGAAGGTTGTCCGTATCAAATGATAAAATTTAAAAACAACATTTACGCGACTCAGTTTCATACAGAATTGGATATAGAAGGAATTATTTTAAGAACAAATGTCTACAAGAATCACGGTTATTTTTCTCCCGATGAGGCAGAAGTTCTTATCAATAGAACTAAAGAGGTTGAGGTAATTGTTCCGAGTAAAATTCTGTATAAGTTTATTCAAAAATATCATGTTTAAAATTCATTTATATTTATAGTATGATATTTCTTTGGGCCTTTTCAAGTGTAATGATTCTTATGACAGCGCTTTGGCTTATAAGTATTCCATTAAAAAATGTAAGTATAGTCGATATTTTTTGGGGTATTGGTTTTATAGTGGCGAATGCTACTTACCTCTTGCTTTCAGGAGATGTTTATACTCGTAAATTGTTGGTATTTGGTTTAGTGACCCTCTGGGGTTTTAGACTTTCAGGTTATTTATTATTCAGAAATTATGGTAAAGAAGAGGATTTCAGATATCAGGAATTTAGAAGACATTATGGAGTTAATCGCTATTGGTGGTTTAGTTTTTTTCAGGTTTTTATGCTTCAGGGTTCATTGATCGCATTGGTATCTCTGCCTCTTGCTTGGAGTAAATACTATTTACTGAATCCAATGAATTAAATGTATTGGATTACTCTGCTTTAGTCGTTTGGATCATTGGATTTCTTTTTGAATCAGTTGGAGATTATCAATTATCAAAATTTAAAAGTAATCCAGATAATAAAGGAAAGGTTCTAAATACAGGGCTTTGGAGATATACCAGACATCCGAATTATTTTGGCGATGCAGCTGTTTGGTGGTCGTTTGCTTTATTTTCAATAGCATCAGGAGCTTATTGGCATATTGCAGGATCCTTGATCATGACCTATTTGATTATTAAAATTTCAGGAGTTTCTCTGCTTGAAAGATCTTTAAAGGATACGAAACCACAATACAGGGATTATGTATCAAGGACAAGTGCGTTTATACCCTGGTTCCCTAAAAAAGCTAATCATGATTGATCTTCTAAAAAACAATGTCTGGCTTATCTTATTTATAGGATGGGGATTACCATTGACCTATTACAGAAGCAAATTCCGAAAAATCGTCTATCAAACAGATAGTTGGATCATTAATATCAAACCAATATTTATTAAGGAAATAAAAGGGCTTTTTGGGAATATCTATCCTGAAAATAAAGAATACAAAAAGTTCAGAAATTTTTATTTGATGTATCTGGCAGTCTACTTAATTTTGTTCCTTTGTTATTTATACTTCGGAAAAAATTCTTGATAAAACGATCAATACACTTAACTTTGCAGTATAATTTTGGCTCCATAGTTCAAGGGATAGAACAAAAGTTTCCTAAACTTTAGATTCAGGTTCGAGTCCTGATGGAGCTACTTTTTTAAGTTATTTTTTAAGTTTCACTTCCACACGTCTGTTTTGATCTCTACCTCCTTTGGTTGCATTGGAAAACTTAGGTCTTCTTTCGCCATAACCAATAGCCGTTAACCTATCCGGATCAATTCCATTACTAATTAAATAATCTCTAACTGCGTTTGCTCGTGCACTGGATAATCTGTCATTGGTTATATGGGTTCCTAAATTATCTGTATGACCCTCTATTACAAAATTAGATTCTGGATAATCTTTTAAGATATTAGTAATTGCCTGTAAGACCTCATAAGTTTCCTTTTTGAAAAGTGATTTACTATAATCAAACAATATGGTTTGAGCGTAGTCATTTAAAGATTTAAGAACTTCTTGACTCGGAACATCTTCTTTAGCTTGAATGCCTTCTTTGGCTGGAATTTCTTCTTTGGCTTGTATGTCTGGTTTATCCTCTGTTATGAGTTTAGGAATTGGACAGCCTTTGTTGTATGCCATGCCTGCCTTATCAGGACATTCATCCTCTGCATCAGGAACTCCATCGTTGTCTGCATCAGGACAACCGTATAAATCTTTTTTTCCAGCAATTTCCGGGCATGAATCTTTAGTGTCTTCAACACCGTCACCATCAGAGTCAGGGCAACCACTAAATTCTAACAGGCCAAAAATTGCAGGGCATAGATCATCTTTATTTTTAATTCCATCATCATCAAAATCTTTTTTCATGAGCTTTAATGTAAGACCGGCAAAATATTGTACTTGATTACCAGAGTATAATTCTTCTCTTGAAAATTTGTTGATCACCTGCATGTTCAACCCAACAGAATTTGTAAACCAGATTATACTTCCAAAACCTAAATTTTGTGAAAATTTGGTTTTTCTTTCTGTAAACGGACCTGACTCACTTATAAAAAATAATCCTGCTCCAGCTTCCAGGTATATATCTAACCAATCGGCATTGAGAAAATAGTGATCAAAATAAAATTTATAACTAAGATCGACAGAAGAATAACTTCGATCTTCTGTAAGCAGAACTCCATCAATTATTCCTTCATTGGCTTTCCACTTATTAAGACTACCAAACAATGAAATAGAATTGGCATTAGAAAATCTGTGCTCTACACCCAAGGCAATTGGGTTGGAAAATGCACTGGAACTTTGATCGGATAAAAAATCGAATGGCTTCCATTTGTTAGAGTCATCTACTGAATTAACACCCAACTTAATTATCCAGTGTTTGGTAAAAGTTATTGGGTCACCAGTTATACGATCTTGAGAGAATGAAAAAACCGACCAAAATAATAAGGTAATTAATGTAATTTTTCGCATTTGGTGAATAGTCTTATAAATTATACCGTGTTCAAATGTGAAGTTAAAGAAAATGTAATAAAAATCTCAGTTTTATTTTCTTTTTTTCCAGACATTAAATTCTAACAAAGTATTTTCATCTGTGGGAGGATAAAGACTAATTATTGTTTTGTCTCATCATTTTTTAAATACATAATTATAGAATTTCTATATCAATTTTTTTAATATGATAAAATACAATTATATTTAAATGAATTAATTAATTCCATGTTTTCAGATAAAACCAAAGTCATATTCATAATGGGAGTTTCAGGAGTTGGCAAAAGCACGATAGGAAAACTTTTAGCTGATGAATTGGATGTGCCTTTTTTTGATGGAGACGATTATCACCCGAAGGAGAACGTTGCTAAAATGAAAAGTGGCAAGCCATTGAATGATGACGATAGATATGGCTGGTTGAAAACATTGAATGAAATAGCAAACAAACAATTGAAAAATGACAATTGTGTCATTGTTTGTTCGGCCTTAAAAAAGACTTACAGAGATTTATTAAGTCAAGGTATAGAAAACCAAACCAAATGGGTACATCTTTCTGGTTCATATGAGACCATTTACAATAGAATAAATACAAGAAAGGATCATTTTATGTCTTCTGAAATGCTTAAATCACAATTTAGCACTTTGGAAAGTCCTGAAAATGCCATTACAGTTAATGTTGAACTTGCACCAGAAGAAATCATAAAAACAATAAAAAAAGTACTGGTGGATAAATCAGAATTCGGATTGCTTGGTTTGGGAGTCATGGGTAAAAGTCTGTGCAGAAATTTGGCCAATAATGGATTTACGATTTCAATGTTCAACAGGCATGTAGAAGGAGTTGAAGAAAACGTTGCCAAAGACTTCAAAAAAGAATTCAAGGAATTATCATCTTCATTACCATTTGATGATTTAATGGAATTTGTGAATTCCATTCAAAAGCCACGGAAGATTCTGCTCATGGTTAATGCTGGTAAAACAGTTGATAATATTATTGATGATTTATTGCCGTACCTATCTGAAGGTGATGTCATAATCGATGGAGGAAACTCAAACTATAATAAAACCAAAGAGCGATTTGAGTACTTAAGATCAAAAAACATTCATTTTATTGGAACAGGAGTTTCAGGAGGTGAAGAAGGGGCTTTAAAAGGACCATCCATCATGCCAGGTGGTAATATGGAAGCATATAAGTTGGTTAAACCTTTTTTAGAAACCATTGCTGCGAAAGATGAAAATAATTTGCCTTGTTGTACTTATATAGGTCCGGAAGGCAGTGGCCATTTCGTTAAAATGGTTCATAACGGAATTGAATATGCAGAAATACAATTATTGGCTGAAGTATTCGCTATCCTTTCATCAACTGAAAAGAATCCAAACGAAATAGCAGATATTCTCGAAACCTGGAAGAAAGAAGCTGATAGTTATTTACTAAATATTACTAGCGATATCCTTCGAAAGAAAGAAGGTGACGACTGGTTACTCAATAAAATATTGGATAAGGCCGGTAATAAAGGAACTGGAAATTGGGCAACTATTGCGGCTGCGCAATTAGGTGCTCCAAGTACATTGATAGCGTCAGCTCTATTCGCTCGGTATACCTCATTCTATAAAGATGATAGAATTGAAGCTAATAAAACATTTAGAAAAAATAATGAATTGAATATTGATATTTCGGCTAAAGATTTATTGAATACATATCAGTTTGCTAGAATCATCAATCATTATCAAGGATTCAATTTAATTCAACAGGCATCAAATAATTATGGTTGGGATTTGAATTTAAGTGAGATGGCCAGGATTTGGACAGCAGGATGTATTATCAAGTCTGATTTAATGATTGAATTGGTAGATGTTTTAAAATCATCAAATTCTATTCTGAAAAACGAATAAAATAATTAAGCAAATAAAAGATCTAAAACCATCGGCTAATAAAGTGGTGTCTCAATGTATTTTAAATGAAATACCAATTCCTTGTTTAAGTGAATCGATTAACTTTTTTAATAACTTCACAACCGCAGATTCTTCAGCCAATTTAGTTCAGGCACAGCGCGATTATTTTGGGGCTCACACGTATCAAAGAAATGATGATAATTCAGATAGAAATTACCATACTAATTGGAAATCGGAAGACTAATTAGTCAATTCTAACAATTCTATATTCCTGAATTCAATGGGATGGCTTTCGCTTTGTAAGGATATATAACCTTCTTTCACAGGCTTTCCTTCCACAGATTCATCAATACTATATTCTCCTCCAAAAACCGGATTGGTATAACTAATGACTTCTATTCCGTTTATGAAATGTGTGATAGCAATCATTTAAAACCTGCACTTCAAAATCGATCCATTCTTCACCATAAAATGTCCTTGAGGTTGAATTAATACAATGTTGGTTAACTAATTTGCTATTCATTGTTACATGAGTGCCTGGTGTACACAAATTGCCTGTAGATCGTTCAACGACCTTCTACAATACCACCTAATAGTTGCACCTCCAAAGAAACCGGAAAGCCCTGATTCAATCCCATACTTTCAGGCGACTGGCAATGGATCATGACGCCACTATTCTTCTTAGCCCATTCCTGTCCGTCCCTAACCTGATCACCAACAAATCTGTATTGCAGTCGTAGTTTATAATTAGAATAAGGTTTTTTATAAAAGATATGTCCATAGGATTCTCCAAAAACATCGTAACCCTCATAGGACACTTTAAGAATTTCATCTTCAACTCTGAATGTATTATGCAAATTGGAATTTAGAGATTCTCCGTTGATCTTAACAATCCAGTCATCTAAGTTTTTCCCATTAAACAGTTGAATCCAGTTCTTCTTTATTTTCTGAATGTTGTTCAGTAGTCTTGTTTCCTTTATTTTGACAATTAAGGAGAACTATGAAAGAAAATGAATATAATATGATCTTGTAGTACTTTTTCATAAAATAATTTATAACGACCAGGCTTTTCCTCCGGTAGCTTCATCTAAAGAAATACAGCCCTGTTGTTTGCCGGGAATCGGATCATAGGCCAATACAGTCTCACCTATCAATTCACTTGTTTTATAAGCCCAGACAGAAGTATTCCGTAATTTAAGAAGTGAATTGAATACAACATTGGTACTTTTACCATTCTTAAATGATCTTCGAGTTTTGGCATCAGCATTAAGATATTTAGAGAGTAAGTTGTCGTAATCATCGGTGCTTAATTTTGACACGTTGTTACCCGATATCGGCAATTCATTTATGATTGTTTGGATTTCTTTCTTGTATGAATCCTGTTGCTCCCTGGTATAAACTTTAGATGCATATAAATCTAAAAACTCAGGAACATTAACTTCAAGGGCTCCTGGTGTCAATGCAGTTTTTGGAAGCATAATATCAATTAAATTTGTTATAACAAGGCCTTCCTCAACCGAGAAAAAAAGAGGTTTCCATTGGTTTAGATCTGACTTGCAACTTTGCAACAAGCTAATTGCACCTGGAGTTGCCAATACATATCCAAATGATAATCCTAAGTTCTTTAGAGCTTCTCTTCTTTTCATGTTTTATTATTTTTTTTTGAATTCCTTCACAGCATGATTAGCAGCTCTGGCTGTAATTGCCATATAGGTTAAAGATGGATTTTGGGTTCCAGAAGAGGTCATGCAAGAACCATCCGTAACATAAACATTAGGGACACTATGAATTTGATTGAATTCATTCAATACAGATGTTTTAGGGTCTCTACCCATTCTTGCTGTACCCATTTCATGAATACCTATTCCCGGGGCTGCTTCAATATCGTGAGTTCTTATATCTTTAAACCCCGCTTTGTCAAGCATTTCAACAGCTTGAGACACCATATCTTTTCTCATGGTTAATTCATTTTCTTTCCATTCAGCATCGAAAGTAACTATTGGCAATCCCCACTCATCTAAATTGTTATAATCCAGAGTCATTTTGTTTTCATGATAAGGTAAACATTCACCAAAGCCATCCAGAGTTAATCTCCAGTCACCTGGCTCTAATATTTTTTCTTTGAATTCGGCTCCATAACCTAATTGTGAAGCTTCTTCCGACATATTCCATCTACCGCCTCCTCCCTGATAACCGAAACCTCTTAAAAATTCCTTCTTTTCTGTTTTTTTATCACCTAAATTTCTAAATCTAGGAATATAAATACCATTAGGTCGTCTGCCAGTGTAGTATTTATCTTTAAATCCCTCAAATCTGCCAGATGCTCCGGCATCAATATGATGATCCATAATGTTATGTCCAAGTTCGCCGGAATCGTTTCCTAAACCATTAGGGAATCTATCGGATTTGGATTGCATTAATATAGAAGTTGTTGGAATTGTTGAAGCACAACAGAAAATAATTTGAGCATTGAATTCTATTTTTTCTTTAGTCTGGGCATCAATGATTTTAACTCCGGTGGCTTTCTTTAAATTATCATCATAGGTGATTTCATAAACTATTGAATTTGGTCTGATCACCATGTTATTTGTTCTTTCTGCTGCAGGTAAAGTAGATGAGTTACTACTAAAATAGGCACCGAATGGACAACCTCTTATGCATCTATTTCTGTACTGGCATTTGCTTCTACCTATGAATTGCTTATCACTTGTTATGTGGGCTACTCTACCAATAGTAAGAACTCTGTCATCGAACTTTTCAGATAAACTTTTCTTTAAATGTTCCTCAACACAATTAAGTTCCATTGGTGGTCCGAAAATGCCATCAGGCAGTTGAGGTAATCCTAAGTTTTCTCCGCTTACACCAATGTATTCTTCTACATGGTCATACCAAGGTGAAATATCTCTATATCTGATCGGCCAGTCCACTGCTATGCCTTCTTTTTTGTTTGCCGTAAAATCCAGATCACTTAACCTATAACTTTGTCTTCCCCAGGTTAAAGAACGACCTCCAACATGATATCCTCTAATCCAGTCAAAACGCTTGGTTTCGTTATAAGGATGTTTTATATCATCAACAAAAAAATGACTGGATTGTTTTTTTGTTACATAGCCAGTTCTGGCCTGTTTTGCTTGTCGTTTTGATTCTTCTAAGCTTGCTTGCCCTCTTAATTCGAAATCCCATGGATCTTTCATCATGGTAGTATAGTCATTTAGATGTTCTACCATTGGACCACGCTCTAGAACTAAGGTTCTAAGACCATTTTCACACAATTCTTTAGCTGCCCAGCCACCACTTATACCCGTTCCGATTACAATGGCATCGTACTCTTCTTTAAGGTTCATTTAAAGGATTTCTTATTTTAAGAGTTAAAAATAATGGAATAATTTATTCTAACTAATATTTTTTGGGTTTATAGTAAAAAAATGAATTCTCAGTTCTCAATTCTCAAATTAAAATTTTAACTTAGAGCTTGTTAAAAATTAATCCAATGACAATAAATTACATCAAACTTCAACGAACATTAATTATTATACTTTCTATTTCCTTAATAACTTTTTCTTGTAAAGATTATGAGAAAAAAGAAAAGGCTGAAAACGCCACTACAACAATCGAACAATCTCAACCATTTTTTAAACTTTCACTGGCGCAGTGGTCTTTGCATAAGGCTATGCGTGATGATAGAGAAATTGACCCTTTGGATTTTGCTGAAAAAGCTAAAGATTTGGGCTTTGAAGGCATTGAATATGTAAGCCAATTATATAATAAACAAATCGAAACTATGGGAATGGATTCAGTTCTTAAAGTTTTGAAAACTAATAGTGTAAAATTTGGCATGCAAAATGTTTTGATCATGGTTGATGGCGAAGGAAATATGGCATCTACAAATGACAAGGAGAGAAATACAGCAGTTGAAAACCATTATAAATGGGTTGATGCAGCTCATTTTTTAGGATGCCATTCTATTCGGGTAAATGCTCACGGAGAAGGAACTGCAGAAGAAGTAGCTAAAGCGGCTATTGATGGACTTACGAAATTATCAGAATACGCTGAAAAGAAGGGAATTAATGTGCTTGTAGAAAATCATGGAGGATATACTTCAAATGGAGCTTGGTTGGCCGATGTAATGAAGCGTGTTAATAGACCAAATTGTGGAACTTTACCTGATTTTGGTAACTTCTGTCAAACAATTGGCTATGGATCCATAAATGATGTTAATTGCAAAGACCCTTATGACATTTATAAGGGCTTAGCAGAATTAATGCCTTATGCAAAAGCTGTGAGTGCGAAGAGTTATGATTTTGATGAAAATGGGAATCAGCCAAAGATAGATTATTTAAAAATGATGGAAATAGTTAAAGATGCTGGGTATACTGGTTTTGTTGGAGTAGAATATGAAGGAAGTAACAAAAGTGAGATGGAAGGTATTAAGTTAACCCGAAATCTATTGCTAAAAGCAGGTAATGAACTTTCAAATTAAAAAATACTAATTAAATAAATTAAAAAACTATGAGTAATTCAAAAAAAGGCAACTCTTTCACTCGACGTAAATTTGTTGGTACAACCTTAGCGGCTACGGCTGGATTTACAATTGTACCTTCCTTTGCAGTAAGTGGATTAGGACATAAAGCTCCCAGTGATAAATTAAATATTGCCGGTATTGGTGTCGGGGGAATGGGATTCAGAAATCTAAAAGAAATGGAAACTGAGAATATTGTGGGATTATGCGACGTTGATTTTAAATATTCCGATAGAGTTTTTAAACATTATCCAAAAGCCAAAACATATAAGGACTTTAGAAAAATGTATGATGAAATGGGAAGCTCCATTGATGCTGTAGTAGTGGCAACTGCAGACCATACACATGCCATTATCACTGCTCAAGCCATGGCTATGGGAAAACATGCTTTTTTACAGAAGCCATTAACACATACAGTGTATGAGTCGAGATTACTTACCAGATTAGCTGATAAACACAAAGTTGCGACATCTATGGGTAATCAGGGATCTTCGGCAGAAGGTGTAAGCTTGATGGCTGAATGGATCGCCAATGGTGAAATAGGAGAGATAACAAAAGTTGAGGCATTTACAGACAGACCAATATGGCCTCAAGGCCTTCAAAGACCAGAAGGAAGTATGGATGTTCCAGATACATTAGCGTGGGATCTGTTTATTGGTCCTGCAAAAATGAGACCCTACAATGAAATATATACACCCTGGAACTGGAGAGGATGGTGGGATTTCGGAACAGGAGCTTTAGGTGATATGGCTTGCCATATTCTCCATCCTGTATTTGTTGGATTGGAATTGGGTTATCCGATTTCGGCTCAAGGAAGTTCTACACTATTATTAACAGATTGTGCACCAAATGCAGAAAAAGTATCTTTAGTATTCCCAGAAAGAATGTCGTCCAGAAATGTAACCTTACCTGAAGTTGAGGTTATATGGTATGATGGAGGATTACAACCAGACAAACCAGAAGGATGGCCGGAAGGTAAAGATATGAATAACGATGGTGGAGGAGTTATTTTCCACGGAACCAAGGATAAGATCATTTGTGGATGTTATGGTAAAGAACCATGGTTATTATCAGGAAGAACGCCAAATGCACCTAAGTTCAGACGTCGAATAGATGTATCTCATGAACAGGATTGGGTAAGAGCATGTAAAGAAAGCCCGGAAAACAGAGTTGAAACAGCATCTCCATTTAGTGAAGCAGGTCCATTTAACGAAATGGTTGTTATGGGTGTTTTAGCAGTTCGTCTTCAAGGTTTGAATAAGAAGCTGAAATGGGATGGCGCAAATATGAAATTCACAAATATTAGCGATAGTGAAACCATTAAGATCATTAAAGAGGATAATTTCAGTATTCATGATGGACATCCAACTTTTGAAAGAAAATATACAGATCCATTGAATGCAAATGAGTTTGCAGCCGAGTTGATCAAGCATAAGTATAGAGATGGTTGGGATTTACCTGATATGCCAAGTTAAATCACTAAAAAAATTATTAAAAACATAAAACTAAATATTAAAATGAAAACAAAATTATTGATTCCAATTTTTGCTTTAGCAATGTTGCCAATTGTTACAGGATGTAAGTCTGATGCTAAAAAAGAAGCGACAGAGGAAGTGACTATTGAAGAAGAGGTTACGACAAAGACTGAAATGGCCTTGAATGAATTAACACAGGCTGAAAAAGATGATGGTTGGAAGTTATTGTTTGATGGCAAAACATCTGAAGGTTGGAGAGGATTCAAGAAAGAGTCTTTCCCTGCAGCGTGGAATATTGAAGATGATGGAACACTACATATTCAAGGTTCTGGTAGAGGTGAAGCAGGAGCAAAGGATGGAGGCGATATCGTATTTAACAAGATTTTTTCCAACTTCCATCTGAAAGTGGAATGGAAGGTGGATAGCGCTGCCAATTCAGGTATACTTTACCGAGGGACCGAGGAGTTTGATTACATATGGAAGACCGGACCGGAAATGCAGGTTTTAGACAATGCTAATCACCCTGATGCTAATCTTGGTAAAAATGGAAACAGGCAATCTGGTTCTCTATATGACCTGATTCCTGCCGATCCTCAAAACTTTAGAGGTCATGGTAAATGGAATGTTTCAGAAGTGCTGGCAAAAGGTAAAAACATCCGGCATATTATGAATGGAGATACTGTAGTGAAATACACAATTGGCTCCGAAAAAATGGCTGCATTAATTGCAGATAGCAAGTGGCCTGGAGAGAATCCAAATTGGGCCAATATACCAATGGAAGGATTCATAGCTCTTCAAGATCATGGTGACGATGTTTGGTATAGAAATATAAAAATCAAAGAACTTTAAACTTCAATAGAATCGAAAAAAAGAGGCTGTCTGAAAAGTAAATTTAATGTCATATTGAGCCTGTCGAAATATCTAGCATATTGATTACTTAGATTCTTCGACACCTTGCCTGCGGCAGGCAGGAGCTCAGAATGACAAATTATAGTTCTTTTTGATTTTTTAGACAGCCTCTTTTTTATTAGAATAAGGAATTCGGATCTTCGAGTAGGTTGAGTTTATCAATTAGTTGTTCATCAAGTAATGATAATCCATATTGATAAGAAGCGTTCATCCATCCAAAACCTTCCTGAGTAATATATTCAAAATCGGTCCCTACATTTCCATATTCAGCGAATACCTTATGTGTTGCGGCTACGACATCATATTTTTCTGGTATGGTTCCATTATAATCAACAGCATTTTTGGTTATCATAAACAACCATCTGTAGATTAATTCTTGTGCAATCTCTTTGAAATTATAATTTAACAATCCTTTCCAAATCATCATTTGGTGTGGTGCCCAACCATTAGGATAATCCCATTGTCTTGCAGGTCTGTTATCGTTAATAATTCCTCTACTTTTTTTAGTACAACCAGCAAGTCCTCCTTTTTCTTTTAGTAAAGGGATTGCAGTTTCTACTAATTCTTTGGCTTGTTCTTCTGTACATAGATTAGCCCAAAGAGGTGTTAAGGTTGTAACAGCTACAAAGTCGGATTGTCCGTTTTCTTTTACGTTGAAGTCAAAATACAATCCTTCTTCATCATTCCATAAAAACTTATTTATTAATTCTTTGCGCTCTGTGGCTTTACCCTTCCAATATTCAAAAGAAAAGCCTTCAAAATTGTTATTGAATTCAGACTTTATTAAATCTGCAAAATCTGTTTCATATTTGTAAAGCATCACGTTTAACTCAACTAAATTAAGGTCAGCACAATTCCCTTCAATTCTATAAGATGTATCATGACCAGATTCCCGAACGCTTCTGTCATGAACAAAGTAAGCGTCCAAGTCTTCATTAACTATTGTTCCTTCTGCATATGCCTTTTCATAATCTCTTAATGGCATATTTTGAGTTTCAGCATGTGGTTCTAAAATACTATCAAAATGGCCTAATTCACATTCGGGAGGAAAGCCAATGCCTTCAGCCAAATATCGGTTCAATCCATTTTTTGTCAATCGTTTTCCCGGAACCATCCAAACGGTTTCATATTCTTTTATGGCTGTCTTCAAATGGCTTTCCAGCCATTTTTTATCTTTTGTAATCTCGAATACTTCAGCGATTAAACTAGAATAGAAAGGAGGTTGTGTCCGTGTCAGATAATAGGATCTGTTTGCATTCAATATCTTTCCATAATTCTCAATTTCATACTGAAAATTATCTGCCATTGCCTTGGCAAGATCTACTTTTCCATCAACCATTAATCCAACAGATTCAAAATAACTGTCCCAGCCGTACATTTCATTGAATCTTCCACCTGGTACCACAAAAGGAACACCGTTGATATGACTATTCTTTTTATCCAACTTTAGTGATAAGATTCCTGGTTTGTCATTAATGGATTTTACAAACTCGGGAGTTATTTCTTCTGGCAGCTTAATAGCTTCAACAGGCAACTTATTTTCCAACCCTTTATAGTATTCTAAAGCTAAATTATCTTGAAAAGGGATATAAATTCTCAATTTATCGGATTGCAATGTTTCGTTTTTAGTATCATGTAAAAGACCTACAATGCCTTGTTCATCCATTGTTCTTGTGAGTCCATTCCAATAATAATCTCTTATCATTCTGGATATTCTTTGAACAGGGAGCTCTTCAATATTTTTAATGTCGATTGAAGCAGAGGTAAAATTCTCATTTTTAGAAATAACTAGTTCTTGCAACAAATTAGACAAGTAATAAGTGCCTTTTATTACATATTCATCTCCATCTGTTGATTTGATAGAAAATAACTTTGGGCCTTTATCTTCAGTAGTTATTTTCTTATCTCCATCAGTGTCTTCTTGGAGTAAGAGTTCTTCAATGGTGTCCTGAATGTTTAAATGAAACTTCATTACCGTTGGTTTTTGCAAGACTGTTTAATCTTATTAAAGAAATTAAAATGATGGCCATTGGAATTAGTGATAAATAAAAGACCTTATCTCCTCCAAATCTATCAAACATATATCCAATTATTAAAGATCCCGATGTTCCTCCAATTGCTGAGAAGAAGACTATTAGTCCGGCTAGTGGACTGTGTTGTTCTTTTTCTACAGCAGAAAGAACGGATGAATTAACAAGAGGATATAACGGAGCTAAAAATAGACCAATCATTGGAAACAAAAATGACACAAGCGGGAGATCTGCAAATTTACTGACTTTAATTTCTCCTAAATTTTGAGCCATTGGTAACACAATTAAAACTAACACTGCCGCTAAGATCAAACCGGTTACAGCTATATAGATCCAGTTAACATATTTAACGATCATTCCTGTAATAAATCTTCCAACAGTGTAAGAAATCATTAATATAACTGCCATTTGGGTAGCTAATTTAGGTACCAGATTGAGAGTCTCTTTATTAAATGTTGGAAGCCAGGTCATGATCCCTTGTTCTGTCATAACATAGAAGAACGCAAAAATGGCGAAGGTCCAAATTACCGGATTTAAGAAAAGCTTGATCATAGTATTGATATCTTCCTTTAAAGATTTACCACTTTGTTTAACTTCGATATCAAATTTTGAGAATAAAATAATAATGAATGAAATGGCAATAATCACTGCCATCAACAAATATCCTCTTAACCAGGCGTTTTCATCATGTTCATCAAAGAATAGCGGAAAGACAACATACATGAATATTATTCCAAGCATAAATACTGTTTCCACAAGACTCATAAATCGACTGTGACTTTTCTTAGAATCTGTTACAAATCCAATCAATGCATAAACAGCGACTTTAACGACAGCAAAGCTCATTCCAACTGTGGCAAATAATATTTTAACTGCCCAAAAGGAATTTCCAAAATACATACCTATACAACCTAAAAACACAGCGGCCAAACTAATAAGCATGCCTTTTTTATAGCCTATTTTTGGCAAAAAAGATCCAATAATAAAAGAAACTAATGCTATTGACAAATCCTTAAAAGGTTCAAGTATAGCTGCATCTTCTTTAAGTACATCATATACTTCTTGTGAACGCTCTACAAGAATACCAACACTATTCAGTAAAGCGGCAAACACAAAATAGATCAGGAATAACGAGATTTTAATGCCTAAATTTTTCATGATAGTTGGTATTAATGTCCTGCACCTCCCGGGATTACTTCATTTTCATCACCGTCTTCAGGGTTTGGTTGCTGTATACGCAATGCTAAAACAGCGGCAATAATAAAAAATACACCGCCAAATATTATGGCGTTCACAGCGCTATCATTCAGTAGATTTTTTACAATGGGACCGAAGGTTATTGTTTGTATTCCCATCGGAATAACGATCATCATATTTAAAATTCCCATGTAAACACCACGTCTCTCATGTGTAACAACTTTAGAAACCATAGAATATGGAATTCCCATCATTGCTGCCCAACCAATACCAAACAAAATCATTGGCAAAATAACTAAAAGCGGATCTTGAATAAATGGAATACTCAGCATGGCAAATCCCGTTAAGAACAAACTAAACACATACACTTTTTTACCACCAAACTTTAATGCCAAAGGCACTAATGCCAAGGCAAAAACAACGGTAGACACATTATATGTAGTATTCATTTTTGCTGCCTGACTTAAAGCTTGAGATGCATCAAAATTCATACTTTCCCTGAACATAGGTGCAATAAATTGCCAATACACGAATAAGGCATACCACTGAAATAGGTAAACAGCAGACAATTTCCACATAAGTTTCGGCATATCTTTAATAGCTTCAACAATTTCAATAAATGGTGTTTTAATCCGAGCTAATAAAGGTAAGGCATTGTGTCTTTTAATTTCTTCAAACTCCTCTTCAGAAGGAGGTATTTCCGGTGTTTTTAAAACCGACCATAAAATAGTAGAAACCGATAATATAGCACCAATAAAAAATGAATAATAAAGCCATTTTGGAATAGATTTTACGCCTTCTTCAACTGTTTCTGCACCACCAAACCAATCTTGAAATAAAAATATTGAAGCATTAGCCAATACAATACCGGCACCAACAAATAAACTTTGCATTTGGTAACCAAAACTTAACTGTTTTGTGGGTAATTTATCTCCAACAAAAGCGCGATAAGGTTCCATAGCCATATTGTTACCAACATCAAGGATCCATAGTAATCCAACTGCAAACCAAAGTGATGGACTAAAAGGAAACGCAAACAAACACAAACTACCTATCAATGCTCCTATTAAAAAGAAGGGTTTTCTTCTTCCACATCGAGGTGACCAGGTTTTATCTGAAATAGCACCAATAATGGGTTGAACAATTAAACCTGTAACAGGACCCGCAAGGTTCAATATTGGTAATTCATCGTGATGGGCTCCCAAAAAAGAAAAGATGGGATTAACAGCTGTTTGTTGCAGTCCGAAACTAAATTGGATTCCTAAGAATCCAACGTTCATATTAAAAATTTGCCAAAAGGAAAGGTTAGGTTTTTTAAAGGTCATAACTGTTATTATTTTTCTTTTATGCTATATAGCAAATCCACCTCCGGAAGCTATCTCTATTGTTATGTTTGAATTCTTATCAATTTCAATTGTCTCAATTTGATAGTCAAGTGGATTATCATCCCAGTGCGCATCAGGACCATCTTTATATACAGTTGCAACATAGGTTTTATCGTCATCCAAGAAATCAAATTTAAGATTGGAAGTATGTTTATTTTCATCCGAAATTCCACCAACAAACCAGTTACCTGTTCCCTTTTCCTGTCTCGCTATAGTTACAAAATCACCAACTTCACCTTCTAATACTTTTGATTGCTGCCAGTCAACTCCAACATCTGCAATGAATTGAAACATTGGATGAATTTTATCACCTATCATATAATGTTCAGGCAAGTCACAGGCCATTTGAATTGGACTATAGATTACCACATATAATGCTAATTGATGAGCAAGTGTAGTATTTACCTGGTTATTTTTTTTGAACTCATTAAACTTGATATTAAAGGCACCAGGCGTGAAATCTATTGGTCCGGAAAGCATACGTGTAAAAGCTACAGTAGGTAAATGATTGGGAGGATTTCCACCATCACTCGCCCAGGCATTGAATTCCTGACCTCGTAATCCTTCCCTTGCTATGGCATTAGGGTAGGTTCTGCGCTTTCCAGTTGCCTTAATTGGTTCGTGAGCATTAACCGCAATCTTCTTTTTAGCCGCCTCCTCAAGGACTTTATGATAATGATTGACCATCCATTGCCCATGATGATATTCACCTTTTGGTATGATTTTTCCAACGTAGCCTGTTTTTACCGAATTCATGCCGTTCTTCTTCATAAAATCATAAGCTTCAAGCATTTGTTTTTCGTAAGTTCTTGGAGCAGCTGATGTTTCATGGTGCATAATGATCTCAACACCTTTGTCTTTTGCATAAGCAACTACTTCATCAAAATTATAATCCGGATAAGGTGTCATAAAATCAAAAACACCTTCTCTGTCTTCTGTATTGATCCATTTATCCCATCCTGTATTCCAGCCTTCTACCAATAACCCTTTTATACCATTAGCTGAGGCAAAATCTATATATTTTTTAGCATTTTCAGTGGTAGCACCATGTCCTTTGGCACTGGCTTCGCCTTCTGTATAGGTTGTCATATCCTGTATTCCTTCTAGATCCCACGTAGATTTTCCAATATGCATTTCCCACCAGATACCTACATACTTCATTGGAGTGAAGTAACTAACATCTCCAATAATATTTGGGTCATTTAAATTCAATATCATTTTAGATTCAATGAGTCCTCCAGCATTATCAGCTATTTGTATTGTTCTCCAAGGTGTATTGAAAGGCGCTGTAAGTTTTGCTTTGCCTCCCAATCTTTCAGATCCTACCAATTCGCTTGTTAAACTAAGATTTTCAGTATCTACTTTTAGAGTCATACCTGAATAGTTTGTTAGGTCAGCTTCATGAAAACTAAGGTGAACACCATCAGCTGTTCTCATGGTAACAGGAGTATTAACCGCGTTTTCAGGTATGTATGTAGAGGCTAAATTAGGATGATTTTGTTTCGCTATGGCATCAATTTTAGATACTTTACTCTCATTATACAAATGCTCATAAATATCCCAATCTCCTGGAATCCACCAGGTATCATGGTCTCCGGTTAAATTGAATTCAGTATTTTCATCCGTAATTAGTACCTCATTTAAATTTTCTTGTTCTGGAAATTCATACCTAAATCCAACGCCATCATTAAACGCTTTAAAACGTATATTCAGTTTTCTTTTAGCATCTGATTGTTCTTCAAGATTTATAGAAAGTTCATTATTGTTGTTTCTAACTTCCGATTGTTCACCCCAAGGCATTTCCCAGGTTTCATCAAAACTATCTTTTGAAAAGCCTATGATCTTAAAATTATCTTTTAACGATGGAATATCCTTAAAATTGAAGCTCATAAACGAGGTGTCTATGATGACATTGCCTTTGTATTTAACTATGTAAAAAGGTTCACCTTTTTGGTTTAATTCAAATGAGGTTTCTATATTATTATCGGGTGAAAATACACTGTTTTTTGAAGATTCAGTTTGACAGGAAACAAATAGTAATAAAGACAAAAACATGCCTAATAACGAATGGAAATTGTTATTCTTCATAATTAGCATTGAAAATTAATTGGTAAAAAATTTCTACTTCATACAGGATAAAGATATTCTTTACCTTGTATAGGTAATAAATATAATGAAATTATTGAACTTCTTAATTTATTTGGAAGTGTGTAGATTTTGAATTATAAATTCTCCAACTTTTTGTCCTTGGCTCACACCTTCATCTATTGCCATTCTATAATGAATGCCACCATATAATCTCGAAATAGCAGCTTCTTCTGAAGCATGGATGAACGAACTAAAATTACGAGCTGGTAAACCATACTCCATCTCAGTAGTGTCTAAAAAACTGAAATTATCACCATATAAATGAGTTAATGTAACTGCTGCCGCTCTTGATATGACCGAATGGCCACTGGTGTACTCAGGAAAGGGTGGTGTCTGTAATAATGGAGCCCACTGTTCATCGATATGCTGGTTTATTAAAGTTTCCGGGCGAACCACTAAGCTTCTCCACTTTTCGTCCCAACAACTAATAAAGGCATCAAACAAGGCTATACTTACATTGGTATAGGTATTAATTGTTTCGTCAAAGGAGTTATTCGCTTGTCTTGTTGCGATACTAACAATGCCGATCCAATGACCTCCAGGGGTTATCTTTTTTGTCGCAAACATGGCATGACCTCGATGATGTGAAACATAAGGGTTACAATCCCAAAAACTCGCAATTTCACGACTTTCATCATCAATACCCTGACCTTTTTCATAAACCTCCATCAGTTGACTTTTAAATTCACTGCCTTCAGTCAAATTAAATTCAACAGGTGGGACCGGAACATATTGGTTAGCTGAATCTAAAACGGCTGTTCTGATCCTGTTCCAATGTGGTTCTATTCCATCCATATAATCCGGAGGAGTTGGTTTCCAGAATTTATCTTCTGCAAGTATTGTGTATTTCGGAAATGTTCTAGTCTGATCATATAGATCTCCTTTTGCCCATTCAAGTATATGTTTAGCTACTAATTCACCATATTCTTTAGAAGCAATTAGCACCTTTTTTGGCAAGCCATTATCTCTTAGTTTTTGATATGTAGCCTCCTGAAAATCTGCAACTTTTTGTTCTGAAAATATAAGTTGTTTTCCCACTGTTGAAAAGGCGTGAATGGATGCTAAATGAAGATTGATATCACCATTCGTCGGTTCTGGAATTTCTCCAAACTCTTTGAGCTGTCCTGCAAGACTGTTATATTTATCAGGATACCCTTTTTGCATAATAGAATATGCGGCAACACTTGGGTACATATAAACTCTGGATGCTACTGGTGGAGAAAAGATATCATATACAATTACATCAGTCAGATTTTTCACTGTATTATGAAACAATTCAGGATCATTTAACTGTTCTTTATAAGCCGTGTTTTCTTGACAGCTTAAGATTGTAACAAGCATTAAAAGAATTGCATAATTTATTCTTTTCATTTCGATTTAGTTGTTTGATGTTGGATTCTCAAAAATATAAGATTTATCGTTATTGGCAATTACCAGGATCTTATTTTCATCTAATTTCTCAATCTTTCTACAATTAAGATTTGTTGGTATAGGCAATTGAGTATAAGAAATTTGTTCTCCTTTATTATTAAGAGTTATTATGCCACCAGAATTAGATGCACTTTCGCCTAATTCCGTTGTGAAACCAAGATAATTTCCTACGAAGAAAACATTTGTATAATCTCCCTTTTTCTCAATATATATATCTTCAATAGTGCTCATTTGAGCTTCATCTCTAATAGGGATTGCATTTAATTCCGAGCCAGAATTTAAAAGTATCATTGATCGCAGTTCACTTATTTTTTTATTAACAAGAACATCTTTTTCTTTTATTCCTGTTAGGTCTTGAATAGATTTGATCTTTGAGAATTTCATATAATCTAAAAATTTCTTTTTCAATGAAGGCAGTTGTCCAACCAATTTATCTTTTGAGGGGAACGGAACATACTCGCCAAAAAAGTTATAAAAAATAATAGGGTCGAGTTGCTCATTCTCATCGAAGTCATGAACATAAAGTTTAACTGGCTTTTCTTTAGAGGCTTTCCACTTTAAGTTTAATCCTGCATTACCCAAAATAAGATCTTGAAAACCGTTGTTATCAAGGTCGGAAACAGATATCACATTCCATAATCCTTCTGTGTCTGCAAGCCCAAATTCTTTTGTTTTGTTCTCAAACTTCAAATTTCCAGTATTGATCAAAATGGTTACAGGCATCCAGTCACCAACAATAACAAGATCTAAAAGTTCGTCATTGTTCATATCTACCCATTTGCTATCTGTGACCATTCCAAATTTTTGTCGAGCAACGATAGCAAATCCTTTATCACCATTATTTTTAAGTATAAAGCTGCCTGGTGATATTCCGTAAGCTCCAGGAACGGATCTGTTTCCTATAAAAAGATCCTGAAATCCATCTCCATCAAAATCAGCTGCTGACACACTACCACCATTAGTTCTGATCAAAGTTAGATCTAAGCGGGTAAATTTTGCATTGCCATCATTTATATATATGCGATCTTCCAATTGAGGATCTCCTTCCGGTTTATCGTTACCTCCACTCATTACATAAAGATCCAGATCACCATCATTATCATAGTCAAAACTCAGGGCATCCACATCTTCATAAATTGTGTCTTTATTAAAATCACTGGTCTTATCTTTTACATACTCTCCATTCTTTTGTTGAATATAGAATGAAGGAGATTGGTACTTTGCTGCACCAATAAAAATGTCTTCCAGACCATCTTTATTGAAATCTGCTTGAACTACAGCTGGTCCTTCTGTAGATAGTTTTTCTGGAATGAGAGATTCATATTCATAATCCAGGTATGGATTTTCAATATGTACATAAGGAAAATTTTCAAATGATTTGGATTGGACTTTCAATTGGTCATCATCTGAATTTGGATCTAATTCATTTTTACTAATGGTATGATTCTGATTAAGAACCAGATTTTTTTCGGTTTGAATGGTACCATCCATCCAATGAACCTGAATAGAATCAACTATCTCAAGTTTACCTAATCCAAAATTCAATTTATGACTTGAAGCAGATTGAAAGCCACGAGTGATTGCCAATTCCTTGCTTTGTTTTTTACCTCCTGCATAAACAATTATTTTAGATCCATTTGCTAATGGATATTTTTTATTTGCTTTCAAATTGAAAGAAATAAAATTATTTTTTGCTAATTCTGAACTTTTATTCTCAAGCAAAAAGGCTTTTTCATTAATATTATTTACAACTAGATCAAGGTCTCCATCGTTGTCCAGATCTGAATATGCAGAACCGTTGGAATAGCTTGGTGTTAGTCCAGCTTGCTCAGAATACCTGTCAAAATTTAATCCACCTGTATTGTGAAAAATAACGTTTGAAAGATTTACAGTTGGCATTTCTTCTATTAACTTAAGTTCAATTTCATTCTGCTTTGTTTGACTGTATTTTGAAAAATTTATATTACTGAGATAGTTAATATAATTAAGATCATTTGGCCGTTTGT
This sequence comes from uncultured Flavobacteriaceae bacterium, assembly GCA_963768245.1. Taxonomy (GTDB): domain Bacteria; phylum Bacteroidota; class Bacteroidia; order Flavobacteriales; family Flavobacteriaceae; genus Site-B1. The sequence continues at coordinate 110,943 of CAVYHG010000016.1, forward strand.
AGATACCATTTGTAATATACAGGTCATTTAACCCATCATTATCAAAATCCTGAATTAAAACTGACCAACTCCAATCAGTTGCAAATGTGTTCGTCAATAAAGCAACTTCAGAGAACGATGAATTATCCCTGTTTAATTGGAAAGTATTTCTGGCATATTGATTCTCAAATCCAAAATTCTTCTTTATCTGGCTCACTTTATCGGTATCCTCACCGCCAGATTTTAGAAATATTTCTTTGTCGTAAGGCATCATATCCAGAGAAAAGATGTCGGCCTTAAGATCGTTATTAATATCTCCAACATCTACTCCCATTGTAAAACGAGAAGTATGATTTATATAGTCTGAAATAGATTCTTTAAATGTCTTATCACCTTGATTTATGTACAGGTAATCATTTTCATGAAAATCATTTCCGACATAGATATCAATTAAACCATCGTCGTTTACATCTGATGTTATTAACGCTAAACCATAACCTAAAGCAGAGCTGTAAATACCGGATCCTGATGTTACATCAGTAAATTTTGTCTCTCCTTGAACCAATTTATTTTCAAATAGTATATCTCCTGCAAGAGTATCCTTTACATTGCGATTTCTTGTATCTCCATAGCTCCTTGGTGTATGAACAGAATGATTTAATAAATACATATCGAGATCACCATCTCTATCATAATCAAAGAATGAAGCTTGAGTGGAAAACCCTGAGAAATCCAGGCCAAAGGAATTTGAAGACTCTATGAATTCATTGTTGCCTTTGTTTATGTACAAAAGGTTGTGAGCTTTTAAACCTTTATAATTCCCCACCTTGCAAACATAAATATCCAGTAAGCCATCATTATTTATATCGTCCATTGTAACCCCGCTAGACCATGTGGAATCTGTTTGTATACCTGCCTCTTCAGTTATATCTTTAAATTTTAGATTTCCTAAATTCAGGTAGAGTTTATCAGAGGTCTGATTAGCAGTAAAATAAATATCTTCAAGGCCATCATTATTGATATCTCCAACAGCAACACCACCACCATTATAATAGTACAAGTATTCAATGATATTTAAATCATCATCATGTATAAGTGTGTTTTCAAATTGAATATTACTGTGTTCCACCGGAACATTTTGAAAATTAATTGGAGCTTGTGAAGTGGTCTTATCCAATTTTTGTGAGCATCCTGAGAAAGCAAGTGCCGTTATTATTAATACTATGGAATAATATTTCATATTAATATTTGAATATTGCCAAAGAATCATTGTTTCTGGCAACAATTATTTTGTTATTGTCGATAATAAAATCTCTAACCTGTCCCTTGACGGCAAATCCTTTTCCATTGTTATGAGATTTAAAAGTCATCTTACCAAGATTCTCTAGGTAAACCCCATAACTGGCATCGTAACGTCCGGCTTCAGGTTTCACTCCATACAGATTGCCTCCAAGAATAATATCCTGATCTCCATCATTATCAAAATCTTCGGTTGCAATAGCATAAATTGGCGCGAACTGAGCTTCTACAGGCAGTTGTATTACTTCAAAGTTAAAATTGCCATTATTAACCAATATTATAGAAGACAAAATATTTGCGTTCAAAATATTAGCACCTTCCATTTGCTCTGTAGAAAATATATCACTAATTCCGGCATCTTTAAAAGACTCATAATCCGGGAATAATTTCTTTAAACTTTTTATTTGATCAATTAAATTATGTCTTAAAGCATAAGGATAATCTTTTCCATTCTCTGCTCTGAAAGCCAATATAGGATCTGTAAAGCCATTCTTATCAAAATCATTTGAATATAATGTTATTGGATAGTCTTTGCTTGCTTTGAATCTGCTATTAAGTCCATGGTTACCAACAATTAAGTCCATATCACCGTCATTATCAAGATCACTGCTCTCTATAGTATTCCACCACCCTTTAAGATTTGAAAGTGAATTATCTGCTTTCCTATTGAATGTTCCTGTATCATTTATGAATATTTCTACCCCCATAAATTCACCGGCAATAATCATGTCGTCATCTCCATCTGCATCCAGATCTACAAAAAGACCATCGGTAATCATTCCAATTCCTATTAATTCAGAGGCATTTTTCTCTGTTATATCCGTAAAATTTCCCTTTCCATCGTTTTCCAGTAAAAATCCAGAACAAGGTGATCCGTATTGTAAAGGAACGATCCTTTCACCAACAAAAAGGTCCAAATCACCATCATTATCTATGTCAGATGACATAATCGTTGAGGTGCTATTGCGTGTATTTGGATTTGGTAGTTTTTGATCTGATAAACTAAAGTTACCCTTACCATCGTTAAAATAAAGCCTATCTATAAAACTGCTCGAGAACTTTGAAAATTCTACTCCTCCACTGCATACATAAAGATCAAGATCGCCATCATTGTCGGCATCAAAGAATAGACTTGACGAATCTTCAGAACCACTATTTTTAATGAAATCGGAATCTTTCATGGAAGCCAATTCCATATTATTTCCTAATAAGATCTGACCTGCAAAACCTTTTGCTCCGCTAATATATATATCCTTTTCTCCGTCACCATTAATATCGGCAATAGACATTTTAGGCCCTTCTGTACTGCACATGTGATCTAGTAAACGGTCTCTGTGAAAATCTATAAAGTTATTTTCAGAGTGCTTGTATGAGTTGCTATAAATAAGTTTTTCGAAAATTAAATCTTCATTTTCAGGATCTTTTTTAATCACAGATGCTGCATCTTTTTCTTCTAAAACTAAAGTTTGGTTTACAGCTACATTTTTAAGAGATGTCAGTTTACCTGAAGGCCAAATAACATCTATAGAAACAGGGTCTGAGGATTTAAGACCAAAATTAGGTCGTGGGTCCATACTGGACTGAAAGCCTCTTACAGGCTGATTCTCAATAGAATAATTATAGTCAAGAATTCGAACTTTTGAACCAATGGCAGAAGTGTTCTTTTTTTCTCCTTTTAAAATCAATTTTATGTAGTTGGCATCTTTATTGTCCATTGTTGTATTTTGATAAACAAAGGACTTCATATTCAGGTTATTTACGACAAGATCGAGATCGCCATCATTATCTAAATCTCCATAAGCAGAACCGTTTGAAAAGCTTTCTGTTTGAAGACCAGAGTCTTTATAATTTTCAAATTTTAAATCACCCAGATTTCTGTAAGAATGGTTAGGTAATTTATTTGAAGGAATTATGTCTATGAGTCTCTCATAATCCACTCTTTGATCTGAAACCATCGATTTTAGGACCTCCTCATTCGATATGTATTGCAGATAATCTTGATTGGTAAGGTCTCTGTAAATGCCGTTAGCAATAAACAGGTCTTTTAGTCCATCATTATCCATATCAAAAATTAAGGCTCCCCAACTCCAGTCCGAAGCTTCAACACCGCTTAATCTGCCTATTTCACTAAAGGATCTGTTTTGGTTGTTTAGCTGTAGAGTGTTCCTGGTAAATTGATGATGATAACCACTATTAACATTGAGTTGATATTTATTCCAGTCTTCAAAAGTAGTCACAGTTTTTAACCTGCCATAATCTGATGGGAGCATTTCAGTGACAAAAATATCATTAAAACCATCGTTATTAATATCTGCCATATCAGCTCCCATTGATGCGCCACTTATTGTTGGAATTTGTTCCTCAAGTTCCTCAGAAAAAGTTCCATTTTGATTATTTATATAGAGGTAATCTCGCTCAAAAAAATCATTCGACACATAAATATCTTCCCAACCATCATTATTTACATCGCCAACAGTAACGCCAAGGCCAAAACCAATGACACTTCCATAAATACCAGCCTTTTCGCTTACATCTACAAACTTGCCATCTACGTTTTCCATCAATTTATCACCACCAAGCTTATCTCGTTTAGGACGTTCGTTTCTCTTTAAGTTAAAACTACCAATGGCCTGATAAGAATTGTTAAGAATATAGGCGTCGAGATCACCATCTTTATCAAAATCAAAAAAAGAAGCATGAGTAGAAAACCCATTATCGGCTAAATTATATTCCTCTGCTTTCTCTGTAAAAGTGTTGTTACCATTATTAATAAAAAGTTCGTTTTGCTTGTTTTCTCCTTTCAGATCACCGGAATTACAAACGTAGATATCCAAATAGCCATCAGCATTTATGTCAACCATAGCAACTCCCGTGGACCATGGTTTAGTTCCTCCTACATTAGCCAATTCTGAAATATCTTTGAACTTAAATTCACCTAAATTCAGATACAATTTATTTTTTCCCTGGTTGGAAGTAAAATAAATATCTTGTAGATCATCATTATTTATATCACCTATTGCAACACCGCCTCCATTATAAAAATTTCGGTATTTGTAGACATTGAAATCATTATCAAATTCTAAATCATTTGAAAAGTCAATACCTGTATCTGATTCATCTAAAAGCTTAAACAGAGGGTCAATTTGTTTATTATCTGATTGACAACCAATCAATAATATTATTATAAAGGAGAAAAATATTTTTTGATAATTCATAACTATCTAAATTAAGAAATTATTAATCGTGAAGGTACCTAAGGTCATCGATTCTTACTTTAAGTTCTCTATTATCATCGATGGGTTTAATAATTATTCTGCGATTTCCATCAACCTTAACAAATAGTTCTTTTTCGTTCTTTTTGATTTTCACTTTTATAAAATCATTTCCTGGAAACCACTTTTTAAGGCTGTCCTGTGCAACAGGAATAAGCTTATCTGGTTGTAACGATTCATTCCATAAGGACCAGGCATTATAGGAAAACTGAACGTTCATTCCTGTCATTTTCTTTTCTTCGTTAAAAATGCCATAGAATAATAAACGAATGGATTCTGTTAATGGTGCTCCTTCTTTAAGAGGGAGATTATATTTTACAAAATCGTTACTTGGACCATGAGAAACAAGACCTTCAGAATTTAATTTCCAGCATTTATCAAAAAATTCCTGCTTTGATATACCGAAGGTCATGCCTAAAAACAATGTATCATGTATTGTATTTTTAGACATTTCACTTTTAACAAGTTTAGAATACTCTGATTGGTTACATGCGACAAACGAGACACATACAATAACTAAAAAGATTCTTTTAGTTATTTTTAAATTTAATAAATATTGGTTTTTCATTATTTATTGGTGCAATTAATATTTTTTCATTTTTATTTTGTATCCATTCAAGGTCTCTGATCTGACCTTTAATTCCTATTGGAAAAACCTCAGGATTTACATTTTCAAAATTATATGGTCCTAAAAGCGTCCAACCCAATGAGCCATCGTATTTTCCAAATTGTGGTTTTACCAGATATTGGTTTCCGCCAAAGAATAGGTCTAGATGACCATCTTTATTTATGTCTGTTGAGGTGACTGCATATACTGGTGCATATTGTATTTCATCAGGCAATATTTGAGGAACTAATTGTCCATTATTATTCCACAATACAACGCTTTCTAAGTTCATTCAAATCTAATACTTTTGATGAATTTAGTAATATTTTCTGCAAAAATAGAATGAATATCGGCTTTAGCATAATCATTATAGTATAATAATTTCTTTTTTAATGAAGGTATTTGAGATATCAGTTCGTCTTTTGTGACTATTGGATAATATTTGCCATCTTTTTTCTGACAAATAATTTGTTCTTTGAATCCGTTACTGTCAAAATCATTGATATACATCCTCATATCTGGCTTAAAAAAATTGTTAAGCCCAATATTGCCGGCTACAATATCCTGATCACCATCATTATCAATATCTACAACATGAAGAGAGGTCCATAATCCAGAAGTTTTATCTAATTGAAACGATTCAGTGGCATCAATAAGTTTAGAGTTATTATTTAAAAATATCCTTATAGACATCCATTCCCCAACTAATATAAGATCTTCCCATCCGTCACCATCAATATCTGCCCAGGCAGCATCTGTTATCATTCCAATATTCTTTGAGGACGTTGTTCTCTATAATTGAAAATGATCCCTTCCCATCATTTTGTAATATATATCCTGAACCAGGCAAACCATACGTATTTGTTTTGAATCGTTCTCCAACAAACAGATCCAGGTCACCATCTTTATCATAGTCTGATGCGGTCACTACTGAGGAACTAATTATTTTAGGGAATTTTAAGGCATCTTTAGATTTTGTAAATTCACCATTTTCATTAATATAAAAGGAATCATGAAGAGTTATGGAATAGGTGAAAATGCTTTTCCTCCATGACAGACATACAGATCCTGATCGCCATCATTATCTGCATCAAAGAACAAAGCATCTGTATCTTCAGAAGGTGCCATCGATTTCAAAAGGAGCTGTTATTTCTTTATAAAGTATCGCCTTGAGATAAAAATAGTTTTCCTGATTGATTTTTTGCACCTCCAAAGAAAAGGTCTATAATGCCATCTTTATTTATATCCTCTGCAGCAAAAGCTGGTCCTTCATTGGAATGCATTTGTGTCAGGAGTCTTTCATTATTAAAATCGACGTATTTATTCTCTTCATGTTTAAAATTTAATGGAAGATCAATTTCTTCAAAAGGAGAAGTAATAGTAATGTCCTTATAGAAATCAAGTTGGTTTGGTTTTTATTGCCTCAGGGTATTTTAAATTGATGAATCTGATTTGTTTTTAGATTGGTATGAACAGATTTACTGCCATCTGGCCATTCGACCAAAAGAGAATCAATAATTTTTATATGCTCTACGCCGAAATGAATTTCAGGAGGAATGCTACTCTGAAATCCTCTGGACACAAAATTATCGCTATAGGCTGATTTACCATTGTATTTAATGATTGCTTTTGCGCCAATAGCATTTTTGTTTTGATCGGTTTGTGAGAATTTTAAAATAATACTTCTATTTGTTAATGTGTCAAGAGTATTCTCGTATACGAAATGAGGGCATATTAATATTGTTTACCACTAGGTCCAGATCGCCATCGTTGTCTAAATCGCCATAAGCACTACCATTACTGAAACTAGGAGTATCAAGTCCCCATTTTGCACTCTGCATCTTTAAAATTGAAGTTTCCTAAATTCTTATATGCAGAATTTGGAATGGCTTTGGAAGGCATCTTATCGATCAATTTTTTAATGATGTTTTCTTCTTTTTAGCTACTCTGCTTTTAATAGTTTCGTCGTTAGCTTCATAGGCAAGAAAATCCTGATCGAGCAGATCTTTGTAAATCCCATTGCTAATGAATATATCTCTTAACCCATCGTTATCTGCATCAAACATTAAAGCGCCCCAACTCCATTCAGTTGCAGCAACTCCCGCTTGTCTTCCCATCTCCAAAAAGTTATCATTACCCAAATTTCTTTGAAGTGTGTTTCTTCCATATTGATAATAATATCCTTTTTCTTTAGCAAGTTGATTTTTATCCCAGGATTCAAAAACTGTTTTTGTTTTTTGACGTTCCAAAGATTGAGGAAGCATTTCTGTTACAATTAGGTCGGGAAGGAGGTCATTATTCAGATCTGCATAATCTGCTCCCATAGATCCCATTGAGATGGATTCAAAATAAGATTCCATGTGTTCTGTGAAACCGCCTTTTGTATTATTTAAATAGAGATAATCTTTTTCAAAAAAATCATTGGAAACAAAAATGTCCGTCCAGGAATCATTATTATAGTCACCTAATGTAATTCCAAGACCAAAACCTATTTTGCTGCTGTATATTCCGGACTGCTTCTGTAATATCAAAGAATTTCCCATTGTCATTCTTTAAAAATTTGTTGCCACTACCATTAGGATCTGGAATAATTCGTTGATCTTCTAGCAAGGCAAAACTTCCTATGGACCTGACAGAATTATTTAAAATGTAGGCATCCAGATCACCATCCTTGTCATAATCAAAAAAGGCTGCCTGAACGGATAATCCTTCTATATCTAATCCATATTCTTTAGAATTTTTCGTTAAAAGTAAGGTCTGCCATTATTAATAAATAATTCATTATGCCTGTTTGTACCACCTGGCATTCCTGATTTGCAAACGTAAATATCCAATAAACCGTCACCATTAACATCTGCAAAGGTAACTCCTGTTGACCAAATATTTGGGCATGCAACACCGGCCTTTTCGGTAATGTCTTTGAATTTCCAATTCCCTTCATTTAAAAACAATTTGTTGTCCACCATATTGCCGGTAAAATAGATATCGTTCAATCCATCATTATTTATATCACCAATAGCAACGCCTGCTCCATTATAAAAATTACGGTATGTGTAAGGGTTGAATGTTTCAGTATATTCTAAATTGTTCTCAAACAAAATTCCACAAGAGCTATCTTTAATATCGAATAAAGGCAAATCTATCAGGGTCTCTTTAGCACAAGACATACTTAAAAGAACAATTAAAACAACCAGTTTTTTCATTGAAAATTTATGGAGTAAAAAAAAAGGGTTGCACAATAAAGTGCAACCCTCAAATATATAAATTCTTTATAAATTAATACCCAGGATTCTGAGTTAAACTTCCTGATGCCGCATCTATTTGTGGTTGCGGGATTGGGAATATTTCAAGGTTAGGATCAGAATCAGCTGCTTTTTCCCACCATGCATCACCCCATTTTCCAAAACGGATCTGATCAGTTCTACGAGAAGTTTCCATAAACATCTCTTTTCCTCTTTCATCATGGAAGATGTCAGCAGTCATAGTAGTTAAATCTGTAGTTAATCCAGCACGTTGTCTTAAAACATTAACTTCTGGAAGAGCTAAACTCCAGTCTCCTGCAGCTCTTGAAACAGCTTCAGCATGGATTAAGTGTACCTGTCCCAGACGTAAGATAGGATAGTCATTATCCATTTCCGGTCTTTGGAAGATCTTGAAACTAAATTTTCCTAAACGAACTCCGCCTTCTCTTTGAGCATTTGGTTCTAGTTCATTTATAGAAGGATTAAAGCTTAAAGCCAAGTCTGGATCATCTGCTGCATAATCAATCACAGGATCTCCATTATAGTCCAATTGTGGTCCAGCCAAAAAGTTGTGTTCTTTACGAATATCGTTATTGTCATACATATTATAGAATTCTTCTAAAGCTACATAACCATTCCAAGGTTGATCTTGTAATGCCCAAGTTAACTGACTTCCATAGTGCCCTGTCATTTGAGCAAAGTTCATACCTGTTGCTCCAGATTCATCATATTCAATAGCCCAGATCATTTCAGGATTGCCTTCGTTATTAGGTGCAAATATTGCACGATAACCTTCTAACTCATCAGGGTCTGAAGCCACATTTGGTCTTTTAGCCAGGTTTGGAACAGAACATCCTACTCCACATAATTGGTAAGGACCATTATCTAGAATATATTGAGAAGCCCATGCTGCTTCATCCCACATTGCAGATCCTGTATAAACCTCAGCATTTAAATACAATTTAGCTAACAAACCTAATGCTGAAAATTGATTTACTTGGTAAGCACCAGTATTAACTTCTAATGAGCTACCGGAAAGATCTATAGTAGCTGTAACAGAACCTATTCCTAATACATCCAGCAATTCAGATTCAACGAAGTCATAGACCTGCTGTCTAGTCGATTGAGGAGGATCAGTTGCAGTTTCAGTAACGATTTTAACTCTTCCAAACAGATCAAGTAATCTCCAATAATGGAAAGCTCTTAAAACTCTTACCTCTGCGGCTTCACTCGCAGTTAAGGTGCCTCCTAATGTTGTGTTACACTGTCCAATACCTCCATAGGCATTGTTCCAGGTATCATTTAATGGTCCACTAGCAGAAAGATAAGTATGACGTTGCATTCTTAACCAAATTCCACCATCAAACCAGTCACCACCTTTTTGAGTAATGGCTCCTTCATCTGATGAAACGAATTGTACTGAGAAGTAACTACCATGACCAGCAGATCCATCTCTTAATTTATTGTAAGCAGCTAAAGTAGCTCCTGCACCACCGCCACCGCCAGTGTCTACACCATCATTAGAGAACTCGTCTACGAGAGTGTCCTCTAAAGTATCTTCTAAATCAGTACAGGAGCTAAAAATAAGCACTGCACTAAAGAAAAAAGCAAATTTAATTAATCGATTCATAATTATTTTTTTTTAAAAGTTTACGTTTATTCCTAAAGTTATTGTTGTTGATGAGAAATAGCTGTTACGTCTATCAATACCAGGTGCTAAAACATTAGCTGTAGCATTAACAAAGTCACCATTACTAGCTGCACCAAAATCCTGTAAAGCCGGTTCTGGATCAGTTCCTGTATAATCAGTTATTGTGAATAAATTCTGTCCACTTAAACTCAATCTGATATTTTTGATATAACTGTTATCAATATCAAAATTATAACCAACAGACAAGTTGTCTAATTTAAAGAAATCAGCTTTTTCTACATAATGTGAGCTAAACTGAGCTGTTTTAACATCAGCACTAGCTAATTCAGTATTTACAAAGTTATAAGAAGCCTGAGATCCAATTCTTGGCTCATAGAACGCACGGAATGTGTTTACCAAACTATGACCAAATGCTCCTCTGAAGAATGCATTTAAATCCCATTTACCAAATGTTAATTGGTTAGTCCAACCAATTTCAAAATCAGGAAGACCTTTACCAAGCACTTTAAAATCAGCATCATCCTGCAACGCACTACCCTGGTCAGTAACTAAGTTACCATCTCCATTAACATCAGCCAATATAGGCGTACCATTGCCGTCAACTTCTCCGGTCCATACTGGCCCCCAAATCTGTCCAACTTCTTCACCTTCTCTTACCAGGATCATATTGGTACTGTTCTGCCCAGGAGATCCTAAATTTGCAATTACCTGATCACCACTTGTACTTTTCTCCAAAGTCGTTTTGTAAGTAGAGAATACTATACCTGTATTCCAGGTTAATTTATCCGTTTTGACAGCATCATAATTCGCAGTTAATTCAAACCCATTGGTTTTTAACTCACCACCATTTTGATATTGCTGTCCAATACCATTGAATAAGGCAGCATCAACATCTGCTAAATAGATAAAGTCTTCAATAGTTCTAGTGTAGATATCCATAGTTGCAGATAATCTGTCATTAGCAAATTCGATACCAAAATTCAACTCATTCTTTTCTTCCCATTTAAGATCCGGGTTTGGAGCTCTACTTGCGTTGGATGTTCCTGAACTACTATTACCATCGGCACCATTTGCAACATCAAATGTTGTAGCAAATAAGCCTACCTCAGGTGGAATAGAACCTGTAACACCGTAACCAATTCTTGCTTTTAGCAAGTTTACATTTTCTAACCCTAAGTAATTGTTCAGATCGGCACCTACAGCAACCGAAGGGAACGTACCCCATTGATTGTCTGTACCAAATCTTGACGATCCTTCTCTACGCAATGATGCATTAAAATAAATGGCATTATCAAAGGTAGCATTTACTCGAGCAAAGGCAGCGATGATTTTATCACCATCTCTTCTGGCACTGTTAGCTTCTACACGACCAGCCTCTAAAAGATCCTGAGACGCTTCAATTTGATCCTGGAAATCAAAATCAACACCAGGAGGGAAATCTCCTAACACCAAAGCAAATTCATTAAAATCATTTTCCTGATAAGAATAACCAGCAGTAACCTTGAAGCTCAATTTATCGCTTATCTGTTTGTTATAAGTGGCAAAAGCTTCAAGAGTCTGAAGTCTGGATTCATTGGTATTAAAGTCTGCTCGACCTCTTCTTACAGGACTTACAGCATTACCCCTGAAATAAGAAGTAGTTGGGTAATAAGTTCTGTTCTGATTTTTAATGTTTTGTTCAGAAATAGCTAAATTTGCAGTTAAGTTATCGGTAAAACTATATTTGAAATTTAAAGCATAAGTAACTATACTTCTTGATCCGTAGTTTTTGTTTTGGTTTGCTATTGAAACCGGGTTGAAACTATCAAAAAGGCCTAAAGTTTCAAAATATCCACCATATTGCTCAGAATTGAAAGGGAAGATTGCATCATCTCCAAAAATTGGAGCAGATGGGTTATAAGTGACAGCATAACGAAGCGCTTCATTAAAACCAAAATCACTATCTCGTTGTGTTAAGGCTGCATTAAAATCAACCTTTAGTTTATCATCTAATAATCTTGTAGATAATTTTGTTCTGGCATTAAATTGTTTAAATCCTGTATTTTGAAGAATACCTTCCGTATCTCTAAAGTTTGCAGACACGCGATAGGTTGACTTTTCTGTACCACCTACAGCAGACACGTTATGGATCTGCGAGAACCCGGTACGAGTTACCTCATCTATCCAGTCTGTATCACTTCCAAGATCATTACCACCTGCCGCAATAAACTCACTGGCGTTCATAATATCTACCTGGTTTGCTATTGAGGAGGTCGCAAATTGACCGTTGTAGGAAATTCTCGCTATCTTGCATTGTTTTACCAGATTTGGTTGTAATAATAATTACACCACTGGATCCTCGAGTACCATAGATTGCCGCAGCTGATACCATCCTTAAGAACTGTGATGTTCTCAATATCATTAGGATCAACAGCATTAAGGTCTCCACCTGGCACACCATCAATAATAACCAATGGTTCTGCACTACCACCAATCGTAGAGATACCTCTTAAACGAATTGTTGCGTTTGTATTTGGATCTCCACCTTTATTATAAGCTGTTAATCCTGCAACCTTACCTTGAAGTAACTGCGTTGGTTCGTTAATTGTACCTTGGTTGAAATCTTCGGTGCTCACACTCGTTACAGCAGTAGTAACTTCTTTTCTGGTTGTACTACCGTAACCAACAACCACCACCTCATCTAATTGGGCGGCATCTTCTGCCAAGGTTACATTAATGACAGACTGTCCGTTTACCGGAATTGTCTGTGTAGCAGTAGCCAATAAAGCTAAATACTAAGTACAGCATCACAGAACCAACATCCAGTGAATAATTTCCATCGAAATCAGTTTGTGTACCTGTTGTAGTTCCTTGAACAATAATGTTAACTCCTGGTACTGGACCGGAGTTATCCGAAACTGTACCAGTAACTGTCTGGGCGTAAATAAAACCTCCAAAAAGCAAAGTAAATGGAAGAATTAGTTTTTTGAGTAATTTGATCTTCATAGTTTTAAATGTTTCAGTTTGATTAGTAACTATTTTGCTAAATTCAGAGAACCAAGAATAGTTAAGTCTGAATTCTAATAGGGGGCAAATTAATTTTTTTTTCTACATATAAAAAAAAATGTGAATATAATGTTAATATAAAGCACCGAAATCGTTTTCGGTAACCGTTTTTATTTGTATTATTGTTATTATATCGTTAAACAATCAGCCAATTTCACACTTATTACCTAATTAATTAGTGTTTTATTAAAATCTGAAGTTTTTTTTATTAATTAGTCAACACAACAAATAAATGAGCAAGACCACTTTAAAGAAATTAGCTGAGCGGTTAAACTTATCTGTTGGGACTGTTTCAAAAGCTCTTAAAGATTATCCTGATATCAGTGAATCTACAAAAAAAAGAGTTAAAGCTTTGGTAAAAGAATTAAATTATAAGCCCAATTCCTTTGCTCAAAATTTAAGAAATCAGGAATCAAAAATAATTGGATTGATCATTCCACAAGTGGTGCATCATTTTTTTGCAAATATTATTCTGGGTGTTACTGAAGCAGCTGAAAGAAAAGGATATCTAGTAATTGTTCTTGAATCAGCAGAATCTTACGAAATGGAAAAGAAGCACCTTGATCTGCTAATAAAAAGAAATGTTGATGGGTTATTAATTTCATTAGCCGACAATACCATAAAATACAATCATATAGTAGATATTGTTAACCATGATTTACCGATTGTTCTTTATGATAAGATATCAAAATCTATAGATTGTCATAAAGTAGTTATAGATGACAAAAAAGCAGCATATAACGCTACAAAGTATTTGATAAAAAATGTAGGATGCAAAAAGGTTGCACATATAAGAGGACCTTTAAGACCGCAAACAACAATAGACAGGTTTCAAGGGTATAAGAACGCTTTAAAAGAATATCACATCCCATTTGATAAAACAATCGTATTTGAGTCAAAAGATTTAACTTTTGAAGATGGCAAAAAGATTGCTGACGGGATCATAAAAAATAAAGAGATCGATGGTGTATTTGCCTTTACTGACCTGCTAGCGGCAGGTGTTCTAAAAGGACTTTTGGAAGCTGAAGTGAGAATTCCCGAAGAAATATCTGTAATAGGTTTTAGCAATTGGTTGATTACTGAAATGACGTCTCCAACTTTATCTACAGTTAATCAACCCGGATATAAAATGGGTGTGCAAGCTTTTGACCTTCTTCATGAAGAAATAATGTCCAGAAAGAATAAAATAAAAATCAGACATAGAACCATCGAATTGCCTACAGAACTAATTATTAGAAATTCTACAAATTAACATTTTTGTTATACGTTAACGTAATTATATTTTTAAGTTTTTGATCATTTCGAAGGTTAATTCTTCGAGGCCAAATGTATGTTCCCAATTCCAGTCTTTTCGTGCTTCTGAATCGTCAATACTATTAGGCCAGCCTTCTGCTATTTGCTGCCTGAAATCAGGTTCATAGCTAATATTAAATTCCGGTAAATACTTTTTAATAGACTGGGCAATTTCTTTTGGGCTAAAACTTATTGCTGCCAGATTATAGGAGGATCTTATTTTAATATCTTCTTTTTCTGCTTTCATTATGTCAATGGTAGCTTTAATAGCATCATTCATAAACATCATTGGGAGCATAACATCTTCCTTTAAAAAACATTTATAGGATTTGTTCTTAATGGCTTTATGAAATATGTCAATTGCATAATCTGTCGTTCCACCACCAGGAGGTGTTTTGTAACTTATTACTCCGGGATATCTTACACTTCTGACATCTACACCATATTTATTGAAAAAATATTCGCACCAACGCTCACCAGCAAGTTTTGTAATACCATAAACCGTATTGGGCTCCATTATGGTTCGTTGAGGTGTATTTTTTTTAGGAGTGGTTGGTCCGAATACAGCAATAGAACTTGGCCAAAATATTTTTTTAATTTTTTTCTCTCTAGCCAGTTCTAGTATATGGGAAAGAGATTTCATATTTAAATTCCAAGCCAGATCTGGATGTTTTTCTGCAGTAGCAGACAGCAATGCTGCCATTAAATATACATCAGTGACTTTGTGGAATTCTATACATTTTTCTAGTTCATCCTTATGAGTAGCATCAATTTTTATAAATGGGCCTGAATTTAATAATTCAATTGAACCTTCCTTAATATCTGAAGCCAGAACAGAGTTTTTACCGTAAATCTCTCTTAATGCTATTGTTAATTCAGACCCAATTTGGCCACTGGCCCCAATAATTAAAATTTTAGGATTCATCTATAAAATATAAGTTAAAAAAGACCCCATAAAAGTAGTAAGTTTTAAACGATTTAATGATAGACTTGATTAATATTTAATGCTTAATCTAAAAAATTAAACTTAAACCATTTGCAAATATTTCTTTAATGATATATTTGTATTAAAGCATAAAAAATGTATAGAATAATTCTGTTATTATTGGTATGTTCTTTTTTGAGTTGTAAAAAAGATACAACTGAATTATCTGATAAATTAGAAAGTGTTCAGGATTCATTGGTTCTTTCCAAAGTTGATATCCAAAAAATAAACTTCACCGAATTTGTTTTGGATTCAAAATCTGAAAACCAATTGAATTGGTTGAAATATATTGAAATGGATAGTAAAGTTGAAGAATTAAAGAATGGGGATTTTAGTCATTTTAAAACGGACAAAAAAATTGTAGAAACATTAATGGATGAATTTACAAATACATTGCCATTACATTTAAATGAAGAGTCTATTCAGGCCAGAATTTTGATAGTAAAAACGATGTATCTTAAATTGAATAATATTATTAATATGTCCACCTCAACCGAAGACGAAACTAAAAAAGCTATTCAAGATTTCCTGATATCTTTCTCTAATTTAAATTATCAAATTAACAAGAAATTTGAAAGAGATTCACAGAATGTTACCAAACCACGGTAAAGTCATATTAAAAACAGCCCGTATCCTAGATAATCAGTCCAAATTATCTAATAATTTAAATTAGTTTAAAAAAATTGTTACATTTGAATGTCCAAATACCTACTTATGAAACAATTAATAGTCTTATTTACAGTTATTTCATGCTCACTATTGCATGCACAATTCAATGAGTCTGCACCCTGGATGCAGAACTTAAATCAAGAACATCGATTATCAGATTCTAAAATAGGTTTCAACGAAATTGTCGAGGCATTTAACTCTTATTGGGAAACAAGAGATCCTAATATTAAAGGAAGTGGTTATAAACCATTTAAAAGGTGGGAGAATTACTGGAAAAACTTTGTAAAAGAAGATGGAACACTACCAACTCAGAATGAATTATGGAATACCTGGTTAGATAAAAAACAAAGCAAAAATTCAAGAAGTGCTCTTCTTGACAACAGTAACTGGTTACCGATCGGACCATTTTCACATACCAATACAGGTTCGTGGTCTTCAGGACAAGGTCGTGTGAATTCAATAATTGTAGACCCTAATAACTCATCAACTTATTATTCTGGTGCTCCTGCAGGTGGCATCTGGAAGTCTACAGATAGTGGAAATACCTGGGCAGTTCTAACAGATGATCTTCCACAAATAGGAGTTTCGGGAATAGCAATTGAATATGGAAACTCAAACACTATTTATATTGCAACAGGAGATGATGATGCGGGAGATTCTTACAGTGTAGGTGTATGGAAATCGATCGATGGTGGAGCAAACTGGAACTCTACCGGGTTAAACCCTACGAATTCTCCTTACGATATGAACGACATTTATATTCATCCAGCAAACCCGGATATTTTATGGGTAGCCACAAATAATGGAGTATATAAAACAATAAATGCGGGAGTTGATTGGTCGAATACATTATCCGGCAATATTAAAGACATAAAGATCAAACCTGGAGATCCTTTAACCGTTTATGCTGTAACTTCTAATACGTTTTATAAATCTAATGATGGTGGAAATAGCTTCTCACCTATAGCTACTGGGTTGCCAGTAAATTCTGGTAGACTTGTAATAGATGTTACACCCGTGAACGCTAACGTAGTTTATGTTCTTAGCTCCACTTCTGGGAATGGATTTCAAGGAATTTACAAATCGATTGATTCAGGATCTAGTTTTTCTACTGCCGCAACTTCTGCAACTGTTGGAGACATTTTTGAAAGCACACAGGCCTGGTACGATATGGCACTAGCAGTTTCTGACATTGATGAAAATGAGATTTATACAGGAGTTCTAAATGTTTGGAAATCTACTGATGGCGGAACTACAATGACTAAAGTGAACAACTGGAGCTCACCCACGCAGCCTTCATATACGCATGCAGATATTCATTTATTAAGATTCTATAATGGTCAGTTGTTTGCCGGCACAGATGGCGGATTTTACAAATCAAGTAATGGAGGAACCAATTTTTCTGACCTCACAGAGGGAATGCAAATTGGTCAGTTTTATAAAATTGCAGTTTCAAAACAAACCTCAGAAAAAATGGTAGGAGGTTTACAAGACAATGGTGGTTATGGATTAAATAACAATCAATGGCAAAATTATTATGGAGCTGATGGTATGGATACAGCAATAGACCCAAACAATGAAAATATGTACTATGGGTTTATACAGCAAGGAGGTGGGCTTTATATTTCTGATGATGCCGGAGCCAGTGTTACCGCTTCTATCGGTGGACCAGAAACAGGAAATTGGGTTACACCTTTGGTTGCCAACAAAGAAGGCGAGATTTATGCAGGATACGGCAGTTTGTATAAACTTTGTGGATCTTTTCAAGCGGTTTCTCCAAGTTTTGGCACAAATATAGATTTCTTAGAGATCGATGATATAAATCCAGACAATATTTATGTCGCCATAAACAGCAGTTTAAGAAAAAGTACGGATAAAGGTATTTCTTTTTCTAATGTTGAATCTTTTAGTTCGAATATAACATCTATTGAAGTTCACAACTCCAATAGTGACATAGTATATGTGACAACTTCAGGTGCCTCAAATGGAAAAGTATACCGATCTGTAGATGGAGGGTTGAATTTTACCGACATAAGTGGAAGTTTACCATCTGTTACCAAAAACATAATTAAACATCAGGATTTTCATAGTCAGAATCCATTATTTTTAGGCACAAGTTTAGGAGTTTATAGATATGATGACACTAGTGGAGATTGGGAGGCATTTGATAATGGATTGCCTAACGTTTCTGTAATGGACTTGGAGATTAATTACAACGATTCCAATATAACTGCAGCTACTTATGGCAGAGGTATTTGGCAGTCGGATATTGAAGTAGAAGCGTTGACCAATGAATTAAGTTTAGTATCCATTAAAGGGGCTTCGGCGACGATTGCCTGTGGAGATCTAAGTTCGGTTCAGGCTGAAGTTAAGAATCTGGGTACAAATACTATTAATAGCATTGATGTTGATTACGATTTAGATGGAACCCCTAACAGTCTTAATTGGACAGGATCCCTAACGTCAGGTGCAACGACTCTAATTGATATTCCAACATTGGTACTTACAACTGGTTATCATTCATTAAATATTACAACAACGTTTAGCAATGATAGTTATGCATCTAATAATGTGGCTAATGCTAAGTTTTTTGGAAATGAAATAGGATCCTATAATATTGTTAACGATTTTGAATCTGTGTCCGATGAACTCATTGTATTTGATGAAGGCTTATGCGGGAATTACTGGACAAGAGGAGTAGCAACTGGTTCGGTTTTAAATTCTTCCGGAGATAACGTATATGGAACAGAGCTTGGTGGAAATCATGCCGATAATATTAAAAGTTATTTATATACAGAATGTTATGACTTTTCTAATATAACATCTCCCACATTAAAATTCGATCTGGCGTTTGACTTAGAATTCGACTGGGATATTTTATATGTTGAATATTCAACTAATGGTGGAGCAAATTGGAATGTACTTGGAACGTCTTCAGATCCTAATTGGTATAACAGTAATACACTTCCAGGTTCAAATTGTCTGAATTGCCCTGGAGCACAGTGGACAGGAACTAACTCGACTTTACAGGAGTATAGCTATGACCTGTCTGCTTTTGAAGGGCAATCAAGCTTAACATTTAGATTTGTATTCCATTCAGATCAGTCAGTAAATCAGGAAGGAGTTATTCTTGATAATTTAACTGTTTCTGGTACATTAGGCATAGACGATTTTAAATTAAGTGGGTTTCAAATTTATCCTAATCCGTCAGATAATATCTTTAACATTGAATTAAGGAAGAATAATGAATTCGAGTTTGAAGTTTATGATATAACAGGAAAAACGATAATTAATAGTACTAAAGTTTCAAGAGAAGCTTATCAGTTAGATATGTCAGCCTTTTCTTCAGGAATGTATTTTATAAATATTAAATCTAACGATCATTCAGCTACAAGAAAGTTGTTGCTGGATTGAATCCGTATTTTTAAAAAAGATAGTTAGAAGCGCATTTTAATAAAATGCGCTTTTATGTCTTAATAAACTGTTAATGTAATGTAGGTTATAATAAAAAAACGAGTGTAATTAGTTAACTTCGGCACTCAATAAAAATTATAAAATGAAAGCAATAAAAAAAATCTCTTTTTTATTTGTATTAGCCATGCTCCTGAGCATCTATTCCTGTAAAAAAGACACAAAAGAAATGGTATTATTAGAAGAAGTTCCTGGAATCAATTTGGATCTAATGGATAATAGTATAAAACCAGGAGACGATTTTTATAAGTATGTTAATGGGAAGTGGTTAGAGACAAATGAAATACCTGATGAATATGCATCCTGGGGAAGTGCTTACGAACTTCTTAAAAAAACAAATGAAGATGCGCTTGCGATTTTAAAATCTGCAATGTCTGAAAATAAGGACTTTGAAAAGATAGAAGTACTGCCAGGCTCTGATCAGGAAAAAGCAGTTCATCTATTTCAAACCATTATGGATACTATAAGCAGAAATGAACAAGGGCTAGAGCCTCTAAAACCTTATTTAGCTAAAATAGAATCTATTAAAGATATAAATGACTTGCAAGCTTTTTTAATTGAAATGGAGCCAAAAGGAGGTGTTGGATTTTTGGGGTTTGGTGTGGGCTCTCATCCTAAAAACAGTAATATTAATGCTGGTTATTTAGGGAATGGCCAATTAGGATTAAGCAGAGATTATTACGTTGATCAAGATGATGATACGAAAGAAAAAAGAGAAAAATACAGAAACCATATTGTAAGGATGTTACGTTATATTGGTGATTCAGAAGAAGATGCCAAAGTTAATGCAAAAGCAGTTTTAGCTTTTGAAACAAGAATGGCTGAGTCTAGTATGACTAAAGAGGATAGGAGAGATGCACGTAAGCGTTTTAATCCAAAATCAATGAGTGATCTAAGTAATTTAGTGCCTACTATTAACTGGAAAAATTATTTTGAAGGAATTGGTGTTAAAGAAATTGATACTATTATTGTATCAGATCCTGGATATTTTAAAGCATTAAACACAATTTTATCTGAGAATAACTTAGATGATTGGAAAAACTATTTAAGATGGTCATTAATCGATGGTGCTGCAGGATTGTTATCAACAGAAATTGATAAAGCAAATTGGGAGTTTTACAGTAGAGATTTAAGAGGTTCTAAAGCACAAAGAGATTTGGAAGAACGAGCTTTAAATACTTTAAACGGTACTATTGGTGAGGCTCTAGGGAAATTAT
Source organism: uncultured Flavobacteriaceae bacterium (assembly GCA_963768245.1). GTDB lineage: Bacteria > Bacteroidota > Bacteroidia > Flavobacteriales > Flavobacteriaceae > Site-B1. The sequence continues at coordinate 131,673 of CAVYHG010000016.1, forward strand.
ATGTTGACAAAAAATTTCCACCTGAAGCAAAAGCAAAAGCAGAACAAATGATACAAAACGTTATAAAAGCCTATGAACATAGAATAAATGCTTTAGATTGGATGAGTGAAGACACGAAGAAAAAAGCTGTTGAGAAATTACAAGCAACTTCAATAAAAATTGCATATCCAGATAAATGGAAAGATTATTCCCAATTAGAGATTAGTAGTGTTGAGGATGGAGGAACATATCTTCAAAATATGTACAATGCCAGAAAATGGAACTTCAATAAAGATTTGGCCGATTTAGGAAATCCAGTTGATAAGACAGAGTGGTATATGGCTCCACAAGTCGTTAATGCCTATTATAACCCTCCATTTAACGAAATTGTATTTCCTGCAGCTATTTTGCAACCACCTTTTTATAATTATACCGCAGATGATGCTGTAAATTATGGTGCAATAGGAGCAGTTATTGGTCATGAAATATCACATAGTTTTGATGATTCTGGGTCTCGTTATGATAAAGATGGAAACCTTAACAATTGGTGGACCGATGAAGATCTAAAACAGTTTGAAGCGTTAGGAGCTTTATTAGCTGATCAGTATGATAAAATAGAAGTACTTCCTGAAACGAATATTAATGGAAAATTCACTTTGGGTGAAAACATTGGAGATCTTGGAGGAGTAAATGCAGCTTACGATGCACTACAATTAAGTTTTGAACAAAATGGCAGACCAGAAGACATTGATGGCTTTACTGCTGAACAACGCTTCTTCTTGTCTTGGGGAACTGTTTGGAGAACCCTAACTAGAGACGATGCTCTTAAAAATCAAATAAAGACTGATCCGCATTCGCCAAATATGTATCGTGCTACACAACCTTTAAAAAATGTAGATGCTTTTTATGAAGCTTTTAATGTTCAGGAAGGAGATGCAATGTATTTGCCTCCGGAAGATCGAGTTAAAATTTGGTAATTAATAAATTTAATAAAATAAAAAAGCAGCCAACTGGCTGCTTTTTTATTGAAATAAGATTAATGATAATTATTAATAATTTGAAAGTTTGGTAGTTAAATCTTTATTAATAGTGAGAATATATTTTGGATAAACCAATTTAATTTGTTTATATTTAGTAAAATCAAAAAGCATAAATCATGGGTATAAAAAGTTTTCAAGGGGCAAGGAAAGTTCAACAAAAAGTAACACAAGATATACCAATTAAGGTTAGTGATTATATGACAAGAGACCTAATTACCTTCACTAAGGATCAATCGATAGAAGATGTGATGGATAAATTAATAAAGCATAGAATATCAGGTGGGCCAGTTGTAAATGAAAAAAATGAATTAATTGGTATCATCTCGGAAGGTGACTGTGTAAAGCAAATAAGTGAAAGCCGATATTACAATATGCCAATGAATACTGATACCATAGAAAAACATATGGCCAAAAATGTCGATACCATAGATGGTAACATGAATGTGTTTGATGCAGCTGCAAAATTCCTTCAATCAAAGCACAGGCGTTTTCCAATACTGGAGAATGGTAAATTGGTGGGACAAATAAGCCAGAAGGATGTATTGAAGGCTGCTATGAAAATGAAAGGTCAGACCTGGAAATAAATCAACTTTCCCGTTTTACAAGAGCAAAATAATCATTTTCTAATGGCAAATAACCTTGGTCATATACAAAATAGTATACAGTTCCGACTTTGGTTGTATAGGTACTTGTAAAATAATTAAAATCGAAACCTTTTTCGATTAATTTAGTACGCGTTGTTTTTGTTTTTTGATGTGGGTTTAATTCTTCCAGTACACGCCAGTTTTTGCGCAACCTGTTATTAATATTTCTGATTAGGTTTTTACTGTCTTTATTAACTCTATTATTAAAGGCATTTCTGCAATAATCGCTGCAGAATTTCTTATCGATTCTGCCTACAATTTTTTCGCCACATTCTGGACATTGTTTTTGCATAATCTTTTTGTTTTAGTTCGTACCAATTGCATTTTGTGCCATCGTATGTAAATTCATTTATAAAATTCAAGCCAATTTTTTGTAATACTTTATTGGATGCAAGGTTTGCTTTTTCCGCGGCTCCACACATGGTTTCAATATTTAGTTCTTTAAATCCGAAATCTATAGCGACGAGAGCTGATTCTGTTGCGTATCCTTTACCCCAATATCGAGGAATGAAACGGTAACCAATATCGTAGAAATCAGTTTTCCCATTAAGTTTTTCCTTTTCACCTGTATTAAATTTTAAACCAGACCAGCCAATAAAATCACCTGAAGATTTTTCAATAGCAGCAAACCTGCCAATACCAAGATCTTTATATTGCTTATGAATAAACCGGATAATTTCTGCTGCTTTATCTTTAGATTTAATTGGATTATTTCCTAAATACTTATGCACCAAAGGATCTGAATCGAGTTCGAACATTCCATCAAGATCAGATTCCTTTACATCTCTCATAATAAGACGTTCTGTTTCTAAATAAAATTGCATTATTGTTTGTAGTAATTAAATTTCACCTCTTCAGTTTTATCCTTTTCTTTAATTAGAACATAAATAGCCATCTCATTTTCATTTACTTTCTCAAAAGTGAACCCTTCAAAGTAAACTCTGTTACTTTCAATTTTTACCAATTTAGCATCTATAGTTTCATCTTTTTCTTCCCAACCTTTAAAGTCGTTTCCAAAATGTTTTAATTGAAAAATAAGCGTACTATCTACTTCTCGAATTCCTCCTAATTCATAAAAAACAACTTTGTTATCAACGACTAATTTAAATGAAAACATCATGGAATCACCAAGTGGTGGACTCCAAATTTCTTCTGTAATCCCACCAAATGCTTCACCTTTCCAATGTCCTTCAATCCATGAGACATCTGATAAAATTGCCATTGGAGACGTTGAACCTTCTTTTAATTGTAACGTATTATTTTCTTGACTTTGACAATTTGAAAAGACAACTAAAAAAAGAATTAGAATAGTTTTTCTCATGATAAAATAATTTTAAAACAATATACAAATTATACGATTACAAACGATTACAATTACTTGTTTGAATGGGCAATTAAAAGTGTATTTGTTCCATTAACCTTTTCAAGTTTTTGGATGTGGTAATTGCGCTTTTTAAATTGATATATTATAGAGGAAAGTTTTTCGTCATTACTTCTTTGCATGGAAGCGTTAAATAAAATTTTGCCTTTTTCAGAATTACTTCTGATGATATCATTCCAAAAAGAAGAATTAAAAAGGGTTTCTGGTACTTCTGTATCGATAAATAAATCAACAATAATTAAGTCAAAAATCTTTTGGTTTCGATTCATAAAACTTAATGCATCATCACAAATGATTTCTAAATATTTGTTTTCTGATAGATCGAATTCATCTTTAGCAATTTTAATTATTACCGGATCAAGCTCTAAAGCTGTAATATGATTTTTATAATTTAAATCGTTTAACAATGTATCTATTACACTTCCAGCACCAAGTCCTAAAACCAAAATATTATCACAATTCTTTAAGTCTATTTTTTGCAGCCCAAACTTTAAGATCTTTTGTAATGATCCATAAGAATAGTTGGCATTTTTAGTATTTAAATGTTTTTTTCCGTTGTGCCAGGTGATTTCCAGAGTACCACTATATTCAGATTCTACTTTTTTTGTAATAGGGTAGATGTAGCTTAAAAGTCTTATCATGACTGACAAAGTTAAGCTTTTCATCTGAATTAATATACGATTACAAACGACTACAAATGTTTACAAACGAAATTAAATACTTTACAACCGAATAAAATTTGGATGCTGTATCATATTTGCAGTGTCGAATCAATAATGTCACATTGAGATGTCATCCTGAGCTTGTCGAAGGAGCAGTCGAAATGTCTTAACGATTCAACGTAACGTAAAAAGATCCTGAAATAGATTCAGGACATAGTATTAACTAGCCTGCGTCTGGCAGGCATTAAAAATTAAAATTATGAACACGCTTAGAAACAAAGTACAGTTGATTGGAAACTTAGGAAATGATCCTGAAATTATCAATCTTGAATCAGGGAAGATGCTTGCAAAATTTTCAATTGCAACAAATGAGAATTACAAAAACGCCAATGGCGAAAAAGTAACAGACACACAATGGCATAATATTATTGCCTGGGGCAAAACAGCCGAAATAATTGAAAAGTATGTAACAAAAGGAAAAGAGGTTGCCATTGAAGGTAAACTAACAACACGTTCTTACGAAACCAAAGAAGGTGAGAAACGATATGTAACAGAAGTAGTTTGTAACGAATTACTGATGCTTGGTAAATAATATTTTGAATAGACCACAATAAAAGGCTGCCTTATTGGTGGCCTTTTTATATTTAGAAATTCTATAAAGATTCCTGAGTGTGAATTTTAAATGGTACTACTTTTGTAATAAATTCTTTTTTATCCTCTTCATTATTTAATCTGTCCACTAGAAGGTTTATTGCACTTAATTCCAATTTGTTTGGCATTTTGTGAAATATATGATAGTCTTGGTACTGATAGATTAGAAATAGCTTCATCAGCGAATCCAATAATAGATAGATCCTCAGGGATCTTATATCCTAAATCCTTAGCGACATTTAAAGCGATGGTTCCCGATGTATTATCGGCAGATACTACACCATCAATTTTAGGGTTTGATTTAAAGAAGCTTTTAATTCTGTCTTGATTGTTTTTATCTCTTCTGGGAATAGTCAGGATCAATGATTCATCAACCTTTTTGAACTTACTTATTATTGAGTCTTTATAAGCCTGTTTTCTGGATTTACCCACGTTCAGATCGTCAATATTACTTATAAAGGCTATATTCTTTCTGCCTTTAGCAATTAAATGATCGGTTGCTTTTTTAAGGGCATTAAAATCATCGATCACAACTTTATCACAGTTTATGTTATCAATTACCCTGTCAAACATGACAACGGGAAGATCACTGGATTGTAATAGGCTAATATGATCAAAATTATTAGACACTTGAGTTTCTTCTGATGCAGCCAGAATGAAACCGTCTACACTGCCATTAGACAATAATTTTAAACTCTCTTTTTCCTTGCTTAAAGTTTCATTGGTTATGCACGTGATAATGTTATAACCCAATCTGGTTGCCTCCTTTTCTAATACCAACTAACACTTTAGCAAAAAACCGATTAAGAATATTAGGTATAATTACACCTATAGTTCAGAGTAGCATTTTTTTGTAAGCTTTGAGCAATCCGGTTTGGCTGGTAATTATAATGTTTAGCAAGATTCCTTAACACGCAGAATGGTTTCTTCACTTATCTCACTGCTGTCATTTAAAGCTTTAGAAACCGTAGATACGGACACATTTAATTGCTCTGCTAATTTCTTTAAGGTGATCATCGTATTAAAGATATAAAAAAAGAGCGCATTAATTAAAATACGCTCTTTTCTTTTAAATATATAAAAATGCTATTAATTCTTAATCAGTTTAATACTGTTAGAACCAAATTCTGTGGTCATTTTAGCAAAGTATAAACCTTTTGGTAATGTACTTGCATCTAATTGAAACATCAGAATCATTTGGTTTTACATTCATGACTTGTTTTCCTAATACATCAAATACTTGAACTATTATTAATTGTTTGTTGAGACTTAATATTCCAAACATTGTTTGAAGGATTAGGAGAAACATTGAAATTTGCCAAATTCAAAATCATTAATTCCTAATGTCGCATTCAACAACAACACTTCCTAATGCTAGCTTCGTCAGCAGGATTAGCATTAAGTCCATAAATTCTAAATCCATATTGAATAATTATATCCAGCAGTTAATTCTGCTCCAGTGACAGTAACAGAAAATGCACCAGACGCTGGAAGTGGTAACACATAAGCTCCACCTAAAGCATCTGAAAAACCAGCACCAGGATCAAGAGCTTTAATAAAATCTGTATAAGCAAATCCATATTACCTGCGCCAGCGATGTATTTGATGTCACAACATTCCTTAAAAGTTAAATCTTGTCCAGTTAAACGTATGCTCTAGGTTCCACAAAGGTTGAAGCTTCCATTAATTTATTACCTGTTGGACCAGCAGTAACACCTCCATCGAAGATTCGTCCAGTAACTATATCACCATCAGTACCTCCAACATTTTCGGCATAAGCGTTAAAATTTGGTTGCAACGTAATATCACTTGCTACCAATTGTTGTCTGTAAATTTCCAAGATCCATCGGCTCCATCCTAGATCCAAATTGCAAAAGCCTCCATCAGCTGAGTCAAAAACATTCATATAACCAGTTCCAAGCAGCTGCCGCATCAACTGTCAACTGTATTTTGAGAAAACCCAAAAGTAGCGGTTAATAAGAATAAGTAATAAAGTAATTTTTTTCATAAGTTTTAGTTTATAAGATTAATTAGATTGCAATATCGTAAAATATTTTTAACATTTTGTTAAAAAAACCCATACAATAACTATACAATAACCATAAAAGATGATATATCGTGAATTATTTAACTAAATATTTGAAATATGAAGAATAGAATGTTTATAAATTATTAATAGCAGTATCAAGCCAATTCATTCTTGTTGTGTACCAGGTTTTTAGATGGTTCACTTCTTCTTCATAAGTATTATAAACTACTGGGTTTGGCCAGACATAGGTGCCAATGGTATTCCATTTATCATTATTCTCTTCCTGAGACAGACTTAAATAGTCAGCATAATAATCTATTTTGTCTAAAATGTAATCCTGATTATTTCTGAAATATGCAAATCTGGATTTAACCTGATGATACAAAATCAGGATCTTCAAAAAGCCTGCTATACCAAGGATTGTCCTTTACCCAAAACCCTTCAGGAAATTCAGGATCAGCATAGTCTACATTTCCGAAAGACAGATCGAAATCCCACAACGGTCCCATTTTAATTTTTTCACCTGGAATGACATTTAGGTAGATGCTTGAATAATTTCTGGAATCTACGTTTTTTGTTATTTCACTAATTAGATACCAATCAATAAAACTGTCAATATCTATATAACTTTTATATCCTGTGGTTGGATTGGTAAATTGATCACTCATTAAAACGGTTTCAAATTCGTTGATGAGATCTACTACATAGTTATATTCTGTGCTGTCTATTGTTAAATCGGGTTCTTTAATATTGATCAGGAATTGGCCAGTGTTAAAAGTGATATCATCTACATCTATATGAGAAATATCGTCTATTTCCAATAAATATCCTGTATCACCTAATAGAACTCTATTGTCACTTTCTTCAACTTTTTGAGAAATGTTATAGGTACCATTGTATTCGTTGTTTACAAATACTTCAGCAAAATGACTTTCAGGCGTCCAGTCCAGATTACTGATGTAGCCCATTTCGAAAGCAATCTTGTTTCGCATCATGGTCTTATCGGAATATTCGGCTAAAAAGATCCACTTCTTATCTTCAGGCATTCCTAAGACCTCAGTTTTTTCATCAAACTTAAGTTGATATGGTTTTTTTGGATGAATGAACCAGGTTGAATGTCCTCTGCCACGAATCCCCATTTCAGAACTAGGGTTATCATTATAATTCAATCCACCAAAAATAGATGCATTTCCATCGATATAGTCTTCTTTTGTATCGATAGGAATTCCATTTGTGTCGATATAGTAAATAGGCAGGCCGGTGAAATATTTTACTCTAACGTCATAACTCTCCTGTTGGTCGTCACTGGTTTTTACAGTGTAGGTAATTTCATGACTAAAATTATTGTGAGTAGATCCACTGGTTTGATTAAAACCATCAACTAAAACCTCAGTACCATTATGTTCAAAAGACGCAACAAGGTTCTCAATATCTCCATTGTAAGGGACAATGCCGGAAATGGTATTATTTTGGATGCTTAAAGAGATATCATCATCCAGACTTGGATTGTCACTAACTAAAAAAGAAAAACTGGATATTTCTGTGCCCTCAACCGATACTCCCGATGGTTCATTATTTTGGCTACATGAAACTAATAGTAGTGCAAAAATTAGTAGAGTTGAGTGGACTGATCTAACAATACTTTTTGCATATACCGTATTCATGATCAAGATTATTAAGTTTTAACTTTCAAGTTACTAAAAAGTTCTTTCATGACTAGTTTTGGGGTTCTATTTTCTTTAAAGAGTCCCCAATGTTTTTCTGGCTCTAATGCTTCTTCAGATCCTTTCCATGGTTCATCAAAAGCTTCAAAAACAAAGGTTAGAATATGATCTTCTTCACACCATTCTATTAGATCATTATAATATATCTTTTGATGTTCTTCACTTACGTTACTTGGGCATATTCCTCTTCCATTAGAATAAGTGGTCCATCCAGCTTCAGTGATCACAACCAGTTTATCAGGATATTTATCAGCCACAGAATAAAAATTTTGCTTGGTATACTCCATAGCTTCGTGAAGATTTTTGTATTCCCATACCGGATAGGTATGAATAGAAATAAAATCTACTTCTTTAACCAGGTCTTGCAGTTTATCCAGCCACGGCAGATAATTTTCACAGAATGTGACTGGTTGTTTAGCTTCTTTTTTGATCATTTTCACATAGTGTATCACACTTTCTACAGGCACATAATGATCAGTCCAATCTACACAGGCTTCGTTTCCTGCTGATAATGAAAATATAATATCAGGATATTGGTTTGCTAATCGAATCAGTTTTTTAATTTGATTAGTATTAGCAACTTTATTTTCCTCGAGTTGCTCCTCAGAATAGGATCCACCCCAGGGACAACCATAATTGTTTGCTTCGGCACCAATATAGGCTCCCAGCATGACTTTAAAGTCTAGTTTTTCTTTGGTTATGACGTCAAGAACAATTTCGGAATGTTTATCACAGTCGTACAATCGAAGATATTTCCAGTGATTGTGTAATATTAACAGGTCTTCTTTTATCTCTTCATAGCTTGGAAAGACATCGCCAGGTCTCTGGCCTTCTCTAAAACCAGAATAACAAATGGCCTTTCCAGGTTCTATTCCTAACTTTTTTGCGTAATCCATTTTATAAGGTTAAGTTCAACTTAATACAATTTCTGATCTATATTTTAGTTTTTCGTTTTTATCCCATAGACCCCAGTATGCCCCAACATCCCCTTCAGCACCAACTTTCCAGGACTCATCAAAGGATGAAAAATAGAATATTTCTATATCCTCCTCCTCAGACCATTTTTGTGCATTTATAAAATATTTGATGGCATTTTCTTCTGACGGTTGTGCCCCATGATATAATTCACCCAAACTAGGCCATCCTGTTTCAGAAATAATAACTCTTTTGCCATTGCCTGCTCGAACTGCAGAATTATACATATCTTTCATATACAAGAGGGAGTATTCCATGCTACAACCTTCCCAATAAGGATAGCAGTTTGCAAGAATGACATCACAAGCTTCTGTTATTTTAGGTCTATGCGAGAATTCATAATAGGCATCGACATATCCAATTGGGATATCAGGTATCTCATTTTTTACCCGATTCATAAAATCTAAAAGCTCATCTTCAGTTAGATCATTGCGGTACATAACTTCGTTTCCCACAGCAGCAATATCAACCATACCTTCTTTGGCTAAAGAAATTAAACCACTTATTTCCTTCTCATTCATTTCCGGATCGTCTCCTAACCAGGCACCTACCAAAGTTTTAATTCCATATTCCTTAGCTATTCGTGGAATAAGTTCATTGCCGTCTAAACAAGAGAAAGACCGTATCCATTTTGTATATGGTTTGATAATTTTCATTCTTCGTCTGATCTGTTCTTCTGTGATTTGGGTTCCCGGTCCTTGCCCATCTTCGTAAGTGCTAAAACACAAACCATGCATACCATTATTAAGAACTCTTTTAAATAAATTCTTTAAGCCTTTCGATGTTTTATTAGCAGAGTCTATTCCGGTTAACGCTTTTATTTTTCCTGCTCTTTTTGACATTTTCTGTTTTTTATTATTTTATTTCCTGTTATAATAATTCTACTCTTAGAATTTCTCATTTAATCTCAAAACGAAGGCATCTGTAGATTTTATTTTAACTTAATGCATGGTAATATCTAACTAGTTATTTGGGAATTATCAAAGTCGCAAATATAGATGTGAAATATAATCTCAATAACAACGAATTTGATAAAAAACTATACAATATTAACAATCATGCAAGAATACTAAATTTCTTATTTAATTTTTAATTAAAATTTTAGTTTCTCATTTTTATCCCAAAGACCCCAGTATGCTCCTACATCCCCTTCAGGACCTACTTTCCAGGATTCGTCAAAGGAAGAAAAATAAAAAATCTCTATGTCATCTTTCGCCGACCATACTTGAGCATTGATAAAATATTTCATGGCATTTTCTGCGGAAGCAAGTGCACTGCCTAAACCACCACCTTCACTCGGCCAACCGGTTTCGGTAATAATTACTTTCTTTCCATTTCCAGCGGCTGCAGCTTGCGCAAACATCTGTTTCATGTGGAGTAATGAATATTCCATGTGGCAACCTTCCCAATACGGATAGCAATTAGCCAAAATCACATCACAAGCCTCAGTAATTTCTGGATGAACACTGAACTCATAATAAGCATCAACATATCCTACTGGTATGTCCTTTGGTATTGCTTCTTTTACACGGTTGATGAAGCCTAACAATTCTTCTTTACTAAGATCATTGCGATACAACACTTCATTTCCAACTGCAGCAATATCTACATAACCCTCATTTGCCAGCTTAATAAGACCTGCCATTTCACGTTCATTGATTTCCTGGTCATATCCCAGCCAGCCTCCAACTAAGGTCTTAATGCCAAATTCACGAGCTATTTTGGGTATAAATTCATTTCCATCCGTACAGGAGAAGGAACGAATCCATTTAGTATATGGCTGTATTATTTCCATTCGTCTCCTAACTTGTTCTTCTGTAATGATAGCTCCAGGTTGTTGACCGTCTTCATAAAGACTAAAACATAAACCGTGCATACCACTTTTCAAGGTTTTTCTCCACAATTTGGCTAATTCCTCTAATGAATATTTGCTAAAATCCACTCCAGAATGTTCGCTAAGGTCTATTCCTTTAAGCGAAAACTGATGTCCTTCTCTATATCCTCCCATTGTTTTTTATTTTTAATATTGTTAAAGTTCTATTCTTCGTTTTACTAATTCTACAACAATTTCGTATAATTTAATTTGTAAGATTTTCATTTTTACGTCTTTCAAGTTCTGCACGTATTTCACCAGCACGTTTCTCGGTAACATCATAATTGCGCATTACAAACATAGCCACCAGTGTGCCTGCCATAGGGAAAAAACAAAAGAAGGCATGTAGCCCATCAACAGCAGATTGTTGTTCTGTAGTAGCAAGGTCTGGGTTAAACCCAACAACAGCAATAATAACTCCGCTTAATCCGCCTGCAATTGCAAAGCCAACCTTAACCATCCACCAATAAATAGCTCCAAATATCCCTTCTCTACGTAAACCAGAGTTTAATTCATCTATATCAATAACATCAGCAGTCATTGACATCATTATGGTAAATAAACTGCCTATTCCAAAGGAAAAAAAAGGTAGTCCTATAATATACATCCATGGCTTACCCGGAACAAATAGAAACCATAGCATAATGTATCCTAAAACTGAAATTCCTTGGGATATCAAAAAGGCATTTTTCTTTCCAAAAACTTTAGACATCCAAGTTACGACAGGTATAACTATAAATGTGGTACCCAATGCACCCAAACACCCAAATAACGAAACCCAGATACCGCTAGCGGCAGCATCTCCGTTAAACAGTTTATATACAATGACAAAAAAGGTAAGTGCTGCAACAGTATTGAAAGCATTAAAAATTAAAAAAGTAGCAGCACATAATTTTCTAAACTCCTTAATTTTAAAAGCTTCTTTAAAACTTTTTAGAATTTCCTTTAAACTACCTCCTATATTTTTCATAGTTAAAGGGCTATAATCTTCATTTAAGGTCGATTTACTTTTTATAAATATGGCTGGAACCATGGCACAAATAGCACAGGGTATAGCTACCCATACTGCCAATTGCCTCACAGCTACTTCTGCAGATGGAAACCAATCTGGATCATACATAATAACCCAAAACCAAGGTGCAATTACCCATGCCCATTGCCCAATCCACTGCGCAACAGCCATAATACTGGTACGCTCATGAAAATCATCGCTCATCTCATAACCCATAGCTACATATGGGACACTAAAAAGCGTAAGGCCTAGATAAAAGACAATAGACCACAAGAAGAAATACCAGAAATTAAATTGCAAGGAGTTTTCCTTAAAAAGTTGCCACATAAGTATGAAGGCAATACCCATCATTATTCCACCTAATAAAGACATATTGTCTTCTCCGTCCCCATTTTGATTTTGTATTATCTGAGATATAACCCATTATTGGGTCTGTGATGGCGTCGAATATTCTTGGAAAAAAATATATAAGAGCCCACATCCAACCCGGAAAACCCAAATCTTCTATTAAAACAACCATAAAAATACCTAGAATAGCCGGAAACATTTGATTGGCCAACATACCTATGCCAAAAGCAACTTTTTGACCAAATGGAACTCTGTCTTTATTTACTGTGTGCATTATGATATGTTATAGTATTAATTTCACTTCTTATTAGATTCATCCTTAGTATGGTAATGTACTAAAACACACCTCTACAGTTTTTCCTTGAATAAACCTTAAGACGTTCCACTTCATTGGCTCCAGCTGGTATTTCTTCTAGTCTCTAACCCAGGGTAGTCGTCAGCTTCTTTCCATTTTGCTATGGTGGAACTAAAAAATGATGAGGCAGTTGAATCTGCTTCATAAATAATTAAATCATAGGCCTCTCCCATATCTCCTCCAAAACGAGTGACAACCTGCCATTCCCCATCTCTTTTGTAGGAAGTGTTGGTATGATCAGATTGTGGATAATATTTATCATCAGTAGGTCTAATCAGTACCCAAATATCTTTTTTATGGGATTCGGGATAAACTCCCATTGTTAAAATTCTGCAATCCACAGAATCTTTATCTATTGGAGAAACTACTTTTACGGTATTCACTGGTCCGCTAATCTTTAACTTTTTTCCTATAGAAACTTGTTCAATTTGGCTATTATAATTGACTAATCCAGACGAATAACTACCATATATCATCATTAAAACACCAATGATTCCCATAGGTATTCCAATCTTGGTGTTAAGGAAGCTTTCTGCCAGAGTTTCTTTTTTTACTACCAAGTATTGCAATTAGTGTAAGTAAAACTCCTATTAATATGATTACTAATTTTGTTGACATCTTACTATTTTTTTAATTATATAATCTACTTAACTATTTAATAATGCTATAACACTCCTCTTCTTTCTTCTAATTGAGCTTTAATTTCTTTGGCTTTTTCTTCAGACAGGTCGTATTTCCACATAATCCAAATAGCCAAACCTGCTGTTACTACTGGAATAATTATATCGGCGATTCTTAAATTTGTTAAAGTTTCAACCGTCTGAGTGGCTGCGTTACCGTCAAATCCTATTACCTTTAATACTAGACCTCCTAAAACCAGAGCTAATCCTTGTCCAAGTTTTACAACCCACCAATAAATGCTCCAAAAGTACCCTCTTTCCTTGGCATTCCATTAACAAGTTCATCCAAATCACAAACATCGGCAGTCATACTCATCATCAAGGTGAATAAACTTCCTAAACCAAATGACATTAATGGTATTGGAATAAAAGAAAGCCAAATATTATCGGGAGTAAAAGCCCACCATTTCATAGCATATCCAACTATGGAAAGGGCTGTTGAAATAATAAAAGCATTCTTTTTACCCCATTTTGTCAGCCATTTTTGACACAATTGGAATCACTAAAAATGCTGAAACCAATGCTCCAATAGAACTAAACCAAGCAGGCCATGTTGAAGTGGCTTCATAGCTTCCGTTAAAAATGTAAAAAACGAAAATAAAAAAGCTAAAAGATGCTACAATTTGGATAACCATTAAATACTAAAAAAGTAGCACCACATAATTTCATAAAAGGCTTATTCTTTACAGCTTCTTTTATACTGACTGAATAAGTCCTTCAAATTACTAAATATAGAGGTAAAAGTTAATTTTTTCCTATTTCCCATATGAGAAGCATCGATACCTCTACAAAAAATAGCTGGTAAAAGACCGAGAAATAAACAAGCGACTCCAACATACATTGCCATTGTTCTTACTCCTTCGGCTTGATTACTAAAAATATCCGGATCAGCAATAATTACCCAAAACCAAGGTACAATTACCCAAGCCAATAGCCCAACTGTTTGCGAAAATGCCATTAAACGTGTTCGTTCGTTATAATCAGAAGTCATTTCATAACCTAAACCAACCAAAGGTGTAGCAAACATGGTATTTCCAATAAGAAAAACCATAGACATAATCAGGAAGTACCAAAAATTATAGTCTGAAGAATTGTTTTCATCAAGTTGCCAAAGAAGAACAAATGTAATGGCACTTAAAATACCTCCTACTAAAATGTATGGTCTCCTTCTTCCCCATTTTGAACTGGTGTTGTCCGAAATAAATCCCATAATTGGATCGGTAACAGCATCAAAAAATCGAGGTAATCCTCCTAAAAGTCCTGCCAAAAATGGATCCATTCCAAATGCTGTTAGTAAGAAGAACATAAAGAAACCTAAGGCTCCTGGATATAGGTTCAAAACTAAATGACCTGCTCCAAAGGCAGCTTTTTGCCCAATAGGGACTTTATCTTTTGCGGGAGTTATAATGTTTGGCATAATAATTTTTGATTTTAGTTAGTATTTACCAGTTCAGGTTAATTAAGATTTCGGAATTATTATTGTTTGAATGGCTTGACCACTTATCTGTAAGTCAATTGAATTATCGTTTAATGACAGATTAAAATTTTTGCTTTCAGAATCCTGATTAAAAACAACTACAGCAATGGAACCATCTGGGTTTTTGGCAGCTGTAACCATTAAATCTTTATCTGAATTTTCAAAACCTATACGTTCTGCTCCAGGTCTGATAAATTTGCTAAAATGGGCCATTGTATAATACAATGGTGTTAAGTACACCTCATCTTTTTCAGGATCTACAATTACAGGTGCTACACACCAGTTTTTAAACCAATTTGGACCACCTTTTGTATCCAGTACCATATTCCAGTCTACCCAACCATCAACCCAATTGTTCAAGCAACCAATAATATCTCTTGCATAACGATTTACCGGTGCATATTTAGGATGCAAATATTTTTGATCTTCTGGTGCCCAATCCCAACCCCAATCTGTAGCTTCTTTATGACCAGTACCATTTATCATCTTGCCATTTAGGCACTTCAGAATCAACACAAGCTTCTGCTTGAATTAGAAGTTTATTTGGTGCTTTATTATGAGCATATTGTAAAGTCTTCAGGCATCCAATCGTAAGTACTTGCATACCAATGAATCGCTGTACCATCAAAATATTTTGAAGTTTCTTCATTTTTATACATTTCGTCTACCCAGTCTTTTAAGTGATCACGATTTTGGTCATATCCTAAAATTTTGAGATCACCTTTACCATCTGCTTCAAGTTTAGGTCCTAAATGATTCATTACAAAATCATTCATTTCTTCAGCAGTAAAATGCATACTTTCCCAATTGTTACCATTTCCAAGAGGTTCATTTTCTACCGTGAATCCCCAAATATCAATTCCTTCTTCTTTATAAGCATCTACATATTTTGAGAAAAATAATGCCCATGTATCGTAATATTCTGGTAATAATTTACCTCCAACCCATTTGTTGTTATCCTTCATCCAGGGAGCTGCTGTCCATGGCGAACCAAAAATTTTGAATCCATCTTCAGAAGCTGCCATTGCATCTTTTATCATAGGAATTAAATCGTCTTTGTCTTCCTTAATTGTAAAATGTTCTAAATCTTTATCGCCTTCAACTGGTGTATACGAATAATTGCTCAAAGAAAAATCACAAGAATTCATATGTGTTCTGGTTAAGGAATAATTTGCTCCTTCTGAACTAAAATAGGCATCGATTATTTTTTTACGATTCTCTTTTCCCAGTTTATTTAATAAGTAAGCAGAAGATTCTGTAAAAGCGCCTCCAAAACCTGTTATAGTTTGGTATTTTTCTTCCGGCAACAATTTTATGGTTGCTGTTTGTTCTACAGAGGGAAATTCAGATACTTTTTTAAGCTTGTTTCCATTAGCTGAAGTTTCATAAACCTCAACAACCAATTGATCAGGTTTTCTTTCGCAACTTAACATAATCAAAAAGAAAAAAAAATAAAGATAATATTTAAGAGAATTCATAATCGATAAAAGTTATTCTTCATGTTAGCTTATTTATATTATAACAAGCTATCGACAAAGATAAATCTAGGCCGATAGCTTATTGAATTTACATATTACGGATTAAGTGTTACAGTAACATTGTCAATATTTGCTGATACACTGCAACCAGCAGCACCTCCACAAACTGTTTCGATCAGGAATGAAATTCCTTCAGAAACATCCGTTCCTCCTGGAATTGTAAAAGTACCTGTAAAAGTTGTCCAGGAACCACTTAAAGAAGGAGGAGGATTAAATACATGAGTAAAAGGAACTGCACCTCCTGCACCTTCTCCAAAAAGGAGCACATTAAATACGCCACCTTCTCCTGCAATTCCACCTATATGGTCGAATGTGAACTTGAACAACATCACCAGCAGCAACTGTTCCAGCACCTATTCTTTCTTGCTTAAATGCAGGATTACTAGGACCTCCTGTTTCAAGTTTACCGGACCATGATCCACCATTATTTACGGTATTATCTATTGAAGCAGATCCACCATTTTGGAATAACAGCCATCCTGTGTCGTCTCCTGTTTCAAAATCACCGTTGGCAGCCAGGTTGTCACCTGTGCCTCCGCCGCCACCGCCGCCGGATCCATCTAAAAATAGAGATACATTATCTATTAACTAGACCAGCTTCAGCTCCCATATCGAATAATAACTCTTCTATTTGGGTCTCCAAAACCATCGGCCGAATAGGGTTAACTGTAAAGTGTATGTGTAGCTGTAATTTTACAGTTGCAACGTTTGTGTGAAAAATCAGTTGGGCCGCTTAAACCAATACCTGCAATTATAGATCTTGTATTGGTTGAAGCGTCTGTGAGGCATCAAAAGTTAATGGTATAGGTGTCGTCTTGCTGTTATTGCAACAATTTGACTCAAATTTACGGTAAAGGCATTTCCGTTAGGATCAACATTTGCAATATCTATTGAATAGTAAGTATTGTCACCATCTGTTAGTACAGGGGCTGGATTAGTAGCATCAACACCTTGGATCCACTCTGTAGCATTCCCATCTCCATCAAGTGTTTGAAAATCACCGTTGGTTAACAAGCCGTCATCAAATGTGCCTCCACCGCCACCAGATCCAGTGCCGTAAAGCATCAAGTCATCAAAATGAATAGTTAACGCATCACCTTGTTCGAAGCCAAAGAATATTATAATTCTATCAAATTTATTTGTATCTGATGCTGGAAAATCAAAGGTTAATTCTTCCCATCCATTGGCAATACTTGTTAATTGCGATACTTGATTATTTATGCCTCCGTCGTTAGTATCTTCTAACTTGAACAATACATTCGTCCCTACATTAGGTGACCATATTTTTAATTTAAATCCAGCATTATCTGTGAAATTAAACTTATCAGCCGTAAAAATTTGCACATTGGCATAATCCAAACCTCCTGCTTTCTCTATTTTAGCAACTTTACATGAACTGTTAACATCATTGTCAAAATCTGGATTATCTGCATATTCATAGCCTACATCACCTAAAAGCAATTTATCGGTCTCACCTACAGTCTCAGTTGTTCCAGGATCGGTTTCGAAAGAAATATTAAAATTGCTTGCAGCAAATGATTGTGCAGTATCAGGTTCACAAGGGTCTGCAACATCACCAGCAACTTGCTCTATGTCATCAACATAAAATGTTCCTGCTGCTGTTCCCGGTCCGTCAACGAATATTATCATGTCATTATATGATGCACTGGATTCAAAGGTGAATATTAGCTCTTCCCATCCAGCTCCTGTATGATTTACGTCAACCTCAACAGGTGCTTCCGTACCATCTTCAAACTTTAATTTTATAGGTAGAGCTTGATCTGAATATAATTTAAAGCTAATTCCTTTATCTGTTGAAAAATCTACAGCGGCTATCTAAATTAAAGAATGCGTTTTCCCAATTTTCACCAACATTTGTCATTTTCCCAACTTTAGAAGCTTCAGAATTAATTCCTGATAATTCAGGATTATCAACAACTTCAAAAGATACATTACCTGCAATTTTAGCAGCATAATCAATTCCATTACAATCGAAATCAATTGGCAATTCCAGATCAGTTTCCGGACATGGTATATCGGCTGTATTAATTTGCGCGATATCATCTAAATAGAATGTACCTGCTGTTGTGCCAGGACCATCTACGAACATTGTAAATCTTGAATAATTTGCAGTAGAATCAAAAGTAAAATAAATTACTTCCCAACCAGTACCACCATGGCTTGCAGTAGCTTCTATTGGTCCTGCAGTACCTTCTTCAAGTTTTATTAAAACATTAACTGGAGTATCAGACCAAAAATTCAGGAAATACTTCTTAGGCTTGACTAAATCTATTGGTGAACCTAGATCAAAATAAAATCCTTCAAAAGCAGCTCCAATGTTTGTAACCGCTCCTACTTTAGAAGTACTTGTATTTGACTTCCGGAAGGATCTGGATTATCAACTATTGCGAAAGATGCTCCTCCAAAAGTTTCAGCATCGTAATTTGTATTTTCCCCATCAAAAGTAATTGGCAGGGTCGCTATTTCAGGAATTAAGATGGTTATCTCATCTTCAAACATATCGGATGCTCCTGCAGGATTTTCTGCTTTTAACGTTACAGTATACGTACCATTGGAATAGGTCTTTATAGGATTTATTTCGGTTGAAGTCGTATCATCTCCAAAATCCCAGACATAAGTTCTTGAATTTTCAGAGATATTAATGAATGTTACAGTTCCTGTATCAATGTTTACTGTATATGTAAAGCCAGCAATAACTTTTGGCAATTCAACATCGTCATTTGTACATCCGGTTAAGGATATCGCCAAGATCAATATTGCAATTTGCTTAGCCTTTTTTAGTAATTGTTTCATAATTTTTTTTATTATTAGTTATTGTCAAATTTGTTTTTATATACTCTTACATAATCTACTAGCATGGTTTGTGGGAAAACGGTTTCATCATTTGGAGGTCCATCAAAAAGACCACCAACAGCTACATTCAATAGCATATAGAATGGCTGGTCATAAACCCATTTATTCCATCTTCCCTCATATTCTTCTAATTCGTCTGGATCTGTGAAAAAGGTCTTCATAGAATTCCGGAAAAGGACTACTTGGTATATCGTTTGGAGTTATTTGGTTATATAATACATCATCTACATAAAAATTTACATATTCTGGTCCCCATTCTACACCATAGATATGAAATCCTGTATCCACACGATCGTTTTCCAGATCATACTCTTTTAAAATTGGTGACCACCAGAATAACCAGGTCCATGAATAGCTCCGCTTACTATAGTTGGTTTTGATCCGGCATTTTCCATAATATCAATCTCACCACAAAATGGCCATTGAAATGTATTAAGGTCATCATCACGTTCTTCTTCTATATTGTTACCTAACATCCAGAATGCAGGCCATAATCCTTTACCACTAGGAAGCCTAATACGGGCTTCAAAACGCCCATATTTTCTGTTCAAATTTCCCTTTTGTTTTAAGTCTTGCAGAGGTATAATTTGAACCCTGAAAAGATTCTTCTCTTGCTGTTATAATTAAAATACCATTTTGTACCACTACATTTTCCGGACGGTCTGTGTAGTATTGTAACTCATTATTACCCCAACCGTTAAAACCGGTACCTATGTCATAACCCCAATTATCAGGATCAGGAGCACCATCTACATCGAACTCATCAGACCAAACTAGTTCAGTGAACTCCGCAACAGTTTGAGTTTCACTAGTAGAACAACCAGATACGATAAAAGATGATACAACTAAAAGAATAAACGACATAGCTAAAAGAACATACTTAAATCTCATCGCTTTTTTTCGAATTTTATTTTTATTTGTTTTATTCATGTTTTTACTTTTTTGAATTTTACTTTATCATAGCTTATTATCTGTAATAGTAAATATTGTCTACGTAGATATTTGATATTGTATTATCAGAAATAAAAAATATTAGTCCCAATTGAGATCTATCGCTTAATCCCGAGAAATCGGCTAAAGGGATATCCAAACTTGCCCAACCATCTGCAACCAATGCGTTAGAATCAAAAGTGACAGAACCAGAGGTTTCGTTGTTCCCTACATCATTAAGTAATTGGAACCTAATAAAGTCTCCAGAATCTAGAGGTTCATTCACATAGATATCCACATGAATATGTGTCATATCCGTTGCATTGACTGCTGGTACATCTAAAAATGTACCAATGCCTACAAAGTTCAAGTCTGTATAATTTATTACCTGTCCACCACCAACATTTACAGGAGGCGCATCCACCTTGGGTAGTTTGAAATGGCGCAAAAAATCCATTATAGTAATCTACTGCAACATTATTGTATGCATCACTAAATACCGAGATGACATCATTAGGATCCCTATCCGGTGGTGTTGGGGCAGCACTAAATTCACCCTGTGATTCAAAAGTTATCGACCCGTCTGCCATAATACCCCCTAAAATTGCAGTAACAGTGGCGGTTCCTGCATCCAGAATTGTTACGACTCCTTGTTCATTTACTCTTGCTATTTCAGGGTCTGTCGAACTATACGAAAAATAGGATGGTGCAGCAGAAACAGTTTGATTTAATCCTGATCCCAGATTAAAAGTTTGTGTACCATTAATTGAATATATATTACCTATAAAGGTTGGCTCGATTTACATCCACACCATCTAGAATAGCCGGTCTTGGTTGTGCTATGTTTCCTAATTTTTCAAATTTAAGTTCATCAATCCAAAACGTATATCCTTCTCCATTTTCTGGACCTTCAGCATACCAAAACATCCCTCTTTCTCTGTTTAATTTAGAAGGATCTGGAATTGGAATGATAATTTTCTGCCAAAATGTAGTTACCGGAACATTGCTAAGTGTAACTAAGTATTTTCCTCCTTCAAAATCTTCTCCAAAACCTACATTCATTTAAAGTTGCTGCTTGCGTGGCTTTAACCCAAAAAGTAAGCGCATCATAATCGGTTAGATCACGACCAATAGCATCTCTAAACGTAGCTCCGGCATAAGGCCCAGTAGGGTCACCAAAACTAGGTACATCAAATCTCATAGATGCGGTTCCTGAATACTTTTCTTGATCATCTACAGAAAAGGCGTCCAGTTTTGAATCTCCAAAAGGATCATAACTCAACCCACCGCTAAATCCGTCTATAAATACTTCAGCTGCTGGCGAGAATGTCGCAAATTCAGCATCTTCTGACAAATCTCTTTCCCATAAGTTACTTTCGCAACTAACAATCATTGTAAAAATAGATCCGAAAAGAAGTATTATTTTGAAATAATTATAATTTTATATTTTTCATTTTTCTAGATTTTTATTTTCCAATATTAATATGTACATAGGTTCTAATTTCCCATTCAGTTCCGTTGTCAAACCCTACAGGACTTATGATTGAATCATCAGCAAATTCAAGTGCTTCGTTAGGACTGTATCTTGGTGAGAATTGATCTAATGAACGCCAGGTTCCTCGTATTCCCATTCTAGTATTTGGTAGGATAAACCAGCCAGGTTTTCCAACAGTTGTTGAAATATCCAGCATCAATTGTACTGGATAGGTCAAGTTAAAATCGCGGTGATAATCAAATGGTCCCCAGTCATCAATCTTAAATGAATGTACCAGTTTTATCTTTTTGTATAGTAATCTAATATCACCTCCAATTCGTGTGATTAATCTTTCATCACTACCATTTGCTTGCCCATTTCCAGCATATAAATTAGCAATTAATCCAAGCTCTGGGCTAACTTTTGACACAATACGTGTATGTGCTTCCCAAAGGTCTTCTGCTGGTGCAGAATTAGGAAATGCAAATAATGAACGATTTGCTTAAAAAACCGATAGCTGCATCTTGCGCTGTTGGATGATGACGAAATACAAAACCTAAATTCATAGCAAATTTAGCATTTTCCGCACTGTCATTATCCCACTCATAGTACCAGGTACCTGGTGTAGGGTCATAGGTTAATAATAATTCACCAGCCGTTGTTTCTCTGTTAGCTCTCACAGCAAAAGGGTCGTCAAAAATATTTCTTAATCTTCCCGGAGCCTGAACATCATTTGGCATAGCATCTACAATTGGTTTTTGCCACATAAAGTTTGGTGCAATTTGAAATTTACCTGTATTATATGCAAAACCAGTAAGAAAATTTGTCTGGTTTCCACTTCCGGTATCTTTGAGTCTCCATCCTGTAAATGTTCTTGTTTGATCAGCACCACCATTGGCAACCAAGACCTTGTGCAGCACCTGCGCATACCAATTAAATTTTCCTGCCTGAACTGTTATTTTAGCTTTTGCTCCCCAATTATCATCTGAATTGATTTTGTCATTGTAAATAATATACTTTTCAGAATCAGGGTTATTCGGATCATAATTCGGATTATCTTCTGCAACTTGGAATGATCTTCCATTTAAAGGTTCACCACCCCAAATACCACCAACTTCAATACCAACAGGCCCAAATTCTCTTTCAATATGAAGTGTTGCTCTTCGAGTTCTTGGCATTGGAATCGCATTAGATGAAACAACTTCTCCAAGATCATCTAATATCTTCATGGATAAACACCAGTTATATGATAATGATCTAACTTTGTACTATATTTTAGATAGAATTGCTGGGTTTGCTCCCCACCATAATTGAGGTCCAAAAGCTACATCTAAGCCTTTAAGGACATCTTTACCTTTTATTTCAAATCCTGATATTACACCATTGTAAATGTCGAGGTTAGGACCGTAATTGGCTTCCGGATATAATCCGAAGAAATCGCCGTCATATCCCCAATGATTATGACCAGTTCTATAAAATCCTTTGACGTCAAATGTGCTTGGTTTTCCATTCAAACTCTGCATTATAAAGTTGAACTCGATCTAAATCGGTAATTGGAATAGGCCCATCAAGACTATTCAATGATACTGTACGACCTCTATTTTCATAAAAAAGTTCGTCTATTGGGTTTTCTGCAACATTCCCAAGAATATTTAAGATTGAAATTAGCGCGCATATTAGGAGCAGGATTTCCTTCTACTACCTATAAAGAAAGATTGCATATGATCAAAACCTAATTGATTTGGAAACACTTCTTCATCTGGATTCGGGCTGTCAGGAGTAGTAAGAAGCGTACCTCCAGTGTTAAATGTTGTAAATTCTGCTCTCATATTACTCAACCTGATTTTTGCATTATCTAAACCCATTAAAGTAGCTCTATCTCCACGAGCTTTTAATACGGCTTCTGTAAGATTGATATTCTTAAAATAGTTTTGAACAAAGTCTAAATCAACACCTTTTTCATAAGGATTTAAAGCGTGTGCATCTTTTAAGGCATAGTAAGAAGCACGCGGATACAATTCGTAAAGACCTCTATCACTTGTTGGTCCTTTGGCACAAATCCCAAACCACTCTTCGTTCATATTATTAGAACCATTTTTGGTATCGTGATAATAACCGCCATTACTCCAGGAAGCTCCTGTTTGATGCGAATCGGCATCTTGGCGTTTATCAAAACCTAATTTCCACCAGCCATCGCTAAATTGAAATGTAAACCCTCCAATAGAGTTACCAACTTTTCCCAAACCAGCAGCATTTTCATAGATCTCTTTCCAGTTTAAAACGTTATAATGCGCTTGCCAGAATTGGTCTTCTTTATCCTCCAGTGCATTGTAAGCATCAGCACCAAATTCTGTAAACATAAGTGGTATATCCAGCTTATCTTTAACTACTTGAAAGAAATCTCCAAAAGATTCACCTCTATAGGTATTAGCACCATACACATCAATATCTTTACATTCTTCTGCAATAATGTCAATAAATAATACATCACCATTACAAATTGCAACTGGATGGTTGGGGTCCATTTCTTTCATTTTTATGGCAACCTCATTCATTAATTTGTACATTGGTCTACCTCGATTTTCACCAATTGCATTAATTTGTTCTTCGCCTTCAGGGAAATCTTCTGTTTCTGCTCCTTGCCCAAAATAATCCATAATTATTTTCATTACCCATCATGTACATCAAAATCCCTGGCACATCTTTATAATCTTTGACTAAATTGATCATGTCAGATACCAGTTGTTCTTGAGTTTTTTCATCTGAATAAATTGTAACAGGAGTCCAAACACCATCTAAAGTGAGTCCATATCGTCCAAATGAATGATTTAAAAGTGTATAAATACCATATTTTTCGTAAATATAAGTTACCCATTTAGGAGGCACGCCTACATATTGCCTTACAACATTGACGTTCATGTTCTGCAAAAGACTCATTTCAATATCCAGTCCTGCCTTTATGATGTCATCAGGTTGTTCGTAAAAATTGGCATTGGTGACATCAGTCCCAATAGGAACATAATCCCAGTTTATACCATTGATCATAAAATCTTTTCCGTCAACGACGAGTTTTGTCCCATCAGCGTTCTTTACAATTTCAACCTTATTTGATTGAGCAAAAACGGAAATTGTAAGAAAGAATAGAATTATTCTTAACATGTTGTTTCTCATATTGATATTTGATTTAGTTTGACGTTTTGATAATTAAAAAGACTTTCAAGATAGTATTTGGTAATGAAAAATCACAAAAAAGCACCTATACAAATACTATACACCTTGACCTTTTAACTATTCAGTATATTTATTTTTAATTATTTCATAAGTCAGCTTCTTATTTCTTTCAATATCCACCATTCCCCAATATTCTTCATTTGGTGAACCGTCATAAGGAACACCGCTACTATTCGGAGCCCAGCCTCCCGGGTCCTGAGTCTGATTGTTACCTGCTTTCCACCATCCATCAGTAAATGAGAACATTGCAACGCCTGAACAAATATCAGTTGCATTAAAGACAGCATCCAATATATTCTTGTTGGCATCGGCTTGCGCTTTCTCATTATATCCCTCGGCATAGTTATCTCTTGCAATGGTCATATAACTATCACCACCGGCTTCGGACAGATACATTGGTTTTGAACTAACTTCACTCCATTGCTTAAAAATGGTTGAAGGATCGTCCCAACGATATACATTCATTCCCCATACATCAATATCTTTTCCCATTGACAGAGCCAAGGAATCCGGTAATTCTCCATGTGCGGTAGTTACAGGATGAGATAGATCATTTTCATGTATCACTTTTGCAGCATTATTCATGGCTGTATACCAGTTCTTGATATTGCCATCAAACCATTCTGGATGATAGTTATATTCATTTCCAAGTTCCCACATTAATATCGCTGGATGGTTCTTATATTTGTTGACATATTCTATAAAAGAACCTGAAAGGATATCGAAATTACCTCCTTGATTATAACCAAATCCTATTATAACTTTTATACCTGCAGCTTCTATTTCATCTAACACAGCTTTATCATCAATTGGTGCATATACTCTAATGGTATTGATTCCAGCTTCTGTCATTAATTGTAAATCTTCAGTCAGCTTACTGAAATCTCTTTGATCACTTCCTTTTGGAACAGGGTGATAGCAAATTCCTTTTATTATGTAAGGGGAATCATTAATTAAAATTTGCCTTTCTGAACTGGTTACCTTACTTAATTCAGCTTTCTCCTTGCAACCATAAAAGGCTATTGCAAAAACACATATATATAGAATCGTTTTCATTTGTCTTATAATTTGAATAGTTATTCCGCTTCAACTAATTCTGCTGTAGGAGGCACTAAAACAGTTTCCATTAACGCATCTTTGTTGCCATCAAAAGTTTTCGTTATAGGATTTCCATTTCTCGTTAATCCTTCAAACGTTCCCTTATCCACTAAATCCCAAATTACATATTTAGCTTTACCGTCTACTTTAAAAAGACCAAAGTGCTTTTCTGAATTCCCTGAATTTTCGCCACCTTTCCAAGGCTCATCAAATCCTTCAAAATAAAAACAAGACATTCCTGCTTCATTTGTCCAGTCTCGCATATGTTGATAATAAAGCGCTTCTTTGTATTCATCGCAAGCTTTTGCTCCATTAGGGCCATATTGTCCACTAGAAAAACTGGCCCATCCTGTTTCACCAATATGAATAGGCTTATTGACTCCTAAACTTTCCATATACGCTTTTACAGCTTCATATTGAGTAATAGCATAGTTTTTCGATCTGACCATAGATGCATCAATTTTCTCTAAATCTGTCATTCCTTCTTTAGTAAAAGGTTTTTGCCAAAATTCAGGCTGATAATGGGTGTCATGCATAGGGTAGGTGTGCATAGAAATAAAATCAACTGCATTAATTAACTCGTTTAGATCTTCTACATGGTATTCTTCGCCTCCTCCGCCCCAGGATGCAAAATTATCTGAACTTGTAATCCATAGATCTTTTGGTAATTTTCCTTCTTTTTTCAATGCTTGTAAATGGTTTACCCATTTTAAAATCACACCAGGCTGGACAAAATAGGTTGCTGCCCATTTTACCATGGCCTCATTTCCCACTGCAATTACTTTTATAATATCTGGATACTCGTTTGCTAGTGCAACGGCTCTATCTATCTCTGCAGGATTTTCTTCATTTTCTTGGTCATGATCTGGTTCTCCATCTCCTGAATTAAATGAATTCTTGCAATCAACCCATGCTCCTAACATAACGTACATTTCAAAATTTGGATCTTCTTTTTTCATGTCGCTAATGACTTTTACCAGATTAGCAGCCTGCGGTTTAAGGAGTTTATAGGTACGAATGAATTTTACACCCATTGCTGACAAAATTTTCATATCCTCTTTAAGTTCATCTATCGTAGGTTCAATGCTGTGATCGGCATGTCTGTAACCGCCATATGACATCGCTAAATAATCTGGATTGCCTAAAATATCCTTAGCTGAAACTTCCTTAATTGGAACTTCATCTTGGACATCGTTCTTTTTGCCTTTATTACAAGACCCTATAATACCGATTAAAAGAATCAGTGTACAAATTCTAATGATTGATAAGTAATTTTTCATAGTTAATGTATTATATTATTCTCTTATGCTAATGGAGGCACCAAGGCCTCCAGTAATAAATCTTCTTTGTTACCATTAAATGTTTTAGATATAGGTTTCCCATCTCTTGTTAAGCCCTTAAAAATATCTTTATCAACTAAATCCCATAAGGCATATTTTGCTTCCCCATTGAGGGTTATTAGTCCGAAATGATTTTCAGAACCACCTTCGTTAGCTGCATCTTTCCATGATTCATCAAATGCTTCGAAATAAAAACAAGAAACTTTTTCTTTCTTGCTCCAGTCTCTAATAAGTTTATAATATTTTCCAGATTTATACTCATCTGCAGCTTTAGATCCATCGGCTCCATAAGGTCCATTAGAATATGTAGCCCAGCCAGTTTCTCCAATATGAATAGGTTTCTTCAACCCCAAGCTTTTAACAAAGCTTAATACGCCTTCGTATTGATTTGTTGCAAATTCAAGAGCACGTTGCATTCCTGATTCAATTTTTTTCGTATTTGAAAAATTCGATTCATTGTCAGGCACTAGCCAAAAAGCAGGATTATAGTGAGAGTTATGCATAGGGTATGTATGCATAGATATATAGTCTACAGCCTTTATAAGCTCAATTAAATCCTCCGTGCGATAAATTGGATCACCAGCGCCCCATGATGAAAAATCATCTGAACTTGTAATCCATAGATCCTTAGGAAGCTCTCCATTCTTTTTTAATTCTTGCAAGTGGTTAACCCATTTAAGAATAACATTAGGACGCACAAAGTAGCTCGTTGCCCAATTCACCATAGCTTCGTTTCCAACTGCTACGATCTTAACAATATCCGGGTAGGCTTTTGTCAATGCCACCGCTCGCTCAATCTCTGCCGCATTATGCTCGCTTTCAACTTCATGATCAGGTTCCTGGTCTGTCCATGCGTTGTGGCAATCAATCCAGGCACCTAGCATGACATACATTTCGAAAGAAGGATCTTCTTTTTTTAATTCACTAATAGCCTTCAGAATATTTGATGCATGCGGTAATTTCACATTATATGTTCTTAAAACTTTAATCTGCATTGCATGAAGAATTTTCAAATCTTCTTTTATCTCTTCTACGGTTGGTTGTATGTCTCGTGTAGATTTGCGATAACCTCCATAAGAAATTGCTAAATAGTCTGGATTACCTAAAATGTCTTTTGCATTCACAATTAAATTATGTTTAAACTTTTTTTCATTTTGAATAGTAGTTTATTTTTTTATTGAAACTATAATTTGACTTATTTCTCCTGTTCTTTCAAACACTTTTTTGCTTAGTACTTTACTTAAAATTAAATTGTCTAATTCCATATTTGAATCACTATGTTCTATTTCTATTCCTTCTTTTTTGGATAATTTATAGATGACAGGAATTTGACAATAAGTGAAACAAAGCGAATCCTTTTCAAGAATTATTTCATTTTCCTGACCGTTCACATCAATAAATCTAAATGTTTCTGACTCTTTTAAGAATTCTTCCGGGAGTAATAATTCAGGTTTAAAATGCAATCTGCCATCTTTTACAAATACACCCAGTTCGCCAATCCTGCATAAAATATCTTCTTTAACCTGTCCTGTCATTCCAGGTTGTTGGGCTCCTTTTCCAAAAGGAGTGTGTGAATAAGGATCTGTAGGGAATGCGCCATATAAATCTGGAGATTTATGGACACCAATGCCTTCATAAATTTCGTAATAATGATCTAATAATTTCCCAACCGTTACATCACTTTCATTGTTTTCTATAGCTGATAAACAGGTTTCCTGAACACTAAGTAATAATTTGGATACCATATGCCAGTAAATGGAACCTAAACCTTCATAACCATAGAATGTTCCTGATCTTCCTGTGAATGCTTTATGGTTAAAAACTTCTTCAAAAATATTCAAAAGCAGTTTTTGATCTTTATCGATGAGTTCCTGATATTTTTCTACTGGTAATTTTAATAGTGCATCTTTTAAGCTATTTGCATTATTGAAATTACCATTGAAGTGGTATTTACCTGAAGTATCTTTTTCTATAATTTGTGAATTCCCATCTTTTAATAGTTGCTGCAATAATTGCGAATCTTTTACTCTTTGCTTAGGAATAATATTTTTCTCAAAAAATCTATGTAATTCTTTATTTGGGTATAAGATATAACTGTACTGGTCTTCTCTAAATAGAGCACTACTTTTTAAGGCATCTAAAACCTTTAAAGAATCTTTTGCAGAAATATAGCCTGAGCTTAGCACAGCGACCTGACCTTCTAACATTTCCGGTAAATAAGAAATTGACACTTCTGAATCACCTTTAACGGTCATTAAATTATAAGCGTGATATAGGTTATCATTGCGCTTGTTCGCATCTATGGAATGATCTAAGTACTTTATAGCAACTTTTGTAAAGTTTAATAATTCATTATGGGAAATAATTCCTTTATCACTGGAAAATCCATTTTCATAGATACCTAATCGGTATTCACTGCCAGCTGTCCCGAGTTTATCCAAAATAGTTTTTCTGTCTTTATCAGAGATCTTTTTTTGAAGCAGATTCAAATTCTCATTAAATGTATCGACCACTTTTTGAAAAAATGTTGCCAATTCAATTGAAACTTCCGTGCTCTCTTGCTGTATGTCTTCAACTAAACTTTCAAAGAATTTTAAAAATCGTCTTAAATAGTATAATGTAACCATGGATACACCATTTCCAACTAATGCATTATTAGCATCGTTCCATTCAGGTCTTTGGGTATTCATCCAAATGCCACCTTCGGGAATAAAATTGGATAGTTTTGCCAATATTGTAGCTAAGAGTTTTTCAAGCAGGTTAACTTTATATATAAAGAAATTTTCATCCCGAAGAAGAGAGCCATCGGCACCTAATTCAATTCGTTTTTGATCAATTCTTTCATTTGATTCGTGATCAAAATCGATGGTATCTTTAGGATTTTTTAATATGTCCTCATAGCTCTTAATTCTATATGGAACATTTGCATAAACAAATAGATCCTTATCAAAGTAGGAACCTAATTGTTTTGGATAGTAATTTTCAATAAATTCTAAGAACTTAAGCAGGTAGATAATCTGATGGTCTCCCCAATAACCTATATAAGACCAGGGATCGTCAGGCTCTATGATCTCCCAGTCAATTCCACCCTTTGTAACTCGATACGGGTTATAACCATCAAAAGTAGTTGCATTCAAGAATTTATGGATCATACTCTCAATAAATTCAGGATAGGAGTGGGCAAGAGCTTCCCAATTTTGAAATATATCTCGCCAGTTGCCTTCATAATCCAGAATCTTTGAGCCGTCAATTTCATTGGTCGTATTGATTGAAAATCTATTCCATGGTCTACTGGGGTCACCATGTCTTCGGCTAAATTTCAATGGCATATATTCAAAACAAAGCCTTTTAAAATTCTTATCAACATCCTTTCTTGCCAGTTCAATTAGGTATTTTTGTGTGAATAAATCTGGAAGATCTGCAAGCAAGTCTTCTTTTTTCTTCCTAACTTTTTTATTGGCATTTTCGATGTACTTAATAAAATCGCCTTTTTCAATATTATAGTTATTATCAAAAATACCACCTCGCATAATATTAAAAAGTGTGTTCGAAAAATGCCTGATATTTTTTAATTTATCAGCGGATAACTGAACTCCATCGGAAGCCGCATTTAATTGGATTAAATTCTTTGTTCCAAGATCTATATCCTTCTGAATTTTAGCAGAAAGATTGTTTTTGTTTTTAATTAATTCTGAAATATTTGTGATTGAAACTATGGACTGGTTCAAATTAGCAATGATCATCCATGTTTTTTCAGTTTGAGTTTTTAAGGTCAAATCAGTGCTAACAAAATAGGCTCCTTTTTCTGCTTTAATATCCTCCTCTTGGGTTATTTTTTGACCTTTTCTGAAATTGTCAAGTTGTAAAGAAGAAATGAGGTATTTTGGATTATCAAGACCAACTGACCACGCAACCGTTGCTTTTAAGGCTTCACTTGGCTCTGCTTTATCTACAATGATTGCACTTAAAGCATATATGCCTATTCCCTCCTTGGCTTCTAATTCACTTTTTTTATAGGCATCAACTAAATTGCTTTTGCTGCTTTGCACATCCGAAGGTACTCCATGAGGAACAATGTTCTGTATTCCATCTAGAAGGGTCAATTGGATTGTCGAATCTGAATTATTAATTAATGACGATTTTTTTACAAATCCGAATTCTTCACTTGAGTTCCATTGATATCTGAAAGTTAGGTTTAAGTCGATATTTATTTCTTCAAAAATGACCTTATTGCCGTAAATATTTTTATATAGGTTTCTTTGTATTGTATAAATTCCTTTGTACCTGTCGGAAAAAGGTTCCCATAATAGGGTTTTTCCTTTTCGATTGGATTTGAAGGATTGTTTTACTACCTGTCAAATCAAAAGATTCTGTGATCTTATCATCTGTATAATAAGGAAAGAGTGAAGACTCACTATTTTTTCTTCCAGCAGACAATCCACCATTACTAGAAATGAACATCCAGTGATTGGAATCGCTAACAATACTCATGAAGAATGGTCTCATAGTATCACTATTGGAAATTTTATAATAGTTTTCTTTTTCAATAGTAACCAATTCCCCTTTGACATCATTTGAATTAAATGAGGCCTTGTTATTTCCTATAAAAACAGTATCTGGTTTCATTGCTTTAAGCGTTTATTGATTTATTAATAGTTCTTCGACTTCTTCTAAGGTTCTTCCTTTAGTTTCAATTACAAATTTGTAAACAAAGATCATTGCGCAAAGTGATAGTAAGGCATAAATTGCAAATGTTAGAGTTGGACCTAAGTTTGATAATTCCCATGGAAAGACTTGGGTTACAGAAAAACTGATCAAGGAATTGAAAAACCCCACTACTGATATTGCTATACCTTTTATTTTGCTTGGGAAAATCTCCGAAATTAAGGTCCACATAACTGGACCCAATGATATGGCAAATGATGCAACGTAAAGTAAGATTGCAATTAAAACCAAGGTTGCATTTATCTGGATAAAATTGGTTATTTCATTGCGTTTAAACTTTAAAAATTGCGCTTCATTAAGTCTGCTTCCAACTTCTGTAAAAAGTACTGACTGACCGTCAAATGACTGGCCCGATAAGTCTGCCAATGCTGTTTTAATTTCCGGATCACTTATTTTATTAATTGTATTTTCATTAAAGTCGTAACTGGCATTATTAAATGCGAAAGTTGCCATTAATAATGCAATTGTCATAAAAGTTGTTCCAATTAGCAATAAAGGTTTTCGTCCAAGTCGGTCTATTAGCCATATCGCAACCAATGTGAATACCAGATTAGTAAGACCTACTACAATAGCTTGCAAAAAGGACGAATCTGTACTACCACCAGCTTGTTCAAAAATTGTTGGGGCATAATAGAAAACTGCATTTATACCAGTGATCTGTTGGAAAAATGCAATCCCTAATGCTATGATCATGATGGTTGAATATTTGCTTGAAAATATATCAGCCAATCGACCTTTAGATTCTTTTTTAGCAACGCCTCTTTGAATTTCTTCGATTGTGGACTGAGCATAATCTTCACCACCTATTTTCGTCATGATCTTTCCGGCTGCCTCTACATTATTGAATTTAAGGATCAACCATCTTGGGCTTTTAGGAACTGTCCAAAGTGCAGCAAAATATATAAATGCTGGAATCGCTTCAACCCCTAACATCCATCTCCAGCTTTCACCTTCCATATTAACCAGAAAGTAATTTGAAAAATAGGCTACTGAAATACCTATGACAATATTTAATTGGTTAAAGGAAACCAAGCTGCCTCTTAATTTAGGAGGTGCAATTTCAGCTATATAAATGGGTGCGATTAGAATGGCACCACCTATTCCTATACCACCGATAATGCGAGCGATGATAAATTCTGTATAATTTGTAGAAAGCGCAGACCAGGTTGCTGAAATGGTAAAAAGAGCAGCTACAATAATAAGTATACTTTTCCTGCCAAAACGATCGCTCATTGGTCCAGCCAGTAAATTCCCGGCCATAGCACCAAATACAACACAGCCAACAGAAAAACCTAACATCCATTCTGTCATATCAAAATAGATCGTAATTCCTTTTACAGCTCCAGATATAACTGCACTGTCAAAACCCAGTAGAAATCCACCTAATGCAACAATTAAACTAATTAAAACCGTGTAAGATTTGTTCAACTGTATACTAGGATCCTGATTCTTCATATTGGTTGGTTAATAGGTTATTATAATATTATAGTTTGAATAGACCTCGCGGGCATGTTCAATTTTGCTGTTCTGCCTTTAACTGTTAACATATAGTCCATAGGATTGTCACTTTCATTTAAGGCGACTATCACTAAACTTCCATCGGTATTCATAAAAGAAGTTGCGCTCAGATGATTAGCCGTTGTGCCAGTCGTTAATCTTTTGGCACCAGGTCTTATAAATTTTGAAAAATGTCCTATGTAATAATAGGAATTAGTAAATGTCAGCATTCCAGACTTTGTATCACCATGAACCGGAGCGAAGCATAAATTGCCAACGTGATTCGGACCTCCAGTTTCATCCAATAGAATGTTCCAATCTGTCCAGGCTACTGTTCCATTATTGAAATCATTTATCATGGCTTTTGCATAACGTTCAGCTAATTTTGGATCCTCAATTCTTTCCAGTTCGTACTTTTCATTACAGCCTTCAGTGAAAATTAATTTTTTGTCTGGGAAAGCTTCGTTTACTTTAGAGACATTATGGAACATTGGAGTTCCGTCTTTCCAGTCTTCGTACCAATGAAAACCTGTTCCCCAAACATATTTATTGGCTTCCGGATCGCTTAAAATAACATTAGCTCTTTCAAATAAAAGATCCCTGTTATGGTCCCAGATAATAATATTTTTATCACCCAATCCCTCTTTTTCAAGTGTTGGACCTAAATAATTCTTTAGAAAATCACGTTCTTCTTCAGCTGTATATATGCATGACTCCCAGGTTTGTTTTGCCATGGGTTCATTTTGAATGGATAAGCCCCAAATAGGGATTCCCTCTTTCTCATATGCTTTTATAAACTTAGCATAGTAGTTTGCCCAAGGCTGGTAAAATTCAGGTTTTAGTTTCCCTCCTTGTAACATATTGTTAGTAGTCTTCATGAATGCGGGAGGGCTCCATGGACTAGCAAATATAGGAAGTTTACCTCCAGCAGCTTCTATTGCCAGTTTAGTAAATGGAATTCTGAATTCCTTATCATGATCAATATTAAAGGTTTTCAAATCTTTATCACCCTCTTCTATGTATGTATAACTGTAAGGCGAGAAATCGCAACTATGTATTATGGTTCTACCAAAAGAATATCCTATACCTTTATCTTTACTAAAATAAGCTTCAAAGAATATTTTCTGCTGATCTCCTTTTAATTTATAAAATGTTTCAGCTGAAGCATCGGTAAATGCGGCACCAATGCCAACAAAAGTTTGATGTTGCTTTTCAGGATTCACTAGAATGGAAGCCTGTGTTTCTAAAGGTTGTTCAAAATTTGAGAATTGAACATTCTCAGAGGTTAATTTTAGTTTTAAATTGTCGCTGGCTGTCGTTGTAAAAACTTTGCTTTTTGTAAAATCCAAATCGGGAGAAGTTTCTTGTGATGAGTTATTTGATATTTGCTTTTCACTTTGTTCTTGGCAGCTTGTTGCAAACAATATAATTGTGATAATAATCAATTTAGATATGTCATTTTTTTGCATAGTCAGTCAATTATTGCAGGAAAAATGGAAGAAGAGGGAATCAATCAATTTAAAAAAGGCCAATTTTTGGACATTGACCTTATTAATTAGACTAATATATAAATTTTATTAAAAACATTTAACGATATTATTGGTATACTCTTATATAATCTATTTCCATACTACTTTCAGTAAATGTTGGATCAATACTTGGTTCTATAGCTATATTTAAAATAATATATTGATCATTATCAAAAGGCCAGGTATCGGCATTTTTTATAGCCGGATTATAGGTGTAATGCACAACATCATCAACACTAAATACCATTTTTTCTTCAGTCCATTCCATAGTATATACATGGAACGAACTTGAGGCGGTTGAAATGGTTTGACCCCCATGATTAATTGTAGCACCAGAGCTAGAAGGTGTATGCACAGCACTTGACACATAATTCTGGTTGTTTCCCCAATGCTCCATAATATCAATTTCACCGCAATCTGGCCAACTCACTGCACCATAGCCTTGCGTTTCCCAATAGGCTCCAGGCTCATTTATATTCCTTCCCAGCAGCCATATAGCAGGCCATGTTCCTACTCCTGTCGGTAACTTTGCACGAACCTCTACCCGGCCATAGGTAAACGCAAATTTAGAATTTAACCTGGCTGAAGTGTACTGTTTTGTATGTCCTTGATCTGTAAAAACTTCTTTTTTAGCAATGATATTTAAATTACCACCGCTTACATTTGAATTGTCTGTGCGATTTGTGTAATGCTGAATTTCGTTGTTATACCAGCTTTCTCCATTAGGAAGTTGTGTTTGATGAAACCAGTTCGTTGTATCTATGGCACCACTACCATTAAATTCGTCAGACCAAACTAATTGCAAACCATTGTCCTGAACATAGACAGTAATTGTTTGAAATGTGCTTACAGAATGATCTGTACTTGAATAAGCAAATACAGTAATCAAATAGCTATTGGTACCTTCATTTGTAAATGTATAATCAAATATTCCAGAAGAACTCTCAATTTCATCGCCAGAGTCTATTTTAAAACCATATTTCACAGCATCTGTAGCAGAAGCTGTACATTGAATAACTCCGGATCCATCGCCGTAAGGATTACTATCGTTGGTACCCACAATAACCACAGATAGCGTTAGATTAGAAGGTATAATCGCTACTGGTCCGTTATCATCTTCATAAGGGCCGGAACTATCATCACTCCCGGAACATGAAATTAACGTCACTGACAATAAAAATGACAAAATCAAGATGGTTAGAACTGGAAGTTTTTTCATAAAATAAAATCCTTATTGTTAAAGAATAAATGTAAAAGAAAGGGATGATATGATCGATCCCTTTCTTCTTCTGCATAAAAATTTATAGACTAATTATACTATTCTGGTATTAGTGTAAACCACCAGGTGAATTCACCGTTTCCATCTAATGTTTTCAATATCATCTCATTCGCAGAACGACTATGAATGATATATTGATGGTTTCCACCTATATAATATCCAAAAAAGCCAATTCCCGTCAGGCTTAAGGTTTCTGTACCACCTGGAGCGGTTATAGACCAATTCTCTGTATAATCATCAAATAGATATTGTATAATATCAGCCCCATCTGCTTCGCCACCAGAACCACCTAAGGCATCCAGTTCATTAATTAAGCCATCTCTACCAAATATCCATCCATCGTCTCCTGTATCATGTGTGATCGTACCGTCTTCATTAAATGTATATCTGTCGTCATACATACCTGTACCTGCTTTTTCATTAGGTCCTGCACCATACCATTCAGCCTGAGTGGTGCCACCTGGAGGGCCTAAACCAAAATGCTTGTTAGCATCTGCCGCAATTTTCCAGGTTCTAGTGCCACCGGCATAAAGCATTTCAAGTAAATCTGCCGGTGGTTCGTAGAGTGCCAGGACGTCAACTTCTATTGTTTTGGAAGACGAGATTCCTCCGGTTCCGTAGGCCACTACGGTAACAGCATAGGTGTTATTTCCGAGCACGGTAAAATTGTGCTCAACCATACCATTCTTTTGCAATTTAGTTACCCCCTGAACAACAACATGAAATGAAGTTGCATCATCTGCCGTAGTAGAGAATTGTACTATGCCGCTGCCCAAACCTGGAGCAGCTGTTTCTTCGTACGTTCCATCTCCATCAGGATCATCCAAATAGGTTACAGATACATCAATGTTACTTGGTGTTATTAGATCTCCCACAGTGAGATCGTCTTCCTGACAACCAGTTAGCAGCGCCAGAGAAAAAATAAAGCTTAAAATAATTTTTATGTTTTTCATAATTTTTTTTTGTTTTATTTATGGTAATTAAAGTCATCTATATACCCCGTTACAGAATCGTTATTATTTTCTGAATTTAACTGTATAACAACTTTATCCAGGTCTGTTCTTTCAATAGGATCAGGGTCTACACCATTGAAATTCAGATTTATCCAAGCATCATTTACAAAGTCGAAAGTCAATTCTTGCCAAGCATCCAATACAATTGGCTTAATGATCTCTGTTTGAGTCTGCCAAGAGTCTCCACCTAGATCACTATTTTGAAGTTTTAATGATATTTGATTAGGCTGACTACCTGTGATACTGGATGAAGGTACATAAAGTTTTAATGTGAATTTACTTTTAGCCATAATATCAAATTTAGGAGATACTGTAAATTGAACATTGGCATATTGACCTCCTGTATCTTCATATAACAGTACTGTATCTGAATAATTCATTCCCTCAGCAAATCCATCTATAGGGTTGGCAAAAGCAGTATCTGCGCCCGCGGCATCCCCTAACCAAGTTGTTATGGTGCCATTCCCTTCAAAATCGTCTGTAGCAAAAGGTGGTATGTCTGCCGGTGGAGTAGTTCCATAGGCAAAATCATCAATATAAGCAGTAACCGAATCAAAATTATTTTCAGAATTTACCTGTATTACTACCTTATCAAGGTCTGTTCTATCAACAGGATCTGGATCCACACCATTAAAATTCAGGTTTATCCAGGCATCATTTTCAAAGTCAAAAGTCACTACTTGCCATTCATCTAAAATTATTGGCTTAATGATTTCTGTCTGTGTTTGCCAGGAATCTCCACCTAAGTCACTGTTTTGAAGTTTTAATGATATTTGATTAGGCTGGCTACCTGTAATACTGGATGACGGGACATATATTTTTAAAGCAAAAACACTTTGCCCTCCTGTTAAGTTAAATTTTGCATCGGCAGTAAATTGAACATTAGCATATTGTCCTCCTGTATCTTCATATTTTAGTACAGTCAGTGAAGTATTTATGCTTTCATTCACAACGTTCGGATCATCTATCGTTAACCCTGCAGCGTCACCAATCCATGTTGTAATATTTCCATTGCCTTCAAAATCATCAAAAAGCAGAGGCACATAAGTTGAAGGTGCCTTCCAGAAATAAAGATTATCTATAAATACTGTTCCTTCTCCTGAAGGGCTGCCTGTAAATTTAAACTGTTTTAAATTATTTATCGGTAATCCCTGATCTGTAAATTCTGATAATGGAATATCGAAGCTATTCCACTGATTCGCAACTAAGGTTCTTGTAACAAATCTTTCATCATCGGGCACTACACCGTCAGGAAGTGGATAAATATCAATAGACATATCATTTGGTGTCCAAACATCAATGTGTAGAGTCTCCATAATTGACGCATCAACTGCCGATCCAATATCAATTCCCTGATAAGTTAAATTTACATATTGAAGCATTTCATCTCCATCTAAATCAAATAGTGCAACAGCATATGGTGGAGTTGCCTGTCCCCAATATGGGAAATAATTTGAATCCGGAACATCAGTAAAATCGCCACAAAATATCGATATCACATCAGCTTCTTGTATAAATGGTGGTGAAGGAGCAGAAGCTATTGGTGCGAGTATTTCAGTCACTTCAAAATCAACCTCAGTATATGTAGTTGTTTCAATAGCGGCACCCATAGCCGTAACATTTATTGTGTACAAGCCTGGATCTTGATAAATATGTGAAACAGTTTCACCAATATTTGCTGGCAGAATGTCTGAGCCATCACCAAAGTCCACTTCATAGGACATTGCAAAATCTGCAGTTGCCGTTACATTAACTTGTTTTGAAATTGCCGCATCGTTTTCAATTGTAACCACTAAATTTTGAGGTGCGTTGAAAGAAACTACTAACTCTTGGGAAGTACTGGTTTTTAATCCCGTAATACCTGTAGCTTCAATTACAACAGTATAAGTGCCTTCAGCGTAGGTATGATCAATATTGTCACCTTGATCAACACTAACTGGTTCAGCTGTATCATCTCCAAGTGTAATATTATATGACACTCCTCCTTCAGAACTAGGTGTAATAGTTACCAATCCTGTATTGTCCTGTGTTACTTGAAATAACGCTGACACATTTGAAGGTGCCGTCACACTATTCAAAAAGCTTAAGTCATTATCGTCGTCGGAACAACTAATAAAGAAGACCAAAGCTAAACTTAATACATATTTTATTGTTTTCATATCTAATTTTTTTAATTTTTAATATCCAGGGTTATTATCCCAACGGTTACCTGATAATAGTATTTCCTCAGCTGGTATTGGGAACAATTCATGCTTACCAGCTTGAAAACCATCTATTTCTGCAGCTGCTCTGCCTGTTCTTACCAGATCGAAGAAGCGATGTCCCTCACCAACCAATTCAACGCGACGTTCTTTATAAATATCGTTAGTTAAATTAATTCCGGTGGTTGTAACATCTGCTAGTGTAGCCCTATTACGGACTTGGTTTAAATAGTCTTGAGCTCTTGCATCACTAATATTACCTCTGTTTAAAGCCTCGGCTGCCATTAATAATACATCTGCATACCTAATAGCACGGTAATTATCCGGATTTGTAAGTGCTGCATCAGGATTATTTAAATCGCCCTTTCTTGCCATAATTTTTCTGTTAAAATATCCTGTTTGCTCATAACCAGCAGATTCATCATATGATGAGCCAGGATGATCGGCTATCCATTGTTCTATATCCAAAATAGAATATTCTAATCGGATATCGCCATCTTCAAACGCATCTACTACTTCCTGAACTGGTACGTTAAAACTATAGCCTGCATCAAAGAATCCGGAAGAATCCACGAATCCTCTTGGCCCATTAAAAAATGAGGCATAGTTACCTTCTAGACATTGGAAACATCCAAAGCCACCACCTTCTATGTCTGAATATTGTATTTCAAACACCGATTCAATATTATTTTCATTGTAGCGCTCAAACAGGTCAGGATACTCAGCCGTAGTCAATAACCTGTGAGGGCCGTTGTTAATCAGGTTCTCTAAAACGGTTGCTGACTCAGCAAATTTGTCCTGATATAGATAAACCTTTCCTAATAAGGCTTCTGCAGCACCTTTTGTTACCCTTCCTGTTTCATTCTGTACATAAGGTAAATTAGCAGCAGCAAATATCAAATCTCGTTCTATTAAATCATACACGTCTGCGGCTGGTGTTCTTTCAATGGCAAATTCATCTCCGAATTGTATTCTTTGATCTTCTTTCATAGGAACATCGCCCCACCATTTAACCAATATAAAATTATAATAGGCTCTTAAAAACCTTGTTTGAGCTATTACACTTGCTTTATTGGCAAAATCTGTTTTATCCTGAAATTCCATAATATAGTTACAACGGTTTACAGCCTCATACATCCATTGCCACATGGTTCTTAATCCACCACCGCTTTGGCCAACCGGAGAATGGATCATATCGTCAATCTCCTGGATATATGGTGAGTCTGTTGCGCTTTCACCTCCACACAAGGTATTATCCGAAGCTATTTCGGCAAACTGAACAAATTTAGATGTTGACTGCAAATAATCATAAGCAGCGACTAATGCATCTTGATAGTCCTGTTCGGAATTAAAAAATTCTTCAGAATTTTCAAAAGGTGCTTCCACATCTACAAAATCGTCACTACAGGAGAGTATAAATAAAACTGTAATGAGCATATAAATAATTTTTAAATTTTTCATAGTATTTAATTAAAATTTTACGTTAACTCCTAAAAAAATTGTTCTGGCGGTTGGGTAAAACCCCTGATCTATGCCACCACCAATTGGCGCACCAGTTCCCGCTGTTGGATCGTAGCCACTATACTCGGTTAAGGTGAATAAATTGTTTCCTGAAACATATAACCTTAACTTATCTATTTTAGATTCGTCATCGCTAGAGAATGTATAGCCTAACTGAGCATTCTGTAAACGTACAAATGAACCATCTTCTACATAAAAATCAGAGAAACTGATATTAGAAGTTGCTCCAGTTGTTACTCTTGGCGCCGAGTTAGTTGAGCCAGGACCAGTCCAACGATCTAAATAAGCATTTGGCTTATTTGTAAAAGGCAGATTACGTTCATAATTACGAACGATCTCATTACCTAATGACGCAAATGCATAGGCTGCAAAATCCCAATTCTTGTAATCAAAAGATAGATTAAGACCCATAGTTGCCGCTGGTAAAGGGTTTCCTAGATCAACTCTATCATCCAAATCGATTATTCCGTCGCCATTTTGATCTACAAACTTCCAGTCTCCAGGTTGTGGCGCAATATTAGTCACAGCCGAATTGTTTATTTCCTCTTGACTTTGGAAAATACCGTCGGTTTCATAACCTATAAAATAACCTAACGGGAATCCAGCTTCCATTCTTGATATTGCAGGTTGAGATATACCAAAACCTCCACCTTCAAGAACTTCACCTTCTCCACTCACTGACACAACCTCATTTTTGATTGCTGTCACATTATAATTTACATTAAACTTAAAATCTTCACCTATGGTATCTGAATATCCAATAGCAAATTCAATTCCTTTATTTTCAACTATTCCTGCATTAACTACAGGTGGAGCTCCTGTACCCAATAATCCGGATACCTCAGGAGACACCAATAGATCTTCAGTTCTTCTTATAAAGTAATCTGTAGTGATATTTACTTTGCTGTCAAGGATTCGCATATCCAGTCCTATATTCAAAGTTTTTTGTTTTTCCCATTGGATTATAGGGTTTGGTATTGCACCTGCTGCTGTTCCAATAGCCTCATCTTCCAGATCATTGCCTCCAAAGAAATAAGTTCCTTCACCATTTAGTTGCGAAACAAACCTATAATCACCTATTCTATCGTTACCTAAAACCCCATAGGAGGCACGTACTTTAAGAAGATCAAAAAAGTTATTTTCACTCATGAAATCTTCATCTGATACGACCCAACCGATTGATCCTGAAGGAAAATATCCAAACTTGCTTCCCGGAGGAAATCTTGTTGATCCATCTCTACGTATAACTCCGGAAAACAAATATTTACCTTTATAGTCATACTGGACTCTTGCAAAATAAGATAATAATCTACCGACATATACTGGTCTTCGGTCGAATAATCTCCATACATCTTCTATTTCACCAGCCAGTTCTTCCGTTGCATTTGCTATGTTATTACCAATTATATCACGACCTATTATTGCCTCACCGTTTCCACCTGATGTTTCAAAAACCGAGGTTCCCAATAAAGCATTCACTTTATGAGTATCATTAAAGGTCCTTTCATATTTCACAAAGGCATCAAAGGTATAATCTCTAAAATAATTTATGCCTTCAGCAAATGAACTTCTAACAATATTTTGAACCTTGGTAAGTCCGTAATTAACAATCGGGCTAAAATTCTTATAAGTGCCTTCAGCATAATTAAACTGATAATTTGCTTCAGCTGTAAAATGCTCTAAGAAATTATAAGATAATCCGGCAAAACCATTCAACTTCATTCCTCTGCCTCGGTTGTATGTGTTAGCAATTTGGGCTAAAGGATTAATGACTTCTGCTCCTAAACCATCTGCTAATGAATACGCACCCAATTCATCTCTTACAGGGATAGTAGGTGCTATGTTTAAAGCATTAAATAATACTGAACCAAGAGTATTTTCAGGAAGTGACCTTCTATTAGTTCTGGTTAGCGTAAGTCCTGACTTAAATCTAACATTTTCTAAAATATCTAAATTATAAGTTGCGGCATTTACAAAACGTGTAAAGTTAGATTTTTTACTACCCACAATACCATCCTGGGTTAAAAATGAACCGGAATAGGAGTATGATGATTTTTCTTTACCACCTCTAAATGAAATACTGTGCTCCTGAATTGGTGCGGTTTGAAACACTTCATCTTGCCAGTCTGTACCAACACCTAAATCTGAAATGTTAGTGTAAGGAGGAATTCCACCGCCATTTGCAACTGCTTCATTTACAATTAGAGCGTACTCTGTAGCATTTAACACAGGCATTTTACGGGTTGTTTGCTGAATCCCCGCATAGGCATTATATTCAACGGTTAATGGCATTTCTTTGCGTCCTGTCTTCGTCTTGATTAATATAACCCCGTTAGCGGCTCTTACTCCATAAATACCAGCAGTGGCGTCTTTAAGAACGTTAATGCTTTCAATAGTGTTGGGGTCAACGACTTCTAAATTTTCCACAACGTTGCCGTCCACCAAAATTAAAGGTCTGCTGTCCCCATTTGTAGAAACACCTCTAATGCTAATTGTAGCTCCAGAACCGGGAGACCCTGAATTGGTTGTGATATTAACTCCGGCAACTTGTCCTTGCAATGCTTGTTCAACTCGCGTTGGCTTAAGCTTTTCAATTGACTCTGTAGAAATTACGCTAACAGCCCCAGTAATTTCTTTTTTCTTTTGAGTACCATAACCAATAACAACAACTTCATCTAGTTGTGCTGCATCTTCTTGCAATACCACGTTAATAGTTGTACTGTCACTGGTTACTAAAATCTCTTGAGTTTGAAATCCAATATAGGAAAATACCAGAATTGAATTTACAGGAACTTCATTCAAGGCATACAGACCGTCAAAGTCTGTTGAAGCCCCTTTAGCTGTGTTTTTGA
Source organism: uncultured Flavobacteriaceae bacterium (assembly GCA_963768245.1). Taxonomy (GTDB): domain Bacteria; phylum Bacteroidota; class Bacteroidia; order Flavobacteriales; family Flavobacteriaceae; genus Site-B1. The sequence continues at coordinate 175,605 of CAVYHG010000016.1, forward strand.
CAATTACATTTACTCCTGGTAAAGGAATGCTACCAGCATCTGTTACTGTACCACTAACATTTACAGTCTGACTGAATGCCAATGTGGTCATAAAAAACAAGGTGAGGATTAAAATTTTTGATTTCATATGTTAGTTATTAATTTTTTAAAAAGGTCCCATTTAACACCATTAATTTATACGCTCTGAATTATTTTAAAGGCAATTTTTGATGTCTCATATTGAGTTAATCTTTTGGATACATAAACTTAACAATTATGTTAAAGAAATCATAACATTTAGCACTACAAAAAACATACATTACAATTGATATTGTTTAATAGGCGTTAACCACCATGAAACTCTCTTAAACAAGGGCAGTTGCGAATATTAAATTTATAAAATTAATTATATATTCTATGTTAAAAAATGGACATGTTGTGGTAATGTATAGTTTTTTGTAAGTAATGTTGTATTTCTATATCTCAAGGATATAATTTGTTAAGCTGTATTCGTGTGGTAAATCCATTTTCTTTCTTAATCTATATCGCTTTACTTCAACACTTCTGGAGGAAATATTTAGAAGTGGTGCGATTTCTTTGGACGATAGGTTTAATCTGAGGTAAGCACAGAGCTTTAAATCATTTGGTGTCAAATTCGGATGAAGTATTTTGATTTTTTTTAAGAAATCCTTGTCCGCATTATTGAAAGCCTCTTCGAAAAATTTCCAGTCATCAGTATTATTAATATTTGTATTAATAAGTTTAATGACTGAATTTATTTTAGGGCTTTCTGCTTTATTTAATTCATTCTTAATTTGGTTCAGAAATTCGTTCTTTTTTATTAAGCTCATTGTAGAAATGGCTAATTCTCTATTTTTGTTTTCAATATCTTGTTTTAATTTATCATTTTTTAATTCCATTAATTTCTGCTTGCTTTCTAACTCTTTCATATCTATAGTACGTTGCGCATCTTCTAATAATTTGGTTTGCTGATTCACATAGTAGGACTTATAGAAATTATGAATTATTAGGATTAAAAATATAGAAAGTATAGCATATATGATTAAGGATAAGTTAGTGAGGTACCAAGGTCTATTAATTTCAAAACTGAAGGACGCAATGTTACTACTTATCTTGTTTCCAATCTTTCCTCTGACATTAAATGTGTATTTTCCAAATGAAAGATTTTCGAAAATTTGATTTGGTTCTGTGCTCCAAGGCGACCAGTGATCTGATAATCCAACTAATTGATATTGATATTTACTCTTTACAATTTCACCATAGAAAGGAACACTAAAATTAAATTCAATGTTATTAGTATTATTATCTAATTCTGGTTTTTTGGTAAGATTTAGTTGTGATTTTGTTTCATCAAGTTTATTTACCTTAACAGAGTTAATTCCAATTTTGTAGTCTTCAGTTGGTTCAAGAAGGGACTTGTCATAGATTAGGTATCCATTAGAGGTGCCAATGAGATATTCGTCATTGCTGATCTTAGATAAATTTTCAAATCCAGCTACAACATTCCTAAGGCTTTCGGATATTGGAATTGTTTCAATTTGAGGCTTAGAGCTAACACTGCCTGGAGATATAATTAAAATATTATCTTCGGCAAATCGCCAAATTTTATTAGGTTCTCCGTTAATTTGAAGCAAGGTCGATAATGAATTGTAGGAAGAAAATAAGGATGAAAAAATAGAGTCTTTGACAAATTCTTTATCTTCATCGTACTTAAAAACCCCTTCCGATGAAGAGTAAATTAAGTCGTCCGAATATTTTAATAAACTGGAGCCAATTCCTTTATCTACGGTGTTGGTTATATTAAGACTTTGTGCTTTGTTAAGTTCACTATTATAATTTACTTCAAACAGCCCTTTAAATTCATGATTTATAAATATTTTGTCACCCTGGATTTCAAAAAATCGACACGACATGTCTATTCCATCAATAGTATTTTGGAATTTCCAGTTTCCATCATATTTTTCTAAAATGTTCAACCCACCATAATTTCCTTGCAGTATTAAGTTTTCGTTGTTCGGGATGGATTTAAAATCCCAGGTTCCTTCAGCCTCAGTTATTTTATCAATAACCTGAGCATTATCTATAATAAATGTTCCTTTATCATGACCACAAAATAGCTGACCATCAATCTCTTTTAACGACCAAACCTGTCCATTTGTTCCTTCCACAAACTTAAATTCTTCACTGGAATCAGCAATTTTATAAAAAAGCCCTTGATTAGTTCCTAAATAAAGAAGACTATTATACATAATTGCATTATAGATGGTTCCTAATTGTCCTTGTTTACTGTAAAAAACTTTAAACTTAGAATTCCTGTTAATGTAGTTAATCCCGTAATCCAGGCCTAACCAAATATCATTTTGGCTATCTTCAAATATTGAAAGTATTGTATTGTTTGTTAAGCCATTTTTTTGATTAAATCCTCCGATTAAGTTCCCTTTGGTATCTAAATGAAATATACCATTAGATATTGTACCTAAAATTAGAGTCTCATCATTCAATTGAGCAGCACTGTACAATGTAACCCCTTTCAAATTTAATTCATCATCAATTTCCCAATCTTTTAAATCTCCATTATCTAAAATATAAATCCCGGAATTATTAGTTAGGATAAGCATTTTCTTATCTACCTTAAAAATTTCGATGATTTCATTTTTCCTAAGTATTTCTTCATTATTTACCAGTACTACATTACCATTTTTAATTTTGAATAATCCAATTCCGGATTTTTGAAAATAGATCATGTCCTCAAAATTTATCATCTTTAATATTCGAGCGTCTGATTTTATTATTTTTGAATCCTTATTAATTAAGTTTAGCAAATAAATTCTTGAATAGGATTGAAAGATCATCCAGCCATCCAACTCGGATATGTTCCAGAATTCCTCATCTTCCTGTAGTTTTAAACCAAATAAATCAGTGAGTGAGGTGTAATTAAGATTACCATATAAATCTCGTTCCCAAAAACCAAAATCCATAAAGCAACCAGTAAATATTCTGTTCTCTATTACCTTCACAGATCTTATTATGGAATTGTTAGGAGTTGAATATAATCTCCAACTTGCACCATTAAATTCCAATAATCCCTGAGTATTAGCAGCGTAGATATAGTTTTCAGGAGATTGAGATATTTCCCAAATCTGGTTATCGGCCCCATAATCATTAGGCAAGTAAGGAACAATAGGAGGTAATTCCTGTGCAGTAGTTTCAAATAGGAACAAACTGAAAAATACTATAGATAATATAGCTTTTAAAAGGAGTTTCATTTTTACAGGTATTCTTAATAATGTAAAGTGCAAGATACAACTTTGTATGGTTTTTAGTAAGGATATTTTTTACCTATACAAGTTAGATTTAGTCGAATTAATAAATTGTTAAGTATAAATATTAACTATTGAATAAAAAAATGACCTATTTATAGGTCCAAAAGATTAAAGAGTTATGAAAGGGGTTAAAAATATTAAAATGTTATGCTTCAACTATCTCAAAGATTTAACAGAAGAATTGAATAATGATCCTAAATAGCCTGAAATAGTTATAAAAATCTCATAAAAGTATGACTATTATAAGAATAAGCATAGAAATGTTTTATGAATTAAAAATGACAATAATCATCTTTATAAGCTTTAAATTTACATAAATTTACTATCCATATTTAAACTTATTCTACTATGAAAATAGGTATATTAAAAGAAACCCAAAAAGGTGAAAAACGGGTTTCTATAACACCCAAAATTGCAGAACAACTTATTAAAAAAGAATTCGAGATTTTGGTTGAAGAAGATGCAGGTAAATCTTCTCAATACAAAAATTCTGATTACAGTCGCGCTGGCGCAATTATAAGCAGAAAAGAAAATATTTTTAGAGATTGTGATGTATTAGTAAAAATAAACCCTTTTGACAATGATGAGTTAGAAAACCTTAAAAAAGGGCAAATAGTAATTGCACAATTATTCCATAAATCACATCCAAAGGACATGGCTATAATTGCCAAGAAAGGTGCTACTGCACTATCTATGGATGCCATGCCTCGTATTTCCAGAGCACAAGATATGGATGTATTAAGTTCACAAAGTAATCTGGCTGGTTACAAGGCCGTTATAAAAGGTGCTTACGAAATGACGAAAATATTTCCCTTAATGATGACTGCCGCAGGAACAATAACACCTTCCAGGGTGTTAATATATGGTGTTGGTGTAGCAGGTTTACAAGCCATTGCTACTGCAAAACGATTAGGAGCAGTTGTTGAAGCAACAGATATTAGAATGGAAACCAAAGAACAAACAGAATCTTTAGGAGCCAAGTTTATTACTGTTGATAATGAAGGCGAAGAATCTGAAGGAGGCTACGCAAAAGAAGCTTCAGCAGATTATGCAAAAAGACAACAAGAAGCAGTTGATAAATCTTTATTTCAAGCAGATTTAGTTATTACTACAGCCATGGTTCCAGGACGTACATCTCCAATACTAATTAAAGAAGATCAGGTTAAGCAAATGAAAAATGGAGCCGTAATTATTGATCTTGCCGCTGCACAAGGAGGAAACTGTGAGTTGAGTAAATTGAATAAACAGGTTATTAAGCATGGTGTGAAAATATTTGGAACAACTATCGCTCCAGAAAGTGTCTCAACAAATGCGAGTGATCTATACGCTAAAAACATGTACAACTATTTGGTTCATTTAACGGAAGGCAATAAATTTAAATGGGATTTAGAGGAAGAGATCACAGATGAAACCGTAATAGTATTTAACGGAGAAATAAGACAAAACGGAAAAACTGAATAGATATGACAGAATTTATAGAATTTATTAAGAATAACCTCGAATTAATTTACATCCTAATCTTAGCGATATTTATTGGAGTCGAAGTAATTAAGAACATTCCCGCAGTTTTGCATACACCGCTCATGTCTGGCGCTAATGCCTTGAGTGGAGTAGTAATTGTTGGGGCAATTTTAGTTATGCTGAATGCTGACCCTGATAATTACATTGCCTTATCTCTTGGTTTTATAGCCGTAGTTTTAGGAATAATAAATGTAGTTGGTGGTTTTGCTGTTACCAATAGAATGTTACAAATGTTTAAAAAGAAGAAAAAATGAATATAGCCTTAAGTATAATATATCTGATAGCCACAATTACATTTATTATTGGGTTGAAATTATTAGGTCATCCCGAAACTGCTAAAAAAGGTAATTTAATTGCTGCTTCTGGAATGGGACTAGCAATAATAGGCACGATATTTTTACATGAACTAGAAGTTCCTATGTTCATTTATTATTTAATTGGTGCTGCTATTTTACTAGGGGCTATAATAGGATGGGTAATATCAGTAAAGGTTGAAATGACTAAAATGCCCGAACTTGTTTCTTTGTTTAATGGATTTGGTGGAGCTAGTGCTGCTTTAATTGGAATTGTTGAATTTGGAAGTAATGTGGGTAATACAACACAAATCATAACCATAATTGCGGCAGTTATCATTGGTAGTATAACTTTTTCCGGTAGTATGATCGCATGGGCGAAATTAAATGGGACAATGTGGAAGGATATTAGGCTTCCTAAATATAACATTATTAATAATGTATTCTTTTTAGGCTTGTTAGTCTTCGGCGCTTATATTGTATGGAGTAGTACTGACAGCAATTTTATAATTTATTTGTTATTATTGGCTGCATTGGTATATGGAATATTATTTGTTATTCCTATTGGAGGAGCAGATATGCCAGTTGTAATCTCATTATTGAACTCGTTAACTGGTATTGCAGCGGCAATTACAGGAATTCTTTATGGAAATATGGTTATGTTAGTTGGAGGTATTTTGGTGGGCTCAGCTGGTTTGATTCTAACTTTTGCAATGTGTGTTGCCATGAATAGATCTCTTGGAAGTGTGATTTTTGGAGCTTTTGGAGGTGAAGAAGCTGGAGCTGTAGGAGAAAGCAAAACAGGTGGCACCATTAAAAAAGCAACTGCAAGTGATGTAGCAGTCATGATGAATTATTCTGATAAAGTGGTAATAGTTCCAGGGTATGGGTTGGCGGTTGCACAGGCACAACATGTCATTCACGAATTAGAAGAGCTCTTAACTAAAAAAGGTGTCGAAGTTTCCTATGCTATTCATCCTGTTGCTGGTAGAATGCCAGGACATATGAATGTTCTTTTAGCGGAAAGCAATGTAGATTATGACAAACTGATTGACATGGATGACATAAATCCTCAATTTAAAAACACGGATGTAGTACTTGTTGTTGGCGCCAATGATGTTGTAAATCCGGCGGCACATAACAATCCGGCAAGTCCTATTTATGGGATGCCTATTTTAGATGTGGAAGATGCCAAGACTATTATAATTAATAAACGTAGTATGAATCCGGGTTATGCTGGTATAGATAATGAATTATTCTTTAACCAAAAAACATCCATGTTGTTTGGCGATGCTAAAGCTATGATCCAGGAATTACTAACTGAACTCAAGGGCATGTAAAACATTAAATCAATAAATAAAAAAGCCATTTTCTAGAAAATGGCTTTTTTTTTGAATTAAATATGTTATTCGTGAAATTCTAATACCTTAATTTTATTTCTAGTAGAAAAGATCTTGCCCTCATCATGTAACTGCTTAATAACTCTGGTAATTACAACTCTGGATGAATTCATGTCATTTGCAATTTCCTGATGTGTAATCTCCAGATCAACATCATTAGTAATTTTAACCTTATCTGTTAAATATTTTAGTAATCGCTCACTCATATTCATGAATGCTAAGCTATCGATAGATTCAACCATTTCAATTAATCTAAAATGATAACTATCTATAATAAAATGTCGCCAGGATTTATAATTAGCTAACCAACTATCAATGTTTTCCACCGGGATGAATATTGCCTCAATATCGCGTTCAACAACACCTTTGAACATGCTTTGTTTTCTGTTAATGCAGTTTACAAAAGAAATGGCGCAAGTGTCACCACGTTCTAAAAAGTACAATACTATTTCTTCACCTTCTTTTTCCTGTCTAATAATTTTAACAACGCCATCCAATATTAAAGGAATATGCGTCATTTCTGATCCAATATCAATTAAAAGTTCACCACTCTTAACTTTATCAAAATGACCTACGTTAACAATTTCGTCGATTAATTCTTCTTCAAAGACATCAGAATAATAATCGGCCAATTTTTCCCTTAAAATTAGTTCCTGTGTAATCACTGTATGAAATGCAATTTATTTACACAAAGGTAACAAAATACTAAAGAAAAAACCCTCTAACTTTCGTTAGAGGGTCCTAAGTTCAAAATTAAGTTTAATTCATACAGTGAAAACAATTAATAAATTAGAACTTTATCTGTACCTGAGCTAATAACTGATCGTTGTCTACATTTGCAATTGTCTCAATATTAGCCAGATAGTTTAGCTGGAATCGTACTTTATTGTTCACAAAGTAGTTAAACCCGATTGTCATTCTTTCCAGATAACCTATGTTGTCTTTCAAATCAATATCTGGATCGAAATATTCATATTTGAATACAGGTTCGAATTTTTCATTTACAGCGTAGGTTGCCAACATATAGGCTCCATCTCTCTTTTCACCTAAAGCTATTGGAGTAGTACCACACCCACCGGCAGCGCCAGCGAAGTAAGCACCTTCATCATAGATATATTCTGCCTGAACTCTCAGTTTATCTAGTTCTAACAATAACTCTCCACCATAAGACGATCGATCATCCTCATTGTTATTAGGAATAGGGTATCCAAATCTAAAGCTACCACCTAATGTCAAATAATTAGTAACCTTATAAGTGGCTCGACCCATGACATCCTTTTTGGTGTTATTATCACCTTGGTTAAGGCCTGTACCGTTCATAACAGCAACAGAATAGTTTAACTTATTGAATTTGTTGCCACCAAAGACTGCCAGACCAAAGTCACGCTGAGGTGCCACCAATTGGTCGGCGACCACAGAACGCTCTATAGTTTTGATCATGTGACAAGGTGTAGCAACATCCAAACTAAATGGTTGTTTAAAGGTACCAACAGAGATCCGAGCCCAATTGTCTGCCTCGTAAGTAACAAAGGCATCCATTAAATAAGTGTCTGCAGTTCCTCCAATAAAAGGACTTGCTTCAAACATAAAGTAGTATGAGAAATCATTTAATACTTTACCTCTAACACCTAAACGAGCACGTTTGAATCTTATGGTATTGTCCTGATCACCATCTGTAAAATTATAATCATATTGAGGTTGCATATAACCAAATAATTTAATATTCGGCATATTACCTTCAGCATCACTGCTTGTAGGATCGTCTATATCACAACCTTGAGAGAATACTGCATTAGAATTAAACAGCAGTACTAAAATGAGCAATTTAAATATGCTTTTCATATTGTTGTTTTAAGGGTCTTGTTAGTTTGTAAAAACTGGTAAATCTTTTGGGTTTGAATCGCCTCCCCATTGGTTTGTTGTCCATGAAGGATTGGTATTATAAATACCATTCATACCGAATGTCATAGTATAAGCATCGTAACCTAAAACTCTTAAACAAGCTGTCATTACTGCAGATGTTTGCCCAGTATAGCAATACGTTATAACTTTCGCATTAGCGGCTGGATCTAAACCTAAGTAAGAATCATCTCCAAGAGTTAAAGGAAATATTCTGTATGCTCCATTAATATGCCCAAACCCTGTATAATCTCCTTCACTAAAATAATTATTGATAAAGTACTGAGATGGATTGTTTAACACATCAGATCCGCTTGCTGTAGCAGCACTGAATCCTGCAGCAACAACTGCCTCTACGCGTTGTTTAAGAATAGCTTCACCATCAGTTAATGTAGTAGAAATTGTTGGTTCATCAAATACTAAATTTGCTGGAGCACCTTGATATGTCCAGTTTGTGTGTCCATCTGCAAGATTACTACCTATTTTACTGTTCCATGGTCCTGCTGTTGAAGCATTCCATCCAGACATTCCCCATTTAAGGGATCTTGTGCTTGGGTATCCATAAAGACGTAATAAAGCAGTTGCATAACAAGCTGTTTGACCTGTATAGCATACAACCAATATTGGTTTAGTTGTTGTTGTAGCTGTAGTAAGAATATCAGAGAATGCTACATTATTAGCACCTTCAATATGTGCAGTTAAAAAGTCTGTATTGCTTCGTATATCCATGATATAATATGTATCAAGGAAAGTTTGTAAAGCGTCAGCTGCAGGAGCTCCAACCACGAACTTTTGGTTATCAGTGTTGGTTAAAATGTTATTGATATCACGATTGTTTTGTACCATATACTCTGTCATTAGAGTAAATGCTGGTGTGGCGACAACATTATTGTCTGCAGGGTCGTCTCCTCTGTCACAGGATGTAAATAGAGTAGGGACAAGTAATAATCCTATTAATAATAATGATAATTTTTTCATGATTTATTTGTTTATGTTATTTAATTTGTTGTGTTATTCGATTACCGGGAACATGTTAATTTCTTTTTTAGAAAAGGCATCCCAACCTTTGTCCTTAAGGACTTCGTTCATAAATCCATTTTCACCGTAAGCAATATTGCCCATGTCATATCCCAAAACATTTAGATATGCTACGAGGTAAGCTGCTTCCTGTCCAGTAGCGGTGTATAGGGCAACCTTTTTATCTATTGGTAATGTTGTAAGATCGGTTTCAACGAGTAATGAAGATCCTGGTTCGTACTGAACAGCTCCAGGAATATGTCCATTATTATAGACATCGACATTATTATAATTCACTACGAAATAATCTCCAGGAGTTGTGAATACATCTTCAGATTTTACAATAAAATCTTTGTAAGGAGTTGCAAACAATTCTTCTAATCTAGTTTTCAAGATCTCTTGAGCTTGAGTTTTTCCGGTGTTCAAGACTGGATGACTTCCAATTTCCGGTTTTGAATTAACAACTGTTTCAAGCTGATCAGCGAATGAGCTTTTTGTATTCTTAGTCCAAGCATTATTAGCGAAATCTTCTCTCCAGGAACTCATTCCCCATTTCAGACTAAAAACATTGTCAAATCCGGCCATTCTCAATAAGCCAGAGTAATAGGCAGCTGATTGTCCAGAATAACATATTAGAACTATTTTCTCGAAATCTGCCGGATTAATGGTGGATTCGAAATAACTTAATAAATCTGATGAAGGAATATTAGCGGCATTTTTTATATGCCCATATTCGAACCAACTGTCTGTTCTTATATCTACAATATGGTATTTTGGGTTTTTAAAATTTTTCTTAAGCTCATCGGCCATTATTATGGGCAAATCGCCTTTAATAAAGCTCGTATTGTTTTCTAGATAGTTTACCAGAGTTTCAAATTCGTCTGGTGTGTTGGTAGCAGGATTATCAGTTTGTGCATAACTGCTTGTTAAAGCTGTTAAGGATATAAATAATGCTGCTAAAAAAAGGATTGACTTTTTCATGTTATGATTATTTAAAATTCAAAAATTAATTGTTTTACTTGATGTAAAATTATGCTTGGAAGCAAAGGTTTTATATGACTTTTGTCATCTTACAGTAATACATAATTAGTTTACACAGTATCATTTGTAACATTCATTGGTAACAATTGTTACTAAGAAAAAAGATTTGATTTTCGTTAGAAAAAGTATTATAAATATCACTATATCAAATACTTAAATAGAAATCATTCATTTAGTCTAATTGTAAATTTTGAAGATTAATACAATTTTTGAATTGAAGAATTTAAAAAATTGAAATCCGAAGAATTTTGTATAATTCACACCACTAAAATTCTTCTAAAATTACGTCAGATTTTGAATATTTGATTTTAGAAAATATCTATGCAAGAACATCAATTTTGTTTCTTCCAAGTTTAATTTTTCCTTCATGTTCCAGTGCTTTCAATAATCTGGAAACTACAACACGAGACGTGTGTAAATCATTGGCAATTTCTTGATGTGTTATTGAAAGTTTTCCGGTATGTTTCAGATCGACTTGTTTAGCTAAATATTTATAAACGCGATCATCTAATTTAAGAAAAGCTAAACTTCTTATAGCATCTCCCAGCTCTAGAAGCCTGTTGTGATAGCTATCTATAAGAAAGACACGCCAGGTTTTATATTTTGTGATCCATTCTTCAATTTTAGCAACAGGGAAAAGAATACATTCTGTATCTTCTTCAACTGAAACTCTGAACATACTTTTACTTTGGTTTATACAGTTTACAAATGAAATTGCACAAGTATCTCCTTCTTCTAAAAAGTAAAGTAATATTTCGTCTTCATGCTGATCTTCCCTAAGTACTTTTATAAGGCCATTTAATATTAATGGAATATGGGTCATTTCATCTCCAATGTCAATCAGCATTTCACCCTTTTCATAGGTCTTATAGATGCTGTTTTTAGATATTTCATTGATAAGGCTTTTTTCAAATACATTTTTGAAATGTTCAGTTAACTGATCCTTTATAAATTTTACATCATATTGCATTTTGATATGATTTTAAATTAGAAATAACTAATATTTAAAGGAGTATTTAAGTTAGTAAAAACTTGCTTAACAACCGCCTTCAACTGGCATTTTCTTTTTCTTCTTTATTGGGATTACTTTTTTAGGAGCAGGTACTATTTTTGGCTTTGGTTTATTCACAACTTTAGCTTTTTTCATGGCTTCCTCTTTCTTTTTGATAGACTCCTGTATAAACCCATTTATATCTGCAACTGAATTATTTAAAGTTGCTTCCTTTGTAACCAATTTATTTTGATGGTAGCTATTCTCGATAGTTAGAATCTTAATATTATCATATCCTATTTGAGACAATACCATAAAAGGTGTTATGGCTTCACTTGGATTGTTACCATACATAACTATGGTTTTGTTTTCTTTCTTTAACCCTCTAAATAGATCTGAATTTTCTTCACTTAAAATTTCCGGAGAAGCTATATTGATAGAGCCTTCCAAATGACCTTTATCGTAATCAAATTGATTTCTTATATCAACTAATACGTGATTAGTTTTATCTATTTCATTTTGAGCAATAAAATAATTAAGATTGGTTATTTTTTCTAACGTATCATGTGTGTTTACGCTATATAAATGTTTCGGTCTTTTATAAGACAAAAGTGCGATCATTACCACTAGTATAGTTAGTACTGCTGCTATAGATATTCGTTTGGTTTTTTCTAATTCTTTCATAAGAATGATATTTTTTAGCTAATCTAACAACCACCTTCAACAGGCATTTTTTTCTTCTTTTTAACCGGAACTACTTTTTTTGGAGTTGGTGCTGCTTTTACAGGCACATATTTTTTAACTGCAGGTTGTTTTTTTATTTTTTCAGGATACGCTACACCAAAATACATGCTTGCCGCTTTTCGGAATGTGTACAATTCAAACTCATTTGAGGCCATATTTTCTGTTGGTTCTTTTGGATTGATTATGGTGTTAAACCATTCATTAATTCCGCCTTTTAAAACATGAAGATTTTCATAACCTAAACGGCTGCATAATATCCAAGCTTGGTCGGATTTGAAATTGTCATTTGAAAATAAAACAACATCATATGCCTTCTGATTTAAATAAGGTTGGGAATCTTCATCCAATACTTTGTTTAAAGGAATATTTACAGCATTAGGCAAAGTGTATTTATTAAAGTTGTTTTCATCTCTTACATCTACTAACAATAATGAAGGATCTTGATTTATGATTCTATCTGCAAGTTCATCAGTACTAATGTATCTTTCAGGACTAATTGCATTTGCCAATAGATTTTCTGGGCTGATTCCTTCATGTTTTTCATACTTAGGCAATAAAACTAAACCACCAGCCAATACTATTAATATTACTGCAAGAATTACATATCTAAAAGATAAAAATTTAACTAATTTTCTATTTACCATATTACGTAATTTAAATTATTAGTAAAATACTTTTTTCACTCGTTTTCGAATCATATCAGATGCTGCAAACATAATTACAGCGAATATTGTTAATATGAATACAAACCAGTATGGATTTACACCTAAGGAATCTACTAATGTTATGTTTCCCTGGAAATAACCATTATAAATAGGTTCAAAAAAAGTATATAATTCTGAAAAAATAAATATACCAACCATGATGCCAATTACATTAGCTATGGCATCTATTTTACCAATGGCTACTGCAGATAAACTTGTCCCGGGACAAAATCCTCCAGCCACAAATCCGATACCCATGATAACACCACCAATAATTGCTCCCCATAAATAGGTTGGATGAACATATAGGCTACTCATATCTACATATCCAAGGTAATCCATATATAAAAGACCAATAAGTGATACTATTGCAGCTGTAAAAAACACTTTTAATACAGCAAAATCGTATCCATAAAATACACCAGCCAATTTTCTGGATGATGAGAAACCTGAGGCCTCTAATATAAATCCGAAGAAAATACCAATTACAATTGCTATGATGCTACTCCATTCAAAAGAAATAATACCGTTAGGAATTAATGGTCCCATAATTTTTTTAATTTTAATTTTTTATATCCAATTTTTTCTAAAGAAATAAGCAAACAAATAGCCGGTGCCAAATATGGCCAACATGGTTATAAATCCACCTGTTGATAATACTGCCATACCACTTAAAGCGGCTCCACTTGTACATCCTCTTGCAATTTGAGCACCAACCCCAAATAGGATACCACCACTAAATGCAAAAATTAAACGGCGTTTTCGTGTGATTTTAGGAGAATGTTGTACTCTCCAACCAATTCTACCAGCTAAACCACCAGAAATAAAAGCACCTATGAGCACACCAATTGTTTCGAAAACAATCCAATTGTTCATAGGAGATTTGTCGCCACCGATAAATTTGCTGTAATAAGCACTTTGCTCTGCGTGTTCATGCGAAACGTCATCTACTATAGTTACTACACTACTTTTCATCGCCCCACTTGCTCCCAAGCCTCTTCCAGTAATGTAAAATGTGAAAATGATCAATATACCGAGCAGGAATCCTCCAAAATATGGATTCCAATATACATGTCTGTTTTGTTCTTTATAGTCCATTATTATTAACTTTTTTAATAAAGATATCGTGTTATTTGTCCGGCTTCTACCATTACAAATCTGAAAATCAACCCACCAATTAGAATTAGTAATGCCGGAATTGCAACTGGTATTTTATATCCTTTTATTTCCAAGGCTTCCAGTATTCCAGGAACAATCAGTCCAAGTATGACTACAAAGCCAAAAAACATTAAGGTAAATTCACCACCAATTAATAAATTCATTGCATCTAATTGTACCTCAGAACCTGCATACATTCCCATTATCATGTGAATGATTAAACCAAGTTCTATTATAATCAATGCTAAATCCACTTTGCTGAACAAATGGCGCTCTTTAGTAGTTTTTGCCAATAAAATAATGGTTGCAGCTCCAGTTGAGAGTCCTGATGTTAAAAACAAAGGACCTAATATGGCATTATTCCATAAAGGCCTGGCATTAAATGCGGAAAGTAATATCCCTGTGTAAACACCTAATATGATAGATAAAGGAATAAGAGCATAAGCCATATTTTTTCTATTAGTCTTAAGGAATTGTTCAAACTTCTTCAGGAAATCAAATTTTAAATTCCAATTTGGGAATAATTCAGCAAAATAACTGAATACCCATAAAAAGGATAAAGGTGTCACAATTAGTAATACCCAAGCTCCCCACGACATTGGCGACTCTAACCTAATTGTTGTGTATAATTGCCAGGAGTAAAGCGGGTGTTTTAAGTCGTAAATCAAAGCAATCAAACCCAAAGACAATGCGATCGGAGGTATTATGGACGCATATTTAACTGCTGTAGGATACTCTTTTTCTTTGTTTAGTACAGTTACAACTGAAGCAAATAATATAATTCCAGCAGCTAAACCACCTAAAAACAAATAAAGACCAATTGGCCAATGCCAGATATCCAGTGATGGATCTATATTAGGAATATTTCTTCCGCTTACGAAAATTTCTTCTTGCATAATTTTAATCTTAAATTAAATAATACACTTGTGGTTTGGTACCAGCTTCTGGTGCCAATGTTTTATACTTTCTGTTCTTTAATAATCTGGACACTTCGCTATTTGGATTATCCAAATCTCCGAAATACATACATTTGGTTGGACAAACAGATACACAAGCCGGTAATTGACCTTTTTCTAATCTATGATGACAGAATGTACATTTATCTACATAACCTTCGGATGTGAATAACGAGCATCATAAGGACAAGATTCTATACAAGCACCACAACCAATACATTCGTTAGGTGTTACCAATACAATTCCTCCATCTATAATATGACTTGCTCCTGTTGGACAACATCTTACACAAGGTGCATTGTCACAGTGGTTGCATCGTTCTGATTTTAGTTCCAATTCAATATTTGGATAGGACCCATCAACTGTTTCGGTTATCCAATCTCGACAATATCCAATAGGTACATTGTTTTCTGTTTGACAAGCAACAACACAGTCGCTACAACCAACACATTTTAATGTGTCTATAACCATTGCATATCTCATATCTCTACTAGTTTTATGTGGATCTTCAGTTAAAATTTCAACAAAATTGCCTCTCATTCCTGTTCCACCCATTATTGGGTCAATGGCAACTTTTGTAATCAGTTGAGTATCGTTTATTCCTTTACCAAAGGCTCTACTCAATTTTTTATTATCATGACCAAAACCATGAACCATATACACAGAATCCCAACGAATTCGTTCGGTAACCCTAACTTTTATTGAGAATGTTGAGGTAATTTTATCCTGATTTCTTAACCAAACATATTGTCCAGTTTTTATACCAAGAATTCTTGCAACTTTAGGATTTACCCATAGGTTATTTTCACTTTTTAAATCATTTAGATTCGGATTATTAGCAGTTCTACTAAAGGTATGCATAGGAGCTCTACCATAATTTAATCTGTAAAAACCTTGAGGTGGTTCAGGATGTTTGGTGTAAACTGGCATTGGGTCGAATCCTAAACTTTTTAATTCTTTAGAATACAATTCAATTTTGCCACTTGCTGTTGGGAATTCGTAATCTTTACCTTCTTCTAAATATAAAGGACCAGATTTACGAGGGAAATTTTTCACTCCAATTTTGTTCATTTCTTCTAAAGAAGTACCCATTTTTTCCAATTGCCATTCTATAACTTCTTTAAAATCATCATATTTAAAATATTCGCCTAAACCGATACGTTCACCAATTTGTTTGGCAATCCACCAACCTGGTTTAGAATCGTATTTTGGTTTAACAGCAGGAACTCTAACTGCAATAGAAGGCTCTCTGTTTGTTGCAGAGCGAATACCATCATAACGTTCTAAATAAGTACATTCCGGTAGAACAACATCTGCATAACCGGTAACGTCCATTGGCATAGTATCCATAACAACCATAAATTCAAGATTGTCTATAGCTTCTTCTAATAATTTTTTATTAGGAATAGATTTAGTAATGTTTGTACCTGCAACCATTAAAGCTTTTACAGGGTATTTATTATCCTTCACTTGGAATAGCGCATTTCATGACTTCAGTCGTGATTCCCATTTGAGCTAATGGAAATTTTTCTCCAATATCTTTCCAATCCCATTTAGGATGTGGATATTTTGGATGAGGAAATTTAGGAACACTAATTTTTTCTTTAAAGTAGAATCCACCACGTCGTCCCCAAGAACCTAATAAGGCATTCAATATTGCCATTGCTCTTGCACGTTGTGCATCATCTCCATACCAAGTTACATGACGACCAGGATGTATGATTACGGAAGGCGCTGCATTCGCCATTGCTCTTGCAGTTTTTCTGATTTCTTCTGGTTTAATGGTTGTAATACCATAAGCCCATTCTGGTGTGAAATTCAAGACGTGGTCTTTAAGTTCATTGAATCCGTTAGCATATTTTTTTACATATTCTTCATCATATAAGCCTTCTTCAATCAATACATTCATCCATGCTAACATTAAAGCAATGTCAGTGGCTGGTTTAATAGCTAACCAATGTTGCGATTTACTTGCTGCAGTAGAGAATCTAGGATCAACTGTAATTATTGTTGCACCATTATCAATAGCGTCAGACATTTCCTGGACTTGTGTATTGTGCATATTCTCACCAATATGAGAACCAATCAACACCAAACATTTTGTGTCACGTATATCAGTAGGCTCAGGTGAACCAACCCAGGAACCATAGGTCAATGCAAATCCAGTCTCTCTTGGACCGCGACATTGGGCATAAGCTGGTTCTGCAATAGTATCGGAGCCATATGCTTTAAATAAATGCTCTAAATGAGAACCTGGAGAACCATGTTTTATTAGGGCAAAGGATTCAGCTCCATAAGTTTCTTTAACATCCTTGAATTTTGAAGCAATAAGATCAAGTGCTTCATCCCATGATGCTTCTCTAAAGGTTTGTTCACCATCAACAGTTGTTCTGATTAAAGGGGTTTTCAAACGGTCTTCATCGGAATACATTCCAACACCACCAGTTCCTCGAGGACATAATCTTCCATAACAATGAGGGTCAGTATCATTACCTATTATTTTTTGAATATTTCCTTGGTCGTCAGAATGAGCCCAGGCTGCACACTTCCAAAAACAAACTTCGCAATAGGTTGGAGTTCTTTTAAGTTTTTTGGCAATACTTTCCTTAACAACATCTTCTAAATACGTATTGGCTCCAAACAAATTAATGGCGCTTGCAGATGCTGCAACGCCTCCTAAACCCAAAGCAGAAATTTTAATAAATTT
Source organism: uncultured Flavobacteriaceae bacterium (assembly GCA_963768245.1). Lineage (GTDB taxonomy): Bacteria > Bacteroidota > Bacteroidia > Flavobacteriales > Flavobacteriaceae > Site-B1. The sequence goes on from CAVYHG010000016.1 coordinate 193,359, forward strand.
TCTTCTTGAAGTTGACATAAGTTTATTTGATTTTTACTTAGGTAAAGGTATTTACAGGTGAAAATTCAGATAATGATAAAAGTCATATATCCTTTGATGATTAGTAACATTGGTCACATTGAGTTTTTTAGTACTTGTTACTAAAGTGATTGAATTCTGTTTTAGAAAAATTCTAAATATTAATTATTGTAATTTTGAGCTAAATTAATCTTGATGAAGTGGAAAAATTCAAAATATTGGCTAATATCAGTCCTTATTGTACTGATTGTTGCACTATTTTTTTGGATTAAAAGGGATTCCATTTTTTATTCATCTAAAACTGAAACCGAATATGTTAGTGTTGATGTTCCTTCTGATGAATCTTGTTTACATTGTCATGCGAACACCAAAGGATATTCGAAATATCACAATCCTGAATTGATAGGCTGTACGAGTTGTCATTTGGGTGATGCAACCACCTTGGATAAAGACGATTCCCATAAAGGCATGGTGTTAATTCCCGGAAATTTATCTGATGCTGCCGAAACCTGTGGTAAATGTCATCCGAATGAATTAAAAAAGATCGAAAATTCCTTGATGACTACAAATAGTGGATTGGTTGCTGTTGATAAATATGTTTTTGATGAAGCTGATAGTCCGGATTATCATTATCATATAAAGGAAATTAAAAGTTCAGCATCAGATAAGCACTTGCGAGATTTATGTGCCAATTGCCATTTAGGAGCAGAGAAAACCGAGTTTGGTGAAATCACTCAATTGAGTAGAGGTGGAGGTTGCAATGCTTGCCATTTAAATTATGATGAAGCTTCTAAAATGGATTTAGAAAACTATTTATCATCTAACAAAAAAGAATTACCTCTTAGTCATCCTGCAACCAATATTTTTGTAACCAATGAACATTGTTTTGGATGCCATAGTCGATCCAGTAGAATTTCTACAAATTATGAAGGTTGGCAGGAAACCTTGTTGGATGAAAATGATGTTGTTAATAAAGATGGTTACAGGGTTTTAGAAGATAAACGGGTGTATAAATATATTGAAGAAGATGTACATCATTCTAAAGGCATGTTATGTATCGATTGCCATTCGTCACACGAAGTTATGGGAGATGGAACATTATACACACATGAAGAGCAAGCTGTAAAATTACAGTGTTCTGATTGTCATTTTAAGGAAAAACCAAATACGATACCTTACGATTCGTTAGATACCGAAAGTATGCTGGTATTTTTACATAGGGATTATAAGCATACTGATAAACAAATTATTTCTGTTGAAAAAGGAGGACATCCTTTAGTGAACACTTTTATAGACTCGTTAGGACAAGCTTTTTTAATAGGTAAAAAAGATGGAAAATTACATGAATTGAAACCACAATCTGAAGTCTGTTCCAGAGACGAAGCTCATAAAGATATGGCTTGCTCAACCTGTCATTCGATGTGGACAACTAAATGCATAGGATGCCATAATCAATTTGATGAAAAAGAAACAAGAGCTTTTGATTTATTGGATAGACGCTATGTAAAAGGGCAATGGAAAGAATATGTTGCAGAGTTTTCATCATCTCAACCTTCTTTGGGAATTCGAGAAAATTCAGAAGGAAAACATATTGAGCCTGCAGTTCCCGGAATGATTCTAACTATTGATAAAGGCAGTTTTGAAGGAAAAGAAATTGGTGAAGATGTATCCTTCCATCGCTTGTATGCTCCAAATTCACCTCACACTACATCAACAAAAGTAAGAGATTGTAAATCCTGTCATTTAAATTCGGAAGCCATTGGATATGGAAAGGGAAACTTAAGTTTTAATATTGACTCCGCTAAATGGAAATTCACTCCAGAGTATGCCTTAAATGAAAATGATAGTCTTCCAGAAGATGCTTGGATTCCTTTTTTACAGGAAGTTGATGCAAAAACCAAAAATTCTACACGATCTGATTTCAGACCTTTTTCTGTTGAAGAACAAAAGCAAATTTTAATGATTGGAGCTTGTTTGCAATGCCATAAACAAGATTCAAAAATCATGCAACAAAGTGTGGTTAAAGGAATTCAGAAATTGTTAAATAATCTGGATGAACGATGTGTTGTCCCTGTTTGGAATTAAATTTATTGTCAGGTCGAGCGCAGTCGAGACCTAAAATGATTTTGAAAACCTCTCGACAAGTTATCTTGCTACCTTCAAGTAAAATACATTTTACTTTCGGTAATGCTCGAGGTGACAGATGTCCATACTTTATGAATTTTGTTTATGCAACTTCAACTGGATACGTTTTCTTGGAATATCGACATCTAATACCTTTACAATTATTTGTTGATGCAGACTCACATGCTCATTTACATCACTAACAAAAGCATCAGCTAAATTCGACACATGAATTAAACCACTTTCTTTGATACCAATATCTACAAAGCAACCAAAGTTGGTAATGTTGTTGACAATTCCAGGAAGTAATTGTCCTTCATGCAAATCGTTTATGGTTCTTATATTTTGATTAAAAGTGAACACTTTAGCTTGCTCCCGAATATCCAATCCTGGTTTTTCGAGTTCTTTGATAATATCTTCAAGGGTTGGTAATCCAACCGAATCTGTGCAATATTTTTTTAAATCTATTTTTTGAAGTAACTCTTTATTGCCAATTAATTCTGAAATGGTTTTACCTTCATCTTTGGCAATTTGATTCACCAAATTATAACGTTCTGGATGTACAGCAGAATCATCCAACGGATTTTTAGCATCCTTAATTCTTAAAAAGGCTGCTCCTTGCTCAAAGGCTTTATCACCTAATCGAGGTACTTTTTTAATTTCACTTCTGGATGAAAAGGAACCTTGTTCACTTCTGTAATCCACAATGTTTTCAGCTAGTTTTGGTCCAATTCCAGACACATAACTTAACAAGGATTTACTCGCTGTATTGATGTTTACACCAACTGCATTTACACAACTCTCTACAACAGTATCTAAACTGGTTTTAAGCTTGGTTTGGTCTACATCGTGTTGGTATTGTCCAACTCCAATCGATTTGGCATCAATCTTTACTAATTCTGCTAAAGGGTCTTGTAAACGTCGTCCAATAGATACCGAACCACGAACCGTAACATCGTAATTTGGAAATTCCTCACGAGCAATTTTAGATGCTGAATAAATACTTGCTCCAGCTTCACTCACCACAAAAACCTGAATATCATTTTTAAATCGAATACGTCTGATTAGCGATTCGGTTTCTCGTGATGCTGTTCCGTTTCCAATAGCAATGGCTTCAATTTTGTAAGCATCAGCTAAAGAACTGATTTTTTTCATCGCTCCTATTGACTATCATTTTTTGGAGGATGCGGATAAATGGTTTCGTTGTATTTTAAATCGCCTTGAGCATCTAAACAAACCACTTTACAACCTGATCTAAATCCAGGATCGATAGCCAATACACGTTTTTCTCCTAAAGGTGAACCTAATAACAATTGTTTTAGGTTTTTTGCAAAAACATTAATGGCAGATTCGTCTGCTTTTTCTTTGGCAATTTGTAATGCTTCATTGGATAATGATGGAAATAACAAACGTTTGTAAGCATCAGCAATGGCAAGTTCTATTTGTTCTGAACAAGCATTGTTAGAACGAATGATTCTATCTTCAATTTTAGCTAATGCTCTATCATCATCAATCTCAATTTTTACTCGAATAAACCCTTCGTTTTCTGCTCTTAAAATAGCTAATAATCTGTGTGATGGAATTCGACTTAAGGATTCGCTCCAATCAAAATAATCTCTGAATTTTTGAGCTTTTTCATCCTCCACTTTAGTCTTTACAACTTTGGTGTTTATCGTTGCAAATTTTTCTAATTGATAACGAATGTTGTTTCTAATATCTAAAGCGCTCATTAATCCATTCTGCAATAATATGTCGAGCACCTTCCAAAGCCTCTTCAACCGAATTGACATCACCTTTTATATATTTATAAGCTATCGATTCAATATCATTCGCATTTTGTCACATAATGATTTTAGCCAAAGGCTCTAATCCATTTTTTCGTGCTGTTTCTGCTTTGGTTTTGCGCTTCTTTTTGTATGGTAAGTATAAATCTTCAAGCGTTGTTAGGTCTTGAGTCTGATCGATTTTATCTTTTAATTCTAATGTTAAAACTTCTTGTTCTTCAAGCGCTTTTAAAATGGCAATTTTACGTTTTTCAAGTGCTTCAAACTGTTCTTTGTATTTTACAATATCTCCAATTTGAACTTCATCCAGATTACCTGTTCGTTCTTTTCTATATCTCGAAATAAAAGGAATAGTACAATCTTCATTAAAGTAATGCAATGGTGTTTTTAACACTACTTTCAGGAAGTTGAGTTTGGGAAATAATATATTTTAGCATAAAAAAAAGACCTTATAAATTTAGTATTATAAGGTCTGTAATATATTTAAACTCAATTGAATATTTTTATCTTTTTAATAAAAATTTTAATTCCCTCCTGACTGTTGATTAGCATCATCAATCATTTTTTGATTGGGGAGAATAGCAACATTTACTCTCCTGTTTTTTGCACGACCTTCTGCGGTAGAATTGTCGTTTGTCGGTTGGGATTCTCCAAACCAATTTGTATTTAATCTGCCACTACTTACACCATTATTTATTAAATAATTTGTGACAGCATAAGCTCGATTTTTAGACAATGTCATGTTATAATCTTCTGCACCAACACTATCTGTGTGCCCAACTATAAGAATATTGGTGTCAGTATACTCTTTAAAAACACCTATAAGCTTGTTTAACGATTCTTGAGATGCTCCATTTATATTATACTTATTGGTATCAAAATAGACTCCACTATTTTCATCAAATGTAACGACAATACCATCATCAACTCGCTCTACTTTTGCACCTGGAATTTCTTCTTCAATTTTTTGCGCTTGTTTATCCATTTTGTTTCCTATTAGTACACCAGCTGTACCGCCAACAACGCCACCAATAACTGCTCCTAATTCTCCATTTCCGCCTTTGCCTACATTATTTCCGATAATGGCTCCTAACACAGCGCCTCCAGTTGTGCCAATTACAGCGCCTTTTTGTTTGTTATTTGCATTTTGAATGGTCTTGCAGTTTGTAAAAGCAAAAACAAATGTAAGTGCCAATATGATTAGACCTAATTTTTTGATTTGAGTATTCATTAGTTTTGAGTTTTAGTAAAATTCATATTTATTTTAAATGGCTTTCCTTCTAACGGAAGCGTTTGTTGCCACTGCATATCTGTATCAGATAATTGGGTTAACTGTAGCCTAAAACCTTGATTTGTTTCAGATTTACCTTTATCGTTAGTTGGTTTAAGTAAAAAATCGTAGAGTCCAGTATTAGGGTCAACTTCCTGAATTGTGAAAATAAAACTACGTTCTCCTACAGAACAATTTGTGCCATTTATGGTATATGTTCCTGTATTATTATTTGGGATAAATTTCCACGAGCTATTTTCAAAACAGTCTTTAGAAGCATCATCTAATAATGATACATTAAACGTTCCGGCTTGACTGTAATTAATCGAGCTTAATGTCCAGTCCCCTTTAATAATTTTTTTAGAGGTTCTAACTGTTTTTGATGCGCTACAAGAACTTAAGGCTATTATTAACGCAAGTAATAATGTTGTTTTTTTCATTTTGGGTGGTTTACATATATGATATACGAAAATACTGATAGTTTAGATTGTTTATAAAAGATTAATTATTAAATGCTTTTTCTAACTTATAGTTAAACCATTCTCGACTTTGGTGTTATCAGGATTCACGAAAACCAATTTGCCTTCTGGAGTTTCGGTCATTAAGATCATACCTTCACTTTCCACTCCTCGCAGAGCTCTTGGAGCTAAATTTACTAAAACCGTTACTCGTTTTCCAATCACTTCTTCTGGAGTAAAACTTTCAGCAATTCCAGAAACAATTGTTCTAACATCAATTCCTGTATCCACTTTTAAAACCAATAATTTTTTGGTTTTTGGCATTTTTTCGGCTTCCAGAATAGTACCAACTCGAATATCTAATTTGGTAAAATCATCAAACGTTATGATGTCTTTTTGTGGTTCTAATGTTTTGTTAGCAGCTTCGTTGGCTTTTTTACTAGCTTCTAGTTTATCCAATTGTGCCTGAATGTCCTTGTCTTCTATTTTAGTGAAAAGTAATTCGGCTTTTCCTATTTGGTGTCCTGCGGGAAGCAAAGATTTATTAGATGAAATGTCATTCCAATTAGATGCTTCACTTCGACTGCGCTCAGTGCTGGCTAGCTCAGCATGACATTCGGTTTCTTTATTGTCATTCTGAGTGAAACGAAGAATCTTCTTTAATTTATTTGACGTAAATGGTAAAAATGGCTCGCATAACGTTGCTAAAGCGCTAGCAATTTGAAGTGCAACATACATTATGGTTTGTACTCGAGCTTCATCTTCTTTAATGACTTTCCAGGGCTCTTCATCGGCAAGATATTTATTTCCAAGACGAGCTAAATTCATCAATTCACTTAATGCTTCTCTAAACCTGTATCGTTCAATGGAACTTGAAATAACTTCTGGATAGGCCTTTATGGCTGCTATTATTTCTTTGTCCTCTTTTGAAAGTGCATTAGGGGAAGGAACAATTCCATCGTAATATTTATTAGTCAGCACAACCACACGATTTATAAAATTTCCGAATATCGCAACCAATTCATTATTGTTTCTTGCCTGAAAATCTTTCCACGTAAAATCATTATCCTTTGTTTCTGGAGCATTAGCAGTTAATGCATATCGTAACACATCTTGCTTATCTGGGAAATCCTTGAGATATTCAGGTAACCAAACTGCCCAGTTTTTTGAGGTGGATAATTTATTACCTTCTAAATTCAAAAACTCGTTTGCAGGAACATTATCTGGTAATATATAGGAACCTTCTGCCTTTAACATTGCTGGGAAAATGATACAATGAAATACAATATTATCCTTACCAATAAAATGAACTAATTTGGTGTCTTTATCTTTCCAGTAGGGCTCCCAATCTTTTCCTACTCGTTGAGCCCATTCTTTGGTTGATGAAATGTACCCAATTGGTGCATCAAACCAAACATAAAGAACTTTTCCTTCTGCATCTGGAAGCGGAACAGGAATTCCCCAATCCAAATCTCTGGTTACTGCACGAGGTCGTAATCCATCATCTATCCATGATTTACACTGACCGTATACATTAGGTTTCCAGTCTTTTTTATGATCTTTTAAGATCCATTCTTTTAGAAAATCTTCGTGTTTATTAAGAGGTAAATACCAATGTTTTGTTTGCTTTAATGAAGGTGTATTTCCTGTTATTGCAGATTTCGGATTGATTAGATCTGTTGCATTATGGCTGGTTCCACAATTTTCACATTGGTCTCCATAACTTTCTTCATTACCACATTTTGGGCAAGTTCCAATTACAAATCGGTCGGCAAGAAATTGATTGGCTTCTTCATCGTACAACTGTTCCTGTGTCTCTTCAACAAATTCATCTTTTTTGTACAAGGTTTTAAAAAATTCTGAAGCAGTATCATGATGAATTTTTGCGGATGTGCGCGAATAATTATCGAAAGTAATTCCAAAATCTTCAAAAGATTTTTTAATTATCGTGTGATATTTATCTACGATATCCTGAGGTGAAACACCTTCCTTTTTTGCTTTTATTGTAATAGGTACACCATGTTCGTCACTACCACAAATAAAGGCTACATCCTTTCCTGTCAACCGTAAATATCTAGCGTAGATATCTGCAGGAACATACACTCCGGCCAAATGACCAATATGAATCGGACCATTGGTATAAGGCAAAGCAGCAGTAATAGTATATCGTTTTGGTGTATTCATTCCTTGAAATTATTAAGAAGCAAAAATACAGAAACCTATTGAGAAAATATGTATTTTGTTGTTTCAATTAAATTGGATGATCACACCCAAATATTTACAAAAAAACGACACAGTTGCTATAGTTTCTACTGCCAGAAAAATTTCTATAGAAGAGATCAAACCTGCAATAGAATTGCTTGAAAGTTGGGGATTAAATGTAAAAATAGGTAAGACCATTGGTTTAGAGAACAATCAATTTGCAGGAACCGATGAAGATCGAATAACAGATTTTCAAAAGATGTTGCATGATGGTAAGGTCAAGGCAATTTGGTGTGCTCGTGGCGGCTATGGGACAGTCAGAATGATTGATTATTTAGATTTTTCAAAGTTTAAAGAAAACCCAAAATGGATTGTTGGTTATAGTGATGTAACCGTTTTGCATAGTCATATTAATAATTTAGGATTTGAAACTTTGCACTCAACTATGCCAATTGATATTAAAAAGTGTAGCTCAGAATCTTTAAATAGTTTAAAAGATGGGCTGTTTGGTAATGCTCTGAGCTATTCAATAAAATCAGATAAATTGAACAAACCAGGTAGTGCAACTGGACCATTAGTAGGAGGTAATTTAAGTATGCTTTATAGTTTATTGGGATCGAGTACAAGTATTGATACAACAGACAAAATTCTATTTATTGAAGATCTGGATGAGTACTTGTATCATTTAGACAGAATGTTGCAGAACCTGAAGCGTAACGGTTATTTTGATAATTTAATGGGCTTGATTGTAGGAAGTATGACGGAGATGAATGACAATACCATTCCTTTTGGAAAAACTGGAGAAGAGATCATTCTGGATGTTTGTAAAGATTTTATTTTCCCAATTTGCTTAGGTTTCCCTGCAGGACATATTGATGATAACAGAGCTTTAATTTTTGGCAGAACAGCTAAGTTGGAAGTAGGTAATGAAAAGTCATCATTAAAATTTGAATAATAATGGCGCTACACAATGAACTTGGTAAAAAAGGAGAGCAGCTCGCTGTAAATTTTTTGAGTAAGAAAGGATATGAAATTATTGAACGAAATTATCGATTTGATAAGGCGGAAGTTGATATTATAGCAAAGAAGAAAGAAATTTTGGCAATAGTAGAAGTTAAGACAAGATCAAGTATAGATTTTGGTAACCCTCAGGATTTTGTAAAACCAAAACAAATTCAACGCTTGGTAAAAGCTGTTGATGAATATGTCACGATTAACGGATTAGATGTTGAGGTACGTTTTGATATTATCGCAATAGTGAAAAAGGGGAAATCCTTTGAAATCGAACATTTGGAAAATGCGTTTTATCATTTTTGATTGTCATTCCGACTGAAATGAAGGAATCTCAATTAAATTAAAATAATCGAAATTCGGATGTATGCAACTTTAGGCAATCATAATTATTATGTCTATATCTTAACAAACAAGGTTAAAACGGTTTTATATATTGGTGTAACTAATAACTTATAAGAAAGACTCTATTTTCATAATAATCCGGAAGCACATTCTAAATCTTTTTCTCATAAGTACAAATGCAAGTACTTAATTTTTTACGAACATTGTTTTAAAGTTGAAGATGTTATTAAAAAGGGAAAAGCAAATAAAGAAATGGCGAAGAGATAAAAAGGAAGCTTTAATCAAAAGTAAAAACCTTTATCTTAAATTTTTAAATGACGAGATTTGAGATTTCTCGACTGCGCTCGAAATGACAAAGTGATTAATTTTCTACAGGGTTCTCTTCCAAAAATTTTTTAAGTACTTCAAAATCATAAGGCTTTGCTACTATTTGTTTGTTCTCATTTAACACGAAATAAGTTGGAGTCGCGCTAACACCATAGCTGTTTCCTATTGGATTATCCCATTTTCCTTCACCGTAAACATGGATGAAATTTGGATAGTAGGTTGTTTCACTATTCCAATTGTATGGTTCATCTTCCAGGCCAATTGCAATTACTTGAGTATCTCCTTCTTTTAATAAGTCTGTTTTCTTTTTTAATACAGGTAATTCTTCTAAACAATGACTACAGGAACTACTCCAAAATACAACAACATAACGCTTGGCTGAATCCAATTCACTAAGTTTTTTTGTTTCTTTGTCTCCTTCCTTATTTACTATAGTAAATGAAAAATCCGGAGCAACAGCATTAATAGATGTATCCTTATAAACTATTAATTTAGTTGTTAATTCATCATCCTTAAGCTCTTTTGAAATTGGCAACAAATAATTAATAGCGACATGGTTTGCCATCATTTCGTTTTCAATATCGACAAACTGGTTCCAAAGAATTTCCAATAAGGTCTTTTGGTAATCGAGCTGTGTTGATTTAATGGCTTCTACTATATCATCAACATTGGCTTTAAAAGCATCCGGATCATCTGGATTAGATGTCATGCCAAACACATATCCCAACATTCTTTCTATTAAAAATTCTGAACTTTGTAGAACAGGTTCATTAAAATCTACATGTTTTAGGTAGTTGTTTCTTAAATTTTTTGAATAGGTTCTAACGTCTTCAAAACTATCTGGAATATAAGGTGAATTAGCTCTAATAAAATGATTAGCAATAGTCCCTTGAGACGCTTCTTCAAAACTATTTTGAGCTTCGTTTAAGGTATTAAAAATATGTTTAAAGGACTTTTTATCTTTGCTGTTCTTGGAATAAAAACTATTGATAGTTTCGTTAACCATCATCATGCTCTTAGCATAAGATGACAATAATTTATTTTCATTGGATTTTAAAAACTCAACACCTTTTTCCTGACTAAAAGTTAATTCAACATCTTCTTTTCTGTTATATATCAGATCAAAGTTAAATTCTTCCTGAGGCACAGCATATACGATTCTGTATACACCCTTTGCGGCAGAGGAATCTAAAGCAATTTTAAAGCTACCATCTTCGGATATTTCTGCATTATCTACGTAAACAGAAGTAGTAGGAGTAACTTTATATAATATTATCCATTTATATTCTTCGGCTGGTGTAAAAGTGCCTTTTATACTGTATTGAGCTAATAAGAAGCTTGGTAATAGAGTTAATATAAAAAGTAGTTTTTTAGTCATTTTTTTAGGTTTTATTTTAATAAAACAAGAATTAAGCCAAAATGGGCTGTAAGGCTTTAAGCGCTTGATCTACAGAATTTATCTTCTCAAAAGTAAGTAATAATCTCAGACCTATCCTGGTTTGCTTTTCTTTCATTTTACATGCTTTTGGATTGTTTTGAATGAAGTTCAAGACTCTTGTAAAGTTTTCACTTTGATAAAATGAACTTTGTTGGTCAGCGATAAAATAACCGACTAATTTATTATGCTTCATAACAACCTTTTCCAATCCCAATTTAGTTGCAATCCATTTAATTTTTACACTATTAAGAAGGTCTACTACCTGAGTAGGTAGTTCACCAAAACGATCTATAATTTCAGATTCAAATTTAATTAATTCATCTTCCGTTTTAATATTATTAAGTTGAGTATACAAATTGAGTCTTTCGGCTATATTATTAACATAATCATCAGGGAAAAGAAGTTCAAAATCTGTATCAATGGTAATGTCTTTTACATATTGTTTTGGTTTTGATAAGTCTTCTTTATAAAGATCTTTGAACTCTTTTTCTTTTAATTCTTCAATGGCTTCGTTTAATATTTTTTGATAGGTATCAAATCCAATTTCATTTATAAACCCACTTTGTTCACCACCAACAAATCACCAGCGCCACGAATTTCCAGATCTTTCATGGCAATGTTGAAACCACTTCCTAATTCTGTAAACTGCTCCAAAGCCGTAATACGTTTTCTTGCATCAGCAGTCATGGCAGAATATTCTGGAGTTATGAAATAACAAAATGCTTTTTTATTACTTCTTCCTACACGACCTCGCATTTGGTGTAAATCACTCAAGTCCAAAATTATTTGCATTATTAATAAATATAGTGTTGGCATTGGGAACATCCAAACCACTTTCAACTAATTGTGGTACAAACAAGAACATCAAATTCACCATTCATAAAAGCTAACATAAGTGTCTCCAGTTTTTTGCCTTCCATTTGCCCATGTCCAATACCAATTTTAGCATCAGGAACCAGTCGTTGTATCATTCCTGCAACTTCTTTAATATTTTCAATTCTGTTATGAATAAAAAAGATTTGTCCACCACGTTGAATTTCATAACTAATGGCATCTCTTATGGTTTCTTCACTAAATCGAATTACATGACTTTCTATAGGATACCTGTTTGGTGGAGGTGTGTAATGACTGATAAATCTCTTGCTGCCATTAAACTAAATTGTAACGTTCTTGGAATTGGTGTTGCGTTAATGTTAGTATATCAACATTTTCTTTTATGGTTTTTAGTTTTTCTTTTACTGCAACACCAAATTTTTGTTCTTCATCAACAATTAGTAATCCTAAGTCTTTAAATTTTACATTTTTATTAACCAATTGATGTGTTCCAATTATAATATCAACATGGCCTTTTTCAAGCTTTCTCAAGTGTTTCTCTTTTTTGCTTTGCAGTTCTAAAACGGTTTAGATAATCTACAGTTACAGGAAAATCTTTTAATCGTTCAGTAAAAGTTTTAAAATGTTGAAAAGCTAAAATGGTTGTAGGAACTAAAATAGCTACTTGTTTACCATTATCAACTGCTTTAAAAGCTGCTCTAATAGCAACTTCGGTTTTACCAAAACCAACATCACCACAAACCAAGTCGATCCATTGGTTGTTCACTTTCCATATCTGCTTTTACATCTTCAGTTGCAGTAATTTGATCTGGTGTATCTTCATAAATAAAAGAGGCTTCTAATTCTGTTGTAAATAAGTATCTGGATTATATTGAAATCCTTTTTTTAGTTTTCGTTTTGCATAAGTTTAATTAGATTAAACGCAATTTCTTTAACTCTGGATTTTGTTTTTTGTTTAAGTTTTTTCCAGGCATTACTACCTAATTTATAAATTTTAGGAGGTTTGCCATCTTTACCATTAAATTTGGAAATTTTATGTAACGAATGAATGCTTATATAAAAATATCTCGTTCACCATAAACCAGTTTAATAGCTTCTTGTTTTTTACCTTCTACATCAATTTTTTGTAATCCACCAAATTTTCCAATTCCATGATCAATATGGGTTACATAATCACCAATTTCAAGTTTGGTTAAGTTCTTTTAAAGTTATTGCTTGTTTTTTAGCATATCCACTTTTTAAATTGAAATTTATGATACCGTTCAAAAATTTGATGATCTGTATAGCAAGCAATTTTATTTTCATGATCAATAAACCCTTGATGTAAGAGAAAGTGTTATGGTTTTGTATTGTTTGACTTCATGATGTAACATCATCAAAAATATCATGAAATCGTTTTGCTTGTTGTTCACTTACACAAGCAATATAATTGGTATATCCTTTATCATGATTCTTATTTAAATTATCAATTAATAAATTGAATTGTTTGTTAAAAGATGGTTGAGGTGTTGTATTGAATTCAATTAATTGAGATTCTTCACGTTGTTTAGAATGACAGAAGTAAGCAGATTGGCCAAACTCAACTAAAGTAAAATCCAGTAATTGTTTTTTAAGCAATTCTGCATTGCAAAATAATTCAATTGGTTTATGCATGTTTAATCTCTTTTGATAAGGTTTCAAAAGCTTCTTCTGCTTTAGTAAAACAATTTGTCAATTCTTGAAAATAACAACTCAGAATTCTTTACAAACACTACTGTTTTAGAAGCAATATATTTTAAAAAACTTTCTCTTTTTCATCCAAGAATTTATTCTCAACATTTGGAATGATACTAATTTTTTTAATTTGATCTGTTGAGAGTTGTGTTTCTACATCAAAGGTTCTGATGCTATCTACTTCATCTCCAAAAAACTCTATTCTGTAAGGTTCATCATGGCTGAAAATGAAAATACATCTACAATTCCTCCACGAACAGAAAATTCTCCAGGTTCTGTTACAAAATCTACACGTTTAAATTGATATTCAAATAAAACTTCATTTACAAAATCGATTGATAAGTTATCATTAACTGCAATTTTTAAGGTGTTTTTTTCTAGTTCTTTTCTTGTTACTACTTTTTCAAAAAGTGCATCTGGATAAGTAACAATTATTGCTGGTTTTTTACGTGAATTTATTCTGTTTAAAACTTCTGCACGTAATAGTACATTTGCATTGTCTGTTTCTTCTATTTGATAGGGTCTTCTATAGCTTCCAGGATAAAATAATACATCTTTATCACTTAACAATTGTTCTAAATCATTTAAATAATAAGCAGCTTCTTCTTTATCATTAAAAACTAATAAAAATGGTTTTTCGGAAACCTTAAATAAATTGGAAACAAGAAATGATAATGATGATCCAATAAGACCTTTTAAATGTGTCTTGGATTGATTTTGGACAATAGTATTTTGCAGTTTTTGCAATTGCAAAGACCGTAAAAAAGTTTGTGAGATTAGAGATTTACTCAACTAAAATAATTTTGTGCAAATATAGAATTTTTGTCGAATCAATTATTGATAAAAAGTTTTAATAAAACTATATTTGCTATATAGAAATTTAGATAAATATGGCCATTTCCGATCTCTTTGATAGTGAGTTTAGAAAAAGAAATAAAAGTCATTTTGCGTCAATTGTAAGAATGGCAATGAGTGATGATGTAATCACTAAAGGTGAACAAAAGTTTTTGTATAGATTGGCAAACAACTTAAACATTAGTGAGGCTGATTACAAAAAAATCTTGAAAGAATACAATTCATACCCTATTAATGTGCCCACTTCTTATGAAGATCGTTTAGAACGTTTATATGATCTGGCGAGAATGGTTTGGGCAGATAAAATTCGTCAAAAAGATCAGGTTAAATTATTACGAAGATTTTGTGTGGCTTTAGGGTTTCATGCTGTAAATGCAAAGTATATTACTAAAAAAGCTTTAGAATTAGTAAAACAGGAAGATGATCTTGAGCAGTTTATTTATGGAATAAAAAACATGAATCAATAAAAAAAAAGAACGTTAGTTCGCTTTTTTTGCCAAGAGGCTATTCATCTTTTTTATAAGCTCTTTTTCATTAAATGGCTTGGCCACATAATCGTTCATTCCTATGCCTAAGCATATTTCCTTTTCTAGTGGAGAGACATTAGCTGTTAGTGCAATTATTGGGATATCTTTAAATTCTTCGAATTCAGATTGTCTGATGAATCGTGTTGTTTCGTAACCATCCATTTTAGGCATTTTTAGATCCATTAAAATTAAGTCGTAAGGGTTTTGGTGCAATCTTTCTATAACCTGATCGCCATTGCTAACTATATCGACATAATAACCTCCATAATCAGCCAAAATTTTCATTAACAATAACAGGTTACTTTCAAGATCATCAGCAACCAATATATTGAATTTGTTTTCTGCTTTATTTGCTTTAGGCTTAATAGCTAATACATCTTCATCTTTTTGATTTGCCGAAAAGTCAAAAATCAAAATAAATTTAAAAGTTGTTCCTTTGTCAACCTTACTTTCAACGTTTAAGGAACCACTCATTAAATTTATTAGACTTTTTACTATAGATAACCCTAATCCGGTTCCACCATAAGTGTTAACATCATGTGTTTGTATAAAGCTTTCAAATATTGAGTTAATCTTATCCTCTTGAATACCAATACCAGTATCTTTTATTTCAAATTCAATCTTTAGGTTTTTACTTTTTCTTTCAAGTAATTTTACATTTAATTGTACACTTCCACTATGTGTAAACTTAACTGCATTGTCTAGAACGTTCGTAAGTATTTGGGTTAGCCTAACTTTATCACCAACTAAATACTTAGGTATATTTTTGTCTACATTACTAGTGAAAATAAGATTTTTGGTTTTGGTTTTTACCTTATAGGTATCGTTAATTAATTCTAGAACTTTGAAAAAATCAAACCGATCATACTGTATTTTTAATCTACCCATCTCGATTTTAGAAATATCCAGAATATCATCTATTAAATTCCTTAAGTGTTCACCAGACTGTTTTATTATATCTAAATAATGTAACTGCGTTACATTCAAGTTAGATCTTTGTAATATGGTAGAAAAACCCATTATTGAATTTAAAGGTGTTCTTAACTCATGGCTTGTATTCGCTAAAAACTTGTTTTTAAATTCCTCACGTTCTTTAAGAATTTGAGATTGAATAAGAGATTCGTTTTTTTCTTGAGATAAGGTATTGGATATTTGATAATGAGCAGTGAAATCGAATATAGAGAAGATTACACTGTCCTTTTGAATGTGAATAATAAGGTCAAAAATTCCGGAGATAGTTCCTATTTCCAAGTTTACACAAGAAATCGTAAACTCACTTCCGGGTTTTTCATCAAAATGATATTGAATGCTTTCAAAAAAAGGATGTAAATCATAAATAGAGTCACCTTTATTTATGTTAAACAGGTTATTATCGGAATCCAAAATTGTACCATTTTTGGAAATCTCAATAAACTGGATCTTATCTTTTATGTACTGTTGCTTTAGTTTTTCTATCATCAGTATTTTAGCTTTGAAGATCTTGAGCTAAATCCTGAAACATCAGATTTACGTTTTCTCCCGATTTGGCGCTCGTTAAAAAATCGTAATTAATTTCTTTTAAGGCCAAAACATCAACTAGAGATTTTTTACCTACTAGATCTAGTTTATTACCGATGACTTTAATTTTTGCCTTTGGATAGTTTTCTTTTAAAAACTCAATTTCTTCATTAATATCAATAAATGTATCGATCCTTGTCGCATCAAACACATAAATGAACCCATTAGATCCCAACAAATACGATAATCTGGTATTTTTTACCGATGTATTACCTTCAACATCCCAAATAATTAGAGATATTTTTTTTGAACTTTTTAGTACTACTTCTTTTTTCTGAATTTGTACACCTAAGGTTACTTTATAATTTTCAGAAAAAGTGTCATCGATAAACCGTCTCATCAAAGAGGTTTTACCAACTCCAAAATGACCTAATAACACTATTTTTTTGGGGCTACTCATTTTTAAAATATGTTTCTAATTCTTTTGATAAATCTTGCTGGCGAACATGATCTTTTGCTATCTTTTCAGAAAAATCCAATAATTTATTTTCTAATTTATTCTTGTATGTCTGGTTATATGCTCCAGATATTACAACCGCAATATAATAGAAGTGAAAATTCTGAATATGGATATTGTACAACTCGTATTCAATAGATTCCAGATCCTGATTTCCTGCACTAAAGGCATCCTCTACAAAACTTTTAATAGCAGTAAGCATGCCAGAAATTAAATCTTTATCAATTGTTTCTTTTTTACTGAAACTTCCAGATAGAATTCCTGAGTCTTTTTCTATAATAAATATTTGTTCAATTTCTGGTTTAACAAGATTAGAAATAATGATATCCTCTTCACTAACACCTGTGACTTTGGATTTAAATTTTCTTTTCCATCCTTTAATTGTAAAACTGCTTTGCAGTTGTTTATTTATGCTTTCGGAAAGCATTTTAATCTCATTCTGAATATATTTTTTGACCATTTTACCCAAAATAGGATACAAAGCCTCTACCACAGCATCTTGGGAATTCTTGATTTCTTCCTTTAGAGTCTTAGTAATTGTGGGTCCTAAAGTTTTGGGCATATCCCTTACAAACTCAATGATCTTATCATTAATAATCGGGTCAACTTTTTCTGAAAGCTGATGTTTGGTATTAATTACAGAATTTAATTTTTCAATTTTTTTAGTAATGGATTGAGCAAAAACCCGATCTTCTGTAAGAAGAATTTCTTTTAGGAGTTTGAGCTTATCTTTTTGTTCCATTAGTAGTAGTAGAATGTGAGTTGAGAAAGAATAGAAATTATTTTGATCCTATTTTCTCACCTAAAGATATGAGTAAATTGCCTAATATTTTTTTATCTACTTTTTGATTGTCCAATTTATCAGCTTTATCCTCTAAGGAGTTTTCAAGATCTGTTATGCGAATATTAATATCTGTACTTAAGTTATCAATACTTGATATTAATTCTTCTCTGGTTTCATCAATATATTTTTGTAGTTCGTTTCTCTTTGAATCAATTTCTTTTTTAAGAGTTTCAAATTCAGAATTATACTCTGCAATATTTTCACCAAATATCAGATTTTTTATAACTTCAATTTTTGAAGCTGAATCTGCAGCATTTTTAGTGTTGGTGTTTTTTGTTTCTTTGGCCATAATAAGTTGATTGACAGCTATTGATAATATTTTTGTTAAAAGTAAGAAAAATTAACAATAATGATTCTATTTACTTGTTTTACTGAGCGTTCCTCATAAATTCTTCGGCTTTTTTAACCATATTTTTACTACCGCAAATAAAAGGAACTCTTTGATGCAGTTCTGTTGGTTCAATGTCCATTATTCTTGTAAATCCATCACTTGCTTTACCATCAGCTTGTTCGGCTAAAAATGCCATCGGACTGCATTCGTATAACAATCTTAATTTTCCTTGAGGACTTTTTGATGTTTTTGGATATAAATAAATACCTCCTTTAATCATATTTCTATGAAAATCTGAGACCAATGAACCAATATATCTTGAAGTATAAGGTCTGTCATCTTCTTCTAATTGGCAGTATTTAATATAATCTTTAATTCCTTGAGGAAAATGTATGTAATTACCTTCGTTAACAGAATAAATATTACCATTCTCAGGGAACTGCATACTTGGGTGTGATAAATAGAAAACACCTAAAGCAGGATTTAAGGTAAATCCATTCACACCATCTCCGGTAGTAAAAACAAACATGGTTGATGTTCCGTAAATAATATACCCTGCAGCTACTTGTTCATTTCCTTTTTGTAAAAAATCTTCAATAGTAACTGGAGTGCCAACTGGAGTTACACGCCTAAATACGGAGAATATAGTTCCTACAGATACATTCACATCTATGTTAGAAGAACCATCTAATGGATCTATTAAAAGAACATATTTGTTCTGATGATTTTCATCTTGACTATTAATGCTAATAAAATCGTCTTCTTCCTCACTTGCTAATCCACAAATGATATTTCTCTTAGTAAGTGCATTTATAAATACATCATTTGCATAAACATCTAATTTTTGTTGATCTTCGCCCTGTATATTGGTATCTCCGGCAGCACCTATAATATCTACCAGGCCTGCCTTATTTACTTCATGATTTACAACTTTTGCGGCTAATCTTATTGAGTTGAATAATTTGGATAATTCTCCTGATGAATACTTAAATGAGTCCTGATTTTTAATGATAAACTCACCTAAAGTTAAATTTTTATGAGACATAATAAAATTGAAATATTAATTATGCAAATATCGGATTTTTTAATTTACTATAGCGTTTGCTCATAGGATAAATAGGTTATAATATTCAAGTTTAAACTATATTTGAAATTATTTTCAAACCTATGAGTGTAAATATTCGTTTAGCAACCAAAAAGGACATGCCGGAAGTGCTTAAATTAATAAAAGAATTGGCAACTTTTGAGAAGGAACCCAGCGCAGTTGAGGTAACTGTTGATGAATTAATAAATGATGGTTTTACTGATAATCCTGAATTTATTTGCTTTGTGGCCGAAATGAATAAAAAAGTTCAAGGAATGGCATTAGCCTATACACGATATTCAACTTGGAAAGGTAAGGTATTGCACCTTGAAGATTTGATTGTAAAAAGAGAAAATAGAGGTCTGCAAATAGGAACACAACTTTTAAACGAGATAGTGAAATATGGATTTAAAACAGGAGTTAAACGGATTAGCTGGGAGGTCTTAGATTGGAACCAGCCTGCAATAGAATTTTATAATAAAAAAGGCGCCAAGATTAAAGAAGATTGGAGAGTTGTGCATTTGGATGAACAAGGAATAAAAAATTACATTTCAAAATTATAGAATGAGAGTATTTAAATTTGGTGGTGCATCGGTTAAAGATGCAGAGGGTGTAAAAAATATGTTGTCCGTTTTAAAAAAAGTAGGGCATGATAATACGCTTATTGTTGTCTCTGCAATGGGAAAAACAACAAATGCTCTGGAAATAGTATTAAATAATTATTTTAACAACCGATCGGAATTACAAAGTTCCATACAGGACATTAAAAAATATCATAACGGTATTTTATTGGATCTGTTTGAGAACGAAAATCACAAGATTTTTGGGAAAGTATCAGACTTATTTCTTGAGTTAGATAATTTTTTTAAGACAAATAAATCACCTGATTATAACTTTGTTTATGATCAAGTTATAGGATATGGAGAATTGATCTCTACTACAATAATTAGCCATTATTTAGAGGATCAAGGCATTAAAAATAATTGGTTGGATGTAAGGGAATTTATCAAAACGGATAATTATTACAGAAGAGCAAATGTTGATTGGAGTGCAACTCAGGATATTATTTCGAAAAAAGTGAATAAATCAATTTTAAATATCACCCAAGGATTTTTAGGAAGCGATATTAATAATTTCACAACCACATTAGGCAGAGAAGGAAGTGATTATACAGCAGCTATATTTGCTTTTTGTTTGAATGCCGAAAGCGTAACAATATGGAAGGATGTTCAAGGAGTTTTAAATGCAGATCCGCGCTATTTTGAAAATGCACAATTACTGAATAAAATTTCATATCGAGAAGCTATAGAATTGGCATTTTATGGAGCTTCTGTAATTCATCCTAAAACACTACAACCTTTACAGCGAAAAGAAATCCCTTTACATGTTAAATCATTTATTGATCCAGTAAAACCTGGAACTGTCGTCGGTAGAGAAATTGGAATTGACCCTAAAATACCATGTTTTATTTTAAAACAAAACCAGGTTTTATTGTCGCTGTCAACATTAGATTTTTCCTATATAATGGAAGAGAATATCAGCGAAATATTCAATTTGTTGCATTTGTATAAAATGAAAGTGGATGTAATTCAGAATTCCGCAATTAGCTTTTCCGTTTGTTTTGATAATAATTATA
The DNA here is from genome assembly GCA_963768245.1 of uncultured Flavobacteriaceae bacterium. Taxonomy (GTDB): domain Bacteria; phylum Bacteroidota; class Bacteroidia; order Flavobacteriales; family Flavobacteriaceae; genus Site-B1. The sequence continues at coordinate 214,174 of CAVYHG010000016.1, forward strand.
ATAATCTGGAGAAATTGCTTCATCATTTAAAGGCTAAATTTAAAGTGACATGTCATGAAAAAGTCTCCTTGTATACGATAAGACATTATGATGAAGAGTCGATAAAACGATTGGAATCCAACAAATCTGTCTTATTAAAACAAATATTAGGCGAAACGGTTCAGATTATAACAAAATAAACTATTCATTACATTTTTTACATAAGCAAAAACCTTGTTAGGGCATGAATTTTTTCATATTGTTTTCTGAGTTTAGAAATTAAAAAATTCATGTACTTTTGTAATTAGCTCAACCAATAAGCAACTATGGGATTAGTAACCGCAAAAGAAGTTTCTAAAGCTATCAATTTAGACAAGTATGGTTTTTTAGGAACATTCCTTGGATGGATATTAATGAAACTGCTTAATATTTCCACACTTAACAGGATCTATAATAGAAACAAACATTTAGCAGAGTTAGAATTTTTAAATAGCATTTTGAATGAGTTTCAAATTAAATTTGAGATTCCCGAAGAAGACCTGAACAGGCTTCCCAAAGATGGAGCTTATATTACTATTTCTAATCATCCTCTTGGAGGGATAGATGGTATCTTATTGCTAAAATTAATGTTAGAGCAACGTCAGGATTTTAAAATAATCGGAAATTTTTTATTACATAGAATTGAGCCTTTAAAACCTTATATCATGCCTGTCAATCCTTTTGAAGAAAGAAAGGATGTGAAGTCAAGTATAGCAGGATTTAAAAATTCGATCTTTCATTTACGGGAGGGTCATCCATTAGGCATCTTTCCTGCCGGAGAAGTTTCTACATATCGAGACGGAAAATTGGTAGTTGATAAACCTTGGGAAGAAGCTGCTATGAAATTGGTTAAAAAAGCAGAAGTGCCTGTGGTTCCAATTTATTTTCATGCTAAGAATAGCAAATTATTTTATAAACTATCCAAAATTAGTGATACGTTCAGAACTGCTAAATTACCATCGGAACTTCTTACCCAGAAACATAGAATAATTAAAGTGAGGATTGGAAGACCAATATCCGTTAAAGACCAGAAAGAACACGAATCTCTTGAATCATTTTCGGAGTTTATGCGGAAGAAAACTTATATGCTCTCCAATGCATTTGAACCTAAAGAAAAAATAATCAATACAATTTCATCGACTCTAAAAGTACCTAAAGCTCCAAAAAGAATAATTACACCTGTAAGAAAGGAAGTTATGGTCAAAGAAATTGAAGAACTTAATGAAGGAGATTACCGACTATTAAAAAGTAAGAATTATGAAGTTTATTTGTCTCCTGCTATTAAGATACCTAATATTTTACAGGAGTTAGGACGTTTGCGTGAGATAACATTTAGAGAAGTTGGAGAAGGAACAAACGAAGCCATTGATTTAGATAAATTTGATAGTTATTACCATCATATGTTTCTTTGGGATGATGATAAAAAAATAATTGCGGGCGCCTATAGAATGGGATTGGGCTCTAAAATATTTGAGAAGTATGGAATAGACGGTTTTTACCTTCAGGATTTGTTCAGGTTTGAACCGGAATTATACAAAATGATGAGTCAATCCATAGAAATGGGTAGGGCCTTTATAGTAAAAGAGTATCAGCAAAGACCAATGCCATTATTTTTACTTTGGAAAGGAATTGTTCATACAACACTTAGGTTTCCAGAACATAAATTCTTAATTGGCGGTGTGAGTATAAGTAATCAATTCTCTAATTTTTCAAAATCGTTAATGATAGAGTTTATGAAGTCTCATTACTACGATCCCTATGTTGCGCAATATGTACATCCAAAAAAGGAATTTAAAGTGAAGCTAAATGATGCTGATAAAGACTTTGTTTTCGATGCTACGGAAGCAGATCTCAATAAATTTGACAAGATCATAGATGAGGTAGAACCGGGAAATCTACGCTTACCAGTTCTTTTAAAAAAATACATAAAACAAAATGCAAAATTAGTGGCATTTAATGTCGACCCATTATTTAATAATGCGGTTGATGGACTCATGTATATAAAAATCGCCGACTTACCAGAAAGTACTGTTCGTCCTGTAATGGAAGAGTTTCAAGCTGAATTGGAACGCAAGTTTATGGGAAATGGGAATTCAGGAGGTAAGTAATATTAATCCTTAAATAGTCTTAAAAAAAGCAATTAAAAAAAACCGAATTTAAAATTCGGTTTTTTTTAATTCTAAATTAGAACCAAGGTTTATCTCCTACTTGATAGGTGTTGTAAAACTCCTCATCTGATTTTGTAAGATATATTATCCCCTCAATTATTCCAATTATACCCATTAAGGAAGCTCCAATTCCACAAGTAAACGCTCCAACAACTAATGTCACCACCAGCATAATGATGCCTTCCTTATTATATCCTAATATGAATTTATGAATTCCTAAAGAGCCTAATAAAATAGCTAAAACACCAGCTAATATTTTCTTGTTCTCTCCTGAAGCTTTATCGAAAGTTTCTTTGGCGCTTTCTGCAAATTCCTTAGCGGTTTCTTTTGCTTCTTCAGCAAATTCAGAAGCCTTTTCTTTAGCATCACCTGCTACTTCCTTAGCGTCTTCTGCAAATTCCTTGGCAGCTTTTTTTGCTTTTCCTGCCGCTTTTTTTGCTCCTTCTTTAGCGTCTCCTAACATATCGTCAAGATCATCGCTTAAATTTTTGTTATCGTCTGACATAGTTTCTCAATTGATTAATTTATATAAAGTTAAAAAAATTTAATATCGAATTATAAAAAGGCACTATCTATTGGTTCCCAAAGTTCTATTTTATTTCCTTCAGGATCTAAAATCCAACCAAATTTACCATAATCGTATTCTTCTACTTCACCAACTATAGTTACGCCTTCTTCTTTAAGTACTTTTAAAAGTTCATGTAAATTTTCAACTCTGAAATTCATCATGAATTCTTTTTTACTTGGTTGAAAGTATTTGGTATCTTCTTTAAAAGGCGACCATTGTGTGGAACAATCATTTCCTTTTTTATCTTTCCACCAAAAAGTGCAACCGTAATCATCTACTGGCAATCCAAATGATCTTTATACCATTCTTTTGTGGTATCTGGATCTTTTGTTTTAAAAAAGAATCCTCCTAAACCTGTTACTCTTTTTTTCATTGTTTAATTTATGAGTATATGAATTTTAAGTTTTGTTACAAAACCTATTTTTTGTTCTTATATAGATCTTCGTATAATTTGATCCAATCTTCAGCACTTACTTTAGCGGTTAATTGACCAATAAGATCGAAAGGAATGTCATCCATTCGTTTAAATCTAATACAGCTTTTCCCCATATCTAATTTGTATTTACACTGTTTGGAATATTCAGAAATAAACCAATCCATTAGATCTTTTTTGGCATAAAGCACCATACTGTATACAGCGATAAAATTCTTTTGAGATGCAAAATTCATAAATGGTAAAGGTAATTCTGGAGTGCAATGATAACCATCCGGATATACGGAATGAGGGATAACATATCCCAACATTCCATAACTCATTGTTTCTTCTACTCCTTTGGGTAAATTATTTAAAATCACCTGTCGTAATTTTTTCATTGGTTCTTTTCTGTCATCAGGGATCTGTGACATATAATCTTCGGGTGATGTAGCCTTGTACTGCATAATATTAATATTTATTCAGTAGGAATAAAGCTAAATTTTGCTTTAATTTTATCAACAATAGTCTGGGACAGTTTTTCTTTACTTTGATGAGTCCAGCCTGCAATATGTGGAGTCAAGATTACGTTTTTTTGTTTAAGAAGTTCTTTAAAATCCGCAGGAATTTTATCGTCTGAGAACAAGTTCTCAAATGAAGTTTGTTCATATTCCAACACATCTAATCCTGCTGCAATAATTTTTCCCGATTGTAAAGCTTCAACAAGATCTTTAGTGACCACACATTTTCCTCTTGCCGTATTAAGTAAATAAAAAGATTTTTTAAAGCTATTAATGAATTCTTTATTAACCATTTTATTTGTTAACTCTGTTAAGGGAACATGTAAACTTAACACATCTGCTTTCTCTTTTAAGACCTCTAAAGATACTTGTTTGGCATTGCCATCTTCAAGATTATCTTCTATATCATGAAAAATTACTTCTACTTCAAACCCTCGCAATTTTTTAGCCAGAGCCTTTCCTGTATTTCCATAGCCAATTATTCCAACGGTTTTTCCATCCAGTTCATCACCTCTGTTTTTTTCACGGTTCCATTCACCATTTCTAACTTCTTTATCGGCAATTTATAAATCTGTTCATTAAGAGAAAGCAACATTCCTAAGGCATGTTCTGAAACTGCATTTCTGTTGCCTTCTGGCGCCGAAATTAAGTGGACTCCTTTTTTTTGTGCGTAGTCACAATCAATACTTTCTAATCCGGCTCCTACTCGTGCAATAAATTTTAAATTAACAGCTGCATCTAAGAAGGATTTATCTATTTTGAATCGACTTCTGATTATTATTCCCTGGTATTCTTTTATTTTTTGTTCTATCTCTGCTTTTGATGACGAATAATCTTCATGATTAGTTAATCCCAAATCATTTAATTGATTGATAAGTAATGGATGATTTGTATCGAGATGAAGGATATTCATTATTAGCATTAATTTTTATAAAGTTACAAAGTTTTGCGTTAAGGGCTGAGTAAATGTTGGAGCTCTTTAAATACTTTGCTTGAGAAATTTCGACAATCCCGATAGTCATCGGGACAATATGACAAAATATTTAAAAGCGACTTGCGAAGACCTGACTTTTGTATTGCAAAAGAAACGCCTGAATATTAAAAACCTAAAAAGATTTTGGCAATATAGAAGAATAAAAATATACCAAATATATCGTTGCTGGTCGTAATAAATGGTCCGGTTGCTATTGCAGGGTCAATACCTCGTTTGTCAAGAATTATAGGAACAAAAGTTCCAATTAAAGCTGCTACAATTATTACACAAAGCATAGAAATAGCAACTGTAAAGCTAAAAGCAATTTCCATTTTTGTAATAAACCCAAAAAGCATTACAAGTAAGCCTAATGCAATTCCATTTATTAAACTCAAACCTACTTCTTTTAGCAATCTGTTTATAAGACTTCCTTTTACAACGTCATTAGCCAAACCTTGAACTATGATGGCACTGGATTGTACGCCTACATTCCCTGCCATTGCAGCAATTAAGGGAGTGAAAAAGAATAGTTCTTTATAATTGTTAAGGGCTTCTTCATAACCTTCCATAATGAATACACTTCCTAAGCCTCCAAACAAGCCTAAAATTAACCAAGGTAAGCGTGCTTTAGTTAATTCCCATACGCTATCATCTGCTTCAACTTCCTTTGTTATACCTGCGGCCAATTGGTAATCTTTCTCTGCTTCTTCTTTTATAAAATCCACCATATCATCAATGGTAATTCTTCCTAAAAGCGTTAGCTCATCGTCTACAACAGGAATAGCTTCCAAGTCATATTTTTGCATCACTTTGGCTACTTCTTCGCCATCGTCATGAACATTAACAGAATCGACACTCTTACAGATGTCTGCAATTTTCACTTCGTTTTTTGTTACAATTAAATCTTTGAGGGATAATCTGCCAACTAGTTTTTCATGTTTGTCTACTACATAAATCGAATGTACTCTTGTAACTTCTTCAGCTTGTCCTTTAATTCGTCTTAAGCAACCTGCAACTGTCCAGGTTTCATATACCTTAACAAGTTCTTTTGCCATAAGTCCACCAGCAGAATCTTCGTCGTATGAAAGAAGTTCTTGAATTTCCGCTGCGTGCTCTTCATCTTCAATTTGTGAGATTACATTTTGCTGACGTTCTTCGGGTAATTCTGAAATAATGTCCGCAGCATCATCAGAATCTAGTTCTTCTACTTCTTCTGCAATTTCCTTGGCTGAGAGTTTGGATAAGACCTTTTCACGATCGTCTTCATCCATTTCCATCAACACATCTGAAGTCGTATCAGAATCCAATAACTTTATGACATAGATTGCCTGCTCCAGATTGACCTCGTCAAGAATTTCCGCTATATCAGCATAGTGAAACTCATTCAAAAGATTTTGCAGTTGCTTATCGTCTTTTATTTCGACAAGGTGCTCAACCTTTTCTATGAGTTCTTCTGTTAACTGAAATTGTATATTATCCTTATTTTCTTCCACCAGGAATTATTGTTTTTTAATGTCTTCTTGAATCAGGATCGAAAGATCAATAAACTCCTTTACACTTAATTGTTCAGGACGTTTATCAAATATAACATCTTCTCTTAAATTATCTGATAAATTAAGTGTTTTTAAGCTATTTCTTAATGTTTTACGACGTTGTTGAAATCCGGTTTTAACAACCTGAAAAAATAATTTTTCATCACAAGGCAAGTCGAAATTCTCTTTTCGGGTTAGTCTTAACACACCCGATTCTACTTTTGGTGGAGGACTAAATACATTTGGAGGTACTGTAAATAAATATTCAGCATCATAAAAAGCTTGAACTAACACAGATAATATGCCATAGGCTTTACTGCCTTCTTTTTGACAAATTCGTTGAGCAACTTCTTTTTGGAACATTCCGGAAAATTCTGGAATAAGAGTACGATTCTCTAAAGCCTTAAAAACAATTTGTGTTGAAATATTGTATGGAAAATTTCCAATGATCGCAAACTGATTCTCTTGAAAAATAGCAGATAGATCACAATTCAAAAAGTTCTTCTCTATTATCCGTGGAGTTAATTTAATAAAGTTGGACTTTAAATATTCAACGCTTTCTTCGTCAATTTCAATAACGTAGGTGGTAAATTCATTTTTTGAAAGCAAATATTTGGTCAATACTCCCATTCCTGGACCAATCTCCAAAACATTTTTGTACCCATTTAAGGACAACGTATCTGCAATTTTTTGAGCAATATTCTCGTCTTTTAAAAAATGCTGACCTAAATGTTTCTTTGGACGTACTGACATAATTTATTTAAAGGTTACAGAGTATTCATCTATAATTTCTAACTCTGTTCTAAAAGCCAGTATTTTATCGGAAAATTTTTCAAGAGCATCTTGCCTCAATGATTCTGCATTTTCTTTGTAATATGCATCTAGAGCTTCTCTTGAGTAGCTTGTGTATTGAATGGAGTAGGTGTGTCCTTCAATTTTTTCATCTACAAGTACTTTTGTTAATGTTGCCTTTTCAAATTTACCTGTGCTTAATACTTGAGGGATATGCTCTTTTATCCAAATAAGCCATTCTTGATGAATTTCTTCTTCAAAATTTACTGTAACATTATAGATGTATTTTTTTTGCTTCATTGGTTAGTAAGGAGTTTAAAAGTTTACGGGGTTAGAAGTTTAGGGTCTACTAGTTTAGCTTTTTCAAAGATAGACTAATGACTGCTTACTGTTACTGAATGCTACTAATTAATTTATAGCATCGCCCCTTAAAGCCCTGTATTTTTTTCTGGCTTCTATAAAGTAAATACTATCTGCATGATTGAAAATAATTTGCTCATACAACTCTTTAGCCTTCTCTTCCTGATCAAGATTATTTTTGTATAATTCTGCCAGCATATAAATAGCGTCATCTATTAGAATATCTTCTCTCCAGTTTTCTATGATCTTAGAATAATTGAATTCTGCTTTTAAATATTCCTTTTTTTTCTCAAACAATTTTGCTTGCATGAAAAGTGCTTGATCTTCAATTGTCTCACCTTTGTGATTGTTTAAAATTTCATCCAGAACTAAAATTGCATCATTTGGTTTGTTTTGAAAAGCAAGAAGATCTGCTTTAGCATATAATTTTAATGCAGACTGTGTTGAATCCTCGTACTTATTGTCTGAAATTAAAAGTTTCAGATCCAACGCATCATTTGCAATTAGTTGTGAAGTAGATGACTTAAGAATTTTTAGTTGAGATTCTGCCCATTCAAAATCACCTTTATAGTAACTGGTTTTAGCAACTCTTAATCTAGCTTCCTGTGAGATCGTACTATTTTTTACACTTCGCTGAATTTGAGTGTAGTAAATTAATGCTTCATTGAATTTTTCCTGAAACACCAATATATCACCTAATTGCAGCTTTACTTCCGCGACTTGAAAATCTATTAAAGGTTGATTCAAAGATTCTTTTAAAAATACAATGGCATCTTCTGGTTTGTCTAAGTTAAAAGCTAAGAATTGAGCATAGGACAATTGTAATTCTATTGTTTGCTGATTCAGACCATATTCATCAAATAATTGATTAAATTTTAATTGAATTTTATTGTAATTTTTGTTAGTAACTTCTTTAATTTCTAATTGAAGTAAATAATTATTGGCCTTTATTTCTGTTTCTGTTACTTGTGATTTGAGTATAATATAATTCAGTATCTCTTTAGCAATTATATTTTTATTCTGATCTATTGCAATTAGGGCCAGATCTACAATTCTTTGTAGACTTTCAGGATTTCTATTAAAAATTGCCTTTTCCTGTACAAATGATTTTTTATAATCCTTTTGTTGAATAAATAACCAACTTAATAATTCATTCCAAAGTAAGTTTGGTTCTTTTTGAATTTTTTTAAGAAGAATTCTTTTTAAAATTATATTATTTTCATTTTCACCGTCTTCACTAATAAACCCGCTAATAGCTCTTTTAGTATGATCTAAATAGGAGTTGTTTTCGTGAATAAAATTTAAATAACTGTTAATCATTTTTTCAATATCTCCTTGCTCTCCATAAATTCTCGCTAATTGGATATTGAAATTTAGATCTGGATTAATCTCCATGGCTGTTTCATAAATTAATATGGCATTATCCAGTAATGAGTATTTTTCGTATGTTTTAGCTATATTATAAGCTAAAGTAGGATTATTGTATAATTTTTGGTTAGCGAGATTATAATACTCTTCCGCTTTAAAACTATCGTTCTTCAATTTATAATTATATCCCAATTCAATTAAAAAAACAGGGTTATTATTAAGCGTAATTATATTCACTAAATACGTCTCAGCTTCGTCGAGTTTTTCAAGTTGCCTTAAAATTTCAATTATTTTTATTTTGTAAGTAGTATTACGAGTATTCTCTTTTTCTAATTGCTTATAAATGGTCAAGGCCTTATTAAATTCACCTTTAGAAAAATAATCGTTTGCTAATTCCTCTTGCGAAAATACGTTGGAATAAAACAGAAATAATATTATTAAGATTATAAGTCTCATGATTCAAATATAACAAATGTAAAGTGTAGAGATTACTAAACTTATTATAAAAAAATGCCTGGACTTAGAAGTCCAGGCATACCAATCAAAATTAATTGTGCTATTAATCAAATTTTATTTAAAAATGATTCAATTATTCTGTCATTGGCACTATTTATCGATTTATTAAATTGTACATTCATTTTAATATTATGGTCAATATCTTTCCAAACATAATCTGACAAGTTAAAAGCCTTTACGTCATAAAATCCACCAACATTGGTTTTTCCATCTATATTAAATTGTCTGGTTTGGTTAATATATACTATGTGGTCCGCACCTTTATTAAGTGCTATTTGGTAGACAGCATTAGGTAACTTCCCGGATAATATTGCATATTCAGCTTCAATTCCTTCTTTTGCGAAACGATCTTTTATTTTTTGACCAAACGTATCCATAAAACTTGAAGTCACTTTTCCAGCTTTAAGAACTACATAAACTTTAGAGGATTTAGCAGGAAGATTTTCATTATTTATCTTATCCTTTGTCTCATTTGCTTGGGCAACTTGGCTTACCATAAAAACCAGTGCAGCTATAACGAACATGCGTAGAATATTTTTCATAATGTAGGTAATTAGATTTGGGAGTACTAACTTCTTAATTAATTTCCTAAAAACAAAAAAAAGCATCAAAAAATCGTTGAACGGCGATTTAATGATGCACTTAATCGATTAAATATATATATTCCTACAAAATTAGAGGCTGGCTTGCTTTCTCATTTTTTGTATTTCCAGCTGCAATAATTTATTCCTTTCGGTCTCTACAATTAGTTGTTTCTTTGTTTTAAGAATTAATAGTTCTATTTCGCTTAATGCACGAATAGTTTTTGCTTTTTGCAGATCAATTTGAGTTTTTAAGAGTACGACTTCATTTAACTTATGTTCAGATAATTCAATTTCCTCTATTGCTACAAAATTTTCTTCTGAATACTTGACAGCATTTAATTCGCTGGATGTGGATGCCAGATATTCTGTATTTGAAAATTCTTCTAAAGATACTGAGTTGATAATTTTATTAGAAAATTCCATAACCGATTCCTGAACAGCAATGTTACAGTTGGCATCACCATGATTTATCCAGGATGGGTTTGCAGATTTTAAATGATAGGATTGAATTTTAAACTTTCCTCCAACATTAACTTTTTTATTGGATAAGTCAATATTATAGTTCGCTATTTGATCAATTAATAAAATAAAATCACAATTATCCTGATAAGCCTTTTTAAAAAGTTTCATCTGTGGCAGTGACTCGGTGACCTTATAAGTAGCGAATTGTGTATGAACCTGATTTAGTTCTAAACTAGATGAAACTAATAATTTAAAATTGTTCAGATTCTCTAAGTTTTGTTCTGTTCTTAAAATAATGAACACTTTTTTAACTTCAGAATCAACATCAGGATTATTTGCATGAACAGTAGGAAGGTTTAAATTTAGATAGATTAGGAGCAGCCAAAAGACATGTCTGCTTTTCATTTTGAGGGATTTTGCTATTAATTTTATTTTAAGGGATTAGCAAGTTATGAAAAAAATAATCTTTTAGAGAAAAAATTTGCTAAATCTTAAGAAAACAAGATTTTATTACCACAATTTACAAAGACTTTAAAACTGTTTTAGAAAAATCTTTTAGTGAGGTTCGTTCACTTAAATCATACGATTTTTTATCAAGGTCTTTCCAGTCCGAATCAGTTTTATCAGAATGAATGGAAACTTTAAAAATAAATTCACCATTTTCTTTATTTTCCAGCTGATTTATTAAAATAAGATATTGGTATCGGGATTTGTTCCAATTTAGAACATTTGCCTTGTCAAATGCCTTTTCTGTATTTATGATTTGTGTAGAGGCCTTTATATTAGCAAATAATAATTCGAATTCTAAATTATCCTGAAGATCTTTGAATGAGCCGTTATCCTCATCTCGACCTCTAATTATTATAAGAGCATTTGATTTATTTAAAGCAACTGCAGCATTATTGCCCTTTTTATTAGTTGACTTTTTGGTTTTAACCGTTATACTTTTCTCTTTCTTAAGGGCTTTCTTTTTTAATTCTTTTAACCTCAGTTCTTCCTCTTTTACAACTTCTGCTAAGCGATCATCCTCAATTCGTTTTCTTTCCTGTGCTTGAGCTTCAGCAAGTGCTTTCTCTTCTTTTTCTTGTTGCTCAGCTAATTTGATTTCCTCCTGACGTTTAACTTCTGCCAGTCTTTCTTTTTCAGCTTGTCTTTCTAACTCTTTTTTTCTGAGTTCTTTTTCTTTTTTAGCATTAGCTAAGCGTTCAATCTCAATTCGTTTTCTTTCCTTTGCTTGGGTTTCAGTATGAGCTTTTGCCTCCTTTTTCTTTTGTTCTGTTAATTTAATCTCTTCCTGACGTTTAACTTCTGCCAGTTTTTCTTCCTCAGCTTTCTTTTCAAGTTCTTTTAACTTAATACGTTCATTTCTTTTAGCTTCTGCCAGTCTTTCTTCTTCAGCCTGTTTTTCTAATTCTTTTTTTCTGAGTTCTACTTCTTTAGCTTCTGCTAATCGATCATCCTCAATTTGTTTTCGTTCCAGTGCTTGAGCTTCAGCAAGAGTTTTCGCTTCTTTTTTCTTTTCCTCTGCTAATTTTATCTCTTCCTGACGTTTAATCTCCTCTAATGCTCTTTTTCTTTTTAAAGATTCTAATCCTTCAATAATTGTTTCGTTTTTTTTCTTTTGAAAACTTAACACCTCCTCATATTCTTTCTCTAATTTTTCTTTTTCTGCAATAACTTTATCAGTTCTTTTCTTTTCTTTTGCTAACTCTTTTCTTAATTCTACAATTTCATTATCTATTTCTTCAGACGATTTAAGCTGATTATAATCAATAGCCGAAATTCCGGTTTGTCCTTTATCAGAATACATATCATCCTTATAGGACAAAACGTTTGACGGCACATAATTTGGCACAATCTCACGTATGATTTGCTCACTAAATTTATCTATTGACTGCCTAACTGAAACATTGCATGTTTTTTGACCAAGATCTACCCAGTCTGGATTAGAAGACTTGACATGATACGATCTAATTTGGTATTTTCCACCAACATTGGTTTTCTTATCTATTGTGAATTTGGCGACCTGATCTATAAGAACTATATAGTCGTAATTGTTGTTATAAGCTGTAGTAAAAATTTGATTATTATTCCATGTTCTTCCTAGTGCGTAATAATTAATATCGGAAGCTATTTTATTGGTAACAAAGTTAGAATTCAGAACATTCGTTAATTCGTTTATCTCTTTTTCTGATCCTTCTGTGCGTAGAAGTACATAGGCCTTTTGCATTGGTAATACCATTGGCCCTGGCTTTTGAGATGCACAGTTAAATAGCAAAGATGTAAGAATTAAGAAAATCCAAAAATTTGAGGCAGATTTCATCAATCGATTATTTTAAAACCTGTGTAAGGTACTAAAACTTTGGGAATTACAATTCCTTTATCTGTTTGGTAGTTCTCTAAAATACCAGCTAAAACTCTTGGCAGGGCTAAGGAACTGCCATTTAATGTATGAGCCAATTGCTTTTTGCCATCGGCAGCTTTAAACCTTAGTTTTAATCGATTTGCCTGAAATGTTTCAAAATTGGAAACCGAGCTAATTTCTAACCATCTGTCTTGAGCTGTAGAAAAAACCTCAAAGTCATAGGTCAAAGCTGATGTAAATCCTAAATCACCACCACAAAGCCTCAATATTCTGTATGGTAATTCCAGTTCCTTTAAAATATTTTTCACGTGTTCTACCATGCTATCCAAAGCCTTATATGAATTGGCAGGCTTTTCAATTCTTATTATTTCTACCTTATCAAACTGGTGCAAACGATTCAATCCTCTTACATGAGCACCATAACTTCCGGCTTCTCTACGAAAACAAGGTGTATATCCAGTTATAGCAATAGGCAAGTCACTTTCATTCAATAATTCATCTCTAAAAATATTAGTTCCCGGAACTTCAGCAGTAGGAATTAGATATAAATTATCTTCTGTAACATGATACATTTGACCTTCTTTATCTGGTAACTGACCAGTTCCAAAACCCGAAGCTTCGTTAACCAGATAAGGTAATTGATATTCGGTGTACCCTGCAGCAGTATTTTTATCAAGAAAATAAGAAATCAAAGCACGTTGTAATCGAGCTCCTTTTCCTTTATAAACAGGAAATCCTGCACCTGTAATTTTATTACCTAATTCAAAATCTATTATATCGTACTTTTTTGCCAATTCCCAATGAGGTACCGCTTTATCAGTTAAAACAGGAATGTCTCCTTCTTTAAAAACTACTTCATTGTCATCCTCTGTATTTCCAGAAGGAACAAGCTCGTTAGGCACATTAGGTATCGTTTGTAATATTTGGTTTAATGCCTCTGTTTTTATGTTAAGCTCTTCCGAGAGCGATTTTGACGATTCTTTTAAAAGTGTCGTTTTTTCTTTTAAAATATTTGCCTTTTCTTTTTCTCCGGATTTAAAAAGTAGTCCGATTTCTTTAGATATGGAATTGGATTCTGCTAGTGTCTTATCTAATTTTGTTTGTATACTCCTTCTTTGCTCATCTAAATCCAAAACGTCAGAAACTATTTTTGAAGCATCAAAATTTCTTTTTTTAAGTCTTTCAATAACTAGTTCCTTATTATCTCTTATGAATGGTACTTGTAGCATTTTTAATTTTTTTATGCTGAATTAATTTCAGCATCTTTTGAGTATATCTTTTTGTTTTAATAAGGTACTGAAACAAGTCCAGCACTAAAAAAGCAAAAGTAAGAAATAGTTTAGACTGTATTACCCAATATTAATCCAAATTTGATGGCAAAAGCCAAGGCGAATGTTTAAATGCATTCCATTCTATATTAGCGAGGTCGGTTTCAGGGTCAATCAGTTTTTTATATGTCCTACCATTTACACTAATATAACTATCTACGTATACGGAAACATCCTGACCAACAGATTCGTATTGTTGTTTTATTCGTTGAGCGAACTGCCAGATAACATCTGGTTTTGTGGATACCTGATGTTTTTGTTTTTTGGTTAAATATTCATTTAAATCTACAACAGTTTTCTTATTAGTGTTTTTATCAATGACATAAAAGTATGACCTTCCACTTTTCGACCTGAGCATCATTCTCCATGACATTCGATGCCCTTCTTCAGTCCATAAAACATTGTCATCAATAAACCAATGCCTTATCGGAAGTATTAATTGTACCAACAAATAAATAGTTATTAAAACTAAAAAGGGTTTTCTGTTTCTATCATTAATAACTTCCCCTTTATCATAAAAAGATTTCTTCTCTAAAAAAATAGTTTGAATAACTTTTGGTTCGTAAAAAAACAGGATGAACGCTAAAGATAAATATGGAAAAATGCCAACCTGAAAAACTATGGAATTAAAAAGATGAAAGAATATTGACACATAAAGGGCAAAATTTCTTGTAGGTTTATAAAGGAGTAATGGAATGACAAGACCATCAAACAAAATACCTCCATAAACTAAGAAATAATGTACGGATTTACTTTGAAGCAGATCTCCAATGATGTAATAATGTTCTTTACTTTTTAAGAGAATTTCCATGAAGGTCGTATCCAGCCAATCCGGATATATTTTAGCAATGGCACCATACGTATAGACAATTAACATTTGTGCAATAAGAAGATAACTGCACCATTGTGGCATGGAATTGCTTTTAATTCCCGGATTTAGTTTGGCATCTACCGATAAATAGGTATTAGCAGGTAGAATAGCCATAATACCGCTCAGTAGAATCAGTAAATAATAATGATTGTTGTATGAGGATTTTTGCATTAAATAAGTCATCGCCCACATTATGGTGAATGTAATAACGCTCCATCTGTATTTATAACCAACCATTACAAGTAAACCAAACATTCCCATTATCACATAATACAAATACATCCAATTACCTGGTAAGGGTTGGAGCCATTCGAAACCAATAAATGAAAATGTAAATTCAGGTTCTATTAATGTTCTCTTAACCCAGCCTGTAAATATTGCTCCTATAGACTCAAGAAAAACAAGAAGCCCGAAAATTATTCTGAATACAATTAATGCAGAATTATCAATATGCTTGAATAAAAAGTTATTCATTTGTAAAGGAATCTAAATATGCTAAGGCGTATTCCCTGTCTTTTTTTAGTTGATTCTGTAGTTCTTGGATCGAATCAAATTTTTCTTCGTTTCGGATCCGCTTTAAAAGATTAATCTGTATTTTCTGACCGTATAGATCTTTATTAAAATCAAAAAGATGGACTTCGATTGTTTTCTTTTTTCCCTGGACTGTAGGTTTTTTGCCAATATTCATCATTCCAAATACAGACTCATTATTAATCAACGAATTAATAATATAAACACCTTTTTTGGGGATTAGTTTATAGTTCTCTGCTATACTAATATTTGCGGTTGGAAAATTGATGGTTTTACCCAATCCATTCCCTTTAACCACAGTACCATTTAGCATAAAATTGTATCCTAAGAATTTGTTTGCGGTTACAATATCTCCTTTAGCTAACGCATTTCTGATCTTTGTAGAACTAACAGCGACATTTGCAATATCCTGTGCCGGAATTTCTATGACTTCAAAATTATAAACTTCTCCATATTCTCTAAGATCTTCAATATTGGCCGATCTGTTTCTGCCGAAATGATGGTCATAACCTACAACTACAATTTTTGAATGTAATTTGTTTACAAGAATATCTCTGATAAATTCAATAGCGGTCAATCTGGAATATTCCTTTGTAAATTTTTGTATAACAATTTTGTCAATGCCAAGATCAGCAAGAATGTTTTGGCGTTCATCAATTGTATTGAGAAGTTTGATTTTGGAATCCTTTTGGAGCACCATTCGGGGATGTGGAAAGAAAGTCAATACGACAGATTCAAGACCTTCTCTCGCTCCAATAGAAATTAATCGCTTTAAAATCTCCTGATGACCAATATGTACGCCATCAAAGGTTCCAATAGTAATTATTGAATTCTTTTTAATAGAGGTGTTTGGAGAATTTTTATTCTTCAATTATTAAGCTTTTAAAGCAAAAGTAAATATTTAAGGCAAGTATATTAAAATGGATTCAAATTAGTTTTAATCTATTTAAAAACACAAAAGTTATGTTCTTAAATTATAACGTGAAATCTTCCTGAATTGAAGAAATAATTTGAGGCACCTCATTTACTTTAAATTCTAAACTTAGTTCATAACTAGTTGCAGATACTTTTCTGATAGACAAACTTCCATTGTTTATAGAATAGTAACCAGTCTGTCCTTTACAATAACAGAATCTGGCAAAGGTTAGTTTCACTTTTTCCAATTCCGAATTTTTTATATCCATTTCAATATTATTGGGATCAAGTTCTAAATAAATAATTTCATTGTAACTACTATCCATTACATTTGCTATTTCATTTCGCTTGTAATCAAATTTCAAAAGTATTTTGTCGCCATTTGTAATTTCTGGGTACAATTCACCTAGACCACCTTTTGAAAATCATCATGGATTTTTTACTCAGAGCTTCAAAAGTACAAATACCATCTTCAGGACAATTAGACTGAACGGATCCAGTCTTTGCTCTGAAATTAATTTCTGGCTGGAGTTACAGGAATAAAGAAAAAGGCTAACAATAATTAGTTTAATATATAACATAAAAATAATTTTTAAAGTAAACTTGGGGATCAAAATACTCGTAATTAAGCAGATATCCAAGTATTTCTGATACATCAAATGCAAAAGTGGTGCCGTCTCAAATCTCTAATGTTTTATTAATCATCCTTTTATTCATTGCATTTTTTAGTAATTCCAATTTATAGTTAAAAATTTTAACATTTTTTTAATAAAGTCATTATATTTGAAAGAATCAATTATAAATCAAAACTAAATTATGAAACTAATTTACACTAAAATCAACTTCTTATTTGTTTTTGTTTTGGTTTTACCATTATTTCTAAATGGTCAAAACAATAGGTCTATCTGGACTAAAATTTCAAAAGAAGAAGCTTCGAGAGGAGAACTACTCCTTCGGAGATCCCAACCAATTAAAGCAGATTATTACAATTTAGATATTTCAGCTTTAAAAAATAATTTGAATAGCGCTCCCTTGCGTAGTGCTAATCAGAATTCAAATGTAATTATTAGTCTTCCAAATGCCGATGGTAGTATGGAGAACTATCGGGTTCTTGAAGCATCAGTTATGCATCCAGATCTTCAGGCAAGACATCAGAATATTCGTTCCTATGTAGGACAAGGTGTTGAAAATCCTGCGAATCTCGTCAGATTCAGTGTAACACCTCAAGGATTGCATACTATGAAGTTTTCTGCTCAAGGGGGAGTGGAAATTATAGATCCTTATAGTAGAACTAATAATACTTACGTAGCATACAAAAAGGCAGATTTGCCTTGGCCTAATGAAGGCTTTGAGTGTGGCTTTGTAAACCAGATTCCGGATTCCTTAGCAGATATGGGAGATTTATCTCAGAGAAATGCAGATGATGGTAACTTGAGAGAATATAGACTTGCTATTGCAACTACCATTGAGTATGCACAGTATCATTGGCAGGCAGCAGGCTTGACTTCGGGAGATACAGAAGCAGACAAAAAAGCTGCAGTGTTGGCTGAATTGAATGTTCTTATGACAAGAGTAAATGGAATTTACGAACGAGACTTGTCCATAACAATGACTCTTGTGGGAAACAATGAAGATATTATTTTCATTGATTCTGATAATTTTTCAAATTCAAATGCTGGAACTTTAATCAATGAAAGTCAAAGTGAAATTGACGCTATTATAGGAAGTGCCAATTACGATATTGGTCACACAGCAAGCACTGGTGGAGGTGGGTTAGCAGGATTAGGAGTTGTTTGTATTGGAGGGAATAAAGCAAGAGGTATTACAGGGTTACCGACTCCAGTTGGTGATGTTTACTATGTGGATTATGTGTCTCATGAAATGGGACATCAATTTGGAGCAAATCATTCCTTTAATGGAAGCACTGGTAATTGTGCTGGTGGTAATAGAAACTCATCTACTGCCTACGAGCCCGGAAGTGGAAATACGATAATGGCCTATGCAGGAATTTGTGCTCCTCAAGATGTACAACCTACCAGCGATGCTTTTTTTCACCAGGTCAGTTTATTCGAGATTTGGAATTACGTCAGTACAGGAGGTGGCAGTTCTTGTCCTACAACAACACCAACCGGAAATTTGGCGCCTACAGCCCAAGCGGGACCATCTTACACAATACCAATTTCAACACCTTATATGTTAGTGGGTAGTTCAACAGATGGCGATGGGATTTCTACACATACATTTACTTGGGAAGAATATGATCTGGGTCCAGCAGGAGCACCAACAGAAACAACGGCAACTGGGCCAATGGTAAGATCTTTTGAGGGTACGACAGATAATGTACGTTATATTCCAAGATTGTCAGATATTATTGCCAGTGGAGGAGTTTCTACTACTTGGGAAAAATTACCATCTATATCCAGAGATATGGATTTTAAATTGACGGTCAGAGATAACGATTCCAGAGGTGGTCAAATTGCAGTTGATGATATGACTGTTACAACCAGTGATACAGCCGGACCTTTCGTTGTTACTTCACAAACCACTAATGAAACGTGGAATGTAGGATCTACTCAAACTGTTACCTGGGATGTTGCAGGTACAGATTCAGGTGCCGTAAATACTCCTAATGTAGATATTTTCCTATCTACAGATGGTGGCCTTACTTTTCCAAATACAGTGGCAACAAGCGTGCCCAACACAGGTTCTGCAAGTGTAACTGTTCCTTCAGTTGGAGCTTCAAGTACTGTCAGAATAATGGTTGTTGGTAGTGGGAATATTTTCTTTTCTGTAAATTCAACAAATTTCTCAACTCAGGAATCAGAATTTGTTCTTACGGTTGCAGACACTTCAGTAGATGTTTGTGCACCAAGCGATGCAGTTTATAATATTACATATAATACTTTTCTAGGGTTCTCAGGAACTACGACTTTTTCAACAACAGGATTGCCTGCGGGTGCTACAGCAGTATATAGTCCGCCAACTGCAACAGCAGATGCTACGGCTGTAACAGCCACAATTTCTGGTACAGGAAGTTTAACAGCAGGAAATTATACCTTTACTTTAGTTGGTACTTCAGGCGCTATAACAAGTTCTGCTATTGTAGAAATGAATGTATACAATACAAGTTTTGGTACATTGAATTTAACAGCTCCGGCAGATGGTGCTACTGATGTGGCGGCTGATAATGCCATGTTTGCCTGGGATTCAGATGCTAATGCAGAATCATATGAGATCGATATTGCTGCAGATGCAGGATTTACAACAATTGTAGAATCTGGCACTCCAAGTTCTAATGGTTATACAACAACTTCACTAACAACAAATACACCATATTTCTGGAGAGTGAGGGCAGTTAATGCATGTGGAACTGGAAGCTATTCTACTGCCGGATTTACAACGGCAAATATTAGTTGTAATAGTTTTGCTTCAACAGATACACCAGTTGCTATTCCTGATGGTAGTCCGGATGGGATTGATTCTGTATTGAATATAGGAACAACATCTTTAATTTCAGATGTTAATGTTACAGTTAATATTACCCATACTTGGGATGATGACTTGATTATTAACATTAACCAGTCCAACTGGAACTAGTGTGATTTTATCCAACCGAAATGGTGGCAGTGGAGATAATTATACCAATACCGTATTCGACCAGGAAGCTACGGATCCAATAGCATACTGGAACAGCTCCTTTTACTGGTTCTTTTCAACCGGATGGAGATCTTATCTGTCTTTTAATGGAGAATTTTCAGGAGGAGATTGGACCTTAAATGTGTCTGATAATGTAGGATTCGATACTGGAACTATAGAAAGTTGGTCAGTAGAAATATGTGGTATACCACAACTAGATAATGATGGTGATGGTTTACCTAACGATAGCGATAACTGTCCGGATATAGCAAATGCAGATCAGGCAGATATGGATTCTGATGGAATTGGAGATGTTTGTGATGATGATATGGATGGTGACGGTGTATTGAATGTGGATGACAATTGTCCTGAAACAGCAAATGCGGATCAGGCAGATGCTGATGGTGATGGTTTTGGAGATCTTTGTGATATTGAGTGTGATTTCTTTACCTCAATCGATACACCAATAGATATTTCGGCCACAGAAGGAGGAACCTATACAGCGATCATTAATATACAAGATGATCTGCCAATAGACGATGTGAACGTTAAAATAAATATTGATCATACCTGGGTTTCCGATTTAAATATTTCTTTACAAAGCCCAAGTGGTACGATTGTCGATCTTTCTTCTGGTAATGGAGGCAGTGGAGTCAATTTTACAGATACAATATTTGATGATGATGGAGCAACTTCAATTACAAGTGGAGCAGCACCATTTACAGATACTTACCAACCGGAAGGTTCTTTAGCCGCAATTACAGGCGAATCCTCATTAGGGGACTGGACCTTAGTGGTAACAGATACATTTGGTCCTTTAGATGGAGGTATTTTAAATCTTTTTGAATTGGAATTATGCGTAGTTGGAGAGTTTACGCCGGATGCCGATGGCGATGGTGTAATTGATCCTGTAGATAATTGTGTGGACATAGCAAATGCTGACCAATCTGATATAGATGGAGATGGATTAGGAGATGTTTGTGATGATGATATAGATGGTGATGGTATTGCCAATGCAGAAGATAATTGTCCGGAAAATGCGAATCCAGATCAAGGCGATCTTAACGGTAACGGTATAGGAGATTTCTGTGATGTAGAATGTGAAGAAGCAACATCTGAAGATACACCAGTAGAAATTTCTGATGGTGCAGGCGCTACTTATTCAGCGACAGTTAGGATTATGATCCTGTATCAGTATCAGATGTTAATGTGACTGTTAGTATTGCACATACGTGGGTTTCGGATTTAACACTTGTACTTAGAAGTCCAAACGGGACTCACGTTGAGCTTTCAAGTGACAATGGTGGTGCTGGAGATAATTATACTAACACAGTATTCGACCAAGATGCCGATGATCCTATAACAGGTGGTGTCACCTCCATTTACAGGCAGCTTTATTCCGGAAGGAGATCTATCAGATTTTAATGGTGAAGATAGCTTCTGGAACGTGGACATTAATTGTTATCGATGCATTTTTCTTGGACGGAGGATCTATCAATACATTTAAATTGGAAGTATGCGGTATCAGAGATCCGTTTGATTATGATGCAGATGGTGTAGACAATGATATAGATAACTGTGTATTTATTGCCAATGCAGATCAGGCAGATAATGACAATGATGGTTTAGGAGATATTTGTGATGATGATGACGATAATGATGGTATACCTGGACTAATCTGATAACTGCCAGTTTATTGCTAATGCAGATCAGGCAGATATGGATATGGATGGTATAGGAGATCCTTGTGACAGCGATGTGGATGGTGATGGAAGGTCAAACGATTTTGACAACTGTCCGGATGTTTATAATCCAGATCAGGCAGATATAGACAATGATGGAATCGGAGATTTATGTGACGGTTTGTTTGTAAGTGATGTATTATCCCCTAATGGAGATGGTATAAATGATACCTGGATGATCATGAATATAGACAGATATCCAAATGTCAAAGTAAATGTATACAATAGATGGGGTAACGAGGTTTTCTCTACTACTGGTTACAATAATGATTGGAGAGGAACAAATGGTAATGGTGGTAATACCTTACCTTCTGGATCTTATTTCTATCAAATTGATCAAAATGGTGACGGAACAACTATTTATACGGGTTGGATATATTTGACTTTTTAACAGCATATAAACTAAACGAAAAATTTAAAAAATGAATTATTTTAAAAACACATTAACGATAGTTGCATGTTTATTGTTCGGGACAGTATATGCTCAACAAGAACCAAATTATTCGTTATACAGATATACAATGAATGTAATAAACCCTGCTTATGCAGGGGCAGATGGCAATGCCAGTTTAACTGCCAATATTAGAAGCCAGTGGGTAGAAGTTGAAGGTGCACCAGAAACACAAAGTTTCTTTTTTGCACAGCCTATGGGTAAAAGAGTTGGACTTGGTATTTCGGTGGTAAATGACAAGACTTTTGTTGAAAGCGAAACTACATTTAACATTGATTTTTCCTATGAACTTCCAATTTCTGAAGGAACTAGTCTTTATTTAGGTTTAAAAGCAGGAGGTAGTACTTATAATGTGGATAGAGGAAAGTTGTCAAACTTATCTTATTTCCAAACAGACCCATCACTTGGTAATATTGATACGGGGTTTAAACCTAATGTTGGTATTGGAGGTTATTTACAGAATGATAAGTATTTCCTTTCCTTATCTATGCCAAGGCTTTTGTTAAGTCAAAGTGTTAGTAATGACAATGGTAGAGTGACATATGCTACAGATAAAACGCATATTTATTTTTCTGGAGGTTATAATTTCACTTTAAGTGATAATGTTGAGTTTAGACCGTCTGCATTGCTCAGGTATGTGGGGAGCGCTCCTTTATCTGCGGATATAACCGGTGCTTTCAGATTTTTTGACAAATTTGAATTGGGTGCTGCTTACAGAACCGACCAGGCCATTAATGGATTGGTTATGATAAGTCTCGCAGATTGGGCCGATTTAGGCTATGCTTATGAGGGCAGTACCAGAGATGAGATTTCTGGAGTAAGTAATGGAACTCATGAAATTTTGGTTAGGTTTAACTTAAATTCTAAATAGTTAAGTATAATCAAGATATAAATGCATGAAATAAAAAAAGGGCTGATTTATCAGCCCTTTTTTTATTTTCCATTAAATGTATTCATGGTAATATTTATTCCAGCATGTGCCAAAGGATTTTATTAGTTCATGGCATATATCAAGTCGTTCTTGTAATGTTTTTTTTTCTTCATCATTCCATTCACTTAACACATAATCTACTTGTCGTCCTTTGTTGAAAGTCATCACTAATTCCAAATCTAAATCTGTTATACTTTGTTGTATTTAATTTTTCCTGAATATCCTTTAAGTCCATTATGACCTCCATCACTTCCTTTTGTTTTAAGTCTTATACTTCCAAAAGGCAAATTTAGATCATCTGTTATAATCAAGTAAATTCTCTAAAGGAATTTTTTCTTTAGTCATCCAATATTTAACAGACTTTACCACTTAAATTCATATAGGTACTTGGTTTAAGTAAAATAAATGTTCTTCCTTTAAATTTATAAGTAGTAACATCACCTAACTTTTTAGTTTCAAAAGTTAAATCCTCTTTATCAGCAAAATGATCTAATATCTTAAATCCAATATTATGTCTTGTGTTTTCATATTTCTCACCAATATTACCTAAGCCTACAATTAAAAATTTTTTCATTGATTATCCTCTTCATGATATGGATGAAGTTTTTTTGTTTTTGAATAATCTGATTAAAAACTTACACATAAATTAATGTTTTTGTAAAAATAAAAAAGCATCCTGAATAAACAGAATGCTTTTAATATTAATAAATTAATAGATTTATTCTTTAGTTCTGGAGCTGCATCTGCTGCTGGTCGTGCTCCACCTCTGCAGCTGGAGCTGCTGCTTCAGCTCCTTCTGCACCTTCAGCTCCTTCTTCTCCTTCAATCCTTCTTCTTCTTCTACTCAATTAATTCAACAATTGCAGCTCTAGCAGTTCTAACTTGACAAACTACCGTATTATCTGGATGTAAAATTTTAAATTCATCATTTTCAAAATCGGTTACATATAATTTATCTCCAATTTTTAAAGGTGTAATATCTGCTTCAATAAAATCAGGTAAGATTTTCAGGTAAAGCTTTAATACGTAATTTACGTTGATTTTTGAACGAAATCACCACCATTTTTAACACCTGTAGAATTTCCTATAATATGTACAGGAATATTCCATCGTTATTTCTTTGTCTTCAAATAATTGATAAAAATCTACATGTAGAATTCTATCTGTTACTGGGTGAAATTGAATATCTTGTAAAATAGCGTTAAACGTTTCACCATTTTCTAAAGCAATCACAACTGTATGCGCATTAGGCGTGTATACCAGTTTTGAGAATGCTAATTCAGGTGCTGAGAAATGTACTGGTTTGTCTCCTCCGTATAATACGCAAGGAACCTGACCAGCATTACGTAAGGCTTTTGTTGCTTTTTTGCCCACGCTTTCTCTTTGAGATCCATTGATTGTAATTGATTTCATTTTTAAGTTTTAATTAATTATTATTTACATTATAAATTTTGAACTGATTGAATTGTTATTATGTACTTTATGCATAACATCTGCAAATAAATCAGCACAGGTTAATACTTTTATTTTATCACTTTTTTGTGTTAAGAGGAATAGAATCTGTAACAATTAATTCCTCTAATTTAGAATTTTCTATTTTTTCATAAGCATTACCAGATAAAATAGGATGTGTACAAATAGCTCTAACACTTAAAGCTCCTCTTTCCATCATTAAATCTGCTGCTTTTGTTAATGTTCCAGCAGTATCTACCATATCATCAACTAAAACAACATTTTTACCCTGTAACATCACCAATTAATTCCATATGAGAAATTACATTGGCTTTTGCACGTTGTTTATAACAAATAACAACATCACTTTCTAAAGCTTTAGAATATGCATACGCTCTTTTAGAACCACCCATATCTGGTGAAGCAATTGTTAAATTATCTAAGATTTAAAGCTCTTAAATAAGGCAAGAAATATTGTAGATGCAAATAAATGATCTACAGGTTTTTCAAAAAATCCTTGAATTTGATCTGCATGCAAATCCATTGTAATAATTCTTGTTGCACCTGCAGCTTCCAACATTTTTGCAACTAATTTTGCTGCAATTGGAACTCTTGGTTTGTCTTTTCTGTCTTGTCTTGCCCATCCAAAATAAGGTAATACTGCCGTAATATGTCTTGCAGATGCTCTTTTAGCAGCATCTATCATTAATAGCATTTCCATTAAATTTTCAGGACCAGGATTTGTTGATCCAATAATAAATATTCTGGTACCTCTTATTGATTCTTCATAAGAAGGTTGAAATTCACCATCACTATACGTGGAAGTAATTACTTTACCCAATCGCGTACCATATGACTCAGCTATGTTTTGAGCAAGTTCAGTACTTTGCGAACAAGGAAAAATTTTAGCTTCCGGTTTTTGGAAAGACATTGTTAATTAATGGTTTAGCTGCTTATTAAGTTACAGCTTGTTAAAATGAGGTGCAAATTTAGGAATTTATTTGAACAGAAAAAGTATAATACCCACTATTTTTAAGGGTTTTAATTAAAATATTTATAATTTTGCATCCCGATAGTTATCGGACTAATTTGCTCAAGTGGCGGAATTGGTAGACGCGCTGGATTCAAAATCCAGTTTCTTCGGAAGTGTGGGTTCGATTCCCACCTTGAGTACAAATAAAAATCACAATTGTTTTAAAAGCATTGTGGTTTTTTTGTTGCAAATTAAGTTATATTATGATTGAGAATTTTTGGTTTAATGTAGAATATGGCATGAACCATGTTTTAGACATTAATGCTTATGATCACGTATTATTTTTAATTGTTCTTACAATCCCATATTTATTTAAGGATTGGAAACGGGTTTTACTATTGGTTTCTGTTTTCACGATTGGGCATACGTTGTCATTAACTTTGGCGGCTTACGGGGCTTTTAGTGTAAGTGATGAACTTGTGGAATTTCTAATTCCTGTCACAATTCTTATTGTGGCTTTGTTTAATGTTTTTACTGCAGGGAAAGGAGCACAACGAGAAAAAGTAGGAGTACTTTTTTTATCCACCCTATTCTTTGGTTTAGTTCATGGTATGGGTTTTGCCAGAGAATTTAGAATGTTCGTAGGAAATTCAGAAAGTAAATTAGTACCTCTTTTGGAGTTTGCTCTGGGTATAGAAATTGCTCAAGTTAATAATCGTGTTTTTAGTAATTTTCTTCGGCTTTTTGTTCCAAACGGTATTCAGGTTTTCGAAACGAGATTGGATTATGGTGGTTTCTTCTATAGTAGTTGGACTAGTTATTCCAATGTTATTAGCTAACAAAATTTGGTAAAATTTTAACTAACAAAGCGTTGTTATTAAAATACTAACCAAGTATATTCGTTATATTGTTCTGCGTGAAGGATTGCAACGACATCCTTTTTTGAGATGCTGAAATATATTCAGCACGAAGAAAAGATAGAGTAAAAAGCCTGACCTGAAGTGTAACGAAAGGACACGCCATAAATATTTAATTTTATATGCCTGAGAAAAAACAACTTAAATATGATAAGGCCTACTTAAGAATTGCGAAGGAATGGGGAACTTTATCTTATTGCAAACGAAAACAAGTAGGTGCACTTATTGTTAAGGACAGGATGATTATTTCTGATGGATATAATGGTACACCAAGTGGATTTGAAAATAATTGTGAAGATGAGGAAGGATACACTAAATGGTATGTATTACATGCAGAAGCAAATGCGATTTCTAAGGTGGCTTCTTCTACACAATCATGTGAAGGATCTACTTTATATTTAACCTTGTCTCCTTGTAAGGAGTGCAGTAAATTAATACATCAGGCTGGAATAAAAAGAGTTGTTTACAATAAAGCTTATAGAGATTGCTCGGGATTAGAATTTTTAGAAAAAGCAGGTGTTGCAGTAACACTGATTGAAGACTTAGAAGTATAATGAGAAGCAACAAACAAAAATATTTACCATTAATTATTGGAGCGGCAATTGCTGCTGGAGTTTTTGTTGGCGGCAAACTAAATTTTATTGACAAATCTGATAGACTGTTTACATCTAACAGTAAAAAAGAAAAGCTGAACCGACTCATTGATTATATTGATTATGAATATGTAGATGAAATAAATACTGACAGTATTGTTGATGTGACCGTGAATGGTATACTTGATAATCTGGATCCGCATTCTGTTTACATACCTAAAAGTGAATTTCAACGTGTAAGTGAAAACATGAAAGGGGATTTTGTTGGAATAGGAATCAATTTTTATACCTATAAAGACACAATTGCCGTAATTAGGGCTGTTAAAGATGGTCCTAGTGATAAGGTTGGTATTAAAAGTGGAGATAGAATTGTAGTTGCAAATGGGGACTCCATTTTTGGTAAGAAGTGGAATAATACAGACATAGTAAATAAACTAAAAGGCGAGATCAATACGCTTGTTAATCTGAAGATTTACAGACGTGAGGAAGCGAATTTATTAGACTTTACAGTAAAACGGGATCATATTCCTATAAGAAGTGTTGATGCATCTTATATGTTGACTCATAATTTAGGATACATTAAAATAAACCGATTTGCAGAATCAACATATAAAGAGTTTAAAGATGGGCTTGATGCATTACAGGAACAAGGCGTTACGAAACTTATTTTGGACCTAAGAGATAATCCTGGCGGATTTTTAAGTATTGCAGAACAGATTGTTGATGAATTTTTAGAAGATGACAAGCTAATTTTGTTCACTAAAAACAAAAAAGGAAATATAGAAAAGAGTTTTGCCACAAATACAGGCGATTTTGAAGATGGGGAAATATATGTGCTTGTTAAATGAAAATTCTGCATCAGCAAGCGAAATTGTTGCAGGAGCTTTACAGGATAATGATAAAGGAACTATTGTTGGTCGTCGATCCTATGGAAAAGGGTTGGTGCAACGTGAAATGGAATTAGGTGATGGTAGTGCGGTAAGGTTAACCGTATCCAGATATTTTACTCCAACTGGTAGATCTATTCAGCGATCATATGAAAATGGGAATAAGGATTATTACGACGAGTATTTTGATAGATTGGATAGAGGCGAGTTAATAGACTCTGAAAAAATTGAAGTTAACGACTCCTTAAAATTCAGAACGCCAAAGGGTAAAATTGTCTATGGTGGAGGTGGCATCATTCCAGATGTCTTTGTGCCAATTGATACAAGTACGAAAAACGAAACACTGACTTACTTGTTAAACCGCGGTTTTATAAGCTATTTTGTATTTGAAGAATTAGATAAAGACAGAAAAGTTTATGAAGGTATAAGCCAGCAAGATTTTATAGATAATTTTATAGTAAGCGATGATGTTGTTGTGAGGTTTCAGGATTATTTAAACATTAGAAGCGAACATAACATTACTTTTGTTGCCTATTATAATACAGTGAAACAATACATAAAAGCCACTTTGGCAGAACAACTATTTGGCAGAGATGCCTATGAAGAATTAATAAACCAAAACGATTTAATGATCGAGGAAGTTATTAAATTAAGTCAGGATTAATTACTCTATCTTATCATGAACCATGCTGTGGTTGCCATTATTCCAGGATGTTAGAATGTCTGTTGCAACACTAGCACCGCTTCCGCATGCAATAGCAAACTGACTTCTGTGACCGGCAAGAACACCAGCAACATAAATATTATCAGCAACTAAATGATCATTATTTTTTAGTTGGATTCTTTCTTTGTGAGGGGGTAATTTTTGATGAGGTTCTAAATATTGGTTTAATCCTTCAATATCAAACAAGTTGGATGGTCCAACAGCAACAACTACAGTTCTTGTTTGATAAGATTTTTTATTCGTTGTAATATGAATGTAATCTTCTACTTGAATGACAGATATTACTTTTTCTTTCTCTATCTGATCTACATGAGGATAAACATCAGACAGTTGGTTTTTGCCACTACTTAAAATATCTGTTCCTGTAGTTCCAGGTTTTAATCCGAGGACATTATTAAATAATCCGGTTTGCAATGCCGAAGCCTTTTGGTGTATTAGAATGCCAATATTTTTATCTTTTGCAAAAGGTTTGCCTTTAGCAGAACCCAAAACTAAAGCGCAGGACATTCCGGCAGCACCACCCCCAATAATTAATACATCATAAATCATGACTAATCCTTGCTTTTTTGTTCAATTTGTTTAGATATTCTTAAAATTTGAAGTAGAAGAATTGCGCAAAGAGCTGCAACAATTGTAATAATTGCAGTAGTGCTTTCCCCTTGAAAAGGTGAACTAATATCTACTTTTGTAGCATTGTATATAATTAAAGATAATGCAATTAAAGATAGAATATGAATGATAATTTTCATGATATTTTAAGCTAAAAGGACTTTTATATTAGATGTAAAAAGTTTAACTGCAATTGCCAACAATATAACCCCAAATACTTTTCGAATTATATTTATCCCGTTTGCACCAATAATTTTTTCGATTTTCTTAGAGGTTTTGAGTACTATAAAAATAACCAATACATTTAAAACCACAGCAATAATAATATTTTCAATTCTAAATTCTGCTCTCAAAGATAATAAGGTTGTCAAACTTCCGGGTCCTGCTATCAATGGAAATGCTAAAGGGAAAACAGAAGCAGTTAGTGAATTGTTTTCTTCTTCTTTATATAGTGTTATTCCGAGTATCATTTCCAGAGCAATAAAAAATAAAATGAATGCTCCCGCAACGGCAAAAGAATTAACACCAATTCCAATAAGTTTCAGAATGCTTTGCCCCAAAAAAAGGAATACTATCATGATGATTCCCGCAATAATAGATGCTTTTCCACTTTGAATATGACCAACTTTTTTACGAAGATCGATTACAATTGGAATATTTCCAACAATATCAATTACAGCAAATAATACCATAAAGGCTGTAAAAATCTCTTTTATACTTAATTGCATTAGTGTAGGTTTAAAATTTTTGGCAAAAGTAACTTATTAATATGATTTTCAATATTAAATTACAGTAAAATTTAGCAGTTTTTAAGCATCAATAAATGCTATATTTGTGGCATGTTTCAACTTGGTAAGACTATTGTATCTGAAGATATTATCGAGAAGGATTTTATCTGTAATCTCTCGGCTTGTAAAGGAGCTTGTTGTGTGGACGGTGATGCTGGCGCACCTTTAGATAAGAATGAAGCGAAATTATTGAAAGAACTTTATCCAAGAGTAAAACCATTTCTTCGGAGAAGAAGGAATTCAGGCAATAGAAAAACAAGGAACCTCAATAATTACTAAAGATGGTGAAATAGAAACACCACTTATTAATGGGGAGGATTGTGCTTATGTTTTTTTTGATGAAAACAAGACCGCTCTCTGTGGTATTGAAGAAGCATACAATCAAGGCGAAATAAAATGGAAGAAACCTGTGTCATGCCATTTATATCCGGTTCGGGTAAAGGAATACTCCGAGTTTTCTGCAGTAAATTATCACCATTGGCACATATGTGATGATGCCTGTATCTTGGGTAAAGAATTGCAGATTCCGGTTTATAAATTTGTAAAAGAAGCACTAATAAGAAAATTTGGTGAGGATTGGTATATGGAATTAGAAAAAGTAGCTACAAACTTAAAAAAATAAGATTAAGCAGTCCTTAACTTAATGGCTTTTTCTAGTGGGATTGTTATAATAACTTTGGTTCCAGTTGCTTTATTATCATCATCATAAAGATCAATGATCTGGACACTATATTCCTTATTATAATCCTTATAAAAATTGGCTAATCGTTCATTGGTTATTGCCAGTCCAAGGGATTTTCTTTTTAACGATTTGTTTCTTTTTATTCTTTGTGCTTCGTTTCTTCCTATCCCATTATCTGTAATAGAAATAACAATAAAGTTTCCATTGTCATTTGATATGTCCAAGTTGATATTTTTATCATCTTTTTTTGAAGATAGCCCATGCCACAATGCATTTTCTAAAAATGGTTGTAGGATCAATGACGGGACTTTTATGGCTTGCAAATCTACAGCAGGAGATATGTTTTTCTTGTAATTTATTTCATTTGAAAACCGGATATTCTCAATATTCATATAGAGATCCATTGTTTCTAATTCGTCTGCAAGAGTGATCTCTTTTTCTTTTGAAGCTAAAAGAATTTTTCTAATTAATTTTGAGAATTTATTAAGGTAGTAAACCGCGTTTTCCTTTTCATTATTTATTATGTATAGTTTAATGGAGTTTAACGAATTAAAAATAAAATGAGGATTCATTTGGCTACGTAGCATATCCTGTTCTAATGTTACTATCTTTTTCTCATTTTTAAGTCTTCGTTGCCTGTTGACTACAAATAGCACCCCTGCGATCACTAATAATCCTAACAAGGCTACTAATTGGTTTCTTTTATTTTCTTTAAGTTCTAATTCATTTATTTCGTTTTTTTGTTCTAACTGCTTAATTTCATTATTCTTTTTCTCAGAATTATACTTTATGTTAAGCATGTTAACATACTCTTTATTCTTGTTACTACTTATCCTGTGTTTTATATCATCTGAAATACGAAACTTTTCATAAGCTAATTTGTAATCTCCTTTTCTCTTGTATAATTCAGACAGATGTATATTAGCTGCCGCAATAAAACTTGGTAATTTTCTTTCTTCTGCAATTTCAAGTGCTTTATTTAGATATAATTCTGATTCATTGAAGTTATTTAGGTCATATTGAGCCCAACCTAAGCCTATATATGTAGAAGTTATATAATAGAGTTCTTTATTTTCAATCGCTAAACTTAAATTTCTTTCCAATATTTTTAGTGCCTCTTCAGGATTTTCTCTTTTAAGGTAGATTTGAGCAATACTATTATTGCAGATTACTTTTCCGCGTAGATCATTTATTTCTTTATTATAATCCAATGATAAATTATAATTATCTAAAGCTGCATCAATTTCACCATTTAATTCCATCGCATACCCCATATTGTGGTAATTCATATGCTAAGCCTATTCTTATTATCAATTGCTTTTTCAATAGCCAGTGATTTATTGAAATTCTCTATAGCACTATCAGGATCATCTAAGGCCTAAAAATATGTTGCCAATACTGTTATAAGAAACAGCAATGCTCTTTTTTAAACTTTTTGTTAATTTCTTCTTGATTTTCGGCAATCTTTAGTGCATCCTGATGATATTCAATCGCTTTTTGTGTTGTTATGCAATCCTTCGGTTTACAACACCAAGCATATTTAAATTAACGACCTGTAATTCAATATTATTAGCACTAGTTGCAAGATTATATGCATTTTGATGTGACGCAATTGCTGAATTATATCTGGATATTTTTCTATAGGATATTCCTAAGTTACATAAAGCAAAAGATTCACCTTCTAAATAGCTTTCTTCTTTACTCTTTAGCTCCAAAAACTTCATTTTTAAGGTATCTTTCACGTCATTTTTAAACGCTTCTTCTATTTCGGAATAACTATTAGGTTTTTCTGTTAGTACTTTATCAACTTGAAAATTAAAATCAATATCAAGCTTATTTTGAGCTGGACTAAGCAATTGAATGCTTAGGAACAAGAAAAGAAAAATATACTTTAATAAATTCTTCATAATAACACCATCTATAATGATTAAAGTCTTTCAAGAAAATCTGACTTCCGTTGTCTTGCAACAGGAATGCGATGTCCGGATTCCATTACTACATAACCTTCAGTTTTTAAAAATTCTTTTATTTTACTCAGGTTAATTATATAGGAGTTATGAATTCTAAAAAAACTATTTATTGGCAATAAACTGTCAATTTCTTTCAACTTTTTTGTTACTAATATTTTTTGATTATCAGTTAAAAATAAAGTACAATAGTTACCATCAGATTCAACGAATAAAATTTCATCTAATTTTAAGAAAATTAGCTTTCCTTCTGTACTAATTGTAATTTTCTTTTGATTATTTTTTGAATTAAAATCCAATAAAATATTTTCAAGCTTTTCACTGTTTACGATTCTGGACTTAAATTTTTTAATTTTTCTAATTGTGTCACTAAGGTCGTCAGAGTCTATGGGCTTTAATAAATAATCTAAGGCTTCTTTTTTTAAAGCTTTAATAGCATATTCATCATAAGCGGTTGTAAATACAACAGCAATATCCTGATTATCAATTTTATCTAGAAATTGAAAACCATCCATAGCAGGCATTTGGATATCTAAAAACAAACAATCAGGGGTATAGTCCTCAAGAAAAATAAGAGCTTCTTCAGGATTGGTAAAGGTCTTTACAATTTCAATGTCTTTACTAAAATTTGTCAATTCCCAGGATAAACCTTGAATGGCTTTTGGCTCGTCATCAACAATTACTGCTTTAAACATATAAAAATATTCGAAAGATAAATTTAGAATAATATTATGGGATATAACAACTATTATCTATAAATAGTGGGTATTTATCTATAAATTACATGATTACAAGAGAAATTACACTTTATAAACAGATTACCAATTATACATTAAAATCTACCATCCGTACAAAATAATAGACAAATCAGTCTAATTTTGTAGATATTCGTATTGTTATTAATTTAACACATGTTGTTAACATTAAAATAACAAAGTGGTTTTAGGGATGACGCCACTTATAATGATTAAATGCTATTAATCAATTGAAAAGCCAGAGGAAATCTGGCTTTTTTCATCACCTTAAAGTTCCAATCAATTTGTGCCTTTAAAGATTGAGATATCTAGCTTTCTTTCTTCTTTATTTTTTTAAAATTTAAGGTATACCATATTACAGTTAAAAATCACTAAATATCTACTACAAATACTGTTTTTTAAAATTATTATATTTTGAATTGTAAGATTTTCAGAATTTTAAGAAATCCTTATTTAATCACTTGCGAGCGGTTTTAATAAATCATAATACACACATAATCAGAAGATTAAAAATAAATAAAGTTTTTTTAATTTGTAAGAATATACATACTCCTTGTTAAAAACTTGTGAACAATGTTTATAAATTTACCTTTCTTTTTAAGGTTCAAATTTGAATCTTTGTTTCGGCGAAATCCCACTAAAAAATCAGTATAAATTTTATAAAAAAAGTAACACACTATGTCTCAACATGTTGAACCAATTTTGCAAGAAAATAAAGATAGATTCGTAATTTTTCCAATTCAACATCATGACATATGGGAATGGTATAAAAAACAAGAAGCAAGTTTCTGGACTGCAGAGGAAATCGATCTACACCAGGATTTAACAGATTGGGCAACAAAATTATCTGATGATGAACGCTATTTTATTAAACACATATTAGCTTTTTTCGCTGCAAGTGATGGAATAGTAAATGAAAATTTAGCAGAGAATTTTGTAAGTGAGGTTCAGTATAGTGAGGCTAAGTTTTTCTATGGATTTCAAATTATGATGGAAAACATCCATTCGGAAGTCTATTCACTACTAATAGATACTTATGTGAAGGATGAAAAGGAGAAAAACATCTTGTTTAATGCAATAGAAAACTTTCCAGCAATAAAGGAAAAAGCCGATTGGGCACTTAAAATGGATAGATTCTCCAAGTTTTGCGGAAAGATTAATTGCTTTTGCAGCTGTAGAAGGTATTTTCTTTTCAGGTAGCTTTTGTTCCATTTTCTGGTTAAAAAAGAGAGGACTTTTACCAGGTTTAACATTTTCGAATGAATTAATTTCCAGAGATGAAGGATTGCATTGTGATTTTGCTGTGCATTTGCATAATAATCACATCATAAATAAAGTCCCAAAAGAAAAAATAACACATATTCTTACGAATGCATTGGATATAGAAAGAGGATTTATTACAGAATCCTTACCAGTAAGTTTAATAGGTATGAATGCAAAACTCATGACCCAATATCTTGAATTTGTAACCGACAGGCTTTTAGTGGAGTTTGGCTGTGATAAAGTTTATAATTCGACTAATCCATTCGATTTTATGGATATGATATCTCTGCAAGGGAAGACGAATTTCTTTGAAAAACGTGTCTCAGAATATCAGAAGGCAGGAGTACTTAACAAAGAGGTAGAAGAAGATAAATTTAGCTTTGATGCTGATTTTTAATCTTTAGATCTCAATGATTTCATAATGCCTTACAAATTAATAACCTATCAGTTTTAATAGAATTGACTTTTTTATAGATGTCAATTTAGGAATTAATAATATTTAACCATCATTCTGACGCAAAATTCAGAATATTAAAATAAAATAATGTAAATGTTTGTAGTAAAAAGAGACGGTAAGAAAGAACCAATGATGTTCGACAAAATAACAGCAAGAGTAAGAAAATTGTGTTATGGGCTGAATGAACTTGTAGACCCAGTTAAAGTTGCCATGCGAGTTATAGAAGGACTTTATGATGGTGTGACCACAACAGAATTGGATAACCTTGCTGCAGAAATTGCTGCTTCCCTTTCCACTGCACATCCGGATTATGCAAAATTAGCGGCTAGGATTTCCGTATCTAATTTACATAAGAATACCAAGAAATCTTTTAGTGAAGTAATGGAAGATCTGTATACTTATATTAATCCAAGAACAGGAAAAAAAGCGCCTCTTTTATCGGATGAAGTATATAAAGTCATTATGGATAATAAGGAAACGTTGGATTCAACAATTATCTATAACAGGGATTTTGGATATGATTATTTTGGATTTAAAACTTTAGAACGTTCATATCTTTTAAAATTGAATGGGAAAATCGCCGAAAGACCACAACATATGTTAATGCGAGTTTCTATCGGGATTCATTTGGATGATATTGAATCTGCTATAGAAACCTATGAGTTGATGTCCAAAAAGTATTTTACTCATGCAACGCCGACATTATTTAATTCAGGAACTCCAAAACCCCAAATGTCATCTTGCTTCTTATTAACAATGAAAGAAGATAGCATTGATGGTATTTATGATACTCTAAAGCAAACCGCAAAAATATCTCAATCGGCAGGTGGGATAGGATTATCTATCCATGATATAAGAGCTACTGGCAGTT
This sequence comes from uncultured Flavobacteriaceae bacterium, assembly GCA_963768245.1. Classification (GTDB taxonomy): domain Bacteria; phylum Bacteroidota; class Bacteroidia; order Flavobacteriales; family Flavobacteriaceae; genus Site-B1. The sequence goes on from CAVYHG010000016.1 coordinate 250,156, forward strand.
ATATTGCCGGAACAAATGGGACTTCTAATGGAATTGTTCCCATGTTACAAGTTTTTAACGATACAGCTCGCTATGTGGATCAGGGTGGAGGGAAGCGCAAAGGAAGTTTTGCAATTTATGTTGAGCCATGGCATGCAGATATTTTTGAATTTCTAGATCTTAAAAAGAACCATGGTAAGGAAGAAATGCGGGCAAGGGATTTATTTTATGCTATGTGGATTCCGGATCTTTTTATGAAACGTGTTCAGGATAATGGAGAATGGACCTTAATGTGCCCAAATGAATGTCCCGGACTGGCCGATACACATAGTGAGGAATTCGAAACATTATATACAAAGTATGAATCTTTAGGAAAAGGAAGAAAAACAATTAAAGCGAGAGATCTTTGGGAGAAAATATTAGAATCTCAAATAGAGACAGGTACTCCTTATATGTTGTACAAAGATGCAGCAAATAGCAAATCCAATCAACAAAATTTAGGTACTATTCGTTCCTCCAATCTATGTACAGAAATTCTGGAATATACATCTCCGGATGAAGTAGCTGTTTGTAATTTGGCTTCTATCGCATTACCAATGTTTATCAAAAACGGAGAGTTTGATCATAAGGAACTTTTTCGAATTACGAAGCGAGTAACCAAGAACTTAAATAGAGTAATCGATAGAAACTACTATCCTGTAAAAGAAGCAGAAAACTCAAATTTTAAGCATAGACCAATAGGACTTGGTGTTCAGGGATTAGCAGATACTTTTATTAAGTTACGTTTACCGTTTACCAGTGACGAGGCGAAGGAGTTAAACCAGGACATCTTTGAAACTCTATATTACGCAGCAGTTTCAGCGAGTGTGGAAGAAGCCGAAAAAGATGGTGTCTATAAAACGTATAAAGGTTCACCGATTAGCAAAGGACAGTTCCAACATAACCTTTGGGGTCTGAATGATGAAGATTTAAGTGGCCGTTGGGATTGGGACAGACTTCGCAAAGAAGTGAAAAAGCACGGTGTTAGAAATTCATTATTAGTGGCTCCTATGCCAACCGCATCAACATCACAAATTTTAGGCAATAATGAATGTTTTGAGCCTTATACATCAAATATTTATACACGTAGAGTACTTTCTGGTGAATTTATTGTTGTAAATAAACATTTACTGGAAGATCTTGTTGAATTAGGGCTATGGGATGAAGGATTGAAACAAGATATAATGAGAGCCAACGGATCGGTACAAAATATTGAGGGAATTCCTGAAGATATTAAAGAATTGTACAAAACAGTTTGGGAATTAAGCATGAAAGATATCATAGATATGTCCAGACAAAGAGGTTATTTTATTGATCAATCTCAATCTCTGAATCTATTTTTAGAGGGAGCAACCATGGCTAAGCTTACTTCTATGCATTTTTATGCTTGGAAAAGCGGATTAAAAACTGGAATGTATTACTTACGTACAAAAAGTGCAGTGGATGCTATTAAATTTACACTAGATAATAAAAAGAAAGAAGAGCCTGTTGCCGAAGCAGTTGAATCTTCAGATATCATCATTAATAAACAACAGCAAAAAGCAGCAATAACAGCTGCAAAATTTGTTCAGGAAACCACAGAAGTTGAGCCTATGACGGCTGAAGAAATGAAAACATTGATCGCTCAGGCTAAGGAAGCTGAGGGTGATGACTGTTTAATGTGTGGTTCTTAATTATTTCCTGTTAATTCAGGAACCTACTTAAGTGTTAGAAAAACACCTCTTTTTTGAGGTGTTTTTTGTTTTATTTTTTCTCCATTTTGTATTTACAAAAAGTTTACATTATATTAACGTTTTCTTAATATATCCAATCTAACAAATGCAATACGGTTTTACTGATATTCTTCAGCTAATTGGAGCCTTAGGTGTTTTCCTTTTTGGTATGAAAGTGATGAGTGACGCACTTTTAAAACTTGCAGGTAATAAGATGAGATCCATCTTGGCAACTATGACTTCCAATAGAGTTTTAGGAATAACTACCGGGTTTTTAATTACATCTGTTATCCAATCATCTTCAGCTACAACTCTCATGGTAGTTGGGTTTTCAAATGCTGGATTAGTAACACTTTCTGAAGCTATTAGTGTTATAATGGGAGCTAATATAGGTACCACGATTACAGCCTGGTTAATTACAATTCTCGGATTTAAAGTTAGTATGAGCGCCATAGCTTTACCATTGGTAGGGATTGGATTTGCAATTACGTTTGCTAAGAAAGAAAACACCAAACATTGGGGAAATTTTATTATAGGGTTTGCCTTAATATTTATTGGAATACAGTTCTTAAAGGAAGCAATGCCAGATATCAAGAATAATCCCGAAATATTGTCATTTTTATCAAAGTATACAGACCTAGGTTATCTATCCATTTTACTTTTCCTAGTTATAGGAACCTTGTTAACTGTAGTCATTCAATCATCAAGTGCAACCATGGCTTTAACTTTGGTCATGTGCGCCCAGGGATGGATACCATTTGAAATGGCTGCAGCAATGGTTTTAGGAGAAAACGTAGGAACAACCATTACAGCAAATCTCGCAGCAGTTGTTGGTAATTTTCAGGCAAAAAGAACTGCACGTGCACATCTGATATTTAATTTATTAGGAGTAATATGGATGCTATTATTATTTTATCCTTTTCTCCGTTTTGTTGGTTATCTATCTGAAAAATTAGGATCAGAATCTCCTTATTTAGTAGCAGCATCCGTACCTGTAGCTATTTCCTTATTTCATACAACATTTAATATTTTAAATACATTCTTACTTGTTTGGTTTATAAAACCAATAGCTGTTTTAGTTGAAAAAATTGTACCTGAAAAGCTACTGCCTGAAAAGGAAATTGATCAGCCAAAATTCTTGAGCAAAGAATCGTTAAAATATCCTGAAACTGCTATTACTAGCCTCGTCAAGGAATCGGAATATTTGTTCAAAAGACCAATTTTTGAAATTGTTACGCATGCATTAAATATTCATAGAGAGGATATAAAATCGGAAGTAAAGATCAAAAAAATAGTTAAGGAATCACAAGTTGATTTTAAAACAGATGTTGAAGAGCTATACTATACAAAAGTTAAGACCATTTATGGGGAGATCATTCGTTATGCTACAGCAGCTCAAAACACCTTGAACCTAAGTAAAAAGCAAATGGCAATCAATACTGAAATAAAAATTGCCTGCAGGAAAATGGTAGAGATTATTAAAGATACTAGAGAGCTAAATAAAAATGTGACAATTGCCATTAATAGTGATAATAAATTTCTTAAGAAGGAGTATGATGGATTCAGAAAGAAAGTCGCCAAAGTTTTACGAGTTATCTATTTGTTCAGAAAAGGTGATGAACAACAAAACTATGAAGAAGTATTATCAAAGTTGAAACAGGAAGCAAAGGTTAGTATAAGGCAAAGCAATAAATCTATAGATAAGTTAATTCGAAAAGAGTTAATTACGGCAGAGATGGCTTCATCTTTATTTAACGATCATACTAACGTAAATAATATCATAAAGAGACTCATAGAAGTAGCCGAACTATTGTATAGCAGAAAAGATTCCTTGTTGGAGGATAATATTAAAAAGTAAAGAGTTTACTGAATTAACATTTTGTAACCACCTTGTTAACTTGATGAAATGATAAGAAAGACATTATTTTATATTTTACTAATTGTTTTAGCAGTTATACTTTATTTTAATCCGAATTTCAAAACTATTTCGGCAGGTATTGCCATATTGCTTTTTGGAATGGTCATGTTAGAAGAGGGGTTTAGAGTATTTACAAAGGGACCTCTTCAAAATATTTTAAAAAGAGCCACAAGTAAATTATATAAGAGTATAACCGCCGGTGCTTTTGTAACAGCATTAATCCAATCAAGTTCACTTGTTTCAGTAATTACCATATCATTTATAAGTGCAGGACTTATAAGTTTGGCAGGAGGAATAGGATTAATTTTTGGAGCTAATATTGGAACCACTGCTACAGCTTGGTTAGTTGCTGGGTTTGGATTAAAAATAAAAATTTCTGCTTTAGCAATGCCAATGCTAATTTTTGGATTAATTTTTTCTTTTCAAAAGAGGGAATCCTTTAAAGGAATTGGAAATGTCTTAGCCGGATTAGGATTTTTCTTTTTGGGTATTTATTACATGAAAGAAGGCTTTGATGTATTTAAGCAATATATAGATCTTACGGACTATGCCATGTCTGGGGTTTTAGGTGTCATAGTTTATACAGGTTTAGGGATTTTAATCACAACAGTTCTCCAGTCAAGTAGTGCAACTCTTGCTTTAATATTAACAGCACTATCCGCAGGACAAATAGAATATGAAAATGCATTGGCACTCGCGATTGGAGCTAATGTAGGAACCACCATAACGGCTGTATTGGGTTCATTAAGTTCTAATGTTGCTGGTAAAAGATTAGCAGGAGCTCATTTAATATTTAATGTTACAACTGGGATTGTTGCTTTGGCATTTATTTTCCCTTTAGCCAGATTAGTAAATGGGATGTCAGATGTCTTTGGGATTTCACAAACAGATTATACTCTTAAATTAGCCTTATTCCATACTATTTTTAATGTTATAGGAGTGTTAATCATGATTCCTTTTATTAAGAAGTTGGAAACATTTTTAATAAAAGTATTAAAAGAAAAAGTGGTTGAAAAGGATATTGATGAACCAAAATATTTGTATGAATCTGTTCTAGAAGTTCCTGGAGCTACTATTTCAGCGATAATTAAAGAGTCGAAATATTTATATAAAAATGCCATTTTTAAAATAGTTGCCCATGGCTTAAATATACATCGAGGTGATATTATGTCAGACTTAAAAATTAAAAAGGTAATAGAAAAATCTACAGAAGATATGCATGTAGATGTAGAAGACCTATACTATCATAAAGTTAAAACCATTTATGGTGAAATTATAAGATATGCAACTACAGCTCAAAACAAGTTTAAATTAAGTAAAAGACAAAATAAGGCAATAACGGAAATAAAAATAGCCAACCGTAAAATGGTTGAGATCATTAAGGATGTAAGAGAATTGAATAAAAATTTAACCTTATCCTTAAATTTGGGTAACAAGCATTTATTGCATGAATATGATAATTTCCGAAAAAAAGTAACTAAAGTCCTTCGAGTTATTTATTTATTCAGAACCGAAGAAGATTCAGAAATATATGCAGAGAAATTAGCTATATTAAAACAGGAAGCAAAAGATAATATTAGACAAAGCAATAAGTCAATTGATAGACTTATTCGGGAGAATTTAATTACTCCCGAAATGGCATCTTCATTATTTAACGATTATACCAATGTTAATGATATGATAAAGAAATTAATTGAGGTAGCTGAATTGTTATATGGTAAAAAAGATTCCATATTAGAAGATAGCAATATAAACAAATAGAATATAAATAATAATATTATAAAAAAGCACTTCTATTGAAGTGCTTTTTTTACTAATAAATGAATTATTCTTCTGATTCTTCTTCCTTTTCAATAGTAGCAGGTTTGACTGTTCTATCATGAGAATCATGATATTCCTGCAACAAATTCATAGTTGCATTCAATAAGTCCTTGGTTTCTAAAAGCAAGCTAAAGTATAGTGTTGTATTTTTAGGACTGGATTCTTCAGTTCTAGTTCGTTCAACCTGTTTCTGAATTTTTTCTTTTACAAGATCATAAACTATTTTCTTTTCTTGGAGAATCACTTCAATCTGTTCAAACGAACGTGAATCGAAAGCTTCTTTGGTATCAATAAACAATTTATCAATAGCTTCATTTATATCTTTAAGTTCCTTAATCTGGTTGAACTTAAGTTTTTTGTGATTATTGTTAACGTGTTTATAGCTTACCTTAGTGATATACTCCAAAGATTGGGTCATATCCTGTAAGTAACTTAAAATATGAATATAAAAACTACTTGCTCCGATACTGGATTCATCAAGATTCTTAATAAAATAAAATATATTGTCGCGTAGCTCTTCAACTTCTTCAGATAATTTTGTTACCTGTTTTTTATTTTTTGTTAGAATTGCCAGATCTTGTTTTGCAAGCCCATTTATAGCATTTGTATACATTTTATTTCCACGTTTAACTACTCTGGCTATATTGCTTGCACTTTCCTGAATAACTCCTTGAACAGAGCTGCTTTCAGCTTTTGTTAAACTATCTTCAGCTTTAGTTTCATTCGACCTTTTTCTATGTGCAATATAATTCCTGGCTACCAAAAGAATTACTAATAATAAAAGCACAGCAACCATTACTGGGAAATTCAAATTCATTAAATAGACTATTGTGCCAGCGGCAACAAACGCTACAAATGCTGTAAAAAACCAGCCTCCAATTACATTTAAAACACCTGCAACTCTATACACTGCACTTTCTGCCCCCCAGGCTCTGTCGGCCAACGAAGTACCCATAGCCACCATAAAAGTTACATAGGTGGTAGATAATGGTAGTTTATAGGATGTTGCAATAGAAATCAATACTGCGGCTACCATTAAATTAACGGCTGCTCTAACCATATCAAAAGCAGGCATTTCATGCACTTTGTCTTTTGACAAGGCAATAACAGGTTTTTCGAATTGCTTTTGAATTACTTTTTGCCATGATCCAGGAATAATATAGTCAGCCATTTGAGACATAGCCATTGAATATCTTACAAAACCTCTCGATAACCAATTTGGATTAAAACGCTCTTTAGCTTGACCTTCTCTTGATAAGTTTATTTCCGTTTGGGTTACATATCTTGCTTTAGTTGAAAACCAAAGTGTTAAGACCATAATGCCTCCCGCAATGAAAAGAAATATTGGAGGTGTAGAGACCTTCGCAGCTAAAACACCCATACTAAACTCGGTTGCTGGAATCCCAGATGCTGACCAAGCTTCATAAGATTGCCACGCAGCAATAGGTACACCTATAAAATTAACTAAATCGTTTCCAGCAAACGCTAAAGCCAATGCAAAAGTACCAACTATAATAATAACTTTATAAATATTAATTTTAAGCAAGGTCAATGCAGCATATGAAAGTAAAGCCCAAATAACAAAGCTAACAGCCACAATAGACACAACTTGGTCCTCTAAAAAATCTTTAATTTTTGCACCTCCAATTATATCAAAAGTTTCGTTTGCGTAAGGAGTTCCTTTTATCCCTTTCATAAAAATAAAATAGGTAATTGCCGATATTGCCATACCTCCAAATATTGCACCAACCCATTTTGCTTTTCTTTCAAAGTTGTACGACAAAAGAACTCTGGATATCCATTGCACAATGGCTCCTATTGTAAAGGCCACCACCACCGAAAGCAGTATGCCAAATATAATTTGAGTCGCTTTGGTTGTATTAATATAATTAACAACATCTCCAAAACTTCCACCATCATGTGCTATTTTAATTAAGGCCATTGCAACGGCAGCTCCTAAAAGTTCAAAGACAATAGATACGGTTGTTGAAGTTGGCATCCCAACGGTATTAAAGAAATCAAGTAGAAGAATATCTGTGATCATGACCGCCATAAATATGATCATGATCTCATTGAACATAAATTCTCCGGGATTAAATATACCTTTTCGAGCCACTTCCATTAATCCACTGGAAAAAATAGCGCCAACCAAAATACCAAGGCTGGCAACGATCATGATCGTTTTAAAAGAAATAGCTTTTGAGCCAATTGCCGAGTTTAAAAAGTTTACTGCATCATTACTTACCCCTACTACTAAATCTGCAGCTGCAAGTACAGCAAGGGCAATGATCATTAATAAGTATACGTTTTCCATAGTTAGTTTAAAATTATTGGTAAATGTCTTTAATATCGTTTATTTCTGTGTTACCTAAATGTTATTTTTATACTAGAAATGCAAATCTAACTGTAATCGAAATTGATAGCCGTCGTTTTCATTCTCTTCTGTAAGCAAACTAATATCAGATTGCACCTTCAATTTATGTCCAACAATATATTTTGAAATACCTAGGGTATATTGATTTTGCGGGGCTTCACCTGTTATACTTTCATCAAGTTCTATACTGGTATATCGTCCTGAAATCTCCCAATTATTCTTAAACAAATAACCTGATTGAACATTAAGACCCTTTCCAACTTGTACAATATCACCCGTCTCGGTACCATCAGAATTTTTGGCAATTGGGTCATCTGCATCTCTTTCGGCATACTCCCACATAACAGATAAGCCATTATATTTAAACATACCATCAAAGAAGAAAGTGTTTATGGTAGTCTCATATAACCCAACATCATTAGTCATATAAGACCCCAGATTGCTTCTGGTCTTAACGGCGTCTTTATTTATATCGTAATTGATGGCAAACATCAGTTTTGGTTTTTCCTCACGTTTAAGATCACTTCCGCTATAATCGCCTTTGCCTTTAAAAATCCCGAATGGTAAAAATTCCAAACGGCCAGTATATTGATGTCCTCCTTCATTTCCCTGAGTAACATTACGACCTTCTCCCTGAGAGAAAGCTAGTTTTTCACGGATAAAGAATTTGTCAGTAAGGTTGAAGTGATGTCTCAGCTGGAATCCCACATCCCTGTCAATGTTAAATCTTGAATTTAATAACGAGCGGTCCACTTGTTGCATATTTCCTGATGAAATAACCCGCTCAATATTTCCTGGCAGTTTGGTTTGACCAGCCCACAATTCGAAATTACCAGCAAAATTCCACATAACTACAGCATCGAGAATGTATCTCGGGGTGTTTCTTGTAAATGCAGATCCCCCTGAAATATCTCTGTTCGAAAGGCCTAGTTCAATTTTATATTTAAGCTTAGGAGAGAAGGCATGGCCATCAAATTTCAATCGGGCCCTTCTTATCAGCATATTTGATGAAGGACTTTCCCCATCTGTTGAATTAACAGTGGTTAAAAATTGCATTCTGGTTCCAATTTTCATGGTCCATGAACTGTCCTGACCTACAAGGTTAAACAAACCTTTACCAAATTTAGGTGCGTTAGTTTCTTGAGAATTTACTGCAAATGAAGAAAACACCAATACAGTAAAAAGTGTGATAGTTAGTTTCATTAGTTAGAATTAGCTTTTGTCGACTTTAAATATCTTATAACAAAGTTAATCTAATGGTACCAAATTTTTAAGAAAAAGCATAAAAAAAGCTGCCTTGGCCAAAGGCAGCGCTTAGCATTCAATTTTAAAATAGTCGACAAAAACTTATTCTATATGAATAACTAAAATATTTATATAAACGGTTACAATATCATACTTATAGTTAAAGTGAATGTTATCAAAGTTTTAAATCTACATTAATTAACTTTAAATTACTGAAAGACAGTAGTATACAATTGCTAATGTTAAATAAAGGTTACCAAAAAGTTTATTTAATGTAAATTTTTTTTAAATTTGAGAGATTATTAATTAAAACCTAAAGATTATATGAAAAGGATATTTGTTATTGCAATTATGTTATGTGTCTCAATAACTTTTGCACAGGAAGAAAAAAACGTTACATACATTGACAATGGTGACCTTACAGAAGCGACCTATTATTATGATAATGGTGTCATTCAACAGGAAGGTACATTTAATAAGGCCGGGAAACTTCATGGAGTTTGGACCAGCTACGATATTAATGGTGATAAAGTAACTGTAGGGAAATATATGGATGGTAAAAAAGTCGGAAAATGGTTCTTTTGGACAAAAGACAATGTTATAAAAGAAGTTGATTATGATAACTCTAAAATTACCAGTGTAAACGAAAGAGTCGCAACAACATTTTAAGTGTTGTTTAAAAGATATAAAAAGCATCCATATTGGATGCTTTTTTTTTGGACTAATTCAAAGTGAAATAACTAGAATTTAAAAGAATAACCTATAGAGAATTCTGTTCCGGGTTGCCGTAATGAAAATATTTGATCCCTGGCTCCAAAGGACTTAAATACACTTTCTCTTTCACTTCGCAATAAATTGGATACCTTAAGGTCAACAGAAGAATTTTTATTTTTCCCAAATGACTTGTTCAGCGTGAAATTCAAACTTGCAAAAGGTTGGGTGTAAACATCTGGTGTTATTCCTGTGCCAACAACCTCAAGCGTTTCTCCCTGAACATTGAAATAGAGTCCTGTTTGTAACCCTTTTTCATCATTATTGTAATCTAAACCTGCATTAATAAGATAAGGTGATTGTCCTTGTAGGTCCCGTTTTCTGTCTACGGTTTCACCATCTCTTAAAGTCCCCGGGCTGGTCCGAGAATTGAATTCAGGATCAGACATGGTTAATTTGGACTCAATCAATGACGCATTTATATTAACTTTTAAATTCTTAAGACTATCAAAGATAAATCCAAGGTTTTTTCTGAATTCGATCTCGGCGCCATACACTTCAGCATTACCTAAATTCCTGGGTTGAATTTGTGTGGGTGCCTGCAAAAAGAACGTTAACTCGATTGGATCTGTAAAATCTTTATAAAAACCACTTATAGCAAACATTTCTCCACTCTCACCAAAATTTTCGAACCGAATATCAAAATTGTTTATATAAGTTGGCACTAAATTTATATTACCAATGAATAACCTGTCTGTAATTGGGTCGAATATTTGTGATACAGATGCTTCTTTAAAAGAAGGTCTCGCGGTTGTTCTGTAATAAGAACCCCTAAATTTTGACTCATCAGTTAACTCATAGATTAGGTTGGCCGACGGGAAAATATCAAATTCATCCAAAACAGGTTCATTGCTGTATATCACATTTCCGTCCTGACCAGTGTAGAACGAATTGAATAATTCTGTTCGCAGTCCTAATATGGCTTTAAATTTTTTAGTAACATTAAATTCGTTTGAAATATAGGTTGAATAAATGCGTTGCTCACCTTCATACGCATCATTCGGGTTGAAATTATTATTGAATCTCAAATAAGTCCCGGATTGATTCTCTCTAGTCCAAAGGTTCTCAGTAAGTAATAAGTTATTTGGATCACCCTCCGGTACAATAAGAGTAGACGTTTCAAAAGTAAAGTCATCTACACTGAAATCTCTGAATTTATAGGTATAACCTCCGCCAAATTTAACTTTAGCAGGATTGTCATCAATTGTATATTTTTTACTGAAGTCAATTTTCCCGGCCCAGCTTTCTTCAGTTAAAAACCTCCAGATACGTATAGGGAAGGTTGATGCTGATGGACTAATAAAAAACTGGCCGTCCTGTGATTCCTGCAATGGAGTAACACGATGATCTTTGTCATAGACTTTTGAAAATGTTGGAGAGAATTTCCAATCCAGATCCCAATCGGAATTCTGACCAAAGCTATGCGAACCATTTAAAAGTAAATTTGTGACCGATCGTTCGGTATACAGCAAGGCGTCTTTTGTAAGTGGCTCGACTCCTGTACCACCACCGCCTTGTGCGATGTTTTGATTAAAGAACCCTGCTGATGATTCTCCGTTTTGAATATGAAGTACCGTGAACTTATACTTTGATAAATTAGTTTTGAACGTTATACCCGCCAAACCATTTAGCAAAACGCTGTTAATTCCTTCACTGCCTATAGATGATCTATCGATTATAAGCTCGTTATTCGAGGTGTCAAAGATATCTCTCACAAACGCACCATCTTGCCTGTCTTCATAAAAGGTTGTTTCATTTTTATAGGAGAAGGAGGCTAAATAACCCAGTTTATTATCTCCTATATCATATTGATTACCTGCAGTAAAGCCAAAATCAAAATTAGGATTACTGGTTTCCTGATCTGCTCTGATCTGCTTATCAAATCTTCCTGTAAGTTGTGTTAGTAGTCCTGAGTTCACATCAAAAGTTCCCGGAATGGGTTGGTACCTGTTTATGGGAACGTTTCTGGTTCCATCATCATAGCCAAAAAAATCTGTATCTCCTCCGGTATACGACAAATAGTTATCCTTTCCGTTCATATCTGGATTATAACCCAATCCTGCAGAAATTGAATATTCTGCTTTTGTTGGGAAATCCTTGGTAACTATATCAATAACACCACCGGTAAAATCTGCAGGATACTCTGCTGTTGCCGATTTGATCACAATGATATTATCCAAAATATTGGTTGGGAAAATATTCATTTGAATCGTGTTCCTGTCAGGATCCAAACCTGGGATGTCAACACCGTTTAAAATTGATTTTGTATATCGGTCACCCAACCCTCTCACGTATACATACTTTCCACCTTCTACAGATACTCCCGGGACACTTTTAACGGCAGATGCCAGATCACTCGCTCCAGATTTTTTAATGCTTTGGATGGATAAACCGTCAACCAGATTGACAGATCGTTTTTGAAGGTCCAGCACAGCACTTTCCGTATTTCTTTTTGCACTTGTTGTAATAAGGATTTCATCCAACGAATTTGCACCAAGTGTTATATCCAGATCAAAAACTTCACCTGATTTTATAATAACTTCTGTAATTTCCTGTGTGTTATAGCCAACGAATGAGAATATTAAGGTATAAGTTCCCTCCTCAAGCTCTAACACATATTTTCCATCAAAATCTGAAGTAGTCCCTATCGCAGTTCCTTTAACAATAATATTAGCAAACGCGAGAGGCTCATTATTATAATCTCCATCAATTACATTTCCAGCAACGGTTCCAGTTTGTGAATACGATATTGAGACAGATATGAAGAAGAAAAATAATAGAAATAATTTAGTGCTATTTTTCATGTTTTTGCTTTCCTATAAATAACTGCCCACTCTATTGGGCAGTTATTTGTTTTGAAAATTGTTTTCTTTTTTATTAAAATCCTAAACCTCCAGCTACATTTGCATATGTCCAGCTAAGGTTTGAGGTAGTAGCACCTACTGTTTGAGAACCTTCTGCAACTGTTGTAGTCCAGTTTGCTGCTCTTTCTGTAAAAGTTGGATTTAAAATAATTGTTGGTTCATCAACATCGTTTGTATCATCTTCGTCATCACAGTTTTCCACACAGGCCACTTTTTCAACGAATAATGTATTATCATCACCAACCACTTCCCAGGCACTGAAAGTGATTAAACCATCAAGGAAATTTTGAGATACAGCATTATTATCTAATTCAACATCAGAGCTGTCCTTAAATCCAAAGGCATAAACATTACTAACTGTTCCTGTAGCACGACTTCTAAAATCAGCATATTCTCCGTTAGATGTATCCTGGTTTCCTATTAAAGTAACATTTTGTAATGTAAATGAACCAGTTGCAGTTCCTTCTCTTCCATCTATTTCAAGTGCATGGTCCGAAGTAGATCCTAGCACAACTACAGCATTATCAATCGTTCCAGAATAAGCTTGGTCTATATCTAAACCATCATCACCTTGCGCCCACACCAATAAATTGGATGCATTAACAGTACCTCCAAAGAATTCGATACCGTCATCTACGTTTGCCACAACTTCTATGTTGTCAATAATTGTTCCGTTTCCAACACCACCAAGGGTTAATCCATTTATCTCATTTCCTTCACCAATTAAGGCGCCACCATGACGAATGGAAACATATCTCAATACACCAGAGTCATCCGCAGGATCAGTACCTCCATATAAACCAAATGTATCATCTGCAGGTATTCCTTCAATTTGAACTTCAGTTAAATCACCAGAAAAGGAACAAGGTGCATTTCCAAGAATGATCAAACCTCCCCAAAGACCTCTGTCGTTCTCTGTTAAGTTTGTGCCAGCAGTTTCTCCTGCGTCAATGTTATCGCTGGTTGAAGTAAATATAATTGGACTTTGCTCATTTCCTACTGCATTTATCTTTCCGCCTCGAGCTATAATTAATGCTGAAGCCAAAGAGCCAGTTCCAGCCGTGCCTTTTATAATTGTACCCGGATTTATTGTAAGTGTTACTCCAGCTTCTACAACTACTTTTTGGTTAAGTTGGTAGATCTTGTCACTGGTCCAGGTTGTATTTTGAGATATGGCACCTGTAACGGCAACAACTTCAGTAGTTCCTCCTCCAGTATTTCCGTCTCCCTGATTTATAATAGTAATCTCCTCTATTATTATTGGGGTATCGTCATCTTTAAAACATCCAGTAAATATTAATGTTGATGCTATTAAAAAGGTTAAAATTAATTTTCTCATGATTTTGTTTTTAAAATATAATTGTTTAGTCATTTCTTACAGCAAAGAAACTACTCCTTTGTAAAGACTAGGTTAATCAAACATTAAAGATTAGTAATAAAAAAGTTATGAAAGTGTTAATTTAAAGGTTTCAAATATTTAAATACAGGAAACATATAATTTAACATTGAAATATCTTATATGTTTTGCCTGATTTTTATTTTAAACACCTGTAATTTTTTTGTATTTACTTATTTATCTAAAAATGAGTGCATTAGAATATAAAAAAAATGATTTTTTTAATAATTAAACATAAAATAGTATTCGCCTAAGAATGCAAAATCTAATTTAGTGCAGTAGTATTTTCGTTAATTGTAGTTTTGGTAAATACAACTTTATTAATTGAAGGTGTATTGGCATGCATCGTTACATCTACTTTTGCTGTTTCACCAGGAATTACTTCTACAGTTAGGGAATGAGTCTTGTAACCAACAAAACTATATTCTAATACATATATACCAGGGCTTAAATTATCAATAGTGTATAAACCGTCCATGTCGGAATAGGAAACTGTATTAGTTCCTTTGATTAAAACATTAGCAAATGCCAAGGGATCGTTACTGTATTCACTGTCAATAAGTTTTCCTTTTATAGATCCAGAACTCTGAGAATATGCAGCCAGAGAGCAAAAAAGAAATACTAGTAATAAAGACTGTTTCATAAACATCAATTAATATTAATGCCACAAATAAAATGAAGTTTTAAACAGATAAGGTTAATCAAGTATTAAGGATTGAAAGTAAAAAGTTATGTAATTGTTAAGAATTGGTTTAGAATATGTAGAAAAATGAATTATTTTATGATTAGAAAAGCATCAATTTTTTTTATCAAAAATAAGTATCTTGCTTTCCTGAATAAATTTATATGAACTGGGAACAATTACTCTCTTTAAAACGTTTTGGAGATACAAATAAACGCATACGAAAAGAACAGGATGAAACGAGATTGGGTTTTGAAGTGGATTATGACAGGATAATCTTTTCTTCTGAATTCAGGAGTTTACAGGACAAAACTCAGGTAATCCCATTATCAAATACAGATTTTGTACATACAAGACTAACCCATAGTCTGGAGGTTAGTGTTGTTGGTCGATCACTTGGTCGCAAAGTTGGGCAAAAACTATTAGAAAAGCATCCACATTTAACCTCAATTCATGGATATCAGGTAAATGATTTTGGAGCCATTGTTGCTGCGGCTGCCTTATCACATGATATAGGCAATCCGCCCTTTGGGCATTCTGGTGAAAATGCAATTGGTGAATTTTTTAAAACCGGAAGCGGTTCGGAATTTAAAAAAGATCTTAGCGCAAAAGAATATCAGGATCTATGTGATTTTGAAGGAAACGCGAATGGATTTAAGATATTAACTCAAAACCGAAAGGGTAGAGAAGGAGGATTGCGGCTTAGTTATGCGACGCTTGGAGCATTCATTAAATACCCAAAGGAATCTTTACCTAAAAAGCCTTCAAATAATATTTCAAACAAGAAATACGGTATTTTTCAGAATGAGGTTGATGCTTTCCGGGATGTGGCCAAAGAATTGGGTTTAATAGAGCAAAAGTTTGGCAATGAAACTACCTATTGCAGACATCCATTAACCTTTTTAGTGGAAGCAGCGGATGATATTTGCTATACAATAATCGATTTTGAAGATGGAATAAATCTTGGCTTGGTGCAGGAAGAGTTTGCCTTGGAGTACCTGATAAACCTGGTAAGAGATACCATTAATATCAAAAAATATAACTCCTTAACCAATACAAATGACAGGGTAAGTTATTTAAGGGCATTGGCTATAAATTCATTAATTCAGGAAGCTACAGATGTATTCAATAAAAATGAAGAGGCCATTTTAAAAGGTGAATTTACACATGCTTTGCTGGATAAATGCAGGTATGAAGCTCAAATTAAAGATATAATTGCACTGAGTGTAGATAAGATTTACCAATCTAAAGAGGTGACCGATAAAGAAATTACAGGATACGAGGTCATAACTAAACTACTTAACACTTATATAAATGCTGTTAACAATAATTTCGAAAACAACCCAACGAGTTATGATAAACTTATTTTAAAAACTCTTCCCAATACTATTGACTTTTTGAATAAATCATTGTACACCAGATTATTAAATGTGTGTCATAATGTAGCTTCTCTCTCCGACAGCAGAGCCATTTTAATTTATAAAAAAATAGCAGGGATTGAGATATAGGATAATTCCGATCAAAATTTTGGAATACTCTTCCCTTTAAATTAAATTAGCTGACCTTTCTAAAAATAAATAAATATGAAAAGAAAATTACAAATTTTAATGGGTGTTTTGGCTCTAACTTTTGGAGCATTAACTCTGAGTGATTATTTTACAAAAGAAACTATCTCAGAAATAGAACAAAAAAGACTTAAACATCAAGAGTTTTTGGCAAATAGCCCTTTTAAAGAAACTTTAAAACTTTCCAGAGCAGAAAGAAAAGCTATGGGAATTCCTCCAAATGCTTATAACGAGCAAGAGTGGGAGCTAACTATGGATCCCTCAACGGGGCGACCTATGAGAGAACGTGCCTTAGAGGTATTGGAGCAATTAAAAGATGAACGCGGCGCTTACAGAGGCGTTGGTGGCGATGCTAATAATACCTGGGTAGATAGGGGTCCAAACAATATTGGAGGACGTACAAGAGCATTAATGTTCGATCCAAACGATGTAGGCGCTGGCAATGGAGATGGTATAGACTATAACCGTGTTTTTGCTGGTGGTGTGTCCGGTGGTTTATGGGTAAATGATGATATTACAGATGCCAATTCATCCTGGAGTTTAGTACCAGGTTTTGCATCTATGACGTCCGTAACAGTTATTATTTCTGATCCGAACGATTCAAATACATTCTATTTAGGTAGTGGGGAATCTTATACTCAAGGTGATGCCATAGGAAGCGGTATTTGGAAATCTACAGATGGCGGTGTTACTTGGACGAATGTTTTTGGGGGTTATACTGGGACAAGTAATCCTTCAGGAGGCGTGGACCAATTTATAAATGGGATATTTTATATTAATGATCTAATTGCCAGAGATCTGGGCACGACTACTGAGCTTTTTGCTTCAGTAGCAAGTCAATCTTTTGTTCTTGGAAGCAGTGAGTTTTTAGGTCAATGGCATAGTTTAATTGAACGGGGATTGTATAAATCAACCGATAATGGAACCACGTGGGTAAAAAATGCCTTGGATGGAACAGACGTAAATCCAAATGATATTGAAATTGATATAAACAATAACATTTGGTTAGCTACAACTTCAGCAGGTGGTATTTCTGCTCAAGGAGGACTTATTTTTCGCTCGACAGATGGATCTTTATTTGAGTTAATGGGTACTATTTCAAGTGCTGCACGAACAGAAATAGAACCAGACCCTTCTAATGCGGATGCGCTTTGGGCACTTGCCAATGTTGGTGGTCAAGCCGATGTGTTTTCATTAGCATACAACTCCGGTTCCAATGATGTTACTATAACGCAAATCACAACAGAACCAGAAGATGCGGATTTAGGTATTCCTAATACAGATTTCGCTAGAGGTCAAGCTTTCTATAACCTTCCTATTGAAGCAGATGCCAATGGAAATATAATCGTGGGAGGAATTGACCTATTTAGGACGGCTAATACTATAAGTTGGAGCCAGATTTCTAAGTGGTCTTTTAATAATGATCTTGCCGCGTTGCCTGTATCATTAGTCCATGCAGACCATCATGCAATAGTTAACAGACCAGGATTTCCAAATGAATATATTTTTGGTACGGATGGAGGGGTGTTTTATTGTTCAGATATAACCGTTGCGGCTGGTAGTACAACGGCAATTGAAGCTCGAAATAAGGACTATAATACTGTTCAGTTCTATTATGGTGATATTTCTAATAAGCTTGAAGGAAGAGATGAAGACATAATAGGAGGAACCCAAGATAATGGGACACCATTAGTAGAAGATTCTTCGGCTGGTGCAAATGCCTTTACAGATATTGCAGGCGGAGATGGTGGATTTACAGAAATAGATGATAATGGGGATTACATTATCACCACTTACCCAGGAAATAATAGTATTGTGAGAGGAACAGCAAGTGGGTCCTATCAAATATCATCTGCTGGAGGAGGTACCTTTATTAATCAAGCCGGATTGGATAAAAACTTAGATGTTTTGTATACTAATGCCGCTTCAGGTTCATCTTACGTAATCGAAAGAATTTCCAACTTTACTTCTGGTTCAGGAAGTATATTAACTGCTAATTTGACAGACCCATTAATGGATGCAGAGCCAATAGCATTTAAAGTTTCACCTTTCACAACAGGCTCTACAAAACTATTTGTAGGTTTAAAAAATGGAAAACTCTTAAGAATTGATAATGCTGAAGGAGGACTTATACCGACTTTTGCTGATATAACAGGTTCTGGCTTTATAGGTAGTATTTCCGATATTGAATTTGGACAATCTGAGCAGGAAATATTCGTAACTATGCATAATTATGGTGTAACGAGTATTTGGTTTACAAATGATGGTGGTGCAAATTGGTCAAATAAAGAAGGGAACCTTCCAGATATTCCTGTAAAATGTATTTTACAGAACCCCTTATTGCCTTCTGAAGTTATCATTGGCACAGAATTAGGAGTATGGGCAACTGCAGATTATACTGTTGCAAATCCTACTTGGGTTCAAGCTTATAATGGCATGAGTGATGTTACTGTGCTTGATCTTGACCTTAAAGCTACAGGCGATGTGATTCTTGCAACAACACATGGTAGAGGTATGTTTACCAGTCAGTTTACATCAAGTCCTTTATCAACTCAAGAAAATATTTTGGCAACAGGAGTTAATTTGTATCCTTCTGTTTCTGATGGGTTGGTTAATATTAAAGCCTCTCAGAATTTTGGAGATACTAAACTAGATATATATAACATTTCTGGACAAAAAGTTTATTCTTCTGAGTTCGAATTGTCACCCAATAAGGTTGAATCTTTAAATTTAAATTTGGCTTCAGGGTTGTATTTGGTTAAGCTAAATACTGGGGATAATATTAGCACTACAAAAAAGATTCTGATCAAATAAGTATGACTATTAAAATACTTTAAAAGAGAGCTATTTAGCTCTCTTTTTTTATAAAAAATTACAGGGATTGAAATTTTATTATTTATTTTCTTAATTTAGGTAGACTAAAACCAACCAATTATGAAAAGAAAATTACTCATCGGTTTACCGATAACGGTAATTTTTGTTGGAATATTGTTTTACTTCAATACTGATTCCAAAGAAAAATTAGAGACAGAAAAGCTACGAGCTCAACACCAGGAATTTTTAGATAATAGTCCTTTTAAGGAAACCTTAAAACTAACTAAAAAGGAAAGAAAAACGCAAGGACTACCTCCTAATAAATATTTCGAAAGGATGTTTGAGCTTACAATGAATCCTGCACTAGGACATCCGGAACCACATAAGGTTATTGAATTGCAAAAGTTACTAACTGATCCTGAATCAAATTCAGGGTATCGCGTACCAGGAGATGCTGGTGATAATTTATGGATCGAAAGAGGACCGAATAATGTAGGTGGAAGGGCGCGAGTTGTTTTCTTTGATCCCAATGATGTTGGTACTGGAAATGGAGATGGAACAGATTATAACAAAGTATTTGCTGGTGCTGTAAGTGGTGGTTTGTGGGTAACTAGTGATATCACTACTAATGGAGGGTGGACTAGAGTTAGTGGAGTACCCGGAAATTTAAATGTGTCATGTTATGCAATAGATCCTAATAATTCTAATACTTGGTATATAGGTACTGGTGAGCAATCCACGTTTGGTCAGGCTATAGGTAATGGTGTTTACAAAACTACAGATGGAGGTGTAACCTGGACCAATGTTCCTGTTCAGGTTGCAGGAGTTGGAGATTTTACTGGTTCAGTTGAATTTAAATCCGGTGTTTTCTTCATAAATGATATTTTGGCAAGGAATAATGGAGGTAGTACAGAATTATATCTTGCAGTAGGAGCACATTACTATGGTGACGCTAATACTCCGGGGAATCTGTTGGGAACTCAAAGTGCCGGACTATACAGAAGCACGGATAACGGTGCTAATTGGACAAGAAATCAATCATCATTATTTCAATTTACCTTTGGACCATACAATTATTATTATGTGCCAAGTGACCTTGAATTGGCTTCAGATAATACGATTTGGATGAGCACCATGAATACTCCTGGTATAAGTACGGCTGGAGGTGGAGGAGTCTTTAGTTCTTCAGATGGTTTAGCTTGGACAAGCAAATATCAAGTAACTAATGGACTTAGAACTGAATTAGAAACTTCAGCGAGTACTGCAGGAAAAATATATGTTCTAAGCCAAATAAATGGAGGAGTTCCACAGATGTATGTTACAAATGATGCATTTGCAACTGCACCAACAGCGATTACATTACCTAACGACCCAGATACAACCATTCCTGCAACAGATTTTACCAGGAATCAATCTGGTTATGATCTCATTGTAGAAGCAGATCCTTCAAATGATGCTACAGTGTTTATTGGAGGTATTAATTTGCATAGAAGCACCGATAGTGGCGGTACATGGAATACTATTTCACATTGGGCAACATTTTATTCTACTGCTGGTTCTTTAGTACATGCCGATCAGCATGCGCTAACATTTAGACCGGGAAATAGCAATCAGGCTGCGCTAGGGCACGATGGTGGAATATCTTTTGCAAGCGATCTTTCCACTACAGGAAATAATTTAACTGATATAATACCAGTGGATGATGACTTTAATGTTACTCAATTTTATCATATGGGTGTTGCGCCTACAACGTTTAATTCAAATACGTTTTTAGGAGGAACTCAGGACAACGGAACTCCATATTTTAGTGGTACGAGTACTACAGGTCCGGATGGACAAAATTTCGATATTTCAGGAGGAGATGGGGCTTATAGTTTTTTCGATCAGGTAGCAACTGACTACATGTTATTTAATTATGTTTATAATCAGAGTATTGTTTTATATGATTTCAGTGTCGGTGCTTACAGAACGGTCGCATCCAACTCGGACTTTGATGGAGATTTTATCAATCCACAGGCACTTGATTCTAATTTGGATCTATTGTATTCTAATGGAACAAATAGTACTAATGGAGTTCAGTTGTTTCGATATAACAACTTAACCAATTTACCTGATCCTTTTGTAACAACAAATAGAGATACAATAACAAATGCGGCCTTAAATACAAATATTACTGCATTGATAGTGTCACCTTTTAATGCAACAAATACAGACTTATTAGTAGGTTTAGAGACTGGCAAATTATTAAAAGCTAACAATGCAGAGGGTACACCGGGAACAGAGACATGGTCTGATATTACTGGTGGTTCATTTGTGGGAAGCATATCTGATGTGGAATTCGGGCAAACAGCAAGTGATATTTTTGTAACATTTCATAATTATGGTGTTTCCAGTATTTGGTATAGCAGTGATGGAGGAAGTAGCTGGGCTACCAAAGAAGGAAATTTGCCGGATATTCCTGTAAAATGCATAATGCAGAATCCATTAAATACGGAAGAAGTAATTGTAGGAACAGAATTGGGTGTATGGAGAACTGAAGATTTTAGTTCTGCCACACCAACCTGGATTCAATCCTATAACGGAATGAGCGATGTTAAAGTTACTGATCTGCAATTAAGAAATGACAACACGGTTTTTGCATCTACTTTTGGTAGAGGAATTTTTTCTGGTCCATTTACTGCTGGAACTTTAGCTACTCAAGAAGTTATCTTTGCTAATGGGGTTAATCTATATCCTTCGGTTTCTAATGGGTTAGTTAATATAAAAGCATCTCAAAATTTCGGCAAAACAAGACTGGAAATATATAACATTAGCGGCCAAAAGGTTTATTCTTCTCAGTTCGATTTGTCACCCAATAAGGTTGAATCTTTAAATTTAAATTTGGCTTCAGGCTTGTATTTGGTTAAGCTAAATACGGAGGATAATATTAGCGCCACAAAAAAGATTGTGATCAAGTAAAATTGATTATAATTTATAAAAAAGAGAGCTCTAAGGCTCTCTTTTTTATATCAAGCAAAGAAAAATATTACATTTCTTCGAATTTATTTGCATTTAATCGATAAAAAGTGTATGTTTGTCGAGAATTGATTGATTAATCTGTTCAAAAGTCATTTTTAGAACCAAATCTAAACAAGATGAAAAAAAACCTACTTTTCGCTTTGAGTGTATTTTTACTCACTATCGCCAGTTTGTTATTATTTACACAATCAACCGATAACAAAAAACAAGATACTTCCAAATTAGAAAAAATAGAATTTAGTAAAGAAACATCTAATCTTGTTTCTCAAAGAGACTAGTTAATTATATTAGTGAAGAAAAGGATTGCATTAAGTTTTTAACATCAATCCCACTCAATTGTTGCAATTCTTCAACTTTTCCATGATCAATAAACGAATCTGGAACTCCTAAGATCTTGATCGCTATTTTTATATTTATTTATTGCAGCAAATTCTAAAATTGCAGTACCAAAACCACCTTTAACTGTTCCATCTTCAACAGTAAAAATTGTATCATACTTTTTAAAAACACCATGTAATAAAGATTCGTCTAATGGCTTAATAAAACGCATATCATAATGAGCTATGGAATCATTTTTATCTACATTTTGTATAGCACGTGTAATATTATCCGCAATGGTCCCAATACTTAAAACAGCTATTTTATTACCTTCTTTTAGTTGTTGTCCCTTTCCTATATCTATTTTTTCGAAAGGTTGCTCCCAGTCAAAAATATGACCTCGTCCTCTAGGATAGCGAATTGCAATTGGTCTATCCAGTCCAAGTTGAGCAGTATACATAATATTGCGTAATTCTATTTCATTTCTTGGAGCAAATATGATGAGGTTTGGTATGCAACGTAAAAAGGCAATATCAAAAACACCATGATGCGTGGCTCCATCTTCACCAACCAATCCAGCTCTGTCCAGGCAAAAAACCACAGGCAATTTTTGCAATGCTACATCATGAATAACCTGATCGTAGGCACGTTGTAAAAATGTTGAATAAATATTACAAAATGGTATAAAACCTTGAGTTGCCATTCCTGCGGCAAGCGTAACTGCATGTTGTTCTGCAATACCAACATCAAAAGCTCGTTCTGGAAATTGTTCCATCATGTATTTTAAAGAGCTGCCTGTTGGCATTGCCGGAGTTATTCCAATTATTTTTTTATTTTTTTTAGCCAGCTCAACAATTGTATAGCCAAATACATCTTGAAATTTAGGAGGTAGAACATTTCCAGATTTCTCATATAGATCTCCAGTATCCGCATTAAACTTTCCTGGCGCATGATATTTTACCTGATCATCTTCAGCTTGTTTTAGTCCTTTTCCTTTAGTGGTTATAACATGTAAGAACTTAGGTCCTTTTACCGATTTTAAGCGTTCTAATTCTGATATAACTAAATTTATATTATGACCATCAATAGGTCCGGAATAATCAAAATTTAAAGCTTCAAAGATATTATCTTGTAATGGTTTCCCTTTTTTAACATTTGTCAGATACTTGTTTTAACGCTCCAACACTTGGGTCAATTCCAATTGCGTTATCATTTAAAATAACCAAAATATTTGCATCGGTAACACCAGCATGATTTAAGCCCTTCAAAGGCCATTCCACTTGCTATGGAAGCATCTCCAATTACTGCAATATGATTTTTGTTTTCTTCTCCTTTTAATTTCGATGCTATTGCCATTCCAAGCACTGCGGAGATTGAGGTTGAGGAATGTCCTACACCAAATGCATCAAACTCACTTTCATCTCTGTTAGGGAATCCACTAATACCATTTAATTGTCTGTTGGTATGAAATGAATCTTTTCTTCCAGTCAATAATTTGTGTACATATGCCTGATGACCAACATCCCAAACCAAGAGATCGTTAGGCGTATTAAATACATAATGAAGAGCAATGGTTAGTTCTACAACACCAAGACTTGCACCTAAATGACCTTCTTTTGTAGCAACAATATTTATGATGAATTCACGTAATTCTTTTGCAAGCTGAGGTAAATCATCTTTATTTGAAGTTTACGCAGATCTTCAGGATAGTTTATATTTTGAAGTATTTTTTTTTGCACGAAACAAAAGTACGAGTTTGAAATTGTATTTTTATGGCTATGGAAAATATTTTTGACGACATCTTATTTTATGAAGAAAGCACTTCAAGAAGCGGAAATAGCCAGGGAAAAAGGTGAAATTCCAGTTGGCGCTGTCATTGTTATTGAAAATAGAATTATAGCCAGAGGACATAATTTAACAGAAACCTTAAATGATGTAACTGCACATGCAGAAATGCAGGCCATTACTGCTGCTGCCAATTTTTTAGGAGGTAAATATCTTGCAAAATTGTACCATGTATGTAACACTGGAACCATGCCAGATGTGTGCTGGAGCCTTATATTGGAGCCAGATTTCTAAAATTGTTTATGCGGCAAAAGATGAACAACGAGGCTGTGGTGTTATGAAAACAAAATTACATCCTAAAACCAAAATATCCGGAGGTGTTCTGGAAAAAGAAGCTTCAAAATTATTGAAACAGTTCTTTATTGAAAAACGATCCCGATAGCTATCGGGATGAATTAATTATTCTTTCTTATTTTGATAATCACGCATTTTCTCTATGTTCTCTTTAGTGAGCATATAGTCCTTTACTTTTCTCCCTTTCCATCTGTGATATGTAAATAAAGGAATTACAAATAAGAATAACCCAATCACTCCAAACCCAATTAGTTTTTCTGCAATAGGTTCAGGTTTCAAAACAAATCCAGTAATTATACTTCCAATTGAAGCTATAAAAATGCAAAGCAATTAATATTATTTCATTGACTAAAGTTAATTAATTGTCTTCTATAAGCAGTTAAGTAATTTTGATTTAGAAATAAACCCAAAATATTTGTCATTTTTAATAACCAGTAAATTCCATGCACCAGTACTTTTAAACTTGTTTAAAATATCTTCGGCATTATCTGTTTCATAGTAAATAATATCAGATCCTGCATGCATTAAACTTTCAACTTTCACCGTATCATATTTATCAATATCAAACATGATACTTCTGATATCATTTAATTGTAAGGATCCCTAAAAATTCATTCTCCTGATTTACAACTGGGAAATGATTTCGTGATGATTTAGCGACCGCCTTTTTGACAACTTCCCCTAAAGTCATTTCAGGATAAAGAGGAATAAAATTCGTTTCAATTATCTTATCCAGATCTAACATCATTAGCACATTCTTATCTTTATCATGTGTAATTAATTCACCTCTTTGGGCTAGTTTTAACGTATAAATTGAATGCGAAATATAGTATTTAGTAATGGCATACGATATTGCAGCAACTAACATTAATGGGACAAATAGCTCATATCCACCTGTAATTTCTGCAATTAAAAAAATAGCCGTTAAGGGAGCATGAAGTACACCTGCCATTAAACCTGTCATACCTATTAATGTAAAATTAGTTTCAGAAACATTAAAACCTAATCCTACATTATTAATAATTTTAGCAAAAGCATTTCCTAAAGCACTTCCCATAACAAGAGTTGGAACAAACACACCTCCAACACCACCGGCTCCAAATGTTGTAGTCATAGCTATAGATTTAAATATCGTAATTCCGAGCAATAAAGCAATCACTATCCAAATATTGCTTAAGTCCAAATTAAACGGTGTATTTCCAATGGCTGCTAAATGGTCTCCTTTTAATAAATTATTAATAATCCCATAACCTTCACCATATAGTGGAGGAATAATATATAATATGCCTCCAATTGCCAATCCACCAATCATTAACCGTTTTGCTTTACTTTTAAAACGTTTAAAAAAATCGGTTATTAAAAAGAAAATTTTAGAAAAATATACTGAAGCCATACCTGTAACCAATCCTAAAGCTATATAAAAGGCAATATCTTTTATCTCAAAATTATCTGTTAATCTGAATTTTAACAAGATTTGGGTTCCAAGAAAGAAATAAGATGTTATAACAGCAGATACAGATGCCAGTAAAAGAGGAATAAGTGAGGTAAATGCTAATTCTAAACTAAATACTTCAACAGCAAAAATTATAGCGGCAATAGGAGCTTTAAACATGGATGCCATGGCGCCAGCTGTTGCACAACCAATTAAAAGCATTCTGGTTTTAGTGCTCATATGAAACAAGCGAGCAGTGTTTGATCCAATAGCGGCTCCAACACTTACGGCAGGACCTTGTAACCCTACGGAACCACCAAAACCAACGGTTAAAGGTGCAGTAATTAAAGCTGCAAATATGTTATATCTTGGAATAATTCCATTGAGTTTGGAAATAGCATGTAGTGTTGTTGAAATACCATGACCTATATGTTTTTTCAACCACGTTTTTTTGATGATATAAACCAATAAAAGCCCAATTATAGGAAGGATAAAATACAAAGAACTTTGATAATTTCTAAAACTATTTATCTCAAAAAGCTCTTGAATGTAGTGTGTAAAGTTTTTTAGTAATACAGTTCCCAAACCTGCCAGAAAACCTACAAGAACACTGAGTATATAAATAAAATTTCTTTCGGAAATATGTTTGTATTTCCAGATTAGAAATTTACGCAGTAAGGATCTAAATTTGTTAGGCATTTCTTAAATCTAATAAAAAATCCTGCCATAAGAGCAGGATTTATATTGTTATGATTTTAAATTTAATTTTAAACTTAATTCTGTTAGTTGTTCTTCATCTATTGGAGCAGGTGCATCAATCATGACATCTCGTCCTGAATTATTTTTAGGGAATGCAATAAAATCTCTAATGGTTTCTTGTCCTCCTAAAATAGCAACCAATCTATCTAATCCAAAAGCAATACCACCATGTGGAGGTGCTCCATATTCAAAAGCATTCATTAAAAATCCAAATTGTGCTTTTGCTTCTTCATTAGTAAATCCTAAATGATCGAACATTAAAGATTGTGTTTCTTTATCGTGTATTCTGATAGATCCTCCACCAATTTCATTACCATTTAATACTAAATCGTAAGCATTCGCTTTTACTTCTCCAGGATTGGTATCTAATAATTCTATTTGTCCTGGTTTTGGTGATGTAAATGGATGATGCATCGCATGATAACGTTTAGTTTCTTCATCCCATTCTAATAATGGAAAATCAATCACCCATAGTGGTGCAAATTCATTAGGATTACGTAATCCTAAACGTTCTGCTAATTCCATTCGTAATGCACTTAATTGTGCTCTTACTTTATCTACGTTTCCTGATAGAATACAAATTAAATCACCTGCTTTTGCTTCAGTTTTTTCTGCCCATTTTGCTAAATCGTCTTGATCGTAAAATTTATCTACAGATGATTTATAACGTTCCATCTTCATTACAACGTACATAGACCATTCCTAAAGCACCAACTTGTGGTCGTTTTACCCAATCAATTAGTTTATCTATTTCTTTTCTTGAATAAGAGTTTCCACCAGGAACTGCAATACCAACAACTAATTCAGCATTATTAAAAACGTTAAAATCTTTATGTTGAGCAACATCATTTAATTCGCCAAATTCCATTCCAAATCGAATGTCTGGTTTGTCATTTCCATAACGTTTCATGGCATCATCAAAAGTCATTCTTGGAAATTTATCTACTTCAACACCATTAATTTCTTTTAATAAATGACGTGTTAATCCTTCAAAAGCATTTAAAATATCTTCTTGTTCAACAAATGCCATTTCACAATCTATTTGTGTAAATTCTGGTTGTCTGTCTGCACGTAAATCTTCATCTCTAAAACATTTTACAATTTGAAAATATTTATCCATTCCACCAACCATCAATAATTGTTTGAAGGTTTGAGGTGATTGTGGTAGTGCATAAAACTGACCTTCATTCATTCGAGAAGGAACTACAAAATCACGAGCTCCTTCAGGAGTAGATTTAATTAAATAAGGTGTTTCAACTTCAATAAATCCTTCATCAGATAAATATTTTCTTACCTCCTGAGCTACTTTATGTCTGAAGATTAAACTGTCTTTTACCGGATTACGTCGAATATCTAAATAACGATATTTCATTCGTAATTCTTCACCACCATCTGTTTCATCTTCAATAGTAAAAGGAGGAAGTTTAGCTTCGTTTAAAATTGTTAATTCTGAAACTAAAATTTCAATATCTCCAGTTGGGATATTTGGATTTTTTGAAGCACGTTCAATAACATTTCCTTTAACTTGAATAACAAATTCACGACCTAATTTTTGAGCTTGTTCCATCATTGTTTTTGGAGTACGTTCTTCATCAAAAATAAGTTGAGTAATTCCGTATCGATCTCGTAAATCTACCCAAACCATAAATCCTTTATCTCTAGATTTTTGTACCCAACCGGACAAGTGTTACTTCTTTATTGATATGTGAGGCTCTTAATTCACCACAATTATGACTTCTGTACATGCTTAAAATTTATTGATTTGCAAATTTAAGATTTATATTTCTACGGGAATTAATAATAATTTAAAAACATTTATAACTGATAAATATTTAATAAAAATCATAAAAAAATGATAAATCAATAAATAATTAAGTCAAAAAATTATAAAATATCAATAAAAATTCAAATTATCAGAAAATTATTCTATTTTAAGCCAAACCAAAAATTTTAATTATGATGAAAAATTACTTAATCCTAATGATGTTTCTATTTGGAGCATCAAATTTTATAACAGCGCAGGAAGTCTCTGGGACTGTTTTAGACGACACTTCACAACCCTTACCTGGTGTGTCAGTTATTGTTAAAAATACAACTGTGGGAACAACTTCAGATTTTAATGGCAGATATTCCATTAATGCTAATGATGGTGACATTTTAGTTTATTCTTACGTTGGATTCGATACACAAGAAATTGTTGTTACAAGTAATACTATAAATGTTACAATGAAATCAGGAGTCGCATTAGATGAAATTATTTTAATTGGATCCAGAAATCCTAACAGATCGGCTCTGGAAAGTGCGGTGCCTGTCGATGTAATTGACATACAAGAATTGTCATCTGCCTCACCTCAAGTAAATTTAAATCAACTGCTAAATTTTGTAGCACCTTCTTTTACTTCTAATACTCAAACCATATCTGATGGTACTGATCATATCGATCCTGCTTCTTTAAGAGGGTTAGGTCCGGACCAGGTATTGGTGTTAATCAATGGGAAAAGAAGACATAACTCGTCTCTTGTAAATGTTAATGGAACATTTGGTAGAGGTAGTGTTGGAACCGATTTAAACTCAATTCCGGCAGCATCAATAAAGCGATTAGAAGTATTACGTGATGGAGCAGCAGCTCAATATGGTTCTGATGCCATTGCAGGAGTTATTAATATTGTTTTGAATGATAAGGTAGACGAATTAAGTTTTAATGTAACAACCGGAGCAAATTTTTCCGAAAACGCCAATAATCAAACTGGAGGAGTAGATGGTGAAACTGTAAATGTTAGTGCAAACTATGGACTGGCTTTAGGTGATAAAGGAGGCTTTATAAACTTTAGTGGAGATTTTGATTTTAGAGAAGATTATGGAAGAATGAAAGAATGGGAAGGAGATGTATTTAATCTTTACAACACTGTTGAAAGGTTTGCTTTAGACGATGGATACAATATTGCCAATCTGTTAGATGATGACGTTACGGATGTTATTAATTACGGAAATCAAGCGGGATTAGGTTTAAGTCCTACTGCTACTAAAGCAGAATTACAAACTATTTTGGCTGACGACAATACTGAAGCCGAGTTAACAGCGAGAGGGCAAGAAAGAAGTGATTTTAATATGAGAGTAGGGCAATCAGCATTGAGAGGAGGCCGATTCTTCGCTAATTTCTCTTTGCCCTTAGATGATAATGGGACAGAGTTATATTCCTTCGCTGGATTAAGTTCCAGAACAGGAAACTCAGCTGGTTTTTATAGATTACCAAATCAAAGTAGAACCTATACTCCAGCTTATAACAATGGATTTTTACCTGAGATAAATTCTCAAATTACAGATAAGTCCATTTCAATGGGAATAAAAGGAAAGATCTCAGACTGGAATGTTGATTTTAGTAATACATACGGAAAGAATGCATTTTTATATACCATTGGAAACACATTTAATGCATCTCTTCAAAACGCTTCACCAACAACATTTGATGCTGGCGGCTTTAATTTTATGCAAAACACGATAAATTTAGATATTTCTCAATTTTATGATGATGTCATGTCAGGTTTAAACATTGCTTTTGGTGCTGAATACAGATTAGAGAATTATGAGATCGTTGCCGGTGAAGAAGCATCTTACGCTCAATACACAGACATTGGAGAAGTTATAACTTTGTCAACTCAAACTCCTTCACAGGACTTCTTTGGAAATGCAAGACCTGGTGGTTCTCAGGTTTTTCCTGGATTTAGTCCGAATAATGAACTTTCTAGAGGACGTAGCAGTATTGCTGGTTATTTTGATATAGAAGCTGATCTTTCCGATTCATTTTTAGCAAGTTTTGCAACTCGATTTGAAGATTATTCAGATTTTGGTTCTACAATCAACTTTAAATTAGCCACATTAATTAAGGCCAGTGAAGATTTTAATATTAGAGCTGCTTTAAATACAGGTTTTAGAGCACCATCGTTACATCAATTAAACTTTAATTCAACGTCTACAATATTTGATCAAAATGGAGACCCTCAAGAAGTAGGTACATTTGCCAATGATAGTAGGGCTGCCAAATTACTTGGTATTCCTCAACTTAAGGAAGAAACTTCAAGAAGTATTAGTGTTGGATTTACCGGCAATTTTCCTGATGCAAATGTTACTGTATCTGTAGATGGTTATTGGGTAGGTATTGACGACAGAGTTGTTTATACAGGACAATTCGGCGCTCAACTTGATGAATTTGGTAACCCAATTGATGCGGCTAATGCAGAATTACAAGGCTTATTAAATCTGGCCAATGCATCAAGAGCCTCCTTTTTTGCAAATGCAATTGATACTGAATCTAAAGGAATTGACGTCGTAGTAACCTGGGATCTCGTAGTAGCAAATAAAGCTAAATTAAAAAACACACTATCAGCAACTTTATCCAATACTAGAAAAGTAGGGGATATAAAGGCATCTGAAGTTTTGGAAAATGCTGGTTTAGTAGGCACGTATTTTCCTGAAGACAGCAGAGTTTATCTTGAAGAGGCTGTGCCAAGAACGAAGCTTAATTTATCTCACTTAATGTCGCTAGATAAATTCAATTTCTTTTTAAGAAACGTGTACTTCGGGGAGGTAACTGAAGCAACAACAAATGTTGCCAGACAGCAAGTTTTCGGGTCTAAAATAGTAACAGATCTATCTGTAGGTTATAAATTATCAGATAGCAGTACGATAACTATTGGAGCAAATAATTTATTCGATGTTTTTCCTGACAGAGCTGCAGAAACATTAGCAGATGGAGGAAATAACCGAAGTAGTGGACGCTTTGATTGGTCCAGAAGAGCCCAGCAGTTTGGTGTTGCTGGACGATTCTTATTTGCAAGATTAAGTTTTAATTTAAATTAGAAATAGAAGTTAAAAATTAAAGCCTCAACTAAATGTTGAGGCTTTTTTTATTAATTATTTTCTGGGACGAGATCTTTCACTGATAATTTTGTTGGGTTCATTTTAATTCTTAACCACATTTTAAATCGGGTAATAATATAGAATAGAACCGGAACCACAATTAGAGTAAGGAATGTAGCCACAAATAAGCCATAGATCACAGCCCAGGCTAAAGGACTCCAGAACACTACATTATCTCCACCAAAATAGATTTTAGGATCAAATTCACTCATGAGGCTAAAGAAATCTATGTTTAGTCCAATCGCCAATGGAACCAAACCAAAAATGGTAGTTATGGCTGTTAAGATCACTGGACGTAACCTTGCTTTTCCTGCTTTTACAACAGCTTCGAAAAGATCTTCTCTGTCCAGATATTCTTCTTCATCCAGACCCTTCTCGTGTTTTTTTCTGTCTATCAAAAGTTGTGCATAATCCAGTAATACTACTCCATTGTTCACAACAATTCCTGCCAGGGCAATAATTCCCATCATGGTCATCATGATCACAAATGATTGTTTAAAAATAACCATTCCACCAAATACGCCAATTAAACTTAAAAAGATAGCTAACATGATGATACCAGGTTTAGATACAGAATTAAATTGGAAAATTAAAATGAAGAATATCAGTGACAAGCCTATAAAGAAGGCACTTACCAAAAATGCCATTTCTTTATTTTGTTCTTCTATTTGCCCGGTATAATCAATTTTAATTCCCTTAGGCAATTCAGAGAAATTCTTCATTTCATTCTGGATCTGACCTACAATTGCAGATGCATCTGTATAACCTGGAGCAAGTGCTGAATAAACGGTTGCAACACGTTTGGCATCTTTGTGCTTAATCGAGCTAAATCCAGAAGCGTTACTATGTGCCGCAATTGCAGATACTGGGAATTTCTTTAATTTTCCCCGAAGATTGGTCTCTGAATGTAATCTTTTGATTAAACAAAGCACTTGTATTGTATCTGTTCTCTTCATTAAAACGAACATACACATCATAGTCTTCACCTTCTTCCTTATAAACTCCAGCTTTTACACCGAAAATGGAATTTCTCAGTTGTGTGCCTACCTGTGATGCACTCACTCCAAGTTCTCCCGCTTTTTTTCTGTCTATAGCAACTTGCATTGATGGTTTGTCCTTATTAACATCAATTTTAAGTTCGTCTATTCCAGAAATACTTTTGGAATTTATGAAATTCCTCATTTTTTCTGCAGTGACAATTAGTTCATCATAATCCGGTCCTTCTATTTCTATATTTATTGGGTGGCCAACAGGAGGTCCATCAGCATTCTTTTCAACTGATATTAATACTCCAGGGTAAATACCAACTAATGCTCTTTGGACCTTTTGACGTAATTCTTCGCTATCTAATCCTCTTCTGTATTTAAACTCTCGCATAGAAGCAGTGATCTTCCCTTTATGAGGCATTTCATTATTACCTATATCTGTTTGTGGGTTTCCTGCTCCTTCACCAACTTGAGAAACTGCACTTTCTACCATGAAATTGTAGTCACCATCCATGTACAAAGGATCATTTAAAACAGAGTACACCTTTTTCTCTATTGCTTCGGTGATCTGATTTGTTTTTTCAATATCTGTTCCTTCAGGATATTCTATGTATACAATAATTTGATTTGGTTTATTGTCTGGAAAGAATTCCACTTTAGTCCTTTGCGCAGCTAGAGACCAGCCAAACGCACCAAAAGCAATAAAGAGTAATACAACTGTTCCGGATACAATTAAATAGGGACGCCATCCGCTTAGAGCTCCTCTCAATTGTTTTTCATATAAATTTTCAAATTTTGAAAGAATCTTAGTTTGAAAATATTTTATCCACCCTTTTAGTACCAATCTATACATCCATAGCATAACCGCAATAAAAAGTAGTAAAGTACCAATACCTCTATAACTGCCTCCAAAGAAGATTATAAGAAAACCAAAGACAACCATAAAGATCGTTGTAATCATTCTTTTTCTGAACGGAATGTCAAAATCCTTCACACTCATGAATTGTGATACCAGAACCGAGTTAAAAAATATTGCCACAAACAAAGACGACCCTAAAACCGTAGAAAGTGTTATTGGTAATAATATCATGAATTCTCCCATAATTCCGGGCCATAAACCAAGAGGAATAAATGCAGCCACGGTTGTTGCTGTAGAAATAATGATAGGGTAAGCTATTTCACCAATTCCTTTTTTAGCCGCTTTTACTCTGCTCATGCCTTCTTCGTCCATTAATCTATAGACGTTTTCTACAACCACAATTCCATTGTCTACCAACATACCAAGGCCCATAATAAGCCCAAATAAGATCATCACATTAAGAGTATATCCTATTGTGTTTAGGATTAAAATGGACATGAACATAGACATAGGAATTGCAAATCCTACAAATAAAGAATTTTTAAATCCTAAGAAGAACATCAGTACGGTTACGACAAGAATAATCCCAAATATTATATTATTTACCAGATCATCTACCTGAGTAACCGTAACATTAGACTGATCGTTAGTAATAGATATTTTTAAATCTTTTGGTAAATAATTTTCAATGGCATCATTAACTATAACCCGAACCTGTGAAGTGGCATCTATCATGTTCTTTCCTGCTCGTTTTTTTACATCCAGCATAACCACACGCTTACCAAAATCTCTAGCATAGGTTGTTCTGTCCTTTTCTTTAAACGATATTTCTGCAATATCTTTTAAGTAAATCGGGCTATCACTTTCTGTTTTAACGACGAAGTTTGCCAATTCTGATGGGTCCTCTATCTCTCCTAAAACACGAATGGTTCGTCTTTGTCCACTAGTAATTAAGTTACCTGCCGACATGGTCATATTACCTCCCAGAATGGAATTTGTCACATCGTCAAAACTAACCTTGGCAGCCATCATTTTATAGATATCTACTGCTACTTCAACCTCTTTTTCTTGTGCTCCTCGAATATCGACTTGCTTTATTTCCGGTAAATTTTCAATTTCCTCTTCCAAATATTCGCCGAACTCTTTAAGTCTGTCTACAGGATAATCTCCAGATATATTGATATTAAGTATGGGCATTTCTTCAGAAAAATTTAACTCAAAAACATTTGGTTCTACTTTGGCACCATTAAAAGTTGGCCAATCTTCTGAAGAAGTTTCCGCATCAATTTCATCTTTCACTTTTTGCTTAGCCGACTCAACACTTATGTCTTCATCAAATTCAACAATTACCATGGAGTAATCTTCTTGAGAGGTTGAAGTAGTTTCTACAACATTACTGACGGTTTTTAACCTGTCTTCTAGTGGGTCTGTAATTAGCTTTTCTATATCCTCTGCTGTATTACCAGGATACACAGAGCTTACATATATTTTTGTTTCGTTGACTTCAGGAAAATTTTCTCTAGGCATACTATAGAAAGCACCAATTCCTAAAAGCAAAATAAGAACTATCAAGACATAGATTGTTGTTTTATTCTCTATGGCCATGGAAGACAATTTAAATTCTTTGTCAACCTGTTTTTGTTGTTTAGTCATTTCTCTGCTTTTTAATTGATTATTTCAACAGTTTGACCATCTTTTACAGAACGTGCACCTTCCTGAATAATTTGGGTCCCCTTTTCTAATCCTGTGAGTACTTCGATAATATCACCCTGAGTTTTTCCTGTAGTTATAATTGCCCTTCGAGCAGTTCCCAGTACTCTTTGCGTATTACCAAGATTTTCTTTCAAATCATTTACAACATAAACATATTGATCTCCATTAGCATTTTCCGATATAATACTTTGTGGAATTAAAATAGCCTTAGGATTGGAATAATCGTTAATTTTAAGCTTTGCTGTTAAGTTTGGCTTAATAGATTTATCGGTATTTGGTACAGCTACTTCAATTTTAAAAGTTCTATTTGCCGGATTAATAAAACTTCCAACTTGACGAACTTTTGTTTTTACAGTTTTATTTAGGACAGGTAATTCAACAATGACGTCTTTATTTTTAGTTACACTTGTAATATGGCTTTCAGGGACATTAGTTTCAATATACATATCATTAAGATTAACCAATAATATGATAGGTGTTTGACCTGCTGCAACAACATTTCCTTTTTCAGTAATAATATCATCAATGGTACCTGCAAAAGGAGCTCTAACAATTGTTTTGGCTATTTGTTCCTTTAATTGATCTACTGCTCTTGATTGAGCTTCGAAATTAGATTTGGCCTGTAAAAATTGAATTTCACTTCCAATTTTCTGCTCCCACAGACGCTTTTGTCTTTCATAAGTTGTTTTAGCTAGTTCTGATTGAATTTCAAGTTGAGCCACTTGTTGCCCTAGGCCACCATCATCAATTTTTGCCAAGATCTGACCTTTGCCAACTCGTTGACCTTCCTTTACATAAATATTAGAAAGTATTCCATTATACTCAGGAGTAATAGTCAAAAGATTTTTAGTGTCCACACTACCTTGTAATTCCAGATAATGATCGAATTGTTCCTCTTTAGCCTTTAATGTTGTAATAAGTGGTACTTTCTTTTCGGTGTCTAGTTTGGAAATCTCATCATCTAATAATTTTACTTGAGATGCATATTCAATTTGTTTGTTAGAAATTTCGTCCTTTTTAGCACGTATCTCTTTTAAATTTTGAGAAGCAATTATGTCTTCAACAGATTTTTGCTTTTCACCACTACATGATGCTAAAATTAGTGAGAGTATTACTATCGATATTATATTTTTCATGGTTTTTATAGTCTTAGTTGATTATATACTGGTTTTATTTAATACGGTTTCTAATTCGGCTTTTTTATTTATTACATCAAGCATAGATTGCAGAAATTCTTGTTGAGCAGAATATAACTGAGTTTGAGCTTGTCTTAATTCGAAACTGGAGGATATTCCTTCGAAGAATTTAGTTTGATTTTTCTTTTCGATACGTTCTGCAAGATTCAGGTTTTGTTTTTTATTATCGTAATCTTCAATAGCAAATTGATAATCACTTTTTGCAGATGCAATTTGAAGTTTTAATTTTTGCTCTACTTCAGTCAGGTCATCTTTAGCTTTATCCAAATTAATTCTGGCTCGTTGTGTTGCAGCACTTCTGCCTAAAGAACTAAAAATGGGAATATTCATACTTACTCCAAGTAAGGAAGCTCCAAACCATTTTTGTGAATTATTAGTGAAAGTGAACTTTTCACTATTTCCTGTGTAACTTCCATTTACAAAAGCATTCAAGGTAGGCAAGGCTTTACTTTTTTCCAGTTTTAACATGAGTTCTTTAGCGGTTTTATCATTGAAAGCAATTTTATAGTCGATAGTATTCTCAACTACTTCTTCACTGTTTAAAAGATCTAAAGAAATATTTTTGGCAGTAAGGGTTTCCAAATTATCTAATAGAGTTATACTTGTATTTAAATCCAGACCAATTGTTATGTTTAACATTTGATAAGCCAAAGCTTTTAATCTTAAAATATTTTTTAGATTGCTTTCAACACCAGATAGAGTTATTTGCAGTTGCTCAACGCTTTCTTCTTCTTCTAATCCGTTTTCATAGATCTTAGTAGTCTCATTTAGGTTTTTTTGTAGAATATCCTTATTTCGCTCTAAAATTTTAACGCTTTCTTCTGCTAATAGAACATTACCGTAAGCATTGATTACTGCTTTTCTGACTTCAAGGTCTGTTTTTACTTTTGCATTTTTCGATATTTCTAAAAACACTCTGGATGACTGTAAACCAACCAAATAAGATCCGTCAAAAAGCAATTGATTGAGGGTTGCAGTGGCATTCATGGTTTGTTTGGTTCCAAAAATGATTTCTGCAAACTCTCCTGGATTTCCACCAAAGAATTCTGCTGGAATCAAGGCTATTTGCTGCTTTAGGAAATTTTGATAATCTAGACTTGCATCGATCTGCGGAAGTCCTGTAGCAATGGTTTCCCATTTTTGTTTTTCGGCTGCCTTAATGTCTCGAGCTGCATTCTTAGCTGTTCTATTGTTCTCCAAAGCAAATTCTATAGCTTCCTGTAAAGTGTAGCTTGAAGCATTATCCTGAGAAAATCCAAACAAAGAACATGTAAAGAATAATGCAGTTAAAATTTTATTTTTCATTAATTAAAAGTTGATTATTTATTATAATATTGTTTAATGCCTTATTTCCTTTTTCTGTACTAATTCCTCTTATATGATATTCTAAAAAATTGTCCATTAGTTCATTCATAGAAAAATGCTTTAAAGGAAATAATTTGGGGTCTTTTAGACCTACCATATTGTTAAAGTAAATTCTTGTTATAAAATCAATATTTAAATTAGATCTGTAAAGTCCAGCGTCTATCCCTCGTGACAAATTATCCTTAACACATTCACTCATTATTTTATATTGTTTTTCTTTGAGTGATTCAAAAATTCTTGGATAATATTTTTGAAGTTGATGTTGAGGTGATGTTTTTTCACCTTTCAAATGATCTCTTAGAAGATTTTTAATATCATATATTTCCTCGATCGGGTTCTTCTTAAGTGTACAAATACCTTCAATACCACAGGAAATAGTATCAAACATATGCATTGTAACACTCTCTATAAGTTTTGTTTTATTGGGAAAATGAACATAAATGGTCTTTTTAGAAATTCCCATTTCTGAAGCAATATCATCCATGGTCACACTTTTAAAGCCAAGTGTAAGAAACATTTCTGTGGATTTATTTATGATTTTTTCTTTCATAAGAGGAGCAAATGTAAGAAGGAAACTATAAAAACAAAAAAAGTTTCCAAAGTTTTACAATTATTTAACATAAAACTTACAAAGACATACTTAAATGAATCTTTTTGCATTATTTTTACACCATGATTTCAATAGATAAATATCAAAAGGAATTTGACAATTATTTGCAGGAATATTTGAAATTTAAAGAGCCTCAAAATTTATATCACCCAATTGAATACATATTAAAACTGGGAGGCAAACGCTTACGTCCAACTTTAACCCTTTTAACGACTGATATTTTTGGTGGAGATTATAATAATAGCTTAAATGCTGCATTGGCAATCGAGTTGTTTCACAATTTCTCACTTATTCATGACGATATAATGGATGATGCACCTTTAAGAAGAGGCCATCAAACTGTCCATGAAAAATGGGATTTGAACACAGGAATTTTGTCAGGTGATGCGATGCTTATTCTAGCGTATCAATTGTTTGAAAACTACGAGCCACATACATTTAGGAAACTTGCACAATTGTTTAGTAAAACAGCTTTAGAAGTTTGTGAAGGTCAGCAATACGATATCGATTTTGAAACACGGGATGATGTAGTGTTGACTGAGTATTTAAAAATGATCGAATTTAAGACCGCAGTACTCATAGCATCTGCAATGAAAATGGGTGCAATAATTGCAGGAGCCTCTCAGTCTGATCAAAACAAGATCTATGAGTTTGGTAAAAACTTAGGGATAGCTTTTCAAATACAGGATGATTATTTAGATGCTTTTGGAGATCCTGAAACTTTTGGAAAACAAGTAGGTGGTGACATCATTGAAAATAAAAAGACCTTTCTTTATTTAAGAGCAATGGCTTTTTCTGATTCTGATGAAATGCAACAGTTAGAGCATTTGTACAGTATTTATCCTGAAGATACCGAGACAAAAGTTAATACTGTTAGAGAGATATTTGAATCAACGGGCTCCGCTGATGCTACAAGAATGGAGATCGAAATTTATACAATTAAAGCATTCTCAGTTCTAAGTACGCTAAATATATCTGATGATAAAAAAGCTCTTCTGAAACAATTTGGTGAAGAGCTAATGAATAGAAATATGTAATGAAAGTTCCTGCTACTTTTGATGACCTTTTTATTGATGCTCAAAAATACAAGTTATACAATAACTTAATCAAGCAACTTAATAAAGATTTATTGTATGCTAATATCGATCTGGAATTTGATGATGAGGTGTTGCCTACAAGCTTAAAATTAATTCTTCACGAAACTGTTTATAAAATTATTCAGGAAAAATTTGCCGATTATTTGAACTTACTTTATATAATTGATGTACCCGAAAAAAAAGTAAAGGAATTGGATGGCTCCGATATTGCAAAACTGTCTGAACAGG
Organism: uncultured Flavobacteriaceae bacterium; assembly: GCA_963768245.1. Lineage (GTDB taxonomy): Bacteria > Bacteroidota > Bacteroidia > Flavobacteriales > Flavobacteriaceae > Site-B1. The sequence goes on from CAVYHG010000016.1 coordinate 289,973, forward strand.
TTACTTTTTTGATCTTACAGCGCGAATGGCAAAAAGTGTGGTATAGAAGCCAGTACTAATTCTCAAAATGATTAAAATAAGCTTCAATTAGCGATTCTAATTCGCCTAAAGCTTTTCTGCTTTCATAAGTATTTTCTGATTCTTTTAAAATTGAAATTTCATCCAGCATAGGCACTAAAAGTACATGTAATTGATCATGAGCCTCACCTGTCATATTGCAACTCCTAATAATTTGTCCTGTTTCAATGGCCAATTCTTTACCTAAAATCAAATAATCACTATTATCATCAGCTTTAAATGTTTTTATAATCGAATCCATTTTAATAATTCCAATTTGAGTATCGGGATTAACGATCCATTTTTTACCTTTGTTAAGTCTTAAAGTTAAAGTGTCTAAAAGACTAATATTTTCATTATTTGATGATATTGTAGTTAATTTTTCCGATTTGTTTTTACAAGCAAAAACTAATGTAAAAATTAATAAAAATGCAAAAATGTGTTGACGCATATAAAGAAATAAATGTTTAATAATTGCTTAGATTGTTTATTTGGATTTCTAAAAGAAGTAATCTTTTTTTACTAAAATTCAGTTCGCTAAAAATATTACTCTTTGTATCTTGAAAACGATCCTTTAAATCATTGAACAAATTTTGATAATAATCAATTCCCCCTTTTAAATTTTCGGTAAATGTATTTAAGTACTTTTCTTGTTTTTTCGTTATCGAAATTTGAGTCTCTTCTACCTGAGTTTTTAGAAAATCGATATAAATATTTAGTTCTTTTATAAACATATGAGGTCTATCTGTTCTAGAGATCAAGTTTGATCTTCCATAGATATGGTTTGTTATATCCTTCAAACCCATTGTTTTAGAAAAATAAGCCATATTTGGTCCAGGACAAACAGCCACCCCTTCACCTTCTCTTTTTGTTTCCATGTCATGGGCTATTAAGGCAGATGTTCCTAAGCCAACGCAAATACAAGATTTTTCTACAATTCTATCATATTGTTTTTTGTAATCCTCTGGATTAAGCTGTTCTTGATCAAGTTGTTGAATCTTTAAATGCTGATATTGTCTTGAAGCAGAACAAATCCCATTTTCTGTAAATTCATTATTTATAGCTACATATTTTTTAGGACAAGAACTTCCTGGCCTTTCTTTAGCAATTAGCGCATTTTTCTCTAAATCTTTTGTATTGCCTTTAAGATTATTAAAAGGAACCCCTAAGGGTGAAATACCACTTAAATACAAATCATCTTCATTGGCATCTGCAAGTTTCTTGATCGTAGCTTTATCAACTGTGGTTGCTTCCGAGACCAATAAAAATGGGCTACCCCAGCCTACCGAATCAACCTGATACTGATCAATTAAAAATTGATGTTCTTCAGATGTACCAACTCCACCTTGTGCTGATATTTTTATTTTTAATTCTGATTTTGGAATAGTTCTGTTCTTTTCAGATAATACTTTAGTTAGTATTTCTTGAATGATTTGAACCATTTCTTTTCTATTTTTTTTAAACTCTTCAAGTATTGGACCGAGAAGGTATCCTTCTGTTGCAAAAGCATGTCCTCCGCAATTAAGTCCAGATTCAATTCTATACTCTGAAACCCAAATGCCTTTTTTCGCTAAAAACTTTCCTTGAATTAAAGCAGATCTGTAGTCACTAACTTTTAATGCTATTTTCTTTTTTATGATTCCTTTTTCATCCGGGTAAAAATCATCAAATTGTTCTAAATAGCTGTAAAGTCTCGGGTTCATTCCAGCAGAAAGAATTAAGGTAGAACTTAAATCACTATTGGCAAATCCTCGAACAGCTGCATGAGCATCATTGTATTCTGTTGGGAGCTTTACATTATTTTTAAAGTTAACCTTATCAATTTTAGTCATTATATTAACATCAATGGATCCTTTTGATAAATTTTTGTTTATCCAGTTTCCAACGTCGTTAATATTAAAGCTGCTTTCAGTTAATTTTTTAAATTCATTTTTTAGAGTTGAACTGTCCGGAAGCATATTAAAATAGTCTGTAATTTCATTTTTTTTCTCAATAGTAAGATGTTTTAAATCTTCAAACTTCTTATCTACCAAATCGTTCATTAAATTTAAATAAGATGTAATTCTTTTTGCTCTAAAATCTTCAATCTTATCTGTGATTTCCTTATAAGGAATCAGGAATTTATCACTATACAGTTTTCTTAATTTCTCAAGGAGAATATCATCTACCAGAGAAATTACAGAGTCCATACCAAAATGGGCAACCTTTAATAGGAGAATCTATTGTATATCCAATTCCCATGACTGGAATATGAAATGAGTGACCTTTTTTCATAATCAATTTTTTTAAGTGCTAATGATATAGTTAATTATTGAACCAAAAGATGATTTATATCATAGAACAGAATTACTAACAATGTAAAGATAAGGCACTTAGACTAGTTAATAAGATGATTAAGTTAAAAATCTTTCTTTTTTGATATAAAAACGATCCTTAAAACAGGCATAATAACCCATAATGAAAAAATAATAAAGAAATAATTAGAGATATTTTTACCTCTTTAGAGTTTAAAAATACACTCTTATAAAAGGTATCCAAGGGTCTGCATAAATACTTTTGTCTTCATCATAAAGCAAATCATATCTAATCCCAATTGTAAAATTACCGCTTCTATAACCTGCGCCTAAAAATAATGCTGAATACCAATAATTCTCATCTGGATTGGTAACAAAAGCGTCATCGTAATTTCTATTGACATTCAGTTCTTCAAATTCTGACGATATTTGGATCTCAGGAATAGGATTAAATAATCCTATTAGACTTCCACCTAAAACAGTTGATTTATATGAATTTTTCCTTTCAAAATATGTGGCACTTAATCCTGTGCCAAGGGCAAATTGCGAATCAAATTGATAAATAGCACTTGGAGCAATTGTTCCACTAAAGATCCCATTACCAAAACTTAATCCAAATCCACCACCAAATCTTACATGACTCCAAAAATCTGAAGTGGAATTATTATTCTGTTGTGCTCCACTTGAATGAATACAAAAACACGTGAAAACTGAAAAAACTATAATTTTTAGGTTGATTAAAGGATTTATTTTCCTAATATTCATAGAATTATAAAAAATGTTATAAAAATATAAATATACAGCTCAAAATTTGCAAATGTTGTATTTTTGATCAATTTTTGAATAAACCGGATTATCTCGTAACGAACAATGGATAAATATTCCTTTTTAAACGCAGCTCATACAGCATATTTTGCTGAATTATATGATCAATATTTAGAAGATCCTGATTCTGTAGAACCAAGTTGGAGAGCCTTTTTTCAAGGCTATGATTTTGGATCCGAAAATTATGGATATGAACGGTGAAATAATTGAAGGTGTTAGTACACAAGTTCCCGAGACATGTGCACAAGGAATTTCAGGTTGTTAAACTTATTGATGGTTATAGAATGAGAGGTCATTTGTTTACCAAGACTAATCCCGTAAGAGAACGGAGAACGTATGCGACCAACTTTGGAATTAGAGAATTTTGGGCTTTCTGAAGCGGATTTAGATACTGTTTTTAATGCCGGTGAGATTTTAGGCATTGGGACCGCAAACTTTACGTGAAATACTAAACCATTTAGAAAGAATTTATTGTAGTTCTATTGGTGTTGAGTACATGTATCTTCGTAATCCAGAAGTTATTTACTGGTGGCAGGAGCAAATTAAATGTAAATGATAACCATCCGACTTATTCAGCAGAAACTAAAAAATATATTCTTTCTAAATTAAATCAAGCTGTAACTTTTGAAAACTTTTTGCAAACTAAATATGTTGGTCAAAAACGATTTTCTTTAGAAGGAGGAGAATCTTTAATTCCAGCATTAAGTAATACGTTTTATAGTGCTGCCGAAAAGTATGGATGTTAAAGAATGTGTCTTAGGAATGGCGCATCGAGGTCGATTAAGTACGCTTGGTGAATATTTTCAGAAAACCAGTAAATGAACTTTTTAGTGAATTTGAAGGTAAAGATTTTGAAGATGAAAATATTGATGGTGATGTAAAATATCATTTAGGATTAACACTGGATAAAGACTTACCAAAACGGAAAACCATTAAAATGAATTTGGTGCCAAATCCATCTCATTTGGAAACTGTTGCACCTGTTGCCGAAGGAATTACTCGAGCCAAAATTGATAATGATTATAATGGTGACGATTCTAAAATTTTACCAATAATTGTTCATGGTGATGCTGCTATTGCAGGTCAAGGAATTGTCTTATGAAGTAGCTCAAATGAGTCAATTAAATGGTTATAAAACTGGAGGAACTATTCATATTGTGGTTAATAATCAAATAGGATTTACTACCAATTATTTAGATGCGCGATCCAGCACTTATTGTACAGATGTGGCCAAAGTTACTTTATCACCTGTATTACATGTAAATGCAGATGATGCTGAAGCTGTTGTACATGCTGTAGAGATGGCTTTGGATTATAGAATGAGTTTAAAAAAGATGTTTATATCGATTTATTGGGTTATCGTAAGATATGGACATAATGAAGGAGATGAGCCTCGTTTTACTCAACCAAAATTATATAAAGAAATTGCAAAGCATCCGAATCCATTCAAAATATATTCAGACAAATTAATTGCTGAAAACTCAATTGATGACAACATACTCTAAAAAAATAGTTGCTGAATTTAAAGAAATGCTTGAAAGAGAATACGATAAAGCTAAAGAAGCAAAATCGTCCAAAGTAAGGGAATTTATGGAAGAACGTTGGATAAAATTTAATCGTAGAGGATTAGAGTCTATGCTGCAAACGGTTGATACTAACTTATCCTAAAAATAACTTAGAAAGATATTTCAAAAGTGGTTTCAACTGTTCCAGAAGGAGTAAAGTTTTTACGTAAAGCAGAAAGAATTCTGGAAGGAAGAGCGAACATGGTTTTTGAAACAGATACAATAGATTGGGGAATGGCAGAAACATTAGCCTATGGTAGTTTGCTGGAAGAAGGGTTTAATGTACGTATTTCTGGACAGGATGTCGAGCGTGGGACTTTTAGCCATCGTCATGCCATTTTACGAGATGAAATTTCTGAGGAACGTATTAATTTGTTGAATACAAATCCTGAGAATAAAGGTAAAATGTATATTTACAATTCATTTTTATCGGAATATGGTGTTTTAGGGTTTGATTATGGTTATGCCATGGCAAACCCAAATACATTAACAATTTGGGAAGCACAATTTGGAGATTTTAGTAATGGAGCACAAATTATTTTTGACCAATATTTGTCAGCAGCTGAAGACAAATGGAAATCACAAAATGGAATTGTTGTACTACTTACCACATGGATACGAAGGACAAGGTTCTGAACATTCTTCTGCAAGAATAGAAAGCGTTATTTGCAATTATGTGGTAATGATAATATGATTGTTGCTAATTGTACAACACCATGCTAACTTTTTTCATTTATTACGTCGTCAAATGAAACGTGATTATAGAAAACCCTTAATAGTTTTTACACCTAAAAGTTTATTACGTCATCCAAAAGTTGTTTCATCTCTTAATGAACTTGCAAAAGGTGGATTTCGAAGAAATAATCGATGATTTTATTAAACCTGATAAAGTAAAAAAATTAATTTTCTGTTCTGGAAAATTCTTATTATGATTTGTTGTCTGAAAGGGAGAAGTTGAACAATGAAGATGTTGCATTGATTAGAATAGAACAGCTGTTTCCTTTGCATTTGGAAAAAATCCAGCAGGTGATAGACAGATATCCAAATGTTGAGAAATATGTTTGGGCTCAGGAAGAACCAAGAAATATGGGAGCTTGGAGTCATATAATGAGAACGATTAGATTTGATGAAATTAGAATGTGTTGTCAAGACCCTATAATTCAGTTCCAGCACCAGGGTCCAGCACAAGAGATAGAAAACGACAGCAAAATGTTATAAATGCAGTATTTAAAACGAATATAAGATTAAAAATTTAAATTCAAAATATAATTAAAATTATAAGGAATGATTTTAGAAATGAAAGTGCCTTCACCTGGAGAATCCATCACCGAAGTGGAAATAGCTACATGGTTAGTTGAAGATGGAGATTATGTTGAAAAAGATCAGGCCATTGCTGAAGTGGATACCGATAAAGCAACACTAGAATTTCCAGCGGAAGAAAGTGGAGTGATTACACTAAAAGCAGAAGAAGGAGATGCTGTAGAAGTTGGTGCTGTAGTCTGCTTAATTGACACAAGTGCAGAAAAACCAGAAGGAGTGACTCAAGCAGAGACAGCCAAAAAAGAACAAACTATTAAAACAGAACCTGTCACTTCGAGCGAAGTCGAGAAGGCCCCAGAGCAAGCAACCTATGCAACTGGAAGCGCAAGTCCTGCGGCTAAAAAGATATTAGCTGAAAAAGGTATAGCTGCAAATGAAATTAAAGGCACTGGAAGAGACGGTCGAGTTACTAAAGATGATGCCGTAAAAGCAGTGCCATCAATGGGCCAGCCTATTAACGTTGAAGGTCGTGGGCTAAAACGATCCAAACTGTCTTTATTACGTCGTAAAGTAGCAGAGAGATTGGTTGAAGCTAAAAATACAACAGCCATGTTAACCACGTTTAACGAGGTTGATATGTCCCCAATATTTGAATTGCGTAAAAAATATAAAGAGACTTTTAAAGAAAAACATGGAGTGAGTTTAGGATTTATGTCCTTTTTTACTTTGGCCATAGTAAGAGCTTTAAAAGAATATCCAGCTGTAAATTCAATGATCGACGGAAAAGAAATGTTGACCTATGAATTCTGCGATATTAGCATAGCCGTATCAGGACCAAAAGGGCTAATGGTTCCAGTTATTAGAAATGCAGAAAATTTATCATTCAGAGGCGTAGAAAGCGAAGTAAAAAGACTAGCCATTCGTGCTCGAGATGGACAAATTACTGTTGATGAAATGACCGGAGGGACATTCACTATTTCTAATGGAGGTGTATTTGGCAGTATGTTATCTACTCCTATAATCAATCCACCTCAAAGTGGAATTTTAGGAATGCACAATATTGTTGAACGACCTGTTGCAATAAATGGTAAAGTTGAAATTAGACCTATAATGTATGTAGCACTATCATACGACCACAGAATTATTGATGGCAAAGAAAGTGTAGGATTTTTAGTAGCTGTTAAAGAAGCGCTTGAAAATCCAATAGAGTTATTAATGAATAATGATGTTAAAAAAGCTTTAGAGCTTTAAAAAGTCATTTCCTATAAATTGAAAAGCGCAACTTTTAACGTTGCGCTTTTCTTATTTTGTCATGGAACAATATGTTTTTTGATTATTAAGTGTTATTACAAAAGTAGAAATCCTAAAAAGATAATATCAACCTACTCTTCCATGACTCCATAATATTATCAATTAATAGCACGCAGAATATACTAAGTATAAATTATATAATAAATGATTTTGGTCATGTTTTTAATTTATTTTTAAGTATAAATATTTCTTATTATAATCAATAATTGCCTTTCCTTTTTTTAAGATGTCAGCTCCAATAATTCCATGAACAGGTTTGGATTTATGATTGACTAAAGCTGTATTAACATGAGTAAGATTAAACAATATCAAAGCCAGTTTATCATTTTTCCATTTTCCTATTTTAATTTTATTCTTTTCTGATAATTTGGTTTCCATATCTATTGCCCCAGCCCCAGCAGCTTTTACTTCCGATTCTTCTGCATCTAATTTAAAAAGATCTACAGATTCAAAACCAACACAAGAATTCGAAGCTCCAGTATCTAAAATGAAAAGACCTTTTACACCATTTATTGTAGCAATTATTTCAAAGTGATTGGTTTTAGTCTGATGTAATTTTGTTCTGGTATATCCCCTTTCGGTAAGGAATGCATTTAATGTATCCATACGCTTAATTTTTTGCTAATATAACTAGTAAATAATCTATTTTTGCAATATGGTTATTACAGATACTCATACCCATTTATATTCAGAAGCATTTGATAACGACAGAGACGAGATGATGAAAAGGGCTTTAAATGGGAAAATTACCCGCTTTTTTATTCCGGCAATTGACTCAAGTTACACAGATGCAATGCTTGATTTGCAAAGACAATATCCGAAGAATGTTTTTTTAATGATGGGTTTGCATCCTACGCATGTTAAGGAGAATTATAAAGAGGAGTTAAAACATGTTGAAGACATGTTAGCCAAACACAAATTCTATGCAGTGGGAGAAACAGGGATTGATCTGTATTGGGATAAATCGACTCTAAGTATACAGAAAGAAGCATTCAGATATCAAATTAAATTGGCAAAACAACATAAATTACCTATTGTAATTCATTGCCGAGATTCATTTGATGAAATATTTGAAATACTTGAAGAGGAAAAAGGAATGGATCTGTTCGGTATTTTTCATTGTTTTACAGGAACAATCGAACAAGCTAAAAGAGCTATTTCCTATAATATGAAGTTAGGAATTGGAGGTGTTGTAACATTTAAAAACGGAAAAATAGATCAGTTTTTAAATCAAATAGATTTAAAGCATATTGTTTTAGAAACAGATTCTCCTTATTTATCGCCAACTCCTTTTAGGGGTAAGCGTAATGAAAGTGTTTATATTAAAAATGTTTTAAAGAAAGTTTCAGAAATATATGACATATCAGAAGAAAATATCGCTAATATCACCACTGAAAATAGTAAAGAAATATTTTTAATATAACTATGAGTAAAAAAGCTAAAATTCTCTTAATCTATACTGGAGGAACCATTGGAATGATGAAGGATCCGGAAACCGGAAGCTTGAAAGCATTTGATTTTGCTAACCTTATAGAAAAGATACCTGAACTCAAGCTTCTGGACTGTAATATTGAGACTATTTCATTTAAAGAGCCAATAGATTCAAGTGAAATGAATCCGGAATACTGGGTTCAAATTGCAGAAATAATTGAAGAAAATTATAATAGTAACGATGGTTTTGTCATCTTACATGGTAGTGACACCATGAGTTATACAGCTTCGGCATTGAGTTTCATGCTCGAAAATTTGAGTAAACCAGTTGTATTTACCGGGTCTCAATTACCCATTGGTGATCTAAGAACAGATGCAAAAGAGAATCTCATTACTTCTGTGCAGATTGCTTCATTGATCGAAAAGGGAAAGCCAGTGATTCGAGAGGTTTGCCTGTATTTTGAATATAAATTGTATCGAGCCAACAGAACTGCCAAAATTAATGCTGAACATTTTAAAGCATTTGCATCTTTAAACTATCCGGAACTGGTGGAATCAGGTGTCCACTTAAAAGTAAATGAACAGTTTTTATTAAAACCCAATTTGAAAAAGAAACTGAATGTGCATAAAAACATGTGTACAGATATTGCCATTATTAAATTATTTCCCGGAATTTCTGAATCAGTAATAAATAGTATTTTACAGACTCCTAATTTAAAAGGAATAATTCTAGAAACTTTTGGCGCTGGCAACACTCCAACAAGTATATCTTTTTTAAAAGTTTTAAAATTATCAATTCAGAAAGGTGTTGCTATTGTTAATGTAACTCAGTGCTCTGGAGGCAGTGTGCTGCAGGGCAAATACGAATCTAGTGCAGAATTAAAAAAGATTGGTTTAATCTCAGGAAAAGATATTACTACCGAAGCTGCAGTAACAAAACTAATGTATTTGTTAGGCACAAAAGTTTCGCCTAAAGTTTTAAAAACAATATTTGAAACATCCTTAAGAGGAGAAATAACTTAAATTAATTGCGAAAAATTTTATGGTTTGAAGTTTTTTTTGTTATTTGAACTGCTGTAATTTATTTAAAGAAAGAATTACAGAGAGGTGGCCGAGTGGTCGAAGGCGCACGCCTGGAAAGTGTGTATACGCCACAAGCGTATCGAGGGTTCGAATCCCTTCCTCTCTGCATTATTTTTAAGTTTAATTACATTTTTTTTATATCTTTAACGTATTAACTAATTAAATTAAGATCAAGAACGATGAAAAGATTATTTTCTATTCTAGCTATTGCTAGCATTATGACATTTGGAAGTGTAAACGCGACAACCGTCCTAAACACGACTACAGTTGCAAGTACTGTTGCAACAACAATTCAAGATGAAAATTCTGAAGCTGCTCCAGCAGAATCTCAAGGATTCCACCAAGAACTTAAAAAACGTTTTATGCAAGGTGGACCTGCATTTATGGGAATTGTATTATTATGTTTAATTCTTGGATTAGCAATTGCTATTGAAAGAATTATCTTTTTAAACCTGTCTTCTACAAACACTAGAAAGTTAACTACAAGTGTCGAAGAGGCTTTAAAATCTGGTGGAGTAGACGCTGCAAAGGAAATTTGCAGAAACACAAGAGGTCCTGTTGCATCTATTTTCTATCAAGGATTAGATAGAATTGAAACAGAAGGATTAGATGCTGCCGAAAAAGCAGTTGTAGCTTATGGAGGTGTACAAATGGGACAGTTAGAAAAAAACGTGTCCTGGATATCTTTATTCATCGCAATTGCACCAATGCTTGGTTTCATGGGAACTGTAATTGGTATGATTGGAGCTTTTGATAAAATTGAAGCAGCAGGAGATATGAACCCTTCTTTAGTTGCTGGAGGTATTAAAGTTGCACTTTTAACCACTGTATTTGGTTTGATTGTGGCAATTATTCTTCAAATTTTCTACAACTACATCATTTCTAAAATTGACGCTATTGTTAATGATATGGAAGATGCTTCTATATCTTTAGTTGATATGTTGATATTAAATAAAGCGCATAAATAATAGTTAACACAAATAAATTATGGGTTTACATAAAATATTTAGTATTGTAGCTTTAATTCTAGCTATTATTGGAATAATCTTTGGGCTATTAGTTGCTACAGGAGACACAGAAACCTTAATGCAAGATGGTAGTATGATCGATAATATGATGCGTGTAGCATATGTTATTTTTGCTATTACTATAGTACTTGTATTATTCTATGTCATCAAAGGATTGTTTGCCGGAAACATTAAAAAAACACTATTATCACTTGGAATATTTCTTGCAATAATAATAGTATCTTATTTAATGGCTTCAGGCACAAATTTAGATTTACAACCTTTTATAGATAAAGGACTGAATGTTACGGAAACGACTTCTAAGAATGTAGGAGCTGGATTATATACATTTTATGCTTTGGCTATTTTTGCTATTGCTGTAATGGCTTTCTCTGGACTTAAAAAATTAGTAAAATAATTATGGCAAAACGAGCAGCACCTGAAGTTAATGCAGGGTCAATGGCAGATATTGCTTTCTTACTCTTGATATTTTTCTTGGTAACTACTACTGTAGAAAAAGATAAAGGTATCTTAAGGAGTTTACCGCAAATTGAGCCACCATCTGATGAGCCTGTTATTATTAAGCAAAAAAACCTCTTTACTGTGCTTTTGAATAAAAATGATCAATTACTTGTGGAGGAAGAACAGATGCAAGTAAAGGATTTAAGAAAAGCAGCTATGGAGTTTTTAGACAATGGAGGAGGAGCCGACGCGAATGGAGATAAATGTGATTATTGTCAAGGAGTTAGAGATCCTGCTTCATCGGATCATCCTAATAAAGCAATTATCACTTTACAACATGACCGGGAAACCTCTTATGGTAAATATATTGAAGTTCAGAATGAACTTGTTGCAGCTTACAATGTTTTAAGAAACAGAGAAGCTAAGCGACTCTATAACACCACATTTACTAAAATGATGGCAGATAAAGACGATGTCTATTACCAGGGAGATGTAGATAAGCTTAAGGAAAGAATTGATGTTGTCAAGAAATTGTTTCCGCTTAAATTATCTGAAGCAGAACCGAAGAGTAATTAAATTTAACTTAAAGAAAGAATGGGAAAATTTAGTAAGAAAAAAGGAGGAGAATTACCACCAGTTTCAACAGCATCTTTACCAGATATAGTATTCATGTTATTATTCTTTTTTATGGTTGCTACTGTTATGAGAGATACTACCTTGATGATAGAAAATAGATTACCATCTGCGGATCAGGTTGAAAAAATAGAAAAAGATAGATCTATGTTTATTTATGCAGGAAAGCCAAGTGCCCAGTATAAGAACTTTGGTACAGAGGCTAGATTGCAGATAAATGACAAGTTTGCGTCTATAGAGAACGTACAGCCTGCTGTACAGGAAGCTAGAGCTGGATTAAGACCTGAATTACAGGATAGATTAGTAGTAGCTTTTAAAATAGATGAAAATACAAACGCAGGTTTGGTTTCAGATGTAAAGCAAAAACTTAGAGAAATAAACGCTCTAAAAATTATGTACATAACAAATGTAAAAAAAACAGAATAGCTTAATTTATAAAGTTAATAGAAAAGCATTCCAAATAAGGGATGCTTTTTTTATACAACAAATTATGGGTAATAAAAGTTATATTTGTTCAATGTTTTATTCAATGAAGAATATACTAATTGCTTTATCCGTTTTACTCACATATCAAACATTGATATCACAAGATGAGTTAGGTCAAATGGAATTGGATTCATTGTATCGAGAAGATCAGTTTTTTGTTGGTGTTACGTATAATTTATTGGGAAATTTGCCTTCAGGAATAGCTCAAAATGGATTTTCAAGTGGTTTCCATGTAGGATTTATAAGGGATATTCCAATTAATAAAAGAAGAAATCTTGCCTTTGGTTTGGGAATTGGATACTCATGGAATTCTTTTAATCAAAATTTATTAATAACAAAAGGATCTAATAGTAAGTATATATATAGTGTCATAGATGATAGTAGTGTATTTTCAAAAAACAAATTTTCACAACATTTATTAGAGATTCCATTAGAATTCAGGTGGAGGTCCTCTACTAAAACAGACTATAAATTTTGGCGTATTTATACAGGATTAAAAACTGGATACGTTGTGTCTAATTCATCTAAGTTCGATGGCAGTCCGGAAAACTTAAAATATAAAAATATTGAAGACTTTAACGACTTGCAATACGGATTAACTCTAAGTTTTGGTTATAATACCTGGAATTTCTATTTGTATTATGCTTTGAATCCAATATTTGATTCCAATGCACTCTTAAACAATACTGCGATGGAAATGAATGCCATTAAAATAGGGCTTATATTCTATATTTTATAGCCAATAGTTAAGTAAGATCAGTTGTGGTACTAACCCAACCAACAAACCAATTACCAATTCAATCCTATTATGGGCCTTTAAATGCAGTCTGGAACTGCCAACTGCACCTGCTATTAAAAACATGGTAGCAATAGATCCGCTAATATTTATACTAAAATGAATGCTTAATGCTATAAAGAACATTAGCACACCACCTATGGCTATCATATGAATACTTGCTTTAAAACTTAATATAGCCAATATGAGGCATGTTAGTGTTGAAAGCAAAATACCTATAAAGAAAAAATACAATTCAATAAATTCGTTTGGAGGTAAAACTTTTATTATTATCAATAATGGCGATTAAACAATTTAGGATTAATGGAATAATTCTATGCTTAACATTTTCAAGATAAATGGTTTCAACTTGTTTAAGTGATTTTAATAGGGCATAAAATAATATAGGCAAGACAATGGTAAGAATTAACAAGGAAAATATTTTGGCCTTAATTACTGGATTTGGAATGTATCGGGGAGCCTTAGAAAAGTAAAAGATTACCCCAAGCATAGGCATCAATAACGGATGAAAAATAAATGATATAACCCTGAATATGTAGTTCACAGCTATATCTTTTTTCGTAGTCTTGCCACAGGAATATCTAATTGTTCTCTATATTTTGCAACCGTTCTTCTTGCAATTGGATAACCTTTTTCTTTTAATAATTTAGCCAATTTCTCATCGGTTAAAGGCTTCTTTTTATTTTCGTCTTCAATAACAGTTTCAAGGATCTTTTTAATTTCTCTTGTTGAAACATCTTCTCCCTGATCATTTTTCATAGACTCACTAAAAAATTCTTTAATGAGTTTTGTACCATACGGAGTATCTACATACTTACTATTTGCTACTCTGGATACTGTAGACACATCCATATCTATTTCATCTGCAATGTCCTTTAAGATCATTGGTTTTAACTTTCGTTCGTCACCAGTCAAGAAATATTCCTTTTGATAATGCATTATAGAACTCATAGTTACAAACAAGGTTTGCTGACGCTGTTTAATAGCATCAATAAACCATTTTGCCGAATCTAATTTTTGCTTAATGAACATTACTGCATCTTTTTGAGATTTAGTTTTGTCCTTACTTTCTTTATACCCTTTCAGCATGTTGCTGTACTCTCCGGAAACGTGCAATTCCGGAGCATTTCTACCGTTAAGTGTCAACTCTAATTCTCCATCAATTATTTTTATGGAAAAGTCAGGAACTACCTGCTCAATTATTCTTGTATTCCCAGAATAGGATCCACCAGGCTTAGGATTCAAATGCTCGATCTGATCTATAGCATCCTTAAGTTGGGCTTCAGTAATATCGAATTTTTGAAGTAATTTTTTGTAATGTTTTTTTGTGAATTGCTCGAATGCCTTATCAATAATTTCACATGCTAATTCTACATTTGGAGTTTGATTTTTTCTTTTAAGTTGTATATGCAAACATTCTTGAAGATTTCTTGCACCAACTCCTGCAGGATCTAATTGGTGCACTATTTTTAGAATGTCTTCAATTTTTTCTTCAGTAGTATAGATGTTCTGAGTAAAGGCGAGATCATCCATTATATCTGACAAGAGATCTTCTTATATAACCACTTTCATCAACACTGCCTACCAAAAAGTTGGCTATTTCCTGTTCGTCATCATTTAAACTAAATGTACTCAACTGGGTTTTTAAATATTGTGTAAACGAAGTTCCTGAAGCATAAGGAACATTTTTTTCTTCGTCATCTGCACTGTAATTACTAGTCTGTGTTCTGTAATTCGGTATCTCATCATCACTTAAATAGTCATCTACATTAATATCATCTGCATTAATGGAATCACTATCTTGATAGTCATCTGAAGAATTATCAAAGTTGTCTTCAAATTCATCCGATCGTTTCTTTACCACTTTCTAAAGCCGGATTTTCTTCTAATTCCTGTTTTAATCTTTGTTCAAAAGCTTGCGTAGGCAACTGTATCAATTTCATTAATTGAATTTGTTGCGGAGATAATTTTTGCGATAATTTAAATTGTAAATGCTGTTTAAGCATATTTTAAGAGTTTAGTAAACTTAATATAATTAAAATTCTGCATTTTGCGGTGTTCTTGGATAAGGAATTACATCTCTAATATTGCCCATTCCAGTTACAAACATAACCAGTCTTTCAAATCCTAATCCAAAACCAGAATGAACTGCTGTTCCATACTTTCTTAAGTCCAAATACCACCATAATTCTTCTTCTGGAATATCTAAAGCTGCCATTTTTTCTTTTAAGCACTTCTAAACGTTCTTCACGTTGCGAACCACCAACAATTTCTCCAATTCCTGGGAAAAGTATATCCATAGCACGAACCGTTTTACCATCTTCATTCAACCTCATATAAAATGCTTTAATGGTTGCTGGATAATCAAATAAGATTACGGGACATTTAAAATGTTTTTCCACTAAAAATCGTTCATGTTCACTTTGTAGATCTGCTCCCCAATTCATCGATTAAATATTTGAATTTTTTCTTTTTGTTTGGCTTGCTGTTTCGCAATATTTCAATTGCTTCGGTATAACTAACTCTTTTAAAATTGTTATTAATAACGAAATTTAATTTTTCAATCAAACTCATTTCACTTCTTTCAATTTGAGGTTTGGTTTTTTCTTCATCCAATAGGCGCTTTTCTAAGAACTCTAAATCTTCCCGATTATTATCAAGAATATATTTTAAAACCCATTTCAAAAAGTCTTCGGCTAAATCCATATTTCCGGCTAAATCCATAAATGCTACCTCAGGTTCGATCATCCAGAATTCTGCAAGATGACGAGAGGTATTTGAATTTTCTGCCCTAAATGTAGGACCGAACGTATACACTTTTCCAAGTGACATCGCATAAGTTTCTGCTTCTAACTGTCCCGAAACCGTTAAATTGGTTTCCTTGCCAAAAAAATCTTGCGAATAATCAATTTTACCATCTTCAGTTTTGGGAAGCTTTTCTGGATCTAATGATGAAACTCGAAACATTTCTCCAGCGCCTTCAGCATCACTACCAGTAATAATTGGAGTATGCATATTGTAGAAACCATTATCAGTAAAATACTTGTGAATAGCAAAAGAAAGCGTAGACTTTAATCGCATTACCGCACTAAAGGTTTTTGTTCTTGTTCGTAAATGAGCATTTTCTCTTAAAAATTCAAAGGAATGTTTTTTGGGTTGAATTGGATATTCTTCTGGATCTGAATCTCCTAAAACATCTAAAGTAGTTACCTTAATTTCTACATTTTGCCCTTTGCCTAAACTTTCAACTAATTCACCTTTTATATGAAGAGCAGCGCCAGTAGTTATCCTTTTTAATACAGATTCATCCATTTTTTCAAAATCTACTACACATTGAATGTTATG
Organism: uncultured Flavobacteriaceae bacterium; assembly: GCA_963768245.1. Lineage (GTDB taxonomy): Bacteria > Bacteroidota > Bacteroidia > Flavobacteriales > Flavobacteriaceae > Site-B1. The sequence goes on from CAVYHG010000016.1 coordinate 306,528, forward strand.
TATAGTAGAACCATCATTTAAAGCAATAAATCTATTTGCTCTAAAAGTTCGTACCCAACCTTTAATTTCTACCTCATCTATTGATTGAGTTTTGGTTAATAATTCTGAAACAGTGCTTAATTTCATAAGTAAAATATTAAAGTGCAAATATAATTTTTTAATGAAATATCGAACCTAATAAAAAGGAATAATCGTTTAACAGAACAATTGTCACTAAAATCCTGAGTTATTAGAATTCTTCTTTTAACTGATCTTGTTCTTCTTCAGGTATAATATTAATACTTGGCTCTTTTAAAACTTCTTTATTCGCAATATTTCTTTCAAGGGAAAGAAGTAAAGATGGCAATAAAAGTAAATTGGCTAACATAGCAAATAAAAGTGTTATTGAAACTAAAGCGCCAAGAGCTACTGTGCCTCCAAAATTGGATATAGTAAACACCGAAAAACCAAAGAATAATACAATAGAAGTATAAAACATACTAACTCCGGTTTCTCTTAAAGCTGCAAAAACGGATTTTCGTATTCTCCAGTGGTTTGCCTGTAATTCTTGTCTGTATTTAGCTAAAAAGTGTATGGTATCATCTACCGATATACCAAATGCTATGCTAAACACTAATATGGTAGATGGTTTTATAGGTACACCAACATATCCCATTATTCCTGCTGTTACCAATAATGGCAATAAGTTTGGAATTAATGAAACAATTATCATTCTAAACGATCTGAACATATAAGCCATAAATAATGAAATAAGGAAAATTGCTAAAGACAATGACATTATTAAATTATTCACTAAATATCTGGTTCCCTTTTGGAAGACTCGCGCTTTTCCTGTCATAATAACGTTATATTGATCTTCAGGAAAAACTTTATCGATCTTATTCAGAAGATTTTCTTCGATGCGCTCCATCCTATCCGTTCCTATATCCTTCATGAAAGTTGTTATACGGGCGTACTGACCTGTACTGTCCACAAAATTCTTTAATAGATCAACATCTGATGATGAGTTTTTGGCGTAGGATAATATGAAGCTATTTTCCTGACTCGTTGGAAGCTGGTAAAATTTAGGCTTTCCATTATAATAGGCTTGTTTAGAGTATTTAACCAAACTAACAACCGAAATTGGTTTAGATAATTCTGGAGTCTCATCAATTAGTTCTTCAAGCTCATTCATACGCTTAAGAGTGGCTAATTTCATAATACCTTTCTTGCGCTTGGAATCAATCATAATTTCAAGTGGCATGACACCATTAAATTCTTCTTCAAAAAAACGAATATCATTGAAAAATTCAGTCTTTTGAGGCATATCTTCAATTAAACTGCCTGATATTCTTATTTGGTAAATACCAATAAAACTTAAAATTAAAAGTACTAAAGCGGTTGTATATATAGTGATCTTTCTATATTTCACCATATGCTCCATCCAGTCTACAAATCCACCAATCCAACGTTTGTTTAAATGTTCTAAATGCCTGTCTTTAGGAGAAGGCATAAAGCTATAGATGATTGGAATAATGAATAAACAAAGTAGAAATATTGCTAAAATGCTCAAAGATGCTACAATTCCGAACTCCTCTAACAATTTACTTTGTGTGATTATAAAAGTAGCGAAACCAGATGCTGTAGTAACATTGGTCATTAGTGTAGCATTCCCAACTTTGGTTATTACCCTTTGAAGTGATTTAGCTTTATTACCGTGCTTTTTAACTTCATTTTGATATTTATTGATCAGGAAAATACAATTCGGGATACCTATAACGATAATTAAAGGAGGGATTAATGCAGTAAGAACGGTTATTTCATATTCCAGTAGTCCAAGTATGCCAAATGTCCACATTACACCTATTAGCACAACAATTAATGATATAAATGTTGCTCGGAATGATCTGAAAAAGAAGAAAAATATTAAAGATGTGACAATTAATGCTGCACTTATAAACTTTCCGATCTCATCAATAATATTCTGAGAATTCAAAGTTCTTATATAAGGCATTCCAGAAACACGAACATCTAAATTTGTTTGCTGTTCAAAATCATCTATTAACTTAATAAAATCATTAAATATAAAATCCTTTCTTGCAGATGTATTTACTATACTTTTATCAATATATATAGCGGTTCTAACAGTTTTGGACTCTTTATTGAATAAAAAATTGTCGTAAAATGGGTATTGATTAAATAACTGGTCCTGTAGGGTTTTAATTTCGTCGATTGAAGAAATGGAATCTTTTATAAAGGGTTCTAAAATAAATCGTTCCAGCATATCGTCCCTTAATAATTTCTGCAGGTCTCTTATAGATACAACTGACTCGACTTCACTAAAGGTTTTCAAGGTGTCTGAAAGTCTATTCCAGGCATTTAAATTTTTAACTGTGTAGAATGTTGGATCTTTTACGCCAATAACTATTAAATTACCTTCTTCACCGAACTTGTCAAGAAACTCATTGTACTCCTTGTTAATAGGGTGGTCGTCGGGAAGTAAGTTTGCTTCAGTATAGGTGAAACGCATATTTTGCCATTGGTTAGCAAAAAACAAGGTCAGTAATAAAATAATAATAAGTATGATGATCCTATTACGAAGAATAATTCTCGCAACACCTTCCCAGAAACCAACAGAAAATAATTTATTCATTTATATTTTAAGAATGAGCAAAGGTAGAAAATAAGCTTAGATTAAGAAGATAAGAAAAAGGTATTATTAACATTCTTAAAATATTTAAATCTTCAAGAAACTATTTTAAAAGCTCATCAATAGATACTTTTAAAACATCTTTAATATTAGTCCGGTATCCAATTTCTTTTAAAACAATTTTACCACTTTGATTAATTACCAAATTTGTTGGAAAACTATTTACACCATGAATTCTAATAGCATGCATGGCATTTGAGGCAATTTTGAAATTAAATGTATGTTCTTCCAGAAACTGCTCAACCAAATCTTTATTATCAAAAGTAATTGCTAAAAACTCAACTTCTTTTGAACTGTAAAGATTCTTGAGTTCATTAAGTTTTGGCATTTCTAAAATACAAGGCTTGCACTTAATAAACCAAAAATTCAAAACAACGACCTTGCCTCGAAATTCCGACAGTTTTATGTTATTTCCTTGTAGATCAGTAACTATAAAATCTTTAGCAAGTTCATTTGTATCAAAAATAGCTTCGGGATTTTTTTCAATTAATACTGGGCTATCGTTTTTATTTTCAAATACTAAAGCTTTAATATTTCCATTTTCATCCGCATAAAATATTGGTCTGTATTCCGGATTTGCCATTAAAGACATTTGTGATTGCGACAATAATTGACCTCTGGAGGAAAAAATTAATACATTTGGGCCAATCATGATCTCTCTTGATTTGACTTGTTCATCAGAAAGTTGAACATAATCATTTGGAATAAAATCGTAATTACTTTGTCCAAAAGTAATTTGTACCTCAATTAATAAAATTAAAAGTAAGATATAATATGTCTTTATTTGCATTAGATTTTATTGTTAAACGTAATATTCTGAATTGTATTATTTGAAAAAAAAAGCGACTTAAGAGTCGCTTTAAATTTAAACAGTCATTATTTCTTTCTCTTTGACGCCAAAGATTTCGTCTATTCTGTTTATGTATGTATCCGTTAATTCCTGAACATCAATTTCTGAGTTTGCCAACGCATCTTCCGATATGCCATCCAGTTTTTTTAGTTCATGAAGTGCTTCTTTTCTATGGTTTCTTACACCAATTTTAGCATCCTCCGTTTCGGCCTTTGCTTGTTTAGCCAATTGGAGTCTGCGCTCTTCCGTTAAAGGAGGAACATTAATGATGATACTTTCTCCATTATTCATTGGATTAAAACCTAAATTTGCCGCCATAATTGCACGTTCTATTTCCTGAAGCATTCCCTTTTCCCATGGCTGAACAGTAATTGTACGTCCATCAGGAGTGTTCACATTAGACACTTGATGTAAAGGTGTTTGAGAACCATAATATTCAACCATTACACTTCCTAGCATTGAAGGTGAAGCTTTACCTGCTCTTATGTTTACAAATTGCTTTTCTAAATGTAAAATGGCATTTTCCATTTCTTCTTTAGTAGACTCCAGTATGAATTTTATTTCTTCCATTTTAAAATTTCTTTAAAATATTCAAAAACTACGCCAAATGCTTTAAAGTTATTAAATTAATAAAAATCTTAATTATAGATTGACTTTGGTTCCAATATTTTCGCCTGATATTACTTTTAATAAATTACCTTTTTTATTCATATCAAAAACAATTATAGGGAGTTCATTCTCCTGGCTTAAAGTAAAAGCTGTTGTGTCCATAATTTTCAGCCCTTTACGTAAAACATCATCAAAAGTAATATTATCAAATTTCACAGCTTTTATATCCTTTTCTGGATCTGCATTATAAATTCCATCAACACGTGTACCTTTTAATATAACATCCGCTTCTATTTCTATAGCTCTTAAAACGGCAGCAGAATCTGTCGTGAAATATGGATTCCCTGTTCCACCTCCAAATATAACTACACGTCCTTTTTCCAAATGCCTCATGGCTCTTCTCCGTATAAAAGGTTCTGCAACTTCATTGATCTTTATTGCACTTTGCAATCTGGTTGGTATTTCTGCATCTTCCAAAGCACTTTGCAAAGCCAAACCGTTTATTACTGTTGCTAACATGCCCATATGGTCTGCCTGTACTCTGTCCATACCATTACTGGCAGCAGAGACTCCCCTAAAAATATTTCCACCTCCAATAACTATAGCAACTTCCACACCTATATCAGTAATTTCTTTAATATCTTTAGCGTATTCCGCCAGTCGTTTAGGATCAATACCATACTGACGTTCTCCCATTAATGCTTCACCAGATAATTTTAAAAGTATTCTTTTATATTTCATTTAGTACTTTATGTTAGAAGGGTTTAGCAAATATAATGATTCTGATAATTTCTTGAAGATGATTTTTTGTATAAAAAAAGCCTTGAAGTTACTCAAGGCTTTATTAATATTCTAAAACTGAACTTATCCCAGTGTTACTCTCTTATAACCTACTATATGAGCGTCTCCATATGATTTTACATAATTTCCGACACTCATTTTGCTATCCTTAATAAAATCTTGATTAACTAAAGTATTGTCTTTAAAGAATCTTTTTAGTTTACCCTTGGCAATATTGTCAAGCATGGCTTCAGGCTTGCCTTCAGCTCTTAACTGATCTTTAGCTATTTCAATTTCTTTTTCAATAACTGCAGCATCAACCCCTTGTTCATCTAAAGCAATAGGATTCATGGCAGCAACCTGCATAGCCACATCTTTTGCAGCGACGTCAGCACCATCAACTTTAGCTGATAAACCAACTAATGTGGCTATCTTATTCCCGGCGTGTATATATGAACCTACAAATGGCGCTTCTATCTTTTCAAAAGCATTGATGTCAAGTTTCTCACCAATTACTCCTGTTTGTTCAATTAATTTTTCGGCTACAGTTGAGCCATTCATGTTTGCTGCTAAAAAATCTTCTTTATTAGAATAGTTCAAAGCAACTTCTGCCAAATCATGAGCAAAGGCAACAAAGTTTTCGTTTTTTCCTACAAAATCAGTTTCACACCCCAAAACAATGGCCACACCAACTGTTTTAGTACCATTAACTTTGGTAATAGCAGCTCCTTCTGTAGAAGCTCTATCTGCTCGGTTCGCGGCTACTTTTTGACCCTTTTTACGAAGGATTTCTATAGCTTTTTCAAAATTACCTTCAGCCTCAACTAAGGGCCTTTTTGCAGTCCATCATTCCTGCTCCGGTTGTTTTTCTTAATTCGTTTACTTCTGCGGCTGTTACTTTAACCATTTTTTTATTTTTCTAAGTTAAAAAAGTCGTTTAAACTATTTTCTAAAAGAAAAGAATTAAACGACTTCAATTTTATTATTGTATTTAAATTCTATTCTTCTTCTTTAGATGCTACAGGTGGAGCAGCAGCTTCTTTTTTGGCTTCATCAGCATTGTCTCTTTCAGCTTTTCTGTCCGATAATCCTTGTGATATAGCTCCAGTAACATCAGTTAGGATCTTATTAATAGATTTTGAAGCATCGTCGTTAGCAGGAATTAAATAATCAACCTGTCTCGGATCTGAATTGGTATCAACCATTGCAAAAATAGGTATGTTTAATTTTTGCGCTTCCTTAATAGCTATATGTTCACGCTTAATATCTACTACAAATAAGGCTCCCGGTAAACGTGTCATATCAGAAATAGAACCTAAATTCTTTTCTAATTTTGCTCTTAAACGATCTACCTGAAGTCGCTCTTTTTTAGACAATGTCATGAATGTACCATCTTTTTTCATGCGATCGATGGATGCCATTTTTTTAACAGCTTTTCTAATAGTTACAAAGTTTGTAAGCATTCCTCCAGGCCATCTTTCAGTAATGTAAGGCATGTTTACGTTGCTAGCTTTTTCTGCAACTATGTCTTTAGCTTGTTTTTTTGTTGCTACAAACAATATCTTTCTTCCTGAAGCTGCAATTTTACTTAGCGCCTTAGAAGCTTCTTCAATTTTTGCTGCAGTTTTGTAAAGATTGATTATATGGATACCGTTGCGTTCCATATAAATGTAAGGAGCCATGTTTGGATCCCACTTTCGAGTTAGATGCCCAAAGTGAACACCTGCATCAAGTAATTCTTTTACTTGGTCTTTTTCCATTTTTGTAATAGTTTACGTTCTGTCGATTAGCAATGTTTAAGTGGCTTATTATAAAGGCCTTAACCATTTAGATGCTAAACTAAATCCTGACCAAAGGGTCATAGATAACAATAACTGGTTTATTAATATGCTGAACCTGTTTCAGCAACTGTTTAATTTTTAATTTCTGAATCTGATAAGCAGATCCTGAAATAAATAAATATAGGAATTTAACGTTTAGAGAACTGGAATTTTTTACGCGCTTTTTTCTGACCGAATTTTTTACGCTCAACCATTCTTGGATCTCTAGTTAATAATCCTTCTGATTTTAAAATACTTCTGTTTTCTTCATCCAATTCGCACATTGCACGAGATAAAGCTAAACGAATTGCTTCAGCTTGACCAGTAATACCACCACCAAATACATTAACACTTATATCAAAGCTCTTCTCATTATTAGTCATAGCTAATGGCTGATTTACTTTATATTTTAGTATTGCAGTAGGAAAGTATGTATCCAGATCCTTTTTATTTATTGTAATTTTTCCTTTTCCTTTTGAAAGGTATACACGAGCAACTGAGGCTTTTCTACGACCAATTTTGTGAATTACTTCCATTTATTTAAATTCGTTTAAGTTTATTGTTTTTGGTTTTTGTGCTTCATGTGAATGTTCTGAACCAACAACAACATTTAAATTACGAAATAGTTCGGCGCCTAATTTATTTTTAGGCAACATTCCTTTTACTGATTTTTCTACTATTCTAGCAGGATTTTTTCCGAACATTTCTTTTACAGATAAACTTCGTTGACCTCCAGGATATCCTGTATGACGTATATAAGACTTATCTGTCCATTTATTTCCAGATAAGCTAATCTTTTCAGCATTTATTATAATTACATTGTCCCCACAATCAACATGTGGTGTAAAGTTAGGTTTATGTTTACCTCTTAAAAGTCTAGCAACTTTAGATGCCAAACGTCCTAATGGTTGTCCTTCAGCATCTACTAAAACCCACTCTTTATTAACAGTAGCTTTATTAGCTGAAATTGTCTTGTAGCTTAATGTATCCACATTATTTTTTTTACTTATTAAACATTCCTCTCTTTAAAAGAGTTTGCAAATTTACGATTATAAATTTGATAACCAAATACCACAGAAAATAATTTTTCTACAAAATATTAATTAGAAATATGGATTTATATTTATAAAATGTTCATAAATTCAGATGAAGTGGATAAGTTTTAGTAGGTCATACATCGATATATTGAGCAAAACTTGCCAATTGAACGAGTATTTTAAAGAACTTAACTCAAATATTTGTTGATATATAGTCTAAATGTTAGTTTTCCAGTTATTTATGAGAGATATCCGCAGATCTATTGTATCATGAATACTTTTTATATGGTCTTGGGTTATTTAGTTGATTGAAAAAAAGAAATTTAATTTCATTTAGGAAAAACCCTACATTTGAGTAGATTAACGATTTTCTTTCTTAATTGAACGTAAAAAAATTAAGAGATTATAAAATAAGTACTTAAAAAGAATATATATATAAGACAACTATAATATTTGCACAATATAATTTGATCTAATAAATTTTAATTTCAATTACTACAATGATTCCCTCAAAACTATTGTATTCATTTAATCTTCTGTGTTATGTAAAACTGTTTCCAAACAAAAGGAAATGGTTAGTTGTTAATTTTATTAATCCATTGAATAAACATAGGGTCTATGAAAACTATTACTTTAACTAACCTGTTAAAACGATTTTTCGCAGTTGTTAGTATTATTACAGTACTATTCTATTCAAGCTTTGGTTTTGGTCAAACTCCAACTCCCAGAGATTGTGGATGTTCACCTTTATATGGAAATTCGAATTTCGTGAATCCTCAAATTATTTCTGGTTCAGCATTATCAGTGGGAGCAGTTTACAGATTCCCAAACGTTTTTCCAAACAATCAATATGGTACAACTTTAGATGCTTTAATTAGAATTGAAGAGTTTGCCGGTGGTGCATCACTTTTAGATATTGATGTTACTTCATCAGGTCTACAAGAAGCATTCCAGCCTAGAATTAACAGTACAAATAACAATGACCAAAGTGTCCTTTTTAGCATAACGTTTGTTACTGGTGGTGGTAATTATGGAGATGAGGTAGTTATTTCATACTATGCTACTCCTCTTGATATCGATGGTGGTTCTAGCGATCAAGTACGTGAATATGGTGAAATCACTTTGCCTGATGCATATTATGTTTCGAACAATACACAATTAAATGTTACTCAAACTGCAACAGTAGTGAGAGGTGAAGCATCAAATTTCTCTCAGGCTCCTGGAGGAAATGTTTCATTAGACCCAACATATACATTCAGTAATTATTTTGAGAATAAATCAACTTTTAATTATAGAATTGGAAAAATTGGTGGAAATAATGATAGATATTATTCATTAGATATGGATAATGCAACTTACGATGATCCAAATTCTGTTTTAGTGACTTATCCGGTTATTTGTGGACAAGTAACGGATGTTAATAATAGTGAACCTTTAGCTGGAGTTACTGTTGATGTAACAGGATCAGATGGAAGTTCTCAATCTGTAGTTACAGATGCAAACGGAAATTATAAGGCCATTGCTTCAATTCCATCCTTTTTTGTTGAAGTGATATATTCTATTCGAGAAAATGATCCTTCGGGATATATTTCAGTATCCGATGTAGATGGAGCAAATGATAATTTAATCACTAAACCGATACGAGTGCAATCGGTATGTGGGAATGACTTTGTTGATGGCGTCGAACCAACAATAAATATTAACGATAAAACAGATATTTTATGTAACGGAGAAGACACAGGTAGTATTACAGTAAATGCTTCTGGAGGAGTTCCTCCTTATCAGTTTAGTGCTAATGGAGGAGCGTTCCAATCTAGTCCTGTATTTTCAGGTTTACCTGCTGGTAGTTATACTATTGAGTTAATAGACTCTTTAGGGAATACAGCTTCGGTTAGTGTAACATTATTGGAGCCTGAAGCTTTAAGTGTCAATATCACCAAGGAGAATGCGACCACGGACCAAGGCTGTCAAAACGGAGAAGCTACGGCAACAGTAGGAGGCGGAACAGCACCATATACATATTTATGGAGTGCAAGTGCAGGAGATCAAACTACAGAAACAGCAATTAATTTACCTGATGGAACGCATACAGTTACAATTACAGATGCTAATGGTTGTGTCCTTATCCAAGGTGTAGTTATTGATTGTTCCAATACATGTGATCAGATCGTAGCTATTGATTCTGTTACAGATGTTTTATGTACTGGAGATAATACAGGTAGTACTACAGTAAGTGCGAGTTCAGGATATGATTCATCAAGGACCTTCACATTTACGTGGAATACAACGCCACAGCAAATAGATGCTGGAGTAACAACAAGTACTCTTACAGGTTTAACTGCAGGTATATATACAGTTAGTGTTACCATAGATGGTACAGTATGTTTACCAGTAGAAGAGAGTGTGACTATAGTAGAGCCGGCAAATGCTTTAAATGTTTCTGCTACAGCAACAGATGAGAGTGGACCGACTACAGGAGATGGTACAGCAACAGCAATTGCAACAGGAGGAACTCCTCCATATACATATTCATGGAGTCCGGGAGGAGAAACTACAGAAGGAATAACTGGATTAAGCGCAGGAGATTATACAGTCACAGTAACAGATGCCAACGGATGTACCGTGGTTGCAAACACAACTGTAAATCCGGGAAGTTGTCAGAATCTGTCTGTTACAGCAACAGCCACCACTGCGACATGTAATGGAGACAGTGATGGAACAGCTACTGCAAATGTCACAGGAGGTTCAGGATCATTTACATATTCATGGAGTCCAGGAGGCGCAACTACTCAGACCATTACAGGTCTTGCAGCAGGAGCCTATGTAATTACGATTACAGATTCTGTAACACTATGTACAGTACAGGCTACAGCTACAATAAATGAGCCAAATGAATTATCATCTGGTATTGCTATATCCAATGTATTATGTTTTGGAGAAGAGACAGGATCTTTGGACTTAACGGTTTCAGGTGGTACTTTTCCATATACTTTTGCCTGGGATAATGGAGCAACTACTGAAGACATTAATAATCTTTCTGCAGGAACTTTTAGTGTGACCATTACAGATGTTAATGGTTGTGTTACTACAGATACAGCAACTATTGTACAGCCGAATGATGGGCTAGCATTAACTACTTCAGTTGTTGATGTGCTTTGTACTGGTGATTCAACAGGATCTATTGATTTAACTGTAACAGGAGGTACACCACCTTATTTTTATGCTTGGAATAATGGTGAATCGACAGAAGATATTTCTAATATACCTGCTGGTTCATATAGTGTTATTATTACAGATGCCAGTGGTTGTCAATTAAACGAAAATGGAATCGTAGTGAATGAACCAGTTAATCCGTTAAGTGTCAATATCACCAAGGAGAATGCGACCACGGACCAAGGATGTCAAAATGGAGAAGCTACTGCAACAGTAGGAGGTGGAACGGCTCCTTATACTTATTTATGGAGTGCTAGTGCAGGAAGTCAAACTACAGAAACAGCAACTAATTTACCTGATGGAACGCATACAGTTACAATTACAGATGCTAATGGTTGTGTCCTTATCCAAGGTGTAGTTATTGATTGTTCCAATACATGTGATCAGATCGTAGCTATTGATTCTGTTACAGATGTTTTATGTACTGGAGATAATACAGGTAGTACTACAGTAAGTGCGAGTTCAGGATATGATTCATCAAGGACCTTCACATTTACGTGGAATACAACGCCACAGCAAATAGATGCTGGAGTAACAACAAGTACTCTTACAGGTTTAACTGCAGGTATATATACAGTTAGTGTTACCATAGATGGTACAGTATGTTTACCAGTAGAAGAGAGTGTGACTATAGTAGAGCCGGCAAATGCTTTAAATGTTTCTGCTACAGCAACAGATGAGAGTGGACCGACTACAGGAGATGGTACAGCAACAGCAATTGCAACAGGAGGAACTCCTCCATATACATATTCATGGAGTCCGGGAGGAGAAACTACAGAAGGAATAACTGGATTAAGCGCAGGAGATTATACAGTCACAGTAACAGATGCCAACGGATGTACCGTGGTTGCAAACACAACTGTAAATCCGGGAAGTTGTCAGAATCTGTCTGTTACAGCAACAGCCACCACTGCGACATGTAATGGAGACAGTGATGGAACAGCTACTGCAAATGTCACAGGAGGTTCAGGATCATTTACATATTCATGGAGTCCAGGAGGCGCAACTACTCAGACCATTACAGGTCTTGCAGCAGGAGCCTATGTAATTACGATTACAGATTCTGTAACACTATGTACAGTACAGGCTACAGCTACAATAAATGAGCCAAATGAATTATCATCTGGTATTGCAATATCAAATATATTATGTCTTGGAGGCGAAACCGGATCTTTGGACTTAACGGTTTCCGGTGGTACATTCCCATACACATTCTTATGGAGTAATGGAGCAACAACAGAAGATATAAATGAACTTGAAGTAGGAACTTATAGTGTTACTATTACAGATGCAAATGGATGTACTGCCTCTGATAGTGCTACTATTTCTCAACCTGCCGAACCTTTGACTGCAATATTAATTTCTAAAACAGATATAATTTGTGATCTAAGCTTTGGTTCTTTCATAGTTGAAGGTAGTGGTGGTACTCCACCGTATTTATTTAGTATTGATGGAGGGTCTTTTCAAAGCTCAGGAGTTTTTGTTGATTTAGCAGCAGGATCTTATACGCTGACAATAATGGACGCTAATGGATGTGATATGATGGACACGATAAACATATTGGCTAATTGCACCGATGCAGAGAATGACATCAATAATACCTTTGCAGACACATCGGTATCAGGTAATGTACTTACCAATGATACAGATGCAGAAGGCGATACACAAACGGTAACCACAACTACGGTCACTACGGCACAAGGTGTTGTAGTAACTATAGATCCGTTAACAGGTGAGTATGTTTACACACCACCGGCGGGTTATGTAGGTGAGGACAGTTTTGAATATACAGTTTGTGATGATGGTAATCCACAGGCCTGTGATACAGCTACGGTTTACATCGAGGTTTTACCGATAGGCGGACCAGATAATCAGGCACCGATAGCTAATGCGGACACAGCAGGCACAGAGGTAGATACACCAGTAAGTGGTAATGTACTATCGAATGATTTTGATCCCGATGGAGATCCAATAGTAGTGACAACAACAACAGTGACTACTGCGGAAGGAGTTGTTGTAACGATAGATCCAAATACAGGAGACTACACATATACACCACCAGTTGGTTTTACAGGAGACGACAGTTTTGAATACACGATATGTGACAATGGCAATCCGGCCTTATGTGATACAGCAGTTGTAGTGATCACAGTTGTCACCGGACACTGGAAATATAACAGTTGCTAACGACGATGCGTATAATACCACACCAGGAGGAACCGTATCAGGTAATGTAACAGATAACGATTCAGATCCTGAAGGTGATATACAAACGGTTAATACGACACCAGTAGATGACGTAGATAATGGAACACTAGTATTGAATGCAGATGGTACGTTCAGTTATGTACCAAATGATGGCTTTACAGGCACAGATAGTTTTGTGTATAGTGTATGTGATGATGGCACGCCACAGGCATGTGATCAGGCTACAGTATATATAACAGTAGGAGGATCAGGAAACACGACCGATGCGGAGAATGACATCAACAATACCTTTGCGGACACATCGGTATCAGGTAATGTACTTACCAATGATACAGATGCAGAAGGCGATACACAAACGGTAACCACAACTACGGTCACTACGGCACAAGGTGTTGTAGTAACTATAGATCCGTTAACAGGTGAGTATGTTTACACACCACCGGCGGGTTATGTAGGTGAGGACAGTTTTGAATATACAGTTTGTGATGATGGTAATCCACAGGCCTGTGATACAGCTACGGTTTACATCGAGGTTTTACCGATAGGCGGACCAGATAATCAGGCACCGATAGCTAATGCGGACACAGCAGGCACAGAGGTAGATACACCAGTAAGTGGTAATGTACTATCGAATGATTTTGATCCCGATGGAGATCCAATAGTAGTGACAACAACAACAGTGACTACTGCGGAAGGAGTTGTTGTAACGATAGATCCAAATACAGGAGACTACACATATACACCACCAGTTGGTTTTACAGGAGACGACAGTTTTGAATACACGATATGTGACAATGGCAATCCGGCCTTATGTGATACAGCAGTTGTAGTGATCACAGTTGTTGCCGAGACACTGGAAATATAACAGTTGCTAACGACGATGCGTATAATACCACACCAGGTGGAACCGTATCAGGTAATGTAACAGATAACGATTCAGATCCTGAAGGTGATATACAAACGGTTAATACGACACCAGTAGATGACGTAGATAATGGAACACTAGTATTGAATGCAGATGGTACGTTCAGTTATGTACCAAATGATGGCTTTACAGGCACAGATAGTTTTGTGTATAGTGTATGTGATGATGGCACGCCACAGGCATGTGATCAGGCTACAGTATATATAACAGTAGGAGGATCAGGAAACACGACCGATGCGGAGAATGACATCAACAATACCTTTGCGGACACATCGGTATCAGGTAATGTACTTACCAATGATACAGATGCAGAAGGCGATACACAAACGGTAACCACAACTACGGTCACTACGGCACAAGGTGTTGTAGTAACTATAGATCCGTTAACAGGTGAGTATGTTTACACACCACCGGCGGGTTATGTAGGTGAGGACAGTTTTGAATATACAGTTTGTGATGATGGTAATCCACAGGCCTGTGATACAGCTACGGTTTACATCGAGGTTTTACCGATAGGCGGACCAGATAATCAGGCACCGATAGCTAATGCGGACACAGCAGGCACAGAGGTAGATACACCAGTAAGTGGTAATGTACTATCGAATGATTTTGATCCTGATGGAGATCCAATAGTAGTGACAACAACAACAGTGACTACTGCGGAAGGAGTTGTTGTAACGATAGATCCAAATACAGGAGACTACACATATACACCACCAGTTGGTTTTACAGGAGACGACAGTTTTGAATACACGATATGTGACAATGGCAATCCGGCCTTATGTGATACAGCAGTTGTAGTGATCACAGTTGTTGGAGACACTGGAAATATAACAGTTGCTAACGACGATGCGTATAATACCACATCCAGGTGGATCAGTATCAGGAAATGTATCGGATAACGATTCAGATCCTGAAGGTGATATGCAAACGGTTAATACAACACCAGTAGATGACGTAGATAATGGAACACTTGTATTGAATGCAGATGGTACGTTCAGTTATGTACCAAATGATGGCTTTACAGGCACAGATAGTTTTGTGTATAGTGTATGTGATGATGGCACGCCACAGGCATGTGATCAGGCTACAGTATATATAACAGTAGGAGGATCAGGAAACACGACCGATGCGGAGAATGACATCAACAATACCTTTGCAGACACATCGGTATCAGGTAATGTACTTACCAATGATACAGATGCAGAAGGCGATACACAAACGGTAACCACAACTACGGTCACTACGGCACAAGGTGTTGTAGTAACTATAGATCCGTTAACAGGTGAGTATGTTTACACACCACCGGCGGGTTATGTAGGTGAGGACAGTTTTGAATATACAGTTTGTGATGATGGTAATCCACAGGCCTGTGATACAGCTACGGTTTACATCGAGGTTTTACCGATAGGCGGACCAGATAATCAGGCACCGATAGCTAATGCGGAC
>CAVYHG010000017.1:0-90200 GCA_963768245.1 uncultured Flavobacteriaceae bacterium
ACTACTCGTATTTTATTAAACAAAACTAGGAAATCAACTTGTAGGACTCTTTAGCGATTTCTATTTCTTCGTTAGTTGGAATTACTAAGATTTTAACTTTAGACTTATCAGAACTGACTTCAATAATATCACGAGCTTTTACATTATTCTTTTTTAAATCAATATCAATTCCCAAATAGCCCATATCCTCACATATCATTTTTCTGATTAGAATTGAATTCTCGCCAACTCCAGCGGTAAATACTATAGCATCAACTCCATTCATAACAGAAGTATAAGATCCGATGTATTTCTTCACTCTATAAGCAAACATTTCTAATGCTAATCTACATTTTTCGTCTCCTTTTTCTGCTTCACTTTCAATTTCTCTTAAATCGCTGTAACCAGTTAATCCTAGCATTCCGCTCTTTTTTTGTAGAATGTTATCTACTTCATCGAAAGAATAACCTAAAGATTTAACCAAATAAAGTATTACAGACTGGTCGATATCGCCACTACGTGTTCCCATAATTAGTCCTGCCATTGGACCAAATCCTAAAGAATGGTCGATACTTTTCCCATCTTTTATAGCTGTCATACTACAACCATTTCCCAAATGAATGGTAATTAACTTCGAACTATTATTTGGCAATGTTATAATTGCCTTTTCTGAAACATATTTATGGCTTGTACCATGAAAACCATAGACTCGAATTTTATGTTTATCTAAAAATTTGTTTGGAATTGCATATTTATAGGCTTTTTGAGGAATAGTTTGATGGAACGCTGTATCAAACACTGCTATTTGTTTGGCGGATGGAAATATGGCTTCTGAAACCACTATACCTTCATAACTCAACGGGTTATGCAAAGGAGCCAATTCAAAGAACTCTTTTATTTTGTCCTTGACCGATTGGTTAATTATAGTTGTAGCCGAAAATGTGCTTCCTCCATGAACCACTCTATGTCCAACCGCATGAATTTCATTTTCATTTTTAATCACACCTACAGCATCATCCATTAATAATGCAGAAACTATTTCTAAACCAATTTTATGATTAGGTATATTTTCTTTTCTTTCAATTTTAACCGACTTTGTTCTATAATACACTTTCGCATTATCTAAGCCAATACGTTCTACCATACCAGAACATATTACTTCTTGAGAAGGCATTTCTATTAATTGATATTTAATAGATGAACTTCCTGAATTTATTATTAAAATATTCATTTATAATCCGTGTGCTTGAATTGCTGTTATTATAACTGTGTTAAAAATATCTTCTACTGTACAACCTCTGCTTAAATCATTTACCGGTTTATTTAAACCTTGTAACATTGGTCCTATCGCCAAAGCTCCAGTTTCTCGTTGCACAGCTTTATAGGTATTGTTACCTGTATTAAGGTCTGGGAATATTAAAACAGAGGCTTGCCCTGCAACTTCAGAATCCGGCAATTTACTTTTACCAACTCCCATATCTACAGCAGCATCATATTGTATTGGTCCTTCAATTTTTAGGTCTGGTCTTTTTAGTTTTACAATTTCAGTAGCCTTGCGAACTTTTTCGACATCTTCTCCTTTACCTGATGAGCCTGATGAATAAGATAACATTGCAATTTTAGGTTCAATACCAAATGCCAGACTCGAATCTGCCGAGGAAATTGCTATTTCTGCCAATTGCTCAGCATTAGGATTTGGATTAATGGCACAATCACCAAATACCGACACTCTATCTTCCAAACACATAAAGAACACAGAAGAAACTACAGAAACACCAGGTTTAGTCTTAACAAATTGTAGAGCAGGTCGAATGGTGTGTTGGGTAGTATGAGCTGCACCAGAGACCATCCCATCTGCATCACCTTTATATACCATCATGGTACCAAAATACGACACATCTGTCATGATATCTAAAGCAGAAGCCATGGTTACGTTTTTGTGTTTACGTAATTCATAAAATGTTTCAGCATAACCGTTAATGTATGAAGAGTCTAATGGGTTTATTATAGTTGCGTTCTTTAGATCAATATTTAGTTTATTTGATTTATCTTCAATCTTTTCAGGATCACCTAAAATGGTCAAGTCAACAATATCCATATCTAATAATCGTGCTGCTGCTTTTAAAATTCTGTCATCATCACCTTCAGGCAAGACGATATGCTTTCTATTCTTTTTTGCTCTTTCATATAAATTATATTGAAACATTCTCGGCGTAATACCTTCCGTTTCAAATTCAATAAATTTGGTAGCTAATTTTTCTCGATCTACATATTTTTCGAATGTACTTATGGAACTAATGATTTTCTGTTTATTATCTGCATATATCCTTGGTTTAACCTCAGAAATTTTAGTTGCAATTTTATAAGTCTCTTCTTTTGTTAAAATTATTGGGACAACCCTAGACAACCCTTCAACTAACTTTAAAATTGGTTTTTCTGGTTTTATATTCCCGGTTAAAACAATTCCTGCAATTTTGGGATAATTCACTGAAATATTTGCTTGTAGTGCTCCCAATATAATATCTGCCCTATCTCCAGGAGTAATTATTAAACTATTGTTTTCAATATAACCTAAGTAATGTCTTAGTTGCATTGCTCCAACCTTAATACTTTCAATAGGATTGTTTAAATAGTCTTCACCAAACAATACCTTGGCATCCAAAGCATTTACTATTTCTGATAATGTTGGATGAGTTAATGATTTTACTCTTGGAATTGCACTAACTAATACATCTTTATGTACGTTCTTGGATATGCCTTCACGAACTAATTTTAAATTCTTTTTTAAAATCTTATTTGCTACAATGGCTATAACTTCTACTTCCTTATCCATGAAGGAATCATAAGCAATATGAACGTCTGCAATAAACTCATCCATTTCCTGTCCAATACCACTAGATACAATTAAAACTGGAATTCCTAAATTTTTTGCGATTAGGATATTGATATCCAATTCTATGGCTAAACCTTCACCTCTAAAATCGGTTCCTTCAACCAGTATAAAATCAAATTTTTCCTCTAAGTGCTTATATTTATCAATAATGGTATCGATGATCTTACCATCTTCGTCATTGTTTCGCATATTCACAAATTCACTTCTTGTTAGGGCAAAAGCTTCATCATGATGCATATCCAAATCAAAATATGAGATCACCGTATTGATGTGGTTATCTGATTTGTTAGATTTTGTGTCATCAATAATAGGTCTGAAATAACCTACTTTTGGAGTTCTTCCCAATAGCATTCGCATTAATCCTAATGTTACTAAAGATTTACCGCTATTTGGCTCGCTGGTTGCTATATAGATAGCTTTGTTCATTCGTGTAGATATTAAGTGCAAAT
Source organism: uncultured Flavobacteriaceae bacterium (assembly GCA_963768245.1). Lineage (GTDB taxonomy): Bacteria > Bacteroidota > Bacteroidia > Flavobacteriales > Flavobacteriaceae > Site-B1. Next base: position 3,322 of record CAVYHG010000017.1, read on the forward strand.
ATACTTTAAAATATATCTGTTTTAAAGCAATAAAAGCAGAATTATCAGCTATTTACAGTGTTTTTTTATGTTTTGTTCTATTGTCAATATTTGATGTTAATTATTAATAATATAGCGGCGCAATCAATCAAAATAAATTAAATATTCATTTTTGATTAAAAACAACTAATTTTACTTTATGTCATTACTAATAACCAATATTCAAGAGTTACTGCAGATAAGGGATTCAAAAACAAATAAAGTGTCTGGAGGGGACATGAAAAATCTTCCTACTCTAAAAAACGCCTATCTATTAATTAAAGATGATATTATTATAGATTTTGGTTTAATGAAAGATTTAGATAATAATAGGGCAGACGATACCATTGATGCCTCTGGAAAATTGGTTTTACCGGCTTGGTGCGACAGTCATACTCATATAGTATTTGCAGGTAACCGTGAACAAGAATTTGTTGATCGAATCAACGGTTTAAGTTATGAGGAGATTGCAAAAAGAGGAGGTGGAATTCTAAATTCTGCAGAAAAACTTCAAAATACACCGGAAGATGAACTGTATGATCAATCAATTGTCAGAATTAAAAATGTTATGAGATTAGGCACTGGTGCCATTGAAATTAAATCCGGTTATGGTCTTACTGTAGAGGCAGAATTAAAAATGCTTCGTGTTATCAAAAGAATCCAAAAGAATTTTGGACTTAAAGTACGTTCAACATTTTTAGGAGCTCATGCTCTGCCAAAGGAATTTCAAAATAATAAAGCTGGTTATATTGATTTGATAATTGATGAGATGCTGCCTGAAATTGCTAAAGAAAATTTGGCTGATTATATTGATGTTTTTTGTGAAAAGGGATACTTTTCATTAGAAGATACTGAAAGAATACTTTTGGCAGGAAAACAATACAACCTAATTCCTAAGATTCATGTCAATCAGTTTAATGCCTTTGGTGGAGTTGGTTTGGGAGTAAATCATAAAGCGCTCTCTGTTGATCATCTGGAGGAATTAAATCCTGAAGATATAGAAATTTTAAAGGGAAGTACAACAATGCCTGTTGCACTTCCTGCATGCTCCTTTTTTTTAAGTATTCCTTATACCCCTGCAAGGGATTTAATTGATGCAGGATTACCTTTGGCTTTGGCATCAGACTACAATCCCGGATCTTCTCCAAATGGTAATATGAACTTTGTCGTAAGTACTGCCTGTATAAAAATGAATATGACACCCGAAGAAGCGATTAATGCTGCAACCCTAAATGGAGCTTATGCCATGGGGATTGAAAATCAATATGGAAGCATTACAAAAGGGAAAAAAGCAAATCTTATTATTACAAAAGTAATACCGAGTTACAACTTTTTACCGTATGCTTTTGGTGATAACCATATTGATAAGGTAATTATTAACGGAAAAATAATTCAATAAAAAAACCCCAAGAGTATCTTGAGGTTTTTTATGAATAATTTATGTTTATTATTTTAATGTGAATTGAGAAGTTGACACTAAGTCATTTTTATTAAAAACGTTAACCACATAACGCCCTTTTTCAAATCCATTGTTATCTTTTGAAGATACAAATTCACAAACATTCAGGTTTCTTTGTTCGTAATTGAATTTACTAACAACACTATAGTTTAATGTTTCTTCTTCAAATTGAATTTGTTCATTAACTCCAATGACATTATTTTTTGGATCTATGACTTGCACATAAAGTTCCTGATCTCCAGCTTCTACTAAATTATTTTTGGCAACTGTAAAACAAACTCTAATCTTATCTGATCGTGAAGCTCGTTCAGTAGGAATTAATTTACCTGAACTTCTTTCAATGACTCCAAATCCTTTCAATCCAACTGTGGAAAGAACCGATGCATCTTCTACAACAGCCGCTAATTCAGTATTTTGAACTAATAATGAATCTGTAAACACATTTCTTTCTGCTAATTGTACCTGTGTACTGTCTAAAGTTGTTGCAAGCAACGAGTTTTCAACTCTCAATGAATCGTTTTGAACCAACAAGACATCCATTTCTTTTTGTAGATTAAAGTATTTTTGTTTGTACCTCCATAAATTACTTAACACTTGCCTGAGAAGTTTTTAATGAATCCATTAAGTCTTGAATACGATCTCTTGCTTCAATTAATTTTCCATTGGTTATCTCGTTTTCATTGATTGCAGAATCATATTGAGCAGCCATGGTGCTTAAATCATTCATTACCATTTGCTTCTCCTTTGTAAGTTGAGCATCATTTTTTTTCTTGTCGTTGTAAAGTTTTGAGGTATAAAACCCTGTACCTAAAAAAAGCGCTATTAAAATTCCCAAAGCTACTTTTAGTCCCGTGTTGCTACTGCTGTTTGTCATAAGTTGAATAATTTTTAGTGTTAAAAGATTTCTAAGTTGTCTAATTTAATTATTTAATAGGTATAAATAATTGTAATTTTGTATTTATTTATAACCTAAACCGTTGTTAATGGATAAACTAATTCTATTTAATAGTTCTACTCTAATTAATTTATTAAACAAGCGTTCTGGTGAATCTAAATTCGGTGAACATGTTCAAATATTAACCAAGGTTTTCAATATATACGAACAACTTAAAAATTTAGACGTCAAGTATGTAATTTTTGGTATATCAGAAGATATTGGAGTTTTTGCAAATTACGGAAAAACAGGTACTGCTAAGGCCTGGGAAGCCGCAATTAAAATTTTGTTAAATACCCAAAGTAACAGATCCACTAAGGCGAACAGCGTACTTATTTTAGGTCATTTAGATTTTTCTAATGAATTGGAAAAGCTTAAAAGCTTAGATCAGGAAAAGAAAAGCGACATTAAAAAAGCTCGAAAAATGGTTTCAGAAATTGATATTCATGTTACAGATCTTGTGTATCAAATTGTAAAAGCAGGAAAAATTCCTATTATTATTGGAGGAGGACACAATAATGCTTATGGAATTATAAAAGGTACCTCTTTAGTGACCAGCAAAACAATTAATGCTGTAAATTTAGATGCCCATTCAGACTTTAGGCCTGAAGAAGGAAGACATAGTGGAAATGGTTTTAGCTATGCGTTTGCTGAAGGATTTCTTAAAAACTATTTCGTTTTTGGGTTACATGAAAATTATACTTCAGAAAATACTTTTAAAACAATCAACAAATTAAAATCGATACAATACAATACTTTTGAAAGCATTAAAGTTCGAAGAGAACTTAAGTTCAGAACTGAATTACAGGTAGCTCTGGATCATGTTTCAAAGGATAATTTTGGAATTGAAATAGATTGTGATGCCATTGAAAATATGCCAAGTAGTGAACAAACTCCCTGTGGGTTTCAGCGTAAATAATACAAGAGAATTTGTACATTTTTTCGGAAAGCATAAAAATGCATCTTATTTACATATTTGTGAAGCAGCACCTAAAAGAAAATCACAAGATCAAGTTGGGAAATTTATTTCCTATTTAATTACAGATTTTATTAGAGCCAATGCAGGTTAAAATCATTTCATTTAAATCTGAATACTCAAAATTATTCTATGATCTAAACATAGAATGGCTAAAAACATACTTTTATGTAGAGCCTTTTGATGAAGAGGTTTTAAGCAATCCAGATAAATATATTATTGATAAAGGTGGACACATTTTTTTTGCTAAAATCAGATGATGAGATTGTGGGAACAGTAGCTCTTATGCCAATGACTATTAAAGGTAGTTTCGAACTAACTAAAATGGCTGTTTTACCAAACTATCGTGGACACAAAATTGGACAACAACTCATGCAATATTGCATTGATTTTGCTAATGAGCACAATTTCAATTCTCTTATTATCTATTCAAGTAGAAAATTGGAAAATGCTATCTATATCTACAAGAAGTATGGTTTTATTGAAATTCCTGTTGAACCTGATTGTCATTACGAACGATGTAATATTAAAATGGAATTAAAATTAAATTAGACTTTAATTTGTTGTTTTTTCCTTTAATGCTTGAAGAGAATCAATTTGTTTTTGAAGTTTCTCAATGGCTTTTTGTTGCTTATCCTTTTCAATAATCGCTTTTAAAGAATCAATAATCTTTAAAGCTTCAGGATTATCAACTTTAACATCTGTCACTGGCTTTATCTCATCAATATAAAATTCTCCAATTCCTTCACTGGCTCTCCAGGCTTCATTTAATTGATCATAAACCAATTTATCCCATTGACTTGGGTGTTTGGCATCAATCCAAACCACATCGCGATATTCACTATCTATCAATGCCAGATCTGGAGTTGCAGAACCATCAAATTTACTGGCATCATCACTCCTAATAGCAGAAATTGTTCCTAAGAAGAACATACGTTTTCGTCCTGCAATATCTTTAATATAAGGTCTAAATTCAACAGGTTTATTGACTGACCAATCAAATTCTTTTCTAGATTCTATTACTTTTAATGGCATTGCCGAAACACCTGCATAACCTTGTTTTTTTGCAGCATGATCATAATAATATACTTTATCTGTTCCATCAGCTGGAATAAATACACTAAATGATAAACTTGTTCGCTCATCACCAACTGGCTCTAATCCAAACCAATGGTATAATCCACTATAAGCATCCGGATTCTGTATCGGAAAAATCGAAATCCGTTACAAATGGTTGCGGATTTTGATCGTCTTGTAAATCAGGAATTTTAACAGCAGTTTCCATATTCCAAGGTAATGGATCACTAAATCCACCTAAAAATTTTAAAGACTCTGCTTGTAAACGAGATACTTTTTCAGATAATGTATTTTGACGTTGTAAATAATGATAATTCTTCATCTCGTCAGGACTTATAAAAGTTCCTTTACCAATGGCAATTCGCTCCAGATAATCTTTAAAATCATGCTCTCCATTATCAACAACCATGACACCACCAAAAGTTGGATACGGAAAGAAGAAACCTTTCCATTTAATTAAACTAACTACTTCTACCCATTTACCAGAATCATTCTTCATGTAAAACGTATCACCAGGTTCCAAAGTAAATAACTGAAAAAAATTAAATCGTTGTACCACAGCATTATAGGTATTTCTGCTAAATTTTAGAGATTCACCTATAGAAAATGTTACCGGAATTCTATTTTCATTTGAAAATCTTGGAAATGGTGTTGTACTTGAGACAGAAAAGACCTCTTCGGTGTTATCTCTAATCCGTTGCCAAATATACTTCTCGGTTGGCTGAATGGCCATGGTCCATTTATTTTCATCATCAACTCTTACTAAGTGTGGTAATGATACATCTTTAGTCTCACCTACACTTTCGTTCGCCATTGAGAAAATATTTCGTAATGGTTGTATACGTTCGTTTTGAGTTAATGGAAGTTCATTTATTTCTACTTTATTCAAATTATTGAAAACATTGTAGGTTTTCATGTAATCATACATTTTAAAATGCCAGCCAACGGCATATAATATTCCGAAAAAGATAACCAGTAAGGCCAAAATACCTATTCGTTTTCCTGAACTTGCAGAACTCCTGAATTTTCGTAATCCGAGAAGCAAAACTAAACTACTTAAAAGAATAACAAAAATGTATTTCCTAACAAATAACAAAGCTGGTTGATAATCGTCTCGAAGAAAGAACAAAGCAATAATGAAAATTATTGCTGTAATAATGACTCTTCTTTTTTGTTTTGCTCCTTTGTTCCAGTAGTTTTTTATCATGCTTATATTTTTTTGTCATTCTGAATGAAATGAAGAATCTTGAATAGATGCTTCAACAAGCTCAGCATGACATTTAGGTAATAATTTTGTTATAATAATCCTTTATCCTTTAATCTGTCTCTTGCACTTTTTTTATCTGCTTCAGGTTCTTCTTTTTTAGGCTCCTCCTTTATTTCTTCAACTACTTCATCTTCTTTAGAAGTTAGATCTTCAATGAAGTCTTTACCTTTTTCAATAGTATCATGAACGATATCTTCTAACGAATCTGATTTTTCATCGATTACATCACCTGATTTTATAACAAAATTAGCAACATACGTGCCTATTACAGTTCCAACAACAATGGAAGTAAATATAGAAACTGTTGTATAGTTAATAGGTATTAAAAACTTTAACACTAGAAGTAATATCAGGAACAATGCTGTAATATAAACCAGTCGTAATAGAAATGTCTGTCTAAAAATAAATCCTTTTTTATCTGTAGGTTTCATTTGAAGTTCTTTGGAATTCACCAATTTATTAACAAAACGATATAAACCATTTCCGTTTGACTCTCGCCAATACAATAGGATTCCGAATAATATGGAGGCAACGAAAACGATGAGTTCGAGTGTCATATTTTAAAGGTTTTAAGCTTGAAGCACGAAGCTTGAAGCGGTTGTTCAAATTAGTTTTTAATTTTATTTCTAAAAGCAATTGTCATATTCATTAAATCAAAACAATTCTTATAGAACTTATCAAACTCATCTTCAGATATATAGTTTCTTCTTTTGGCTTTATGCAAACATGTAACAACTTCTGCTATAGAACGAATTGAATAACCAAGAAATTTCCTGTATTCAGGTCCAGATTGCAAAATTGAACCTTCTGAAATATTTAATGCAACAGAATCTGAAGCTCTTCTTATATGAGATGATAAATTATAAAGCTCTTCTTTTGGAAAACTTTTAGTCAAAACATTCATATCTTCACCTAAATCCATTCCTTTTTGCCAAATAATTAAATCTTCAAATTTAAATTTCATAAAATATTCACTATAATAAAGATAATAAACTTCAAGCTTCCAACTTCTAACTTCAGCCTTTTAAAAATTAGTCTATAAATTTTAAATATTGTTACTTATTGTCTCAATAACCCAATCTTTAAAAGATTGATCCCATGTTTTATAACTATTATAGAATTGCTCCTTATCATACCAGTAAAGATGTAAAACGTCCTTAGGCGAAATATTGACCAAAAGTTTCCATATAAGATCCTGATGGCTTGCACTTAATGAAGAATGAGGTTGATGCAATGCAAAATAAAATGAGTCTTCAACCATGTCATTTATTTTATATTCATTACTGCGTTCCAATCGTTCCAGGTATAACTCAACACCATTAACCATTTTCAAGGATTTTACATCAATTCTATTTAAATAACTCTTAAACAATACCTTGTCCCTTAAAATATCCCTTATTGGGTGTTTTGCTTTTTGAATAATTTGAGAAAAAATAAATTTCTTAATCCTATCGTATCTTTCTGTTTGAACCACATATTCCAGATTACATTCAATAATGAGATGATCCTTTAATTTATCTATTAGTTCTGGTTGTGAAATATGATAGATCAAAACATCATGACTGGTGTCTTTAATTGCACTCTTATAAGTTACTTCATCTTCAAACACTATAATCGGAGTAATAAAATCTCTTAATAAGTATACGCCCCCAAAAGCTTTGGTGTAAAACGAATCGGTTTCAAAATACAACTCAGGTAGTGTCAAATCTCGATTTCTTAAATCGCCATATTTTTTAGCCGATTCTAATAATTCTTCATGAATAGATTCGTCGATAAAATTATTGCTGCTTTTAAATTTATCGATGAGTGTAAATTGTTCTTTCTGGATTAAATCTAAATTATTAATTAATCTGAAGCCAATATAAATTTTTTCATATTTCAAAACATCTAAGGGCTCATAGAATGCATCTATGTTTTGGTCCAGATCAATACAAATGGCACAATCGCGAGTAATGTCGTTTATTTTATCACCATGAACTTTAAAAATAAGTTTCATAACCTCTCTATCAAAAGAATGAAATGGAGAATAAACAGGTTTGCCTTTTTGAAGCGGTGAAATAATAATACCATGAGGGTTAGCATCACCATTATTAAGGTAATGCATGTTCTTCTTTTCTGCTGCAATTTCAGGGCTCCAGCCTCTACCATCAACAGAAAACCCTTTCAGTTTTGTAGGTTCAAACCCTAATTTAACCAAGCATTGGTTATAGCGTTCCACCAATTTACCACTTACTGGAATTAATTCACTTCTGTATAATTTAGCTTCCTTAAGTTTTTGCATTTTAAATTTTTGTCATCCTGAACTTGATTCAGGATCCATTAATCAAACCAATCAAATGATAAATCATTCCATTGCTTATTATCTTTTTCAATTAAATCGATTTTCCATTGTCTATTCCAATTTTTCAATTGCTTTTCTCTTTTAATAGCATCATTTACGTATTGAATCTGTTCAAAATGGACTAATTTATTTAAACCATAATTTTTTGTAAAACCATCAATTAACTTGTTTTTATGTTCAAATATTCTTCTTTCTAAATCCTTAGTCATTCCAATATACAATGTTCCATTTTTCTTGTTAGAAAGAATGTACATATAATATTGATGATAATTTCCCTTCATAACATAATGGATTCCGCATCAAGTGCGGAATGACAAAGGCTAAGTTTTTGCATTTACAACAAGTTATTAATTTGAGCATATTGCAACAGCATAATGGTTTTGGCATCGATGATCTCAAAATTGCTGATCATTTTAATCGCTTCCTCAAAAGGAATTTCCAATACTTCTATGTCTTCATCTTCAGAATCAACTCCTCCTCCATCATTAACTTTCATATCATCATTATATTCCGCTATGAACATAAACATTTTTTCAGTCACAGCTCCCGGAGACGTGTAAGCTTCCAATACTTTGGTGGCTTTATTTATTTTATAGCCCACTTCTTCCTCAACTTCACGAATGATGCATACTTCCGGATGCTCATTTTTGTCTAGAGCTCCTGCACATACTTCAATAGACATTCCGTCATTTTTATCATTAGCATAAGCAGGCATTCTGAATTGTTTTGTTAGAATAACCGTTCTTTTTTCTTTATTATAAAGTAAAATCGAAGTTCCATTGCCTCTGTCGTAACTCTCACGCGACAAACGTTTCCAATTGCCATCTTCGAATTGATAGTCGTAATCAATTCTGTTTAGTGTAGCCCATTCCTTTGAAAGCGTATTATATGTTATGTTTTTAATTTTATTCATTTTCTCTCTCAAATTGCTCTCTTGCTTCTAGATCAATGTTTAATTGATTAACTCTAGCATCTACTTTTCGTTTAAAGTCTGTATCTGCAATGGTTGCCACATTATCTAAATATCGAACTACTTCTTGTCTTCTGATATCAGAAAAATTTAATCCTTTCATATTGGCTCTCATTAATTCTTGAAGCATATCGAATTTGGTTTCATAATCTTTTTTAAAATACATTTCTGGATTTTCGAACCAATCTTTTTCCAAATCAAAATCGGTTAAACGTAATGAAACAGCTGATTGAATATTACGAACATCTCGAGATGAAAAGAACGGAAATATCTTTTGAATTTCCTTATACAAACTTGCATAGAACATATGTTCATTCTGCTTCATGTAGTTTTTCAATCTTTTCAAATGTTTCTAAAACACGTTCTTCAGATGGTTTTTCAATCAACATTTAAGATTTCTCCCATGTTTTTTGCCAATCCTTGATCATCTAAATATTTATAGCCTTCAGGATCTTCCATATTGACAAAATCAGGCATCGTATCCTCTAACTTTCTCCACCATAAATGATCCTGATCTAAAAAATCATGTTCTGTTCGTGCTCCATCAATTTTAAAACGACCTTGCACACGTGAAATCACTGCTTTATCCAACATTTCTGGAAGGTTAGTAAACAAACCAATAGAACTGTTACCATAGTTTACGGCATAAGCACCTTCTGTATATCTTAAAAATACACCAATCACTTCTTTTACACCAGCAGAAACACCTTGAGCTGTACGCTCTTGTAAATTATTTTCGGCATCATCAATTGGTGCAAAAATAATTTTGTTGGATCTTGCAATGGTTTCATCCATTCTACCATTTTTTCTGCTGAACCACCTTGAAATGTACTAATTAATGTATCTGGCATTGGATGAAACAAAAATGGAATATCCAAATTTGTACAATGTTCTTTTAATCGTGTAGCAATGGCAGCAATTAGCATACTTTTTCCTGTTCCAGGAATTCCATAGCCCATAAAAACTGGCATAAATCCACCTAGTTCTTGAAACGGATTCTTTTTTAGCTGTAAAATCGTAACTTAACATTCGTTCTGTTAATCGACGAGCAAAATGTTTTGCATCTCTGTTACCTACAATTTGTTCAAATTGAATTTTATTGAATTCAATACTTTTTGCTGTTCCAGCAAATACATTATCCCAACCTGAAACAGCAAATTCAGAATTTTCAAGTTTATAGGTTCTGTCTAAAATGGTTTCTGTATATTCTAATGAACTTTTACGAAATTGAATTTCATCAATCAAAGCTTCAAAATACACGACGGTAAAATCGACAACATCCTTATCGACTTTTGATAATTTCTGGATGACCTAAATATTTATCATAATAAAACAAAGCACAAGAGATTCCTTTTAATGGTGACATAAATGAAACTTCTGGAATACCAGCAAACTTTTGCTTCATGACACTTAAATCGTCTGAGGCATATGGTCTTTAAGTTATGAAGGATATTATAAGCCGTTGCAAATAACATAAATGCAGTTGCAGTTTGCATTTTACTTTCGTATTCTCGTTTTGCCAGAAGTATCTAATACAGATTTCCGTTCGCTTAAACTAGATAAGCCTGAAGCATCGTAATAACTATCCTTAATCCAAATACCTAAAGTAATACCTTCTTGAACAGCATATAATGTTTGATTTAAATGAATAGGAATTGCTACAGAATCTGGTAATAATCGCTTTTTTAAAGCTAAAATAGTTTTAGAAACTGAAGTTACTTCAAGCAGTATTTCCTCCATTTTTAGCTCTTGACAAATACAATAAAATTGAATCATCTTTAGCGTCCTTATCTTTATTCTTTGCTCGCTGACCTTGTTCCCATTGTACACTTTTTAAGTATGAAGAGGCTTCATCACGAAGCATATCAAGTTCGTTTTGTTTTATGGGAAATGTTGAATTGTGTTCCATTAATTTTTATCAAGTGTTAAATCAGCTATTTGAATAGGAGGCTTTGCCAACTTATTCATAATTTCTGGTGTTTTATTATATAGCATTTGTATAATCCTATGTGGTGCAAATACATATTTTTGATTAAAAATAGTATTCCATTTTTGGTATGTTTGCTTACTAAAAAATCCACCTTCTGAAAATTCACTTCCAGACTCTACTTCATCAATTTTAAATGAAATCGCATACGATTCTAAAGGAATTGTCTTTTTCGCAATACCTTCCAGAATAGCATGTGTAATTTCGTTTTCATCTTTCGCAAATACATTATGAATTGGTCCTAAATCGACTCGCTTTATTAATTTTGGAAATACTTTTGGCAAGCGCTTATCTATTGCATAAGCCATCATATCTAAAGACATTTCACGGTCTGCAGCACTTTTTAAAACCGTATAGATTTCACTTTTATAATCTTCTACATTTTTACCATCGTAATTAAAATACATATAGCAAATAAATGGTCTGTTATGCGACACATCGTAAAAACTCCAGCTTACTAAATGCTTACCTTCAGAACCTTCTGGAGCTTCTATGATTTTACCTTGAACAAACCGATTAAAAATATATTCTTTTTTAGCAGATGTATAGTAAACAATGGATGCTGCTTGAAATAGTTTACGTTTTTTAATAGGTTGTTTTTTACGTAATAAGGTATCTAAAAACTCATCTTTTAAAACATCAACATTTGTTAATTTACCTAAATATTCCTCTCTTAATTCTAAATCGTTGAATAGATATCGAAACTCCAAATAGTTTGGGAAACCAGAATCTGTTAGATCTACTTTCATATTGTCTTCGTCATCGTACATATACTTTACTCTCATAGCTTCTATTGAATACAACAACAAATCGGAATATTGCTTAAACAATAGGATTTCTTGCTGATTACATAGTTGTTGTTGTTGTACCGTTACAATAAGTTCCTTGAGAGCAAAATCTACCATTTTGTGATAGAATACATATTGCTCTTTGGAGTCAAGAATAGCAGAATCTAAAGGTGTTACAATCATATTATTTTGAAGTAATCAGCATTTGTTTGCAGTTCTTTGCGTTAAGGATTGCAGCGATATCCTTTTCTTTATGTTGAAACATTTCGATTGCGCTCGATGAGACAAAAAGAAAAGATTTAGCGGAAAGCCTGACAACAGCTGAATTAAAATACAGCTGTTGAAACGCCCTAAAAATATTAAGACAATAAATCGTCGTCTTTAGCTTCTGGTTTTGGCTCGTCTTCTGGCTCTCCTCCTCCTGATGGTGCATTTGGATCTGCTTTATAGTATTCTTCAAAAATCTCTTTCATATCAATACCATAACGGTCTGCAAAATTCTTTTGGATTTCGGCATCTTTGGTACGAATTTCTTTTAAAGCCTCTGCATAACTACCATAAACACCTTGCATTACTTTTTCGTGAACTGGAATGTTATCCATCATTTCTTGACGTGCTTTAGCACTTGCGGTATGCATTGCTGCTAATGTTTCGCCAATATGCTCATCGGTTTTTACACCTAAATGCTCTAAAATAGCCGCAAATTCCTGATCTGTACGTGCTTTTAAAGCAACTATATAACCATCGTAATATTTTAATCGTTCGTCTGTATCACTTTTAAGTTTCGCACGATGTGTTTGTAAGTTACTACGTAACGACGTTAGTACTTTTATAGTTAAATTATGTTTGTGTACAAAACTGTCTTTAGAAGCTGCAAGGGTTGTGTATGCGTTTTTTAAGCCTTCTAATTCTTCAACTTTTTGTTCTAGTTGTGTAACTTTTGCCAAAGCATCTGAATAATCTGTAGATTGTTTATCTGCAACTTCTTCTAAAGCTTGACGTGCTTGTTTTAATAAGGCATATTGCTCTTCTAATTTCGCTTCTACTTCTTTTTTCTTTTCAAGTGCTTTAGTATGATTCTTACTTGCTTCTACAATAGCTGTTTTAAGACTTTCTTCTACTTCTTTAATTTCAATTTCTCGGTCTTTTAAACGCTTTATTGCTGCCTGACTTTTAAATGATAATTCGTTTAATAAGGTTTGTACATCTGCACTTTCTATACGTTGCTGAAACATAGCTTTTGCCTTATTATCTGATGCATCACGTTCTTTTTGAGCGTCTTTAAGTTCTTGCTCTGCTTTTTTAATCTTTCCTTTTCTTCCCCAAAGATTATTCCACCAAGTATCTGGTTTGCTTTTTGCATCTTCCAGCTCAACTTTTGCACGTTCTAAACGTTTAACTGCATCGTCTATTATTTTTTGTTCTGCTGCATTAAGAGCAGAAAACCCTTCGAACATAATACCAACTTCATCTTGATAATCTGTTAAATCCTTAATAGCATCAAGCAATGTAGTTCTGTCCTTTTCTGCCATATCAACAACATTATCTAATGTTGCATTCAGTATTTTTTGACGACTTTCTGGATCATCTTCTTGTGCCAATTTAGACTTCATTTGGTCAATGGCTTTTCCCCAATTAACATCTACTTTTTCTGTTTTTTCGTTGGAATTCGTTTCTAATAAATCAAAATCATCAGACATATTGTGTTTTGTTTTTTAAGTAGTTGAACATATTATAATTAGTCAAGCAATTTCGTTAAAAATTATGATTTTTGAAACAGAAACTCCCTAAAAGATTTGTATGAATTTTTATTGAAATGTTACATTTTTATCTTGTCTACTAATAAAAAAGGCGATTTCATTATCTGAAATCGCCTTTTTTATTAAAACCAATTATTTATTAATCGTCTGCTTGTTTCTTGTTAAATGTATAACTAACTCCAAACTGTATCATAGAAGTTGTCATATCGTAAGATACCTCACTGTCCTGGATATTGCTCCATAAGGAGGATATGCTGTGAATAAACATATGGGATTAAGTAATTGTCCTGTTGTTTTTCCTCCACTATCACCATAATGAAATACTGCATCAATTTGCCAGTTATCATTTGCTTCATAACTTAATCCAAATTGGAATGCATTTTTAATGATTGCAGTTGCAGGAACATTAAAAAATGCTACATCTTCACTAATAGGATTCGAACTATATGTATAACCAACACGTAAAGGTAATTTATCAACACCTTTATATTGGATACCTGCTGAAATAATAGAAATATTTTCCCATCCAAATCCTGCGACAGATGCATGTTGGCGTCCATCCTGTTTTTGAGAAACCATCAGTATTTTCATAATCTACCATTCTGTAATCCAAAGCTAAATCAAAATCTCCTTTTGAATACCCTAAACCAAATGATAAAATTGCAGGATAATCCATTTGGAAATTGTTAGTTCCAGGTGTATTATCTAAATATTTATTATCAAATTCAAATTCGCTAAACTTTTGAGTTGTTTTATATGATGCACCTACTTTAAATCCAGATCCAGAATCAAAGAATAATCCAAATTGCGCTCCAAATCCAGTTGCAGAAGCTTTATCTGTTGAAGGATAGCCAGCTCCAGTTGGATTTGCAGTTGGGTTAGGCACTAATTCTAAAGTAGCATAATTAAAAGTAGGTTCTACACCTATTGAAAATTTATCGGATAATTCATAAGCCCATGTAACTCCAATTTGCAATAAAATATAATCTGATTCAATTCTGTCCAAATCCGCCCATACTTTGAGGCATATTAATTGGGTTTGTCATACTTCTCTGGGAATGTAACTCCAAATCCACTAATACCAAAAGCAGATGCACCAAAAGTATGTTTACTATCTTCTTTACCCCAAACCATTGCTAATGCTGGTAAAGGTGAAACACCTCTATCATCTTCAGTACTTCCACTAAAGAAATTACCTGTTGGTTGTCCCATAGAGTCAAACTCTGGAACGGTTGAAAATAATTCTGGTGAAGAAAAGAATAATCCCAAATCGAATTTTACAATCTTTTCATCAAATGTTGAAATGGCTGCTGGATTCCATTGCAATGCACCAGAAATATCCAGCGGTTGTGCTGTTGCCGCACCACCCATAGACATGTTTACAGCACCAACTCCTTGCATGATGTGTCCGGCTTGGGCAAACAATGCTGTGGTAAATAAAAAGGCAAATAATCTTAATAAATTTGTTTTCATAGTATGTTAATTTATGTTGATCTTGATTACTAATACTAGAATAATCAAAAGATTCAATTTTAGTTGGTATAAAAGTAAATATGGACGGTCTTCTAAATCATGACATAAGTCATGTATTTGCTATGTGTAACTTTTGTTACAAATACATGAATAAGAACCTAATTGACAACTTTTTAAAGTTTTTTAATTAATTGACAATTATCAGTTTTAACATCATTTTTTCCTCATACATTTAAGTACTCCTAAAACGCCTATTTATGGAACTTGAAAAAAAGTAAAAAAGAATTGAATATCATGAATAATTACTCCATATAATCAAATTAAAAATAACTAATACCACCAGTATTATGAGCACATTTTTAAAAACAGCTCCAGAAATTTCAGAAAAAGACAGAGTAAAGTTTCAGACATCCGATGTTGAATTATTAATGGATCATCATGACCTCGATGAGGATGCCAGGAATATTATCAGAACTGAGAATTTACTGCCAACGACATTAATTTCACGGTTACACAATAACTATCCACAGCATTCCTTATTTAAAAGAAAGTCAGCGCCTATATTTAGCAAAGGCAAGAACAAGTATACCGGTTTATCAGGTTTCAGAAAAATTTGTGAAGTCTTAAAGCAACATGACATAGTGCTTAGTGATATTAAAGAACGAGAACTTTTCATTGAAGTATATGCCTTCTTAGCAACAAAGCATATATTGAACACAATTGATTGGAATAATTATCAGGCAGATCCAGTATTTCAATTGGTGTTTCCTCAACCTAATATGATCGACAAAAAGATTGTTGATGAATATAGCAGCATTGAAGATGAGTGTAGAACGAATGAAAATGGTTGTGGATTATAGAGATAAGACAAATCCACATGATGGAAAGCAAATTCTAAATCGACCTTCATTTTATTGGGAAGATGGCGCACTAGAAGCTATTGATGGCGGTCAGCACAAATACCCTCAGGTATTTTTATTGTTTGATAAAACCACACAAGGTTGCTTTGCTTACTGTACCTATTGTTTCCGACATGCCCAAGTTAGAGGCGATGAGGATATGTTCATACAAAATGATGTAAGTCAGGTACATAATTATCTTAGAAAACACAAGGAAGTAACTGATATTCTTATTACAGGTGGTGATGCCGGATACATGCCAACAAGTCGATTAAAAGCATATTTAGAACCTCTTATGGAAGATCCAGAATTGATGCATGTAAGAAATATTAGAATCGCATCTCGTGCATTAACCTATGAACCAAGTGTAGTCGTAAATCCTAAATATGATGGCACTCTAAAACTATTCAAAAAACTAATTGATAGCGGCATACAAGTCATTTGGATGGGACATTTCTCAACTCCAAAAGAGTTCTTAAACATTCACACACTTGCCGCAATAAGAAGATTAAGAGCTAATAGAATAAACATCAGAAGTCAGAGTCCAATGATGAACCATGTCAGTTTGTTCATGGATGAAAACGAAAAAGTAGATATTGACAGATCAGCACAAAACTGGATAGACTTAGGGCATATATTAATGATGCTTGGCTTGAACTTCCATTCTATTTATTGTGCAAGACCAACAGGTGAACATGATTATTTCACAGCACCTTTAGCCGATATGAACAAAATATTCAGTAAAATATATCGAAGCTTACCATCCATTGGAAGACCTTCAAGATATATTACTATGACATCTTCTGCCGGGAAAACATCAATGATGGGTACAGTTGATGTCAATGGTAAAAAAGCCTTTGCATTGAAGTTTAACGAAGCCAGAAACATGGAATGGCTCGATAAAGTTTATTTAGCCGAATACGATGAAGAAGAAAATACCATTGAGAAATTAAAACCATTTGGAGGAGGCGAGTATTTCTATAGTGATGAGTTAGCAAATATTGAAAAGGATCTTCAAGATAAATATGACAAATCAATGTAATATTTATAACTATCCTAATTAGTATAGATATTATTTAAAATAGAGTTTTATGATAAATAAAATTGTTGGATCTGTATCAGAAGCTGTAAAAGAGATTCATGATGGCGCAATTGTTATGATTGGAGGATTTGGTGAGGCAGGAAGTCCAATTGAATTAATTCATGCCTTAATCGACCATGGTGCAAAAGACCTTACCGTTGTGAGTAACAATACTGGAAGTGGTCATGTAGGTCTGGCTGCCCTTATTGAAAACAAACAGGTTGCTAAAACAATTTGTTCGTTTCCTAGGACAGCAAATTCAAAAGTTTTTCCTGAATTGTATCATGCTGGGAAAATTGAGCTTGAGTTAGTACCGCAAGGTACCCTTGCTGAAAGAATTAGAGCTGGTGGTGCTGGAATTCCAGCCTTTTACACACCTGCATCAGTTAACACGCCTTTAGCTGAAGGCAAAGAATCAAGAGTATTTAATGGACAGGAATATGTATTGGAATATGGTATTAAAGCTGACTTTGCGTTGGTAAAAGCAGAAACTGCAGACAGATATGGAAATCTTCTTTACCATGCCACTGCACGAAATTTTGGACCTATAATGTGTACTGCATCAAAAGTTGCCATTGTACAAGCCAAAAAGATCGTTGAACCAGGACAAATTGATCCGGAAATAGTGGTCACTCCTGGAATATTTGTTCAGAAAGTAATAGAAATTAATAATCCTGCTGATGAATCGAAATTGGTAGAACAAGACGTGAGCTACATATGATAAATACTGAAAACAAAAATGGTTGGAGTCGTGCAGAAATGGCACAAAAAGTGGCATTAGATATTCCAGATGGATCATATGTTAACCTGGGAATAGGTATTCCCGAACTGGTAGCTGACTTTGTTCCAGAAGGAAGAGAACTTATCTATCAGACTGAAAACGGATTACTCGGAATGGGCAAAGTTCCTGAAGGTGAAAATAAAGACCGTGAACTTGTGAATGCAGGTAAAAAGTATATTACTGCCATACCTGGAGCAGCCTATTTCCATCATGCAGATAGCTTTACCATGATTAGAGGAGGTCACATAGACGTATGTGTTCTTGGAGCTATGCAGGTTTCTGAAAAAGGTGACTTGGCTAATTGGTCGACAGGTGCAAAAGATGCTATTCCTGCAGTAGGAGGAGCAATGGATTTAGTTGCAGGCGTTAAAAGAATTTTTGTTATTACACAACATGTCACAAAAAAAGGACTTCCTAAAATTGTTAAAGAATGTACTTTTCCTCTAACTGGAAAAGGTGTTGTAGAGCGTATTTACTCCGATCTTGCAATTCTAGATATTAAAAAAGAAGGATTGTTTGTGAGAGAAATGGCACCCAATGTAGATTTTAACTATCTACAAAAACAAACAGGGGCAAAATTGAATCAATATACTCAAACCCAAGTTTAAATCTGAAGTTTATGAAATCACAAATTTTAGAGCAAAAAAATAAAACAAACAAAACCATTTATAAACGCGCCTGTAATGTTCTTACAGGTGGCGTTAGCCGAAACACTATATTTAGAAAACCACATCCCTACTACGTTGCGTCAGCCAAAGGAAGTTATGTTACGGATATCGAAGGTATTGAGCGTATTGATTTTGCAAATAATATGGCATCTTTAATTCATGGACATTCACATCCTGCCATTGTAGAAGCTGTTACCGATCAGTTAAAAAAAGGAACGGCATTTACAATGGGCACCGAAGCGGAGGTTAATTTTGCAGAATTAATGATAGCACGTTCAGGCAGTTTTGAAAGAATGCGTTTTGTAAACTCTGGAACCGAAGCGGTTATGACCATGTTAAAAGCATCCAGAGTCTTTACCAATAAACCTAAAATAGCCAAAGCAGAAGGGGCTTATCATGGTACCTATGATTACGCTGAAATTAGCCAAACCTCCAATCCAAGTAATTGGGGAAGCTATAGATAAACCAAATGTTAACCCAGTTGTAGAAGGAACACCTCAAGGAGTACTTGATGATATGGTTATCTTTCCATTCAACGACATAGAAAGAACTATAAATATCTTAGACCAACATGCAGATGAAATAGCTTGTGTGCTTATAGATCCTGTGCCTCATCGTGTAGGTCTTTTTCCTGCTACGAACGAGTTTATTGAAGCAGTTTATCATTGGACTCGCAAAAACAATGCTCTCATGGTTTTTGATGAAGTGGTTACCTACCGAGTCAATTATGGAGGCACACAAGATAATTTTAAGGTAAAACCCGATTTAACTGCCATGGGAAAAATGATTGGTGGTGGTTTTCCTATTGGAGCAATAGCAGGAAGATCGGACATCATGGAAGTGCTAGATCCTCGAGAAAAAATATTAAGACATCCACATTCGGGAACTTTTTCAGCAAATCCTATTTCAACGACAGCAGGAAGAATAGCCATGGAATTATTTGATAAAGAAGCTGTTTTAAAGCTGAATGCATTAACAAATACTGCCATTCATCAGATTGAGGAATCAATAAGAATAGCAGATGTACCTGTTTCTATCACAGGAGCAGGATCTATGTTTAGACTCCATCTGCAAGCAAATAAACCTAACAGGTTATCGGGAAGCATATCATACAAAAGAGAAAAAAGCATTGATTAACGAACTTCTGGATTATCTGTTCCTTGAAGAAAATATTATTATGATCAATACAGGTGCCTGCATGTTTGCTACAACGCTCACACAAAAAGAAGTGGATAGATTGTCAGAAGGGTTATTAAACGGATTTAGGCTTATTAAACCGAAATTTGATCAATTAAAATTATAGATTATGAGAGACGTATATATCTGCGATGCAATTAGAACACCAGTAGGTCGCTATGGAGGAGCTCTTTCATCAGTACGAACAGACGATTTAGCTGCGATTCCTTTAAAGGCTTTGATGGATAGAAATCCAGACGTGGACTGGACTGCTATTGATGATATCTATATGGGTTGCGCCAATCAAGCAGGAGAAGATAATAGAAATGTTGCAAGAATGGCTTCGTTGCTTGCTGGTTTTTCAGAAACAGTTCCGGCTTCTACAATAAACAGACTTTGTGGCTCTGGTATGGATGCCATTGGTATTGCCGCAAGAGGAATAAAAGCAGGTGAGACTGATTTATTGATAGCAGGCGGTGTAGAAAGTATGTCTCGCGCTCCATTTGTGATGGGGAAATCAACAACTGCTTTTGCAAGGGATGTTAAAATGTATGACACTTCTATTGGTTGGCGATTTGTAAATAAGAAGCTTGATGCCCAATATGGCACTGAAGGCATGATACAAACTGCACAAAATATTGCCACCGATTTCAATATCAGTAGAGAAGATCAGGATGCCTTTGCTCATTGGAGCCAGGAGAAAGCTAATAAAGCACAACAAAATGGTGCTCTTGCAAGAGAAATTGTATCAGTAATGGTGCCTCAACGTAAGAAAGATCCAATTGAAGTATCACAGGACGAGCATCCTCGACTAACTTCAATAGAGAAGCTGAGCACCTTAAGATCCTTAACAGGAGAAAATGGTAGTATAACAGCAGGAAACGCATCAGGAGTAAATGATGGAGCCGCTGCTTTACTTATCGCATCTTCAGTGATGCAGTGAAAAAATATAACTTAAAGCCTAAAGTCAAGATCCTTGGTATGGCAACAGCAGGTGTACTACCTCGTATCATGGGAATGGGACCTGTTCATGCAACTCAAAAGCTGCTTTCAAAATTAGGTTTAACGCTTGATGAGATGGAAATCATTGAACTCAACGAAGCATTCGCTGCACAATCATTAGGTTGTACACGTGAACTCGGTCTTAAAGATAATGATCCGCGTATTAATCCTTTAGGAGGTGCAATTGCATTGGGTCATCCTTTAGGAATGAGTGGTGCAAGGATTGTTACCAGTGCTTTTTACCAGATGCAAAATTCTAATGCAAAAAAAGCACTTTGTACCATGTGTATTGGAGTTGGACAAGGTATTGCAATGGTTCTTGAGAAAATATAGTATTAGAACCCATAAAAAAGCCTGTATTCATACATCAAAGCTTTAGCGTAGATGTAGCAGGTTTTTTTATCTTGTTAACTTTTTATACTTGATACGTTTAGGCATGAGATCACCACCAAGACGTTTCTTTTTATTCTCTTCATAATCAGTAAATCCACCTTCAAAGAAATACACTTGAGAATCGCCTTCAAAGGCTAAAATATGTGTACATATTCTATCTAAAAACCATCTGTCGTGACTAATAACTACAGCACAACCTGCAAAATTTTCCAAGCCTTCTTCTAATGCTCTTAATGTATTGACATCAAGATCATTAGTAGGCTCATCTAAAAGTAATACATTACCTTCTTCTTTTAGTGTCATAGCCAAATGTAAACGGTTACGTTCTCCTCCAGAAAGTAGTTTTACCTTCTTGTTTTGCTCACTTCCACTAAAATTAAATCGACTTAAATAGGCACGGGAATTTACCTGCTTTCCTCCCATCATGACCAATTCTTGCTCATCACTAAAGTTTTGCCAAATAGATTTTCTCCTGATCTATATTAGAATGAGCTTGATCTACATAAGCAATTTTAGCTGTTTCACCCACTTTAAATTCTCCTTTATCAGGTTCAGTTCACCCATTATCATTTTAAAAATTGTGGTTTTACCAGCACCATTTGGTCCAATAATTCCAACAATTCCAGCTTGAGGCAGATTAAAATTCAAATCTTCATATAGTAACTTATCTTCAAATCCTTTACTAACACCAATAGCTTCAATTACATTTGTTCCTAAACGTGGACCATTAGGAATGTATATTTCCAGTTTTTCATCTAGCTGCTTCTGGTCTTGACTCATTAACTTATCATAATTCTTCAAACGTGCTTTTTGCTTTGTCTGACGACCTTTAGCTCCTTGACGAACCCATTCTAACTCTCGTTCTAATGTTTTTTGACGTTTAGAAGCTGCTTTACCTTCTTGAGCCATTCGTTTCGATTTTTGATCTAACCAAGATGAGTAATTTCCTTTCCAAGGAATACCTTCTCCTCTATCTAATTCTAAAATCCAACCAGCTACATTATCTAAAAAATATCTATCATGCGTTACTGCTATTACAGTTCCTTTATATTGTGCTAAATGATGTTCTAACCAATGCACAGATTCGGCATCTAAATGGTTGGTTGGCTCATCTAATAATAAGACATCTGGTTCTTGTAATAACAATCTACATAAGGCTACTCGTCTTCTTTCTCCTCCTGATAATACACCAATTTTTTTATCACCATCAGGAGTGCGTAATGCATCCATGGCTATTTCAAGTTTTGTGTCCAGTTCCCAGGCATTGGAAGCATCAATTTTATCTTGAAGTTCAGCCTGCTTATCCATAAGCTTTTGCATCTTATCAGGATCAGAGTAAACCTCTTCCAAACCAAACATATCATTTATTTTGTTGTATTCATCAAGAATAGCAACAGTTTCTGCAGCACCTTCTTTTACAACTTCTATAACTGTTTTATTATCATCAAGATTTGGTTCTTGTTCTAACATATCCAACAGAATAATCCTGAACAAAGGTTACATCTCCTTGAAAATTTTTATCAACTCCTGCAATTATCTTTAACAAGGTAGATTTACCAGAACCATTAAGACCTAAAATTCCAATTTTAGCTCCATAAAAAAAGCTTAAATAAATATTCTTTAAAACAGGTGTATTTGCACCTTGAAAGGTTTTAGTTACTCCATGTCATTGAAAAGATCACTTTCTTATCGTCACTCATTATACTCTTCCTTTTAATGCATTAAATACCCAGGCAATAGCAAAAAATCCTATTCCAACGGAGGCAAAACCCCAACCTGCGACGTCATCATACCTGTAAGCACCCATTAATATTAAGATTATTCCCACAATGATCATTAAAACAGTAGCCCAGGCTAATACTGTATTTTTATTCATTGCCATATTAAAATATTTTAGTTAGATAGTTAGTCTAAAAACAAATATCGTTTTTTTATATAAAAAAAGCATCCTTTTGGATGCCTTAATTAACTTGCAGGAAGAAATCCCATTTTACCTTGCTGGTAATCTCGAAGAGCCTCCATTATCTCTGTTTGGGTGTTCATTACATAAGGTCCCCAGCTTGTAACCTTTTCATTAAAAGGTGTTCCAGATAAAAACAATAACTTACTTTTTGAATTTCCTTTTATAGAAAAATGGTCGCCATCTTGATTGAATTGAATTAATTGATTTTCATCTTGATTTAGATCATACTCTCCATTAACATTAATATGTCCATTCAATAAATAAAGCAATGACTGATGGTTTTTGTTAATTTGAATGGCATGCTCTCCTCCTTCTTCAACATCTATCATAAAGGCGTTTACAGAGGTTTGCGTAGCAATTTTTCCATTCTTTCCTTCAAAGCTTCCAGCAATCACTTGAATTTTTACTTTTCCATCTGTCGATGTAATAACAGAGAATTCATCATTTTTTATATGCTGATAATTAGGTGTAATCATTTTCTTGTCCGATGGTAAATTCAGCCATAATTGGATTCCTTCTAACTCACCTCCTTTTTTTACAAATTCTTTTGATGGTCCTTCTGCATGAATGATGCCTCTTCCAGCAGTTGTCCATTGTACATCTCCAGCTTTTACTACACTTTCATGTCCCAGAGAATCTCGATGTAATTGCTCACCTTGAATTAAAAATGTAATTGGTTCAAATCCCCGATGAGGATGAGGACCTAAATCAAATGGATTACTTTTTTCACTAATTGTATAGGGCCCATAGTGATGTAATAGCACAAATGGATCTATCATTTCTATTTCATTTGTTGGAATGGGTTGCCTTAATTCTATTGGCCCCATATTAACGAAATCACTCCGTCCTACTATTTTAACTGTATTTAGTTTCATTTGTTTCTTTCCTTTCTTTTTAAGTTCAATTTTAATTAATAATATTCCCACCTTCATGCGAATGACAATAAATTGTCATCTAATTTTATCTAACAGGTCACTTAACTTTTTTGCTTCTTCTTCTGTTAAATTCTCTAAAAGATCATCTTTTAATTGTTTTGATATTTCTTTTAAAAGGGTTAACCCCTTTTTCGATATGTCTATATAAACGACTCTTCTGTCATCTGGACAGTGTTCTCTGCTAATCAGCTCTTTTGCACATAACTTATCCATTAATCGTGTTGCATTAGGAGATCGTTCGACCATTCTTTCTTTAATAGTTTGTACTTTTAAAGGTTGTTTTGCTCCTTTTAAAATCCTTAGAATATTAAATTGTTGTGGTGAAATTCCATAGGACTTAAAAAATGCATTCTGATGACTACTTATCCAGTTTGCCGTATACAAAATGTTTAAAGTTGCCTTTATTTTATTATTCGGAAACTTTGAGCTTATTTCCTTAGCAAAATCTCCCATTTTAAAGTGCTTTATTAAATATAGATATAGCTTGATTTAATTTATTATCTAAATCTTCATCAGTTATTTTTCCTTCAATAAAATTCTTGTGAAAAAATGGCAAAGAAAATACACTTGTAAGGTTTGCTCCCATTCTTGGAAATTTACCTTCAGCAATTTCTAAAACCGATAAACCTCCTCTACCTCCTGGAGAAGCTGCCATTAATAGCATTGGCTTCTCACTCCAAAGATTATTATCAATTCTTGAAATCCAGTCAAAAATATTTTTAAAAGCTGTGGTATAAACTCCATTATGTTCGGCCAGGGATATAATGATGCCATCAGTAGCCCTGATCAAATCCAGAAATTTATGAGCATTATCTGGTATTCCATGTTCATTTTCCAGATCGATACCATATAACGGTAATTCAAAATCATTAAGGTCTAATATCGATACGCTGACATTTTGTACAAGGCTTGAAGCATAGATTGCCAACTGCTTGTTGATAGATTTTTTACTGTTACTTCCTGCAAAGGCAATAATATTTTTCATATTTAATATTTAATTTAATTAGGACAAATATATAAATTATTAATTTATATTCCAAGGAATATAATTACATGGTATATTATTTAAATTTTCAATATGAATAAATAGAGAATATTTGTACTTTAGCCTCAAATATCAGATGAATGGATATCAACTTCAATAAGAACGAAGATTACAATAAACTTCTAGTCTCAAGCCTGAAAAAGCGTTTTGCAAAAGTAAAGTTAGGTGGTGGAACCGAACGAATCGAAAAGCATCACTCTAAAGGTAAAATGACTGCTAGAGAACGAATTGATTATCTTTTGGATCCAAAATCAAAATCCATAGAAATTGGAGCTTTTGCCGGAGAAGATATGTATAAAGAACATGGTGGCTGTCCTTCTGGCGGTGTAGTTGTTAAAATTGGATATGTAAAAGGCAAACAATGTATTGTGGTTGCAAATGATGCTACCGTTAAAGCAGGAGCCTGGTTTCCAATTACTGCAAAAAAGAATTTAAGAGCTCAGGAAATTGCTATGGAAAATAGATTACCTATTATTTATTTGGTGGATAGCGCAGGTGTTTATCTGCCTATGCAAGATGAAATTTTTCCGGATAAAGAACATTTTGGACGAATTTTTAGAAATAATGCCGTTATGAGCAGTATGGGAATTACCCAAATTGCGGCTGTTATGGGAAGTTGTGTTGCAGGAGGAGCTTATTTACCTATTATGAGTGATGAAGCATTTATCGTAGATAAAACCGGAAGTATCTTTTTAGCTGGAAGTTATTTGGTAAAAGCTGCAATTGGTGAAAGTATAGATAATGAAACTCTTGGAGGAGCTACAACACATTGTGAAATTTCTGGTGTAACTGATTATAAAGCAAAAGATGATAAAGATGCATTGGATAAGATAAAAAATATAGTCGATAAAATTGGTGATTTTGATAAAGCTGGATTTAATAGAATTGAATCAAAAAAACCAAAAGATGAACCTGAAGAAATTTTTGGAATTCTACCTAAATCAAGAGCAGATCAATATGATATGCATGAAATAATCAAGCAGACTGGTTGATAATTCTGAATTTGAAGAATATAAAGCAGGATATGGAAAAACAATAATTACAGCTTATGCCAGAATTGATGGTTGGGCTGTTGGTATTGTTGCTAATCAGCGTAAAGTGGTGAAAACCAAAAAAGGAGAAATGCAATTTGGTGGTGTTATTTATTCTGACACTGCAGATAAGGCCACTCGATTTATAGCCAATTGTAATCAAAAGAAAATTCCATTGGTTTTTTTACAAGATGTAACTGGTTTTATGGTTGGTAGTAAAAGTGAACATGGAGGAATTATTAAAGATGGAGCCAAAATGGTAAATGCTGTCAGCAATAGTGTTGTTCCTAAATTTACTGTTATTATTGGTAATTCTTATGGTGCAGGAAATTATGCCATGTGTGGAAAAGCTTATGATCCAAGATTAATTGTGGCCTGGCCAAGTGCCGAATTAGCTGTTATGAGCGGTAATTCTGCTGCGAAAGTGTTACTACAAATTGAAAAAGCTTCTTTAGAAAAAAAGGGTGAAAAAATCACTAAGGAGAAAGAAGAAGAATTATTTAATAAAATTAAAGATCGATATGATTCACAAGTTTCACCTTATTATGCGGCTGCTCAAATTTGGACAGATGCTATAATTGATCCATTAGATACCAGAACATGGATTACTATGGGAATTGAAGCTGCTAACCACGCTCCTATTGAAAAACAATTTAATATGGGAGTTTTGCAAGTATAGAGTACTAACTCAAAATTTAAACTTCCAGTAATTTCAGAGTATCTTCTCTCTGAATCTTACCAGAGAAGGTGTTTTCGAATTTTGGTAAAAAATACACCTGTTTTGGTACTTCGTATTTATCTAAGCTATTAAATATATGTTTATCCAGATCAAATGAATCTCCTTCGATTACCATAATTATTCTCTGACCTAAAATATCATCTTCTTGTTGAGCAATAAAAAATCGCTGCTTAATTTGATTTGACAGTTTGTTTTCTACAGTCTCCGGATAAATCTTAATACCACCTGAGTTAATCACATTATCAATACGACCTAACCATTCGAAAGTTCTTTCAGAATGAAGTTTAACAACATCATTTGTTATTAGCTCATGTGATGAGACAAATGGCGCATCAATTACTAAACAACCTCTCAAATCCTGAGAAATATTCACATTGGGTAAGGTTGTAAAAAAATGCCATTCTTCTTTTTTTATAGGAGATCTGTCGAAATTGTTTAAACGTCTCGCTGCAATATGGGTTATTGTTTCCGTCATGCCATATGTTTCAAAAATATTTGCAGGACTTCCTTGTATTCTTTCTTTTAGTTTTCTTGACACCACCGCACCTCCTACTAATATATTTTTTATGTTACCAACGTATTCCACCATATTAGTAAGCTGAGATGGAAGCATGGAACATAAGGTATAAGACTTTAAATAATCAAAAACTGGGCTTAAAGTTGGCTCAGTTAAATCTATTTCTAATCCTAAAATAATGGCCCTAACCAGCATCATTTTTCCTGCTATATAATTTCCTGGTAAACAAAGCAGGGCCTTATCTCCTGGATAAACATCGAAAAAATCACCGGTTGCCAAGGCGGAATTCACCATATGCTCTTTCAGTAGTTTGATATTTTTAGGTTTACCTGTTGTACCAGAGGTTCGGGCAATGATGTAATCATCTTCATTTAACCAATCAGTAAGAAAATCACCATACATTCTTTCAAAAGGTTCTCCTTCCTTAATATAACTATAAGCAACCTCCCTCATTTGCTCACGGTCGTAATGAACTCCATTTAATTTAAATCTATTATGTACTCTCTTATATAATGGCATTGCTTATTCTATAATTTTATAATCTTCAGTTTGTGGTTCAGAAACTTTTCCAAATAATTTATCCGACCAATTACTCCATTTGTACTTCTTTGCGAAAATAAATAATAATAAAGGATAAATTAAAATTACTGGTAAGACAATTTCAAACATGGCACTGGGTGGTTCTTCTCCTGTGTACCTAAAAACAGCATCTGTTTGTAAAGCTGACCAATTAGCTGTTACTAAAATGGCCGCAAGCAGGTTGTTACCAAAGTGAAAGCCCAAGGCTAACTCTAACCCTTCATCCATTAATGTCATTATACCCAAAAACAGACCTGTTCCGATGTAAAACACCATAACAACATACCCAATTTCTGCGACTTCTGGGTTGGCACCATGAAAGACACCAAACAAAATAGAAGTAACTAAAAGAGGTACCCATTTATTTTTAGCAAAAGTACCAATGTGTTGCATTAAATATCCTCTAAACAAATATTCTTCCAGTCCTATTTGCAAAGGGAATAATAGTAAACTAATAATTAAAAGAATGGTGAATTTTACAGGATCGAACTGAACTTCAATCTCCGATGAATCCAATGAATATGAAATAGCAAATGTAACAACAGTTATTCCCACAATTAAAAAGAACGAAAATGCTGTACGACTCCAATCTATTTTTTTTCTTGCTGTAGTTAAAGACTTAATACTCCTTTGATGCATGAATTTAACTAATAAAAATAATAGACCCAGAAGTACTGCGAAAGGCACCAAGTTAGCGGCAAGCCAAAAGTTTTTGCTTGGAATAAGCTCCAATAACTTTTTCTGTTCTTCTACTACATCTATACCATCGCCAAAAAACAAGAAGAAAACAAGATTTCCTATAAATAAACCTGCAACCAGTATGGTTGTAATAATGAACATCCAGACTTTGTTCTCCCCTTTATATGCTTGTTGTATATAATTCATATTAAATTAAATTTCCATTTTAAATTATTATCATGGCGCAATTTACCATTTTTTACTTTTAAAGGACAATCAAAATTATTAGTAAATAAACTTCCTGTTCCTAAGCCTTGAGGTATTTTATTTTTCTTTAAATAAATATATTGAGCAATAGCATTCAAGCCAACATTACTCTCCAAAGCACTGGTTATCCACCAACCAATTTTTTGATTTTCAGCAACTTCAATCCATTCATCACTACCGTCGAAACCACCTACTAAACTTGGTTTTAATATGATGTATTGTGGTTTTATAGTTTGTACTAAATTTTGTTTTTCTGTTACGGAAAAAACTCCTAATAATTCTTCATCCAAAGCAATAGGCAAAGGCGTAGATTCGCATAACATGGCCATTTCTTCATGTTGTCCTTGTTTAATCGGTTGTTCTATTGAATGTAGATCTAGTTCTGATAAGGTTTTTAATTTATCTAACGCATTTTGCACTTCAAAAGCTCCATTTGCATCTACCCTTATTTCGATTTCTTTAGAGGAATATTCTTTTCTTATAGATTTTAAAAGATCTATTTCTGTTTCAAAGTCAATTGCTCCAATTTTCATTTTAATACATTTGAAGCCATCCTTTAATTTTTCTTTTATCTGATCTTTCATGAATTGCTTACTACCCATCCAGATTAATCCGTTTATTGGAATTGAATCTTCTCCTTCAGTAAATTTGGACGGAAATAATTTAAATGGATGCGAACTTTGAAAGGACCTAAAGGCTGTTTCAAGACCAAATTGAATACTCGGAAAATCAATTAATTTTTCTAATAATGCATCTAAACCAAAGTGAATGTTATCACAAACCCATTTTAATTTATTTTCATAATCGGGACGATCATCTATGCTTAAACCTCTGAATAATCCACATTCGCCATAACCCTTTTTGCCCTCCAAATCTAAGATTAAAAAATAGGTTTCTTTAGTTTTTAATATACCTCTTGACGTACCACTTGGACTTTTGAACTTAAGAGTATATTTTTGGTAAAAAGCATTCATCAGATGCTAAAAATACTCCAATTATATAATTTTATCTAAATAAAATTTATAATTCAAGACTTTCTCCAATTTCCAGTAGCATAAGGTCCTTATTCTTATCGAAGAATTTTCGTTTAGCTAATTCATGATCAATTTCAATATAACCAAATGTGTCGTAATGATAACCCAAAATTTTATCACACTCAATAAAATCACTAGCAATAATAGCATCGTCTATTCCCATTGTGAAATTATCTCCAATTGGTAAAATGGCTAAGTCCAGTTTGGTTTGAAGTGGGATTAACTTCATATCGTATGTTAATGCGGTATCTCCAGCTATGTATATATTCTTATGTTCTCCCTCAATTACAAATCCACCTGGCTGTCCACCATTACTTCCATCTGGAAAAGATGAAGTATGAATAGCTGTAACATATTTTACTGTTCCAAATTTAAATTCCCAGCTACCACCGTGATTCATCGGATGTCCTTCTAAACCTAAATTTTGATAGTAAGTTACAATCTCGAAATTGGATACTATGATTGCATTCGTATTCTTTGCAATAGTTTCGACATCCAGAACATGATCCTGATGCGCATGTGTTAACAAAATGAAATCAGCTTTTAAACTGTTAATATCAATAAGAGAAGCCTTAGGGTTGGCTGATATAAAAGGATCTACAAGTATGTGAACTCCTTTCACTTCAATGGCAAGACTAGCATGTCCTAAAAATGTAATTTTCATTGTAAAATAATTTTCAATTAAATTACAAAAAAAAAACTCAGATAATGATTAATCTGAGTTTTTCCAATCCCCAAAATTAAGAGTTGACACTCTAGCAAATAGCTAATCTGTTATAGATTAACTATTTTAAATTTAACATATTTTATTGATATGCAGAAGATTATTACAAATTTTTTAACGTATTTTAGCCATTATTAAGAATTATCTTATTAAAAAAATACATATATTCTTACAAAATTTGACCGATACCAAGAAGTATCGAAAAAATAAAGGAACTTAATGCCAATACCTTTAGCTGTGGATCTAACAACTCAGGATCGTTAATCTTACGAATTTTAACTAAATGAAAAATAAGTGGTATAAAAGCTAAAATTAGGATTAGATTAAAAGGAGAATTGTAATACAATAAAATATAAATGAATGAAATAATTATTGTCGAAATAATTAAAAAGGTATGATATTTTTTTGTTTTTCTCAATCCTAATCTAACAGCAAGAGTTACTTTATTTGCCTTTTTATCAGATTCAATATCTCTCATGTTGTTGAGATTCAGAACAGCCATACTTAAAAAACCTATACAAATAGCAGGCATAAATAAAACATGATCAATTTGTTTTGCAAACAAAAAATAACTTCCAATCACGCTAACCAATCCAAAAAATATAAATACAGACAAATCACCCAATCCCTTATAGCCGTATGCTGAATCTCCTACGGTATATCTTATGGCCGCTGCTATAGATAATCCACCAAGCACAAAAAAGATTAAGGAGTAAACAAAGTTGTTAAGCCCAAATGCCTTAAGAATTAGTATAAATGCAAAGAAAATAACGACTACAATGTTAACCTTTATACCATTATACATTTGACCTGGAGAAATTATACCACTCTGCAATGCCCTTTCTGGACCTATTCTATCCTGGTTATCCGTACCTTTTATTCCATCACCATAATCATTCGCTAAATTTGAGAGAATTTGCAGACTTATTGCAGTACATAAAGCCAGTAAAAAGATATTCCATTTAAAAAACCCATTATAATGTGCTAAGCACGCACCTATTATAATACCTGAAACAGATAATGGAAGTGTTCGCAATCGCATTGCAGATATCCAAGCTTTTAAATAATTCTTTTGCTACGGAATCCATTTCTTATCAAAATTTGGTTTTCGTTTTTCGAGAAAAGCATTTCTTCCCTCTTTTGCCTCATCTGTCATATATGCAAGTCTTGTAGCTTCACCTGCGAAAACCTGTTGTCCGACCATACCATCGTCTGTTAAATTCATGGCGAACTTAAGCATTTTAATAGATGTTGGTGATTTTGCCAATATTTCCTGAGCCCATTCATAAGCAGTATCCTCCAAATCATTGTGAGGAATTACGGCATTAACCATTCCCATTTCGTACGCTTCCTGAGCCGAATAACTTCTACCTAAAAAGAAAATTTCACGAGCCTTTTTTTGCCCAACCATTTTAGCCAGATAAGCCGATCCGTATCCTCCATCAAAACTGGTTACATCAGCATCTGTTTGCTTAAAAATAGCATGCTCGCTGCTTGCCAGAGTTAAATCACATATGACGTGTAAACTATGTCCTCCTCCAACAGCCCAACCAGGCACAACTGCTATAACAACCTTTGGCATAAACCGAATTAAGCGCTGCACTTCTAATATATTTAATCTGTGATAACCATCATCACCAACATATCCTTGATGACCACGTGCTTTTTGATCTCCACCACTACAGAATGAATAAACCCCATCTTTTGTTGAGGGGCCCTCTGCTGACAACAAAACGACTCCTATTGAAGTATCTTCATTAGCATCATAAAATGCTTTATATAATTCACTGGTTGTTTTAGGTCTGAAGGCATTTCGAACATCTGGTCTGTTGAATGCTATTCTGGCTACGCCTTTGCATTTTTTATAGGTAATATCTTCAAATTCTATAGCAGTTTTCCAGACTGGTTTGCTCATTTATAATTGATTAGGAGGTAAAAATACATTTTTCAGATTATTATTCATAGTCCAGTCTAAAATTAAAGTAAAATATTTTTAACAATTGTTGTGTAAGAAAATACCGTTTTTAATAACAATTATCGAAATAAAATGGATAATATCGAATTAAAATACTTTGTGATATGGAATTTCGTAGGTTTTTAAAATTCTAATTTGTAAATTAAGTACGATTTAATTGTGCTATTTATGAAAATAATCAAATCGAAACTTTCGGATCAAATTCTGGAATACCATGCAATTGGTCTTGGCCAGTTTTATTTCCTAAAAGACATAGTTGTAGCAGAAATTAATGAAGGTGTCCATGTGGATTTTAAAGCTTCACAGGAATCTATTTCCGTAATAAGCGATTTTTACGGAACAGAAAAACCAATTGGGTATATATGCAATAGGATAAATAATTTTTCGATTTCACCTCTGGATTACCCTAAATTTATTAATTCACTACCAAATCTTACCATATTTGGAATAGTACATAACAATCATTTTGACAGAATGAACTATGAAATTGAAAAGCGATTTTGTAATAGGCCATACAAAGCTTTTACAGATTTATATTCAGCATTTAAGCAAGTAAGTAATTTTGTTAAGAATGTATCTAAAAGGGTTGATATCATTAAGGGTAATTCAATTGTTAAAAATGACTCTATAAATTAATCTATTCCCAATTAAAAGAAGTTTGTTACTCAATAGTTTTTTCTTCGTTCTTATTGATTAACTGGATTCCATCATCTTTTAAAGCAATAATCCGTTGTTTGTAAAGAGATCCTATTGCCTTTTTAAATGCTTTTTTACTCATTTGTAGTAAATCTTTAATATGTTCAGGATCCGATTTATCTGTAAGATCCAAAAATCCATTATTATCTTCAAGCTCTTTAAGTATTACCTGAGCGTTAGGTTCTATATTTCTATAGCCAACTTGAGTAAGTGAAATATCCAGTTTGTTGTCTGATCTTACTTTCTTTACAATTCCTTTAAGCCTATCTCCCACACTAATTTCTTTAAAGATATCGTCTTGGTAAACTAATCCTAAATGTTTTTCATTAACAATTACGTTCATTCCAATCTCAGAGGGATGAGAAACGATCAGGTCTACCTCTTCAAATTGATCTACAGTCAACTCCTTATTACTTAAAAACGAATTTGTTTTACTTGAAGCTACGAGCCTATCTGTTTCTTCATCAATATAACAGAACACCAAATACCAATCTCCTTTTCTCATTTTAAATGCCTGTTCTTTAAACGGACAAAACAGATCTTTTTCTAAATTCCAATCTAAAAAGGCTCCAAATTGATTAGTATAATTGCATCGTAACAGTGCAAATTCATCTGGTTTAATATGCGGCTTTAAGGTAGTAGCCACAAGTCGTTCTTCATGGTCCAGATAAACAAAAACAGTTATTTCGTCTCCTATTTCGAATTGCTCTGGTACATATTTGTTTGGCAATAAAACATCATTATCTTCATCATCTCCTAAAAATAGTCCAGGATCTGTATCTCTTAGTATTTTCAGGGTATTATATTCTCCAATTTTAATCATGTTGCAAATGTACGGATATAAAAAAAGCGTTACAACCAGATTGTAACGCTTATAAATTATTTTTTCAAAAGACTATTTATATACAGACTCCTTGTTTAATTTTTTTGCTAGTAGGTAATAAACTACTGCTCTATATTTATTTCTGTTTGATCGACCATATTGCTCCATTACTGAAGCTATTGCCTTATCAGCATCTGAATCGCTCTTTACTCCTAATTTCTTTTTAATAAAATTATTCTTTACTGTAGCCAATTCTGATTCGTCAGAACCTGAAACAGTTGCTGCATCTGCATTATAAATTGAAGGTCCACATCCAATTGTAACTTTAGTTAACAAGTCCATATCCGCTTTTACACCGCATTTATCCTTTAGATCAGCCGCATATTTAGCAATAAGTTCGTCTCTTTTACTCATGATTAATAGTTTTTAGATTAATAAATTAATAGTTTCTTAAAAGTACGATTTAAATCAAAAGTTTTAAAATGCAAGCTTACCTATTAAATACAAGAAAAATTTATTATCGATTAAAAGCTATAATAATCGACTAACTACTTAATAAATTTAAAATAGTCCAGTAATATCTCATCATTTTTTGTTCTCGGAGTAAATACCTCCAAAAGTTTAGGTCTTTTTGAATTTGAATAAAATGAGGACAATTGACCTTTTAATTCTTTTTCATTTGATGCTTTGCGATAATCAAATTGATACATCTTACATAACTGTTCAGCAGTCATATTATGTTTAGTTTCAAAATAGGTGTCAAAGTTAACGGTGTTTTTATGCCCTGGTAGAATTCTAAATATACCTCCTCCACTATTATTAACAACTATTATTCTAAAGTTGCTAGGAATATAATTATTCCATAGGGCATTACTATCATAAAAGAAACTTAGATCTCCGGTAATTAGAATGGTCTGGTCTTTAGATATTACGGCAGAACCAATTGCAGTGCTGTTGCAACCATCTATACCACAAGTTCCACGGTTGCAATAAACCTTTAGTGTTTTATTTAAATCAAATAATTGAGTATATCTTATTGCTGAGCTATTCCCTACTTGAACATTTGATTTATCAGGAAGTGATTTTAGTATAATGTCAAAACCATTAAAATCGGAAAAAGAGATTTTCTTTAAATAATCTCCATGTTTCTCACTTCTTCTTTTCTTTACGTGATCCCAATTTGCTCTATAATCGCTATTAACTTGTTTTATATGCGATTTAAATTCGTTAAAGAAAACATTAACATCCGTTTTAAAATGATTTGTAAGACAGAAAAATGTATCATTTGCTTTTTTAGGATCTATATGCCAATGCTCGACAGGTTTAAAATCTCGTAGAAATGCTTTTATCTTTTTCGATACTACCATACCGCCCAAAGTGATAAGAATATCTGGTTGTAAATTTTTAAATTCCTCATTTTCTAATGGAGCTATTATCTTATCTATACTTGGGAAAAAATTATCATGATGAATATTAGATGTCGTTTCAGTAAATACTAAAACACTTCCATCATTTGCTAATATCTCTAAATACTTTTTATCAATTATATCTGGTTGATTAACTCCAATCAGTACCATTTTCTTTTTAGAAGCGTTCCATTTTTTAGCATAATCTTGTAAATCTCCTATATTCGTTTGATTAGATTCTATGGGAATATCTATAGGTTCAACAGATGGTGTCTCAACCATATCATACAGAGGCTCATCAAAAGGAATATTTAAATGCACAGGACCTCTGCTTGCCATACATATATTAAGTGCATTATTTATTTCTGATTCATTTTCCTGCTGAATCGTTTTCTGCATTCCAAGAACCTTTTCAAGCTTATTTTCGAAACTTTTAAAAATTGGAAGTTTATGGCTTTCATCAATTTTATTAGTACTGTCTATATCTTGTTTTAGGTTGGCGAAATATAATATATGATTGGCATAAACGTCTTGCTGATCGATGGTTTGTCCATCTCCAATTCCTATAAAATATTTAGGTCTATCTGCAGAAAGCACAACTAATGGCAGATCACTATAATAGGCTTCTACAACAGCAGGATAATAATTCAGTAAAGCACTACCAGAAGTACATACCACAGCAACAGGTTTATGAATTTGCTGAATAATTCCTAATGCAAAAAAAGCAGCACAACGTTCATCAACAATGCTGTAACAAGTAAAAAATTCATCGTAAGTAAAACCAATTGTTAATGGAGCATTTCTACTACCTGGTGATAAAACAATATGTTCTATTCCTTTTGCTTTACAGAGCTGAACCAATGTTTGTGAAAGTGGTATTTTTGAGTGCTTCATTTGAGCAACAAAGATATGAAACTGTTAAGTATTATTTGTGATTCCGTTTAAGTTAAAACCTTTTTAATTGTTTCACTTTTATTAATAGTTTCAATCCATTCTTTTTCGGGATCAGAACTCTTTGTAATACCACCACCGACGTATATAAATGCTTTATTATTTTTAATCTGCATACATCTTAAATTTACATATAAATCAGATACTTTTTTAACAGTTGAATAAGCATTGTTCTCGACATTTCTTCTATTAGAATTTCTTGTGATTTTTTCCTTAAGATTTAATTCTCCTAAAAATCCAGTATAATACTCCCTATTATAATTTTCATTATTAATTATAAATTGATATGCAGCCAATCTTGGTATTCCGCAAATAGCTGGAGTAGGATGTAAACCATTTAAGAATATTTTAAATTTATGCTTTTCATGGTCAAAAGTTCCTTTTATCCTTGTTAATAAGTGTAGAACATTTCCAGCTTTAAAAGTCTCAACTTCAGATATCTTCAATGTGTTGGAATTCTCTTTTAAATTGTCAATTATATAATCGGTTACAAATTGCTGTTCTTCTTTTTCTTTATCTCCCCAGATAACATCTAACTTTCCACAATAATTTTGTGTCCCTGCCAAAGCCATGGTTTCAAATTGATTTCCTTCTATTTTTATTAAGGTTTCCGGTGTGGCCCCCAGCCATATTCCGATTTTGGGATGGTACCAACAATAGACGAAAGCATTTTGATATGTTTTTAACAATCTTTTAAAAATCTCTATTACCGGTAAATCATTTATTTCTAAAGTTTCTATTCTGGATACTACAACTTTTTTTAATTCACCGCTTTCAATACTATTAATAGCCTTAGAAACCAGACTTAAATGTTCATCTTTATCAGATAAATCTTTATAAATGTTTCCTTCAAATTCCTGTGTATTAAATTCATTTCCTGAAGATATACTGACTAATTTTGAAGAAGAAATTGGTATTAGAACAGCCTTCTTTCTACTATCAAATGGCGAAAGAACAAATCCCGATTCCGAAAAATCATCAGCATAATAAACTTTGTTTGTAGGTTGCAAAATTGCTTTAACATCTACCTGATTTGGTTTTCTGTAGGCTACAAATGGTAACTTAGAATTCAACTGATCTTCTAAAAGTGAACAAAACTCTTCTGATGTTATCATAGAACTACTTCTTTGGAAGTGCGATTGTAGTTAATTTACATAGAGAAATTAAATTATCATCATCGTCTGTTATTCTAATATCAAACAACTGAGTTGTTCTGCCTTTATGAGCAAAGGTAGCTTTGGCATAGATATTACCTTCTTTAACGCTTTTAATATGGTTGGCCGATATTTCTATTCCTCTAACAAACACTTTCTCAATATCCAAAAACATATGTGCAGCAAAACCTCCTACACTTTCTGCCAATGCAACTGTGGCTCCGCCATGTAAGACTCCTTCCGGTTGGTACACTTTTGAATTAACAGGCATTTTGGCTATTATAAAATCCTGTCCTGCATCTACAACCTCTATATTAAGGGTTTCCATTAATGTATTTTTACAAGCCTTATTCGCGATTTTTATTATGTCCTCTTTGGAATAGTTCATATCTTTAATTTAGAATTGTAAATGTACAAAAACCAATAATCTTTAAGGATGATTCCTACTTTAGAAAACAATGCTGTCAGGCTAACTTTATTGGACCTTAGCAATTATGAACATTTAATTCCTATAGCCCAACAAGATAAATTAATTCAATATTCGCCAAGTGATATTAGTACTCCAGAAAAATTGAGAGAATATGTCCAGCTGGCTGTAGACGGATTTTATCATAAAACTACGATCCCATTTATAATTTTTGATAAGACCAAAAAAAAATATGCAGGCAGTACTCGATTTGGATTTATTGATTGGCATAATAAGGTATTGCATATTGGCTGGACCTGGATAGGAAAAGAGTTTCAAGGTACTGGCTTGAATAAACACATGAAGTTTCTTATGCTTCAGCATGCATTTGAAGATATGAAATTTGAAAAAGTAGAATTCAGAATAGATGAGCGCAATGCACAATCCAGAAAAGCGATAGAAAAAATTGGAGCAAAATTAGAAGGTATACTACGGTGTAATACCATTATGTTGGATGGCTTTAGAAGAAGTACCTGCTGTTATAGCATTTTAAAAGAAGAATGGCCTGAGATAAAAGAAAGATGTTTTAGAGGGCTTTAATCCTCCAAATAATTTTTAAGTTCATCAATTTACATAAGCATTCACTGGGATAAACTAATTTTACTTTTAGATTTTATATAATCTTTGGGATTAAAAGGATTTAACCACTCAAGAATCATATTTTTTCCATTATAGTCATTAATTTTCAGCGTATTTTTAAATTGGTTTATCTTTTCATTAATTTCAGTTATTGAATTAGCTACTATATAAATTCTTGCAAAAACTTGTCTTTCTGTACCTAGCATCTCAGGCTGAACCATATCACCACTTTTGAATCGCTCTAAAACAAAAACAACATTTTCATCCGATTTTATCTCATTCAAACCATCAATTAATCCAATCTCACCCTTAGTTAAAAGTATCCAAATTGTACAGGCATTTTTTCCTTTAAAATTGTAATCATTTTTTTTAGGGAAGTCATCTGTTCCAAAAACACCTGTAAGCGCATAATCTACTAACATCATTCTGTGGTCAAATCCATTAATATATGCACAATGAATATCGGGTGCTTCTCCTTGTAACCTAAATCCTGGATCATACCCATAAAACTTATTATTTTCTACAAAAAACTGAATATTGAGTATGCCATTTTGAATATTCAATGCCTTGAAGAACTTGCATAATTTTGGATGAACTTTTTGAACAAACAAATCTGAATATTTAGATGGGTAAATTGCCCCAATACAAACAGGACTTACATTACCTTGTTTCTTAGTTGTTATTCTATCGGAGATCGCTGAAAGATACGGGATACCATTTCTGAATGTATAATATGCGGCCATATCGTCGCAATCCATATATTTTTCTACTAATACACCACCTTTTTTTGAAAACTCAAGAGCCGTTTTAACAGACTCTTTGTAATGATCATCATCTCTGCAAATCTTCATTCCTACGCCTCCTCCATTATCAACCGGTTTAATCATTACAGGATATTCAATACTTTTTGGTTTTTCAATCTTTGATGATTCAGTAATATATTTACCAGGAATGTCTTGAATGTTATATTCAAAACAATATTTCTTAAAGCCATCTTTACTGCAAAACGCCTTAATAGCTTCTTCAGTTACATAACAAGGAATATTAAGCTTTTCGCAAATTTCTTTATATGGCTTGACCAAGATATCGGCAACACCTACTAATACAGCATCAATGCCACTATAGTTTGCAAGTTGTACTATTTTGTCAACTTCAAAAACATCAATCGTATAACTTTCAGATGCATTTTTTTTTGCAGGAGAGTTAAAATTTGGGTCTATTACAATGGTATGTATACCCATTGCATTTGCCGTATCAACTAAAATGGACGTTTCGGGATTTCCACCTAGT
The DNA here is from genome assembly GCA_963768245.1 of uncultured Flavobacteriaceae bacterium. Classification (GTDB taxonomy): domain Bacteria; phylum Bacteroidota; class Bacteroidia; order Flavobacteriales; family Flavobacteriaceae; genus Site-B1. Next base: position 43,224 of record CAVYHG010000017.1, read on the forward strand.
ATGATTAACTTTTTTATTTCCTTCTTCATTACCTGATTATGCTATTAATCTATTTTATTCTAAATAGGGATTGAAAGTGAAAATAAGAATAATCTTAAAGAAATAACAGTTTTTCAGGTTAAAATTTTGTTATTAACTTCATTATCAGTAAAATACTAAAATTATCGATTATTAATATTTAAGTACAAAATAATTATTCATTCAGAATAAATTAATGACTGTAGAGTAAAAGACTAAAATTGATTTACCTAGCTAAATAACCACCATCAACCGGTATTACGCAGCCAGTGATATAATCACTTGCTGATGAAGATAAGAAAACAGTCAGCCCTTTTAAATCATCTCCAGTTCCCCACCTTTTCATAGGAACTCTCATAAACACTTCCTCAGTTCTTTTTTTATCGTTTATCAAGGCTGTATTTAGCTGCGTATCCATGTAACCTGGAGCAATCGCATTAACGCAAATTCCCTTGTCAGCCCAATCATTGGACAGGGCTTTAGTTAATTGCCCTACACCTCCTTTGGATGCTGCATAAGCGGGAATGGTAATTCCTCCCAAAAAGCTCATTAAGGAAGCAATATTAATTATTTTTCCGCCTCCATTTTTTAACATGGTATTGGCTGCATATTTGCAATAGAAAAAAGTAGCATCTAAGTTTATAGCAATAACCTTATGCCACTCATCATCTGGAAAGTCTTCACTGGGATATCTTCTTTGGATACCTGCCGAGTTAACCAAAATGTCTACTGTTCCTCCTAAAATATCCAAAGCTGCTTTATAAGAATCTTTTATTTCTTCAATTTTGCTAACATCTGCTTTTATAGCGCTTACATTTAGTCCTTTGTTTTTTAAATTTTCACACATAGGAAAGACTCTTTCATCGTAATCGATTACAACCGTTTGGGCTCCTGCTTCAGAAATTGCTTCAACCATAGCTATTCCAAGATCTCCTGCTCCGCCTACAACAATTGCTTTTTTTCCGGTTAATTTAAATTGATCTAAAATATTTGGCATCGTATATATTTTTTTATTCGTTAAATGATAATTCATAGTATAGTTACTTTCCTATTAATGATATAATCCTCTACATTCCAGGGTTTTAACCATTCCAGAATCATGTCTTCTCCATTAGAATCAAAAACCTGTAACGTGTTTTTAAAATTTTCGATTATTTGGTTGACTTCAACAATAGAATCTGCATTAACATAAATTCTATAAATAATCTGCCTTTCTGTTCCTAAAAATTCTTCCAGAACTGTATCTCCAACTTTAAACCTTTCAACAACAAAAGCCACATTTTCATGGGATTTTATCTCATTTTATGCCTTCAACTCTATCAATTTTGCCACCTTTTAAAAGAATCCAAATTGAACAAGCAGTTTTACCTCTAAACATTGTAATCATTCTTTTCTGGAAAATCATCTTCCCCAAAAACACCTGTTAATGCATAATTTATAAGCATTTTTCTATGGTCAAATCCATTTATATGCTTCCAGATGAATATGAGGTGCTTCTCCTTGTAACCTGAATCCCGGGTCATATATATAGAAAACATCGTTTTCGACAAAAAACTGAATGTTGAGGACTCCGGCTTGGAATATTTAATCCTTCAAACATTGCACACAATTTTGGATGAACCTCATTTACAAACCTATTCTGTATACTTAGATGGATATACAGTACCTACTGCAATAGGACTGGAATCACCTTGCAGTCTTGTAAGTTGCCTGTCGTAAGTTGCTGAAAGATAAGGAGTGCCATTTCTAAACGTATAATACACAGCCATATCATCGCAATTTGTATCCATGTATTTTTCAACTAAAACCACTCCTTTTTTTGAATATTTTAATGCAGTTTGCTACAGTAGCATTATAATCTTCATCATCTCTGCAAATCTTCATACCTACTCCTCCGCCACTATCCACTGGCTTCACCATTAAGGGGTAACTAATGTTTTGTGGTTTTTTAATTTCAGAATCTTTTGTTATATAAATTCCCGGAATATCTTGAATATCATACTTTTCGCAATAACGTTTAAATCCGTCCTTACTGCAAAATGCTTCTACTAGCTTTTTCGGTGGCATAACAAGGGAAATTAAGTTTTTCACAAATTTCCTGGTAAGGTTTTACAAGGATGTCAGCTACTCCAACTAAAACTGCATCTACTTTTTCTTCTTTAGCAACACTAACAATTTCATCGACATCAAAACCATCTATATCATAGGTCTTCTGAGGCTCTTTTTTTTGCTGGTGCGTTCGGATTAGGATCTATAACAATAGTGTAAACACCCATCGATTCGGCAATATCCACCAAAACTCGCAGTTTCAGGATTTCCTCCCAGGATTATTAAGTTTTTTTTTCATTTCTATTTTATATTATTTAATATTAGAATTATTATTTATTAAATGGAATTACTTTTAATCGGTCTAAAGGGTAATTAAAATCTTCGTGAAAACCCAGGTGTGATAATAGCTGACTAATTTCTTTTTCTGACAGTATTAATTTTTACAATTTTCTTTTCATCAATACCCATAAGTTTCAATTCCATTTTAATTGATTCATAAGTTGATGGATTAACTGTTGCTATAATTAAAAAATCAAAATCAGCTATTATGAATAGAACTGATTGGTTCAACTGAATTCCCACCAATATTTAAATCGTGAAAATCAACGTCTATCCATTTGATGATTTGAAAAAAATGAGTTTTGACATTGGTTGATAAAATATGTTGTCCGAAAGATCCCGAACTATAGACAACAACTTTTGAGTTCTGTTTAACTTTTAAAAAAGGATTAAAAAGAATATCTCCTGAGTCGTTCAGAATTAATCCGCCGGTTCTAACCAAAATTTGTGAGTATAAATAATAACTTAATTTGTCTATTTAGAGTCTGCTCATCGAGTACATGGCTTAGTTTTATTTTTAAAAAATTCATAAGTAAGACCTAATCTGTAATACTCAATTTTTGGATTTTCAAGGGATTTCACAATCGAGTCATGTCTTTGCCTGTAATAATAAAGCGGAATTCTACTTATAACCAGACTTTTTGAAATGGATAGGTAGGAATAGGTTATTGCAGCATCTTCACCCATGATAATTTCATTGGGTACATCCATTAAGAATTTTATAAAGCAATTCTCGTTTGTAAAGCTTATTCCAAACATATGTAGATATGCCATGCTCACAAAACCGACCATTGTAAATAGCGTTAGGGATTATTGTAAGATTTGATTTCCTTTTCATTATAAACTCCTGCCGTTTTTGGTTTAATTGTTTCAATTTTCCCGTCAAATTCCCTGAATTGACCTGTCACAACCAGGTCTGCATCATTAGCATCAGCTAAGTTTGAATAAGGTATCCAGATAAAATTTATCTACCCAATCATCACCATCAACAAAAGCAATGTATTTACCTTTAGCATTTTTTAAACCAGCTTTTCTTGCACTTAACAATCCACCATTTTCCTTGTGAATAACTTTTACTCTGGAATCTTTTTCAGCATAATCGTCACAAATTTTTGGGCAATTATCCGGACTGCCATCATCAACCAAAAGCAACTCAAAGTTTAAAAAGGATTGATCTAAAAGACTATCAATACATTCTGGTAAATATTTTTCGATACGATAAATAGGAACAATTACACTAATTTGAACACTACTCATTAACTTAATTTTTATTTAATTCAATATAAAACAATCCTCCACCAAAAATATCATTTTTAGAGTCAGCTCTTTGCAGTTGTAACATACAAGATTAGAATAATTATCAAAACAACAAGATGTGACATTAATACATGGTAATTTTATTTCTTCTATTTTTTTTCCATTTAAAGGGTTCCATTTTGATACACATCCTCCTCCCCATTCTGCAATCCATAACATGCCATTTTTGTCTATACACATACCATCAGGGCTTCCTTTGTCTTTAAACTCTATTACATAAGAATCAAATTTTACTTCTCCACTTTTTAAATCATAAAAATACTTGGCCACTTTTTTTGTTGGTGTATCTATAAAGTACAGAAATTTATTGTCTGATGAAAAAGCTAAACCGTTCGAAATAGTAGTCTTATCAATAATAATTTTATATTGCCCCATTATAATATGAAAAAACTTTTCCTATTTTTTCTGTAACCTCAGGGAATCCCATTGTTCCTATTATTAATCGTCCCTATAGGATCTTTAATTCCATCATTATATCTAACTAAATTTCCTATATCAATTTGAAATAGGAATTCCTTTTTTAATGTCATTGAAGTCAATTTTAAAAAATCCATTTTTAGAAGCAACCAAGATTTTCTTTTTGCCTAATAGAAAAATACAACTAACAGGGGAATCTAGTTTAACACAAGAAATTTCTTTTGTTTTAGGATTGTAACAATAAACTAAGCAATCTAAAATTGATACAAAATATAGATGATTATTTTCTTTATCGAAAACAGGCCCTTCTAAAAGTTCTGAATTAGGATGAAAAACTAATGATGGAATCATAAATTATTAATTAAATATACTCTCCTCCTGTAATCCTAATTAAAGATCCAGTGGTCATGGCTGATTCATCAGAAATAAAATACATTACTGCTGGTACCGGATCAAAACTATTTAGCATACGACCCATTGGAAGAATATTGGAAGCTTTATTCTTCAATTCTTCTTCACTAACTCCCTCTTTCTTTCTTAATTCAATTTCACCTTCTGTATTTGTCCAACCCATTACCAAATAATTAGATCTAATTCCATGCTTAGCATAATGATGAGCAATATGAGTTGACAACGTGTAAAGAGTACTTTTAGTTAGAGCATATGCAGTTCTATCAATTTGACCATAATCCATGTGAGCAGAACCAAAAAAAACAATGGAACCTGCTTTAAACTTCATCATAGATTTTAACACATGTTTTATTAAAAAGAATGGAGCTTTTAGATTAACGTTAAAAACACTATCATAAACTTCTTCTTCAGTTTCAACAATAGATGATACAGGAGTTATTCCGGCGTACAAAACCAAAGCATCTATTCTTCCAAATCTTTTTATAGTTTGACTGATAAAAATTTTCAATTTCCTTGAATACTATTTAGGTCAAGCTTATGAAAATAGAGCTTGTTTTCTGATTGCAAAGATTGGATAATTTTATTGCCCTCATCAGGGTTTCGACCACAAAAAGACACGTTATAACCCTTATTTAAGCAGGACTTAAGTATCTCTTTACCAACTCCTTTGGTTCCTCCTAAAATCATTACTGTTTTCATACAAAAAACTAAATTAACCTTTTATCATTTAAAACCCAATTTATCCAAATATTAGTCGATTAAGAGCAACTAATTCTGGATTATCAGGTTTCATTACAAATCTAAATATATATTTCAAAATTAATTGAAACTGAAATTGAATAATTAAGTTCTACTTGTTGTAAATAAGAAGTTTTGGCAACTTATAGATTTGCATCTAAATTATTTAATCATGAGATATTATTCCAGTATGACCTTTCTAATTTACTTAGTTGATAAATTACTTATTTTTTCTGCTAATCGAGGGTCTATTCTTTTATTTTACAAATCTTTTTTATAACGTTTAATCATATCCTCTTGGGATTCCAATGGTTCTGTGGACTTTAATTGGTCTTTGAGCATTTCTCCTATAGTTGGGATTTCGTTTCTGTCTATTTTAGTTTCCACGCTCCACAATTTAGAACGCATAAATGCCTTAGCACAATGCAAAAACACCTCTTTTACAGTTATAACAATACAAGTTTTTGGAGGTTTGTTCTCGAAGGCAAATAAAGAAAGATAACTTTCATCATTACTAATAAATGCTTTGCCATTAACCCGCAAAGTTTCATCTACTCCAGGAATTAAAAACAAGATTCCAACCTGACCGGTAAGAATTATATTAGTTAAACTATCTAACCGGTTATTTCCTTTTGCATCTGGGATAATAATGGTGCTTTCGTTTAAAACATGAACAAATCCAGAATTTCCACCTCTTGGAGAAGCGTCCAAATTTCCTTCCTTATTGGAAGTTGACATAACTAAAAATGGTGATGTTTGAATAAAATTAATGGAATGCTTTTCCAATTTTATTAAAGCCTTTTCTTTTGCTCTTCCACTCGGAAATCCATAAAATTCCCTTAGTTGATCGATGTCCGTAATTTTCATATTATCCTCTTATCTTCTGAATAGAATAAAGATACATTAAATAATATTCATCCTATTTTACCAATCTGTCAACAATCGCCTTTGTTGGTAAGATCTTTACCGTATGCTCAATACTTGGTCCTGCAACCCAAACTGTTTTATAAGTAGCCTTAGTAGCAGCATTTTTAGTGGCATTCATACCTATCGAAAAGCGAATCATTTTAACCCATTTTTTAAGTTTCTTATTTTTATTTAAAACAGTTTCTAACCAGGTTTGCTTGGTTCCAATCTTTTGTACATAGGGCGTGTTGATAACAGTACATGGTGTCCCAGAAATTCGTTCTGTCATTACAATATCTTCAGCGCCATAATCTACACATGCTTGTTTATATTCATCGGTAACATTGGCTTCAATGGAGGCTATAAATGGACTTCCAACTGATACACCATCTGCGCCATAACTAAGCATTTCATCAATATCGGCCTTACAACCAACACCTCCTGCGGAAATAACAGGGATACTACAATTCTCTTTTAATTCTTTTATCAGTTCCTCTGGAGTCATATTTCCACGATGTCCTCCTGCTTGATTGTTAACAGCAATAACAGCATCTGCACCTAAGTCTTCAACTTTTTTTGCAAACTTTAGATCGACAACATCACAAAACACTTTTATTCCTACTTTATGAGCTTGTTTAATCGTTTCTTCCGGACTTCCTAGAGATGTTATTATAAAATCACAACCTTCTTCACAAATTACCTCAAGTTGACCTTTATATTTTAGGTTTGATTTGTTCACAATTAAATTAAAACCAAAGGATCCACCTTCAACTTTGGCAGACTTTAATTCTTTTAAAGCAGCTCTAAGTTCTTCTAGTGTTCTATAATTCAGTGCAGGAATACATCCTGCTATTCCACTTTTCATAGCTTCAATTACCATTGATGTATTGGATACCAAAAACATTGGAGCTTGAATAATTGGATGATTAATATTTAGGAGTTGAGTTAGTTTTGTTGACATTAAAAATTTTTTTACAAATATATAAAATTATTATGCACGCATAGTAATTGATTATCAATGTATTACGTAAATCGAATGTTAAATTATCGTAAACTTCTGATTTTCATGACAATTATCATTTTTTTATTATGCATGCATAATTAATTTAGCCTTAAATAAACACTATTATAATACTTATGAAAAAATTAATTATTGGTTTATTTCTTTTTGGATTAACCACCCAAATCTATTCTCAGGCAATCGAATTATCTGAAGTGAATGTTTCTGTAAATTACAAATATCTGGATGCTGTTAACTCAGACCAAACAGCTTTACCAGTAAAAGTGCTTACAGACAAGGTTATCAACTATGAAAATAAAACGGATTTTTATGATGATGAGTTCGATACTTATAGCGTTTCCTTTTATATTCCTGAAGGAAAAATTGTTGCAGCCTATGATAAAGCTGGTAAAATTTTACGAACCATAGAAAAATATAAAAATGTAAGACTACCTAAAGAGGTTTTGGAAGCTGTTGCTGAAAAATATCCTAAATGGGCAGTTATAGAGGATGTTTATGAAGTTAACTATCATTGCGACAAAGGCTTTGTAAAAAAGCAGTATAAAATAAAACTTCAAAATCAGGATAAAATTGTAAATATAAAAACTGATGCGAGTGGTAATTTTATATAACCTTTTAAAATAAGTAGTAAAAAAAAGCGCAACTTAATAGTTGCGCTTTTTGTTTTATGGATTCATGCCTTAGCATGAATGTCAAAATTATTTTACTTCTTCGAAGTCCATCCTTCGAATTCACTCAGGACAAGCTACTTGACTTCTTCGAAGTCTACGTCTTCAACATCACTTCCTTCTTCTGCTCCAGTGTCACCATCTGCACCAGCATCAGGTCCAGGTTGCTCCATTGTTGAGCTTCAGCTTGTGCTTTGTACATTTCTTCAGATGCTACTTTCCAAGCTTCATTTATTTTCTCTAAAGCAGGATCAATTACAGCCACATCTTTAGTTTCATAAGCTTTTTTAAATTCTTCTAAAGCATCTTCAATTGGTTTTTTCTTATCATCAGATAATTTATCACCAAATTCTTTTAATTGACTTTTCTGTTTGGAAAATCATAGAATCTGCTTCATTTAATTTATCAGCATTTTCTTTTGCTAGTTTATCTGCTTCAGCATTTGCTTCAGCTTCTGCTTTCATTTTTTCGATTTCTTCATCAGTTAAACCAGAAGAAGCTTCAATTCTAATATCTTGTGTTTTATTAGTTGCTTTATCTGTTGCAGATACATTAATAATTCCATTTGCATCAATATCAAAAGTTACTTCAATTTGAGGAACTCCTCTTTGTGCTGGTGGAATACCATCTAAATGAAAACGACCAATAGTTTTGTTATCTGCTGCCATTGCTCTTTCACCTTGTAATACATGAATTTCTACAGATGGTTGATTATCTGCTGCTGTTGAGAATACTTGAGATTTTTTAGTAGGAATTGTTGTATTTGCTTCAATAAGCTTTGTCATTACACCACCCATTGTTTCAATACCTAATGATAAAGGTGTAACATCTAATAATAATACATCTTTAACATCTCCTGTTAAAACACCACCTTGAATAGCAGCACCTACTGCAACAACTTCATCTGGATTAACACCTTTACTTGGTGCTTTTCCAAAGAATTTCTCAACTGCTTCTTGAACTGCAGGAATACGTGTAGAACCACCAACTAAAATAACTTCATCAATATCACCTTTTGACAATCCAGCTGCTTTTAATGCTGCTCCACAAGGTTCAATAGTTCTTTTAACTAAATCGTCAATTAATTGCTCAAATTTAGCTCTTGTTAAAGTTCTTACTAAGTGTTTTGGTCCACTTGCATGTAGCAGTAATATATGGTAAGTTAATTTCTGTTTGTGTAGAAGATGATAATTCAATCTTCGCTTTTTCAGCAGCTTCTTTTAAACGTTGTAAAGCCATTGGATCTTTTCTTAAATCAATACCTTCATCTTTCTTAAATTCATCAGCTAACCAATCAATAATTTTTTGATCAACATCATCACCACCTAAGTGTGTATCTCCATCTGTAGATAATACTTCAAATACACCATCTCCTAATTCTAGGATAGAAACATCATGTGTTCCACCACCAAAATCAAAAACAACAATTTTTTGGTCTATTCCTTTTTTATCTAATCCATAAGCTAATGCTGCAGCAGTTGGCTCATTGATAATTCTTTCTAACTTTTAAACCAGCAATTTCACCAGCTTCTTTAGTTGCTTGACGTTGTGAATCATTAAAGTATGCAGGAACTGTAATTACTGCTTCAGTTACATCTGTGTCCTAAATAATCTTCAGCAGTTTTCTTCATTTTTTGAAGAATCATTGCAGATAATTCTTGTGGTGTATATAAACGACCATCAATATCTACTCTTGGTGTATCATTATCTCCTTTTACTACTTTATAAGGTACACGTTCTGCTTCTTTTTTAGACTCAGAATATTTATTACCCATAAAACGTTTAATTGAATAAACTGTTTTTGTTGGGTTTGTAATTGCTTGTCGTTTTGCAGGATCACCAACTTTAATTTCTCCTCCTTCAACAAAAGCAATAACTGAAGGTGTTGTTCTTTTTCCTTCTGCATTAGGGATAACAACAGGCTCATTTCCTTCCATTACAGAAACACAAGAGTTTGTTGTTCCTAAATCAATTCCAATAATTTTACTCATAATTATATTTTATTATGTTGAAATTCATTTAATTATTCAGCATAGAATATGTCAATGATTATGCCAACGAAAAAATGCTGACATGATGTCAGCATTTAATTTATACCTATTTATATTGAATTAATTATTCATCGGCACCATAATCTGCTAATATATTTTTTATCTCAATACCTCTTGCAAGCTTAAATACACGTTTCTTTTTGTTGGTTTTAGCATGGACATCAGCTCCTGCTTTTAATAAAGCTAAGACAGTATAAAAATTCTTATTGCCCTTTTGAACTGCCAAATGCAAAGGTGTCTCTCCAAATTTATTTCTCTTGTTTACATCCAACCCAAAAGTTATAAAGGTTTCCATCAAGTCTCCTGTTTCTTCCATTTTCGCAATAGCATGTAAATATGATCCTTTATCTTCAAAATCATGTGAAACCGGACAGCCATTCTTATAAAGAATTTCTGCCATTAATGAATTGGTATTTTGTAAGGCAGTAAACATATAATTAGGATCTTTAACATCTGCACCAGCTTCTAATAGTTTTTCCATTAATATTACGGAATCACTATTAATCGCCACAGAAATTGCTTCATTTGGATCCCCACCTACTTCAAGAATTTTTTCAACTAATTCTATATTTAAATTACGAGTAGCCGATTCTAACATTCCTGAAGGATTTGCTCCTGAATTTAGAAGTATTAAAGCAGAATCCGTATCATTATTTTCGACTGCATCTTTTATACCTAAAGTAGCGTCCGCATTATATTCCAATGCTAGTTTAACCATCTCAGGTTGACTATCTTTTGCAGCTGCTACCATAGCTTTGTTTGCATCAGCACCTTCTTCCAACAAAAATTTTGAAATATCAGGTTTTTTTGCAGTAATTGAAGTTTCTATACCAAGATCAGGATTGGCACCACTTTCGATTAATAAATTAACCCATTTTAAATCTTTTTTCCTAACTACTTCATCTAATTGAGAGGAGACATCTGCATTTCCTTTATTAATTGCCGATTTAGCCAATTCTATATTTTCTCCTTTTAATGAAGCTTCTAAAGCTTTAGTGGTGCTCCCATCATATTTATTAAGCACGTCTTCAAATAATTCTGTATCATCCTTTTTTACAGCATAATCAAATGTTTCATCCGGATTAGCCTCATTTTCTAAACTTAATACAACAGCTTCTTTATTATCCTTTTCTATTGCATAGTGCAATGCCTCAGTAGGTTCAGCATTATTATCAAGAGCAATTTTCAATATTTCTTCATTCTTATTTTCAATTGCCCTATTAACAGATGAGTTATCTGTTATTATAGCATTTTTGGAAATAAATAATTTATATAATTCCACATCATCAATTCTTGCTGCTGCCTCCAGAGATTCGTTATTAGCCTCTGTCACCGGCACAATTAAATTAACAATGGACCTGTCTTTATTTCGTTGGGCATTAGTAACCGCTTGGGAAAATGTTGATGATCTAGCTTTACCTCCTAACTCCATAAACTTTCTTGTCATGTCTTCGTCTTCATTTTGCACTGCAAGATCAATAGACTCTTCATCTGCTATATATCCTTCTACACCACTATCCATTAATGCTTTTGCTATCCTGTATCGTTTTTTCCGAACTGCAAAATCCAGATCGTTGTTGATAGGCTTTGCATCTTCACGTAATAAAGCATATACTACTGAAGGAAAATTGTAAGCAACAGATTTATATATCATATTATTTTTTGGTTTCGCTCCTCTTTCTAATAAAGCCAAAACCTTAAATGGATTAAAATATTCAGGGTCGAAGGCTACTTCCAAATCTTCCGTAGTTGGCTTAACACCTTCATCCATTATTGCATTTAATACATCAATGTCTACTTGAGGAGAAGTAATGGTAGCTCTTATTACACCTTTTGCGTATTTATTGGCACCAGATCTGTACATTTGCTTAAGCCTTTCTATATCTCCATTTGCTGCAGCTGCAATGAGTTCAGTATCCATAATATCATTTCGAATATAACTGCTGTTATCAAATGTATTGTAATCTCTTACTCGCTCAAGGGTATATTCCACCTCATAACGGTCATCATCTATTGTTTGAATGGATATGTTTTTAGTTACCCTTTTGTTCATTGCGTCAGTAAATTTTGTTCTGGACTCTTCACTGCCAGTAAACTCTTAGCGTCTTTCTTTTATCACTTTTCTGATATTTCTTTGCATCGTCCCAAACACTAACATAACCATGCTTTAAGTCCACAGAATCTACTTCAACTTGAAGTATTTTATCAAGATTAATAACCTCCTCAGTAAAAAATGACTTCATATCTCCATCCTGCCTGCCAAATAATGGTTGCTTATTTAAAAGTACCTCATCCTGTCCGAAGAAGCCCATATACAATACACCTGTATAATCGGACGATTTTTCGAAACCAGAATTTAATTTCTCAATAGTCGTGACTTTTTGTTTGAATTTTATTGGTCCTCTATTGAAAAAAGAATGTGATCGTTGACTATTTCTAAGAGAATAAACCTCATTTTCAGCTATACTGATAAACGAATCTACGATCTTTCTCTTATATTCCAAATTTTCTACATCTGGAAAATTTTTTCTATTTAACAATTTTGTAATTCGAACGAGTTCTACTCCTACTAACTTCTGGATTAGAATTTAATGTTTCTAACCACTTTTTATAATTCTTTATTGATTTATTTCCTCCAATTGTGAAGCTATCTGAATTTCCAACATCTATTTTATTTGGATTCATATTTTTGTTCTTCATTTACCAGAATTGGTCATCATTATTCTTTCTTTTATAGCTTTTGCAAATTCGTCTGGTGAAAAAGCTGAATATCGATATGCATCCCTACTAATTCTATTTCGCAATAAAAAATGACCTCCATAATGTGCTTTAGAAACAAAATGAGTACCGTTTCTGTATATAAAATCCTGCAGCACTAATATCTCTTCCCAATCTTTTCACGTCATCTATAAATCTTTCTGACAATTCTTGAGATTCAAAATTTAAATTTACTTCGGCTATTTTTTTATAAAAGGATGAGTAAACATATAGAAAAGAAGGTTCTGCCAAATCCTTAAAATTAAAATTATAGGCAGAACTAAACATAGCAAGTGCTGTATTACTAAGTCTTGTTTTTTTAGCAATTTTGTCTAGTAAAGTAGTCTCATAATCGTAATCCGTCAATACATAATATGTATCAAGTTCAGAATCCTGTTCCACAGAATTTGTGACATTTAAACCTTGAGTGGATAACGTTTCGGAATTGAAATTTGCAAAATTAAAGGCACTAGTATGTTCTTGTGAGGGAAGAGTTTCACGAGATAAATTAGTAAAGTCAATACGTCTAATATCAAAACTTTTTCCAATGCCTTCTGCATTAAAACTATTCTGGGATAGACAAATATGACTCAATAAAATAAAAACGACAAGTAAACTTGTCTGCCCAAAGAGCTTCATAAATCTAAATTAAATGACGCTACTAATCATTTCAAATATACCAAAAAATAAGATATTTTAGCAATAATATGGGTATTGTTAAGCAATTCCATAATCTTCCTTTCAAATTTCAATTTTTAAATGGCCCGTTTAGAGCTATGTTTTTAATAATATAAAATATGGCGTCAGTGATTATTTATGAATGAAAGAAAAGTTTAACAGTAAATACTTAATTTATTACATTTACGACCGGATAAGATAAACTTTCAAATATGTCAGCAGTCAAAAAAGAGTACAAACGTATTACCACAAAATCATTGGTAGACATGAAAAGCAATGGAGAAAAAATTTCGATGCTAACTGCCTATGACTTTACCATGGCTAAAATTTTAGATGGTTCTGGAATAGATGTTATTTTGGTTGGTGATTCTGCTAGTAATGTAATGGCTGGCCATGAAACGACTTTACCAATTACATTAGATCAAATGATATATCATGCTTCTTCGGTGGTAAGAGCAATTGATAGAGCACTTGTTGTTGTTGATCTTCCATTTGGAACCTATCAAAGTGATCCAAAAGAAGCCTTACGTTCTGCAATTAGAATAATGAAAGAAAGTGGTGCTCATGCTGTGAAAATGGAAGGTGGTAAAGAAATTAGAGAATCTATTAGAAGGATTTTAAATGCTGGAATTCCAGTAATGGGACATTTAGGGTTAACTCCTCAATCTATTTATAAATTTGGAACTTACACAGTAAGAGCAAAAGAAGAACAAGAAGCACAACAGTTAAAAGAAGATGCATTAATGCTTGAAAAAACAGGTTGTTTTGCCATTGTTTTAGAAAAAATTCCAGCCAAATTAGCAAAAGAAGTTGCTAAAAGTATAACCATTCCTGTTATTGGAATTGGAGCTGGAAATGGTGTTGATGGACAAGTTCTTGTGACTCATGATATGTTAGGAATGACTCACGAATTTAATCCTCGATTTCTTACGTCGTTATTTAGATCTTTATAAGATCTATGACCAGCGCCTTTGAGCAATATATTAAAGATGTTAAAGATCAGGAATTTCCATCTGATGAAGAACAATACTAGTGGCTACTAAAGTTTTATCCAACAAAGTCCAATCTTCAAATTCTTTATGAAGATAATCACATAATTATAATTAATAAACGCGCTGGAGATATTAGTTCAGGGAGATAAAACAGGTGATAAACCTCTAAGTGAAATCACTAAAGAATACTTAAAACAAACTTATAACAAAAAAGGAAATGTTTTTCTTGGTGTTGTTCATCGAATTGACAGGCCTACCTCAGGCATAGTTGTATTTGCGAAAACTTCAAAATCATTAACCAGATTAAATAGAATGTTTGCTTCTAAACAAGTTAAAAAAACGTATTGGGCCATTGTAAAAAATCAAATTGTAAAAAAAGAAAATACTCTAATAAATTGGTTAAAAAAGAATCCAAAAAACAACAAATCTTCGGTATATGATAGAGAGATTCAAGACAGCAAAAAGGGAATTCTGCATTATAAAGTTATTAAAGAATTGGTGAATTATTGCTTGGTAGAAATTAAATTAGAGACTGGAAGGCATCATCAGATAAGAGCACAACTTTCAAAAATCGGAAGTCCAATTAAAGGTGATTTAAAATATGGATTTGATAGAAGTAATAAAGATGGTGGAATTAGCTTACATGCCAGAAAATTAGAATTTATTCATCCCGTTAAAAAAGATCAGATTATCATTACAGCCCCTTTACCTGATGATCCAGTTTGGGATGCATGTAATTAATTAATTCTTTTTTGTAAGTTTGTGACATAAATGACTCAAAATGAAAAAGTTTCTGTACGTTTTATCTTTTATTTTTCTTACAAACTGTGCTGGTTATCACACTGCTCCAAAATTCTATGAAAGATATAAGGATAGTAAGAAGGTAGAAGCCTATCAACTACCAAAATTTAAGGAACATGCCATGGATAGCTTGTCTCCCTACACCAGAAACTTATTACTTGACGTAACTGATCTGAGATATTTAAAGCTTAACGAACTTGATAGAAATCAAAACGAATTGTTAAAGATAGAAATTAGAGGGCTTTTTAAACGTCGTTTTAAAGATTTGCAAAGAGTTATCACCAATGATTCCCTAAAAATAGTTTCTATGAAGGTGAGGGATAATATAGCTATGGAATTCTTGGCATATCATAATATTGGACCGGAAAATACGATTTTGTATTTGGCTGGTGACATGGATCCACGAGCTGTAAGGGAATTTTATAACACTGGTGAGCACATTAAAATGATAGAATTCATGCTACCGGAAAATTTTGAACCAATTGATTCTAATTTGAAAGCCCTGGAAGAAAAGAACAAAGAGGAAAATTAGAATCATTAATAAATCTTTCTTAACCTAACCACCCTTCTCTGTCCAAACTTCTATATTGAATGGCTTCACTTATGTGGGTTCCATTTATTTCTTTGACTCCTTCAAGATCGGCAATAGTTCTGGAAACTTTTAATATTCTATCATAAGCTCTTGCAGACAAATTTAATCGCTCCATAGCAGTCTTTAAAAGTGACTTAGAAGCATCATCCAAACTACAATATTTTCTTATTTGTTTACTATTCATTTGAGCATTATAATGAATATTTTCAAATTCTTTAAACCTTTCAGCTTGAATCTCTCTTGAAGCTGTAACACGCTTTCTTATTTCTATGGAGGATTCTGCTTTCCTATCTTCTGAAAGTTTTTCAAACGGAACTGGAGTAACTTCAATATGAATATCGATTCTATCTAATAAAGGTCCGGATATTTTACTCAAATAACGCTGCATTTCTGCAGGAGACGAAGTTACAGGAGCATCCGGATCATTAAAATAACCACTAGGACTTGGATTCATACTTGCCACCAACATAAAACTACTGGGATAGGTTACTGTAAATTTTGCTCTTGAAATAGTCACTTCTCTATCTTCCAAGGGTTGTCGCATAACCTCTAAAACACTCCGTTTAAATTCAGGTAATTCATCCAGAAACAAAACCCCATTATGAGATAATGAAATTTCACCTGGTTGCGGATAAGCTACCTCCTCCAACTAAGGCGACATCACTAATCGTATGATGTGGACTCCTAAATGGTCGTTGAGCCATTAAACCAGAATGTTCCTTAACTCTTCCTGCTACCGAATGGATTTTTGTAGTTTCCAATGCTTCCTGAAGCGTCATTGGAGGCAGAATACTTGGTAATCGTTTTGCCAGCATAGTTTTACCCGCTCCTGGAGGACCAATTAAAATTATATTATGTCCGCCTGCTGCAGCTATTTCCATGCATCGTTTTATACTCTCCTGGCCTTTAACATCGGAAAAATCGAATTCAGGATAATCCAAATTTTTATAGAACTCTTCTCTAGTATTTATAATGGTTTGTTCCAAAGTTTCTCCTTTATCAAAATAATTTATGACTTGCTCAATATTATCGACACCAAAAACTTTTAGATCACCAACAATTGCTGCTTCTTTAGCATTTTGATTTGGCAGTATGAATCCTTTAAAACCTTCTTCTCGTGCTTTAACAGCAATTGGTAAGGCGCCTTTAATGGGTTGTAGACTACCATCAAGAGATAACTCACCCATGATTAAATATTCATCTAAATTTTCTGCATTAATTTGATTGGATGCCGCTAAAATTCCTATGGCTAAAGTCAAATCATAAGCACTACCTTCTTTACGTAAATCGGCAGGTGCCATATTAATGGTTATTTTTTTTCCAGGGATCTTATAGCCATTATTTTGTAAAGCCGCAGCTATTCTGTAATTACTCTCTTTTATAGCATTATCCGGTAGACCAACAAGATGATAACCAATTCCATTATCAACATTGACTTCAACTGTTATAGTCGTGGCATCTACACCAAAGACTGCACTTCCGTATACCTTTTTAAGCATTTAATTTTGGATTTGGCCAAAAATAATAAAATTTGGTTAATCACAACTTTGAATAAATTCTAAAGCTCGCATTTCATTATAGTAAATATTATTCTTTTCAAAAAAACCGACATGCCCTCCATATTTTGGCATTTCTAAATATAAATTATCATTCTGTTTTGATTCTTTTACAGGAAAACATTCTGGAGATAAAAAGGTGTCGTCCAATGCATTTATTATTAGGGTTGGAACTTTAATATCCGAAAGATATTGAAGGCTGCTACTTTTTTCATAATAGTCTAAAGCATCCTTGAAACCATGTGCTTTAGAAGTGTAAACATCATCAAAATCTTTAAGTGTTTTAATTGAATTAATTTCTTTCATTGATATGATATCTGGAAATTGCTTTTGTTTTAGCTTTAATCTTGCAATAAGATGCTTTTTAAACCTATCAGCATATAGAATATTTTTAAATGTATGTAATTGAATACATGATCCATATAAATAACAAGGAACAGAGACAGCAACAACAGATTTTATTTTCTTCGTTACATTTCTTTCTTCACCTAAATATTTTAAAGCAAGGTTTCCACCTAAACTAAATCCTTTAATATGAATTTCGGAATAATGCTTTGTTGCCAAAATATGATTAATTATTTCATCTAGATCTTCCGTAGCTCCGGAATGATAGGACCTGTACTTCAAATTTGGTTCGCCACTACAACCTCTGAAATTTATGCAGACAGCATCAAAACTCTTATTATTGAATAATTTAGCAGTCCCTAACATATAAGGACGTTGTGCATTTCCCTCAAGACCATGAAGAATAATGATGAGCTTTTCTGTTTTATTTTTTGAATAGCTCCAATCTAAATCCAAAAAGTCGTTGTCCTTTAATGTAATGCGTTCCCTTTCCTGATGGACGCCATTTACACTTCTGAAAATACCCGAATAAATAGTTGAAAACTGACCGCTTTTAAATAAAAACTTAGGATTGTAGGCGGACTCAACTAATGGCATTAATTAATCTTTAAAATTCTCTAATCCCGCCTTTAACCAATCCTGATATTCATCTTCATTAGGAACGTAAGCTGCTGGATAATTCAATAACTCCATTTCGTGGTTTAGCAACACATAATAAGGTTGAGAATTATTTTGGAAATTTATGGTTTGAAAAGTTGCCCATTTATCACCAATGGTCTTAATATTCTTAATATTTCCATTTGGCTTTAAATATTGGAATTGAGCATCTTTTGGTAGTTCCTTTCTATCATCTACATATAGAGATATAATTACAAAGTTTTCACTTAGTATATTATAAACCTTATCCTTACTCCATACTTGTTCCTCCATTTTTCTACAGTTTACGCAAGCCCAACCTGTAAAATCCAACATGATTGGTTTATCTTGTTCTTTAGCAGCTGCAACGCCCTCTTCAAAGTCCTTGTAGCAATTCAATCCTAAAGGACACTCTGAATCTCTTTCGTAAATACTGTATGGTGTTGGTGGTGGAAAGCCACTTAATGCATTTAGATTCCAGGTAGGATTTTTTAATACTCCAGGAGCCAAATAGATAACAAATGCCAATACTAAAATTGCGAAAGACCATCTGCTAAAGCTAATTTTCTTAAGTGGTCCATCATGCGGAAATTTTATTTTCCCTATTAAATAAAGGAATAAACCTAATCCAATCAAAATCCAGAGACCTATAAACACTTCGCGTTTTAATAGTCCCCAATGCTCTACAAGGTCTGCATTTGATAAGAATTTTAATGCCAATGCTAACTCTAGAAATCCTAGTACTACTTTAACTGTATTTAACCATCCACCAGATTTTGGTAAGGAATTCAACCATTTTGGAAACATGGCAAATAAGGTAAATGGTAAAGCTAATGCTAATCCAAAACCACTCATTCCCATTGTTAATTGAATTGCTCCGCCATCGGAAGTCAAAGAGCTTCCTAATAAGGTTCCTAAAATTGGTCCTGTACAGGAAAAGGACACGATAGCCAAAGTTAATGCCATAAAAAACACACCAATCCAACCTCCTATTTTGTTGGCCTTACTATCTAAGGCATTACTCCATGACTGAGGTAAAGTCAACTCAAAATAACCAAAGAACGAAATGGCAAATGCAATAAATATGATAAAGAAGATAATATTTAAAGTCACATTAGTCGAAATGTTATTTAGTATTTCCGGATCCAGTGAATCCAATAAATGGAATGGTAAACTCAACAATACATAAATTAAAAAAATGAAGAAACCATACAAAATGGAATCCCTTAATCCTTTAGATGAATTGTCTGCACTTTTGGTAAAGAAAGAAACTGTTAGCGGAATCATTGGAAATACACAAGGTGTTAGCAAAGCAATTAAACCACCTAAAAATCCGAGAATAAAAATGGTGAAATTAGTTTTTTCTTTTACTTCTTCCGTTTCATATTTATCCCAACCAGTAACATTTATTTTTAATTTTTCAGATAATGCCTTACTATTTTCTTCAATCTCCGGTAAGCCTTCAAGATTATTTAAAGCTGTTGTTAAACCTGTAAGATTAAATGTAACTATTTCACTGTCAAAAATACATAGTTGGTCATCGCAGGCCTGATATGATATTTCACTCTCTATCAATTCAAGACTAGGATCAATTAACTCTATTTTTTGAGTAAAACTTGCTTCACCATCAAAATAGGTCAAGTCCATTTCAAAAACCTTATCAAACTTGGTTATACTCTCACTTTCAAGAGCTTTTCCAACTAGTTTGAATTGTTGTGTACGTTGAATAGAATCATATATAAACTCAGTTGGAATAGCGCCTCCTTCCGGAAGATTTTGAGAATATAAATGCCAGTTTTCTTGAATAGATGCTTTATAGATAAGATTGTATTCCGTATCGGAAATTTTCTCGGTTTCAATAGACCATTTAACCGGTTGAATTTGAGAAAACGAGTTAAAAAATGAAAAAAATGCAATTAATACAACTAAAAATCTGTTCATTCTTGTAAGGTTATCTTTAATATATCTTTAGTCCTCTCTGTTACTTTGTAACGATCATCAAGCCGTTGATTTACAACCCAAACTACATCATTTCCTGAACAAAGTAACCAGGTATTTTCTTTGGCGACCAAAGATAGTTTTTCATCTTTAAAAAACTTGCTCAATTTCTTCTTTCCTTTCATTCCAAAAGGATAAAAATAGTCGCCTTCCTTCCATTTTCTTAACGTTAATGGAAACTTTAACAAATCTTTATCAACATTAATAATATTACATCGCTTTCCAAAAATAGCATCTGCTTCATCAAAAAAGAAGATTCCAATAGGTGTATTTACTTGATCAACTGTTTCGGCAACTGAAATAAATCCTTCAACTTCCTGAGTGTTTTCAGTAAGTATCAACACATCTCTATCTTTTATCAAACGATGTGTATTAGAATATACTTGCTTTCCAGATTGTGCTTCTAACAGATTTAAAACATCATTCCATTCGGTAAATCCGTAATTTTTAAACATTTCATACAAGTAGGCTTTTGGATCTGATAAACTTTTGATTATTTCAATTTCGTAATGAATTTCGTCTTCAGTTACTTGAATAATCGTTTTCTCCAAAACATCATCCAATCTATCTTCAATAATATTCTTTGAATCCAATAGAAATTCTTGCGATTTATTAAAATTTTGCAAAAATTGAGGATTGGTTTCTTTTAGTTTAGGAATAACATCCAAACGCAATTTATTACGCAAATATTTATCTGATAAGTTACTCCTGTCTTCTCTCCATTTCAACAAATTGGTAACAGCATAAGTTTCAATTTGTTCTCTGGAAAATTGTAATAATGGTCTAACAATATTGCCGTTAATTTCTGGTATTCCTGTTAATCCATCTAATCCTGTACCTCTTGATAAATTAATTAAAAACGTCTCCAGATTGTCATCTGCATGATGAGCTGTTAATATATAATCGAACTTTAATTGTTCGGCTAATTCCTTGAACCAATTATATCGCAATTCTCGTGCTGCCATTTGAATAGAAAGTTTCTTTTCAATTGCATAATTATTCGTATCAAAACTTTCAATAAACACTTCAACATTCATGGTTTCAGAAAGATCCAGAACAAAAGACTCATCGGCATCACTTTCATCTCCACGCAAATTAAAATTACAATGGGCCAAGACATAGTTCAAAGTTAATTCATGGCATAAATGGGCTAAAACAACACTGTCAATTCCACCAGAAATGGCTATTATTAACCTACTGTCCTCCAAAAATGAGAAGTTTTTATTTACGTGGTTTCTGAACTGTTCAAACATGCTGTAAATATACAACTTTGAACACGGTTAACAATTATTTAAAAATCATCACCAGGCATGATTTTTATCATATTATTATATATAGTATTTAGTAACTTTAGAATTGATAATGATAAATTTTTTGAATATGAGTTCACTACAAGAAATAAATGACAGGAAGACAAAGTCAGCATTTGATAAAAAAGTACTATCTGCAATTCAACATTTACATCCATACGTAAAACATAGATTATATATAGCAGAATCGACTCGTATTTTGCCTAAAAACATGTACTTCTCCAATGGTATAATCGACGATGGAATTGTGAAATTATATGAAAGCGGGTTTGATATAGATTCCAGTGCCATGGAAATAAAATTAAGACTATTTAAAATCATTGATGAGGATCTGGATGAATTATTTAAAAATGAGTCTTTCCATAAAAATACGGTGAGTACAAGCTCCATTCTTGAAAATGAATTAGAAAAATTAAAAGAAGATTATACTGTGGATGCAGATTTGGATCTGGTTTTGAACACCGAATTAAATGATATTTCCTATATGCAAGATAATGGTGAACATGTATTTGTTTATGATGATAGTGATTCAAGTGTTTTAAATGCCTTTGAAGTGGAAGATATGGCTTCAATAAAATCAAAAAACCTTATTGGTGGCTTATACAGATGGTTGCCAATAATGGCTGCCGACATAGTCGATCTATACGCTTTTGGTAAATTAAGTTTTGAAGAAATTTCCAAAATAAAGCAACTAAGCGTCGAAAATGTCGAGAAAATATTTATTGCAGTTAAAAAAAGTTTTAGGAATCATTTAGGATGACCGAATTATGATTTATGAATGTTGATTTATGATTGATTAATACTGATTATTGAGACTGAATACTGTAGATTTTCGAAAAGGTGCAACGGCTCAAATTTGATGAGGCGAAAAAAGTTTGTTACATAATTTATTTTTTAGGGGACTGCGACTGAATACTGATTACTTTTCCAACGCTTCTCGCATAGCCTTTGCCTTTATTAAGCATTCCTCATATTCCTTAAGTGGGTCGCTTTTGGCAGTGATAGCACTACCAACAGAATAGGATACATATTTATTGGATTGATTATATAAAATACTTCTGATTATAACATTGAAGTCAAAATTGCCTTTGGGAGAAATGTAACCCACTGCACCAGAATAGAGTCCACGTTTGGTTTCCTCTAATTCTTCAATAATTTTCATGGCAGAAATTTTTGGAGCTCCAGTCATACTACCCATTGGAAACGTTGTTTTTATCACATCAACAGGATGAACATCTTTTCTTGTTTTAGACACAACTGTAGATATCATTTGATGTACTTGTTTAAAGGAATATACTTTACATAATTCTTTGACTTTTACAGTACCTTTTTTTGCCGTTCTTGACAAGTCATTTCTGACCAGATCTACAATCATTACATTTTCACTTCTTTCCTTTTGGTCTACGGATAAATTTTTTATTAATTCTTTATCCTTGCTAATATCAGGATCTCTCTTGGCTGTTCCTTTAATAGGTTGGGACATTATATTTCTTCCTGCTTTCTTTAAGATATCGTTCGGGAGAAGCACTAAATAAATACTTGTCACTTAATTTTAAAAACGTTGCAAAAGGTGGTTTTGATATCTGATTCAAGTGCTGATAGGTTTCCAAAGGATCGATCATAACATCTTCAGAATAAAACTCCTGACAAAAATTGGCTTCATAAATATCACCTCGATGGATATGAAATAACATAGTTTCTATCTTTTCAAAATAATCATCTTTATGGATTCGAAGTTTTATTTTTATAGCTTCTTTATTTTTTTTTGAATTGACAACTTCATGAGTATTTAATACCAAATTCGATATATCATCAAAATCTTTTTCTATTTCGTCTTCAACGACGTTTAAATACTTCGTTGTGACCTTATTCCCTTTTATAAAAAAGAGTTTTTTAGGTTGAAAAAAATAGAGATCCGGGAAATCTAAACCATCATAATTTTTGGATTGCAGATCTTCTATATCATTCTTAAGATCGTAAGTCAGGTAGCCAAATATCCAATCCTTGGTTGTAGTTTGATATTCTTTTAATTTATCAAAAGAATTGTGATAATCTGTTTGAATACATGTAAAGGCATCTACGGCTAATACAGCATCATATTTAGAATATTTATTGTTCATAGTTGTTTGAATCTAACCAAATAATATCGTCAAATTGTTGGCACCACATCAAGAGTTTCTCTATGAATTTGTCGATGTCTTGTATATGTTGAGTATGCTTTGTTCTCACTTATAATTTATTGCAAGCAAATTACCGAAATTAAATAATGATTTGAAACTTTAAACATCCAATAAATTAAAGGAGCTTTAAACTTCAATTAAAAAGATGCCTGCCTTCGCAAGCATGACAATTATATTAATTTATCTTTGCCACAATAGCAAATAAACCAAATAAGTGATCTTTAAAGATTTAAATTTATCTAAACAACTTTTGAATGCTCTGGAAGATTTAGGATTTGATACGCCTACTCCAATTCAGGAACAATCCTTTAATGTTGTTGGCTCAGGAAAGGATGTTGTTGGTATTGCTCAAACAGGTACAGGGAAAACATTTGCATACATGATGCCTATTTTAAGGAACTTGGCATATTCAACTCAGGATAATCCGAGAGTTTTAGTTTTAGTGCCTACACGAGAATTGGTTATTCAGGTTGTTGAAGAGATTGAAAAATTAGCTAAATACATTAATGTTCGGGTCTTAGGTGTTTATGGAGGAGTCAATATTAATCCGCAAAAGGAAGCAGTAGCACACGGAATAGATATTTTGGTGGCTACTCCAGGTCGATTATACGATCTGGCAGTAAGCAGAACCCTTAAATTAAAATCTATCCAGAAACTGGTAATAGACGAGGTCGATGTAATGCTGGACCTTGGATTTAGACATCAGCTTATTAATATTTTTGATATCATACCGGAGCGAAGACAGAACATCATGTTTTCTGCAACGATGACAGAAGATGTGGATGATTTGATCACAGATTTCTTTATAAATCCAGAGCGTGTTTCTGTTGCGGTTTCAGGAACACCTTTAGATAATATTGCTCAGGAACGATACAATGTGCCAAACTTTTATACAAAAGTTAATTTATTAGAGCATTTATTAAATGATAGTGAAACATTCAACAAAGTCTTGATATTTGTGGCTTATAAAAAAATGGCAGACCGTTTGTTTGAAAAACTGGCTGAAACATTCAGTGATGAATTGTGTGTGATTCATTCCAATAAAACTCAAAACTACAGACTACGAAGTATTGAGCAATTCCGAAATGGATTCAATCGGATATTGGTTGCTACAGATGTGATGGCTCGTGGTTTGGATATTGATAACATTTCGCATGTTATTAATTTTGATACACCAACTTTTCCGGAAAATTATATGCATCGAATTGGTAGAACAGGTCGTGCAGAACGTGAAGGACATACCATTTTATTCTCTACCGAAAAGGAACAGGAATATGTTGATGCTATTGAAAGTTTAATGCAGATGGAAATTCCGTTGCTTGAAATTCCAAACTCGATAGAAATCTCTAAAGAGTTAATAGAAGAAGAAAGACCTCAGCTAAAAGAACCATACAATCCTTTAAAAAGACGAGACGAAGATGCTCCAGGACCTGCTTTTCATGAAAAATCTGAAAAGAACCTAAAGGAAAATTTAGGTGGCAGTTATAGACGCGAAATAGTCAAAAAATATAAAAAGCCTAAAACACGAGGTGATAAGAATTATAATAAGCGGAATAGAAAGAAGTAGTTTGTCATTCCTGCGAAGGCAGGAATCCACTCTAAAACTTAATTATTCATTCTTCTAAATGATTCCAGCTTTTAGACAAATCACTCCAATTTGGATTTTCTTCTTCTATCAGTTTTATTTTCCATTCTCGTTTCCATTTTTTTAGATTCTTTTCTCTTTTTATGGCATCATTAACGTACTGATAGACTTCAAAGTACATTAATTTATTCAACCCATATTTTTTGGTAAAACCTTCAATTAATTTGTTTTTATGTTCAAACATTCTTCTTTCTAGATCATTTGTAACACCAATATATAAAGTCCCATTGTACTTATTTGAAAGGATATATAAATAATATTGATGTTGGGTTTTAAACATTGTCAATACTAAATTAACAAAACTGAATTTATTTGTGGATTCCTGCCTTCGCAGGAATGACAAAAAGCCCAAAACACGAGGTGATAAGAATTATAATAAGAGGAATAAGAAAAGATAAATAACTTTTCAATAGGCCCACTTGTTTTAATTACTTTTCAAGCTCTTTTTCTATTAACTCTATTGCATCATCAATGTAATTGATTGTATCAACATAGGTGTGTTTTTTTTCCTCCATAATTTGAATTAGGGTCTGAATAAGATTTTGAAATTTGAATGAATAGACTACCTCTGGCTTCATAATTTCATTAGTAGACATCTTTATAGTATTGGACATACTTGGAGCCGCATATTGGATTACAGCATCATAGTGGATGTTTTCCATCCTGTTTATATAATTATACCTTTGTTCCAGAATTCTAATTAAATCTATAATTTCAAAATTAGTAAGTAGACTTAATTCTCCGCTATTAACCATTGATCCATAGATATCTGCATTTCTATCAAAATCGGAATAATTTGTAAGGTTTCTAACTATCACTCCAAGTGTATCTATTTTACTTCTATCATTCATTTCAATAATAT
The DNA here is from genome assembly GCA_963768245.1 of uncultured Flavobacteriaceae bacterium. Lineage (GTDB taxonomy): Bacteria > Bacteroidota > Bacteroidia > Flavobacteriales > Flavobacteriaceae > Site-B1. Next base: position 69,511 of record CAVYHG010000017.1, read on the forward strand.
TACTACCATATTTGAATAGGACCATATGATAATCATTATATTCAATCTGTCCTTTAAGTAAATTTCTATCATCAATTATTTGTTCCTTTATATTCTGATAATAGTTTAATTCATTATTCCTTTTAATTCGGTTGTCATTCCATCTACTTACTTGAAAGGCCAATAAAATACCAATCATAACTAATAGAATCTCTCCTATTGCATAAAGAAGATATCTTTTTAATTTTCCTTCTTTTATTAGATTTTGCCTAATTCCTCTAAATAATTTCATAAGTTTTTAAATATATAGCTTAAAGGTAAAAAATAAACCAAATGATTCACTTTTATCTGGGCACATAATTTATTGTATCTTACCATTCATAATCAACTATTAACCAACTATTAAAATCATGAAAAAGGGGATTCTAATTTTATCCGCAATACTTTTTATTGTCATTTCTTGTAAAAAACATCAAACTCTCAAAGAAGATTTAGCCACAGACAAAAACAGTATCATCAAAATATATATGTGTACCACAGGTTACTGATGCAGAATGGTACAAAACGGACAAAATCGCACCATTATTTACTGGTTTAGATGCCATTGATTATCCTATTTCAACAAAAAACAAATTGGTCCAACGGTACTTTAATCAAGGTATGGTTTTAGCGTATGGTTTTAATCATGCGGAAGCTGCACGTTCATTTTATTATGCGACTAAATTAGATCCAGACTGCGCCATGGCATTTTTTGGATATGCTTATGTTTTAGGTCCTAATTATAATGCAGGAATGGAAGACGATAATTACAAGCGAGCTTACGATGCGATACAAACTGCAAAAAAATTATCTATTTATGGAACAGAAAAAGAAAAAGCATTTATTAATGCTTTAGCCATTCGTTATTCTCCTGAACCACCTGAAGATAGAAGCCAGTTGGATATTGACTATTCTAAAGCTATGGAAGCATTATACGAACAGTATCCAAATGATCCAGAAATAAGTGCACTTTATGCAGAATCAATCATGAATTTGCATCCATGGGATTTATTTGATAAAGAAGGTAATCCGAAGGAATGGACTCCAGAGATAGTGACACTTTTAGAAAAACTAATTGCACAAAACCCGAAACATCCTGGAGCTCATCATTTTTATATTCACGCTGTGGAAATGTCTAATACTCCAGAACGTTCCAATGCTTCAGCAAAAGCTTTCGATGATGGATTAGTCCCTGGAGCAGGTCATTTATTACATATGCCATCTCATGTTTACATTAGAACTGGAGAATATCACAAAGGAACACTATCTAATATTAGAGCAGTAGAAGCAGATAGTTCTTATGTAACATTATGCCATGCACAAGGTGCATATCCTCTTGCCTATTATCCGCATAATTATCACTTTATGGCAGCCACAGCAACTTTAGAAGGAAATAGTTATTGGGCTATGATTGGTGCTAATAAAGTATCTGAACATGTACATCCTGAAATTATGAAAGAACCAGGTTGGGGAACTTTGCAACACTATTATGTAATTCCATATTATGTCGCAGTAAAACTAGGTAAATGGGATGACATTTTGAAAATGGATTTAAAAACGTATGATCTAAAATATCCCGAATCAATCAAGCATTATGCTCAGGGAATGACATATTTAAGAACAAATAATTTGAATAAAGCCAAAGACGAATTATCTAAACTTGAAACATTAGCCAAGGATGAAAGTTTGAAAGATGTGACTGTTTGGGAGATTAATACAGTTTATGATTTGGTTATAATTGCTAAAAATGTTCTGAAAGCTGAAATATTAGCCGAAGAAGGTAATTTTGATAATAGTCTAAATATATTAAAAGAAACTGTTGTACTTGAAGACGCCTTAAACTATAATGAACCACCAGATTGGTTTTTTTCTGTTAGACATCATTTAGGAGCTGTACAAATTGAAGCTGAACAATTCAAAGAAGCTATTAGAACTTATGAAGATGATTTAGATCGTTTACCAAAAAATGGTTGGGCACAACATGGTTTAAAGTTAGCCTACCAAAAACTAAATGACACAAAAAATCTGAATCACATCGAAGGCTTGTTAAAAGAGAGTTGGTCAACAGCTGATATTGAATTAATTGGTTCCAGAATTAAATAAAAAACAATCTTATTTTTCCTTCAAATGGCTTTCAATATCACTTAAATGAAGTTTAAGTGCTTTTGCCGAAATTTGAATTTCTTTAATTAAAAGTGCCAGTGAAAGAATTAAAAGAACTAAAGCTATCCCAAAAATCCAAATAGCAATTATATGTTGATCTATGTAAATTAGAAACATAGTAAGCACACATAACAAAAGACTTGTGATTCCTAAAATTTGCATGTAGCGTGTTAAATTAAGTCGAAGCTTAAGGTTTCTAATTTGCTCAATTAGGGATTCATCCATTTTCTCAAGATACTTATCATGCAAATTCCTGATTACAGCCGCATAGGCTAAAAATCGATTGGTATAGGCAAGCATGATCAATGAAATTGCAGAAAATAATAGTGCTGGTGTTGTTAAGGGTTAATTCTTCCATACTTCAAAATTAAACATAAAAAAAGCAACCATAAAGGTTGCATTCATATTTTTAAAGACACTTCGACAAGCTCAGTGTGACATTTTCTTTCTATTTGTCTTAATATTATATATGAAGTGCTCTATCTTCAGTAGCAGCTAAAGCAGCTTCTTTAATAGCTTCTGTAAATGTTGGATGCGCATGAGACATACGTGATACATCTTCAGCAGATGCTCTATACTCCATCGCAACAACGGCTTCAGCAATCATATCGGCACAGCGAGCTCCAATCATGTGTACGCCTAAAATTTCATCAGTATTTTTATCTGCCAGAATTTTTACAAATCCATCAAGGTCCATACTGGCTCTGCTTCTACCTAATGCGCGCATTGGGAATTGTCCAACTTTATAATCTACTCCAGCTTCTTTTAATTCTTCTTCTGTTTTTCCAACTGCAGCTACTTCTGGCCATGTATAAACAACACCAGGAATTAAATTATAATCGATATGTGGTTTTTGTCCAGCTATAGTTTCTGCAACAAAAACACCTTCTTCTTCAGCTTTATGTGCTAACATAGCACCTTTAATTACATCACCAATTGCATAAATATTAGATGCACTTGTTTGTAAATGATCGTTCACTTCAACTTGTCCTCTATCGTTTAATTTCACTCCTGCAGCTTCAGCATTTAATCCATCTGTATAAGGACGACGACCAACAGATACCAAACAGTAATCACCTTTAAATTCTACTTCCTCTCCTTTTTTGTTATCTGCTTTTACAATGACCTCATCTCCCTTTCGTTCAACAGATTTTACTTTATGAGATACATTCATACTTAAACTTTGCCTTTTTAAATACTTTATTAAGTTCTTTTGACAAACCAGAATCCATAGTTGGAATAATTCTATCCATGTATTCAACAACAGTTACTTCTGATCCTAAACGTCTGTAAACCTGTCCAAGTTCTAGACCAATAACACCTCCACCAATAACAATTAAATGTTTTGGAATTTCTTTAAGTTTTAAGGCTTCTGTAGAAGTTATAACTCGTTCTTTATCAATGTTTATAAAAGGAAAACTTGAAGGTTTACTTCCAGTTGCTATAATTGTATTTTTTGCTTCAATTTCTGTAGTTTCTTCACCTGAAATATTAATATGAGTAGCATCTTTAAATGACCCTAATCCTTCATATACATCAATCTTATTTTTCTTCATTAAGAAATCTATTCCACCAGTTGTTTGATCAACAACGGCTTGTTTACGAGCAATCATTTTCTCAAGATTTACTTTGATCTCTCCTGGAATTTCAATGCCATGTTCTTCAAAATGTTTTACTGCATCTTCATAATGATGTGAAGAATCTAAAAGCGCTTTACTTGGTATACAACCAACATTTAAACAAGTTCCACCAAGTGTGGAATATTTTTCTATAATTGCAGTTTTCATTCCTAATTGTGCACAGCGAATTGCTGCAACATATCCTCCAGGACCAGAACCAATAATTGCTACATCGTATTTATTCATAATAATAATTGTTATAAATTAAAGAGATGCTTCGACTGCGCTCAGCATGACAAAACAAGAAAAAATTGGTTACAAAAATACAAATTTACACTTACGATCGAAGGATTTTATTTATTAAGATGGAAATCCTAACATGCTACCCATTCCAATTGTAAATAACCAACAACCATAAATGGCATGTTCTATGGATACCAATAATGTTGACTTGGTCTTATGGTATGTAAAAGCGAATAGTAATCCACCTAAAAAGGTCAGTACAATAACCAATGTATTTTTAAAAAATAGATGTCCTAAAGAAAAGATAATAGCATTTATAAAAATAAACAACTTCTCATTATTTACGAGGTATTGATAACGTTGAAAAAAGAAAGTTCTATATAATAATTCCTGTGGATATACTGATAAGAAAGAATATACAAATAAGATAATAACCCATAATAAAGGCTTAGTTCTTATAACTATAAACAAATGACTTTCATCTGTAAACCAAACATACAGCAAGGTTATAAAAGCAATAAACAGAAGTTTTAATGACGTTGCTTTCCAGAATCTTCTCCAATTAATTGTTGATGACAATTTAAACTTATTCTTTTCTATTTTAAGCAGGACATATATTACATATATAAAACCCAAAATTCCAATTATAAATTTTATCCAAATAGGGAAATCTATTGCAATAGCAATAGGAAACACAATAAAAAGAATAAATAATTCAGATAGTTTATACTTAGATGACTGCATATATAAATTTAGATAGAAATTGCTGTTGTATGCTTTACTTCGTTTATCATAAACATACTATGAGTACTTCCTATATGATTAATTGTAGTTAACTTTTCAACCATAAATTCTCTAAAGGCTTCCATGTCCTCAACTAAAACTTTAAGTAAATAATCATAATCTCCACTAATATGATAACATTCAAGAACCTCATTTAAGTTAGTAACTTCTTTTTCAAATTTAACTACATATTCTTGAGAGTGTTGAACCAATTTTACATGGCAGAATGCTACAAAACCTTTGTTAACCTTCTCTTTTCTAATTAAAGCGACGTACTTATATATTACTCCAGTCTTTTCCAATTTCTTTATGCGTTCATAAATAGCAGTCACTGACAAATTTAATTTATTTGAAAGTTCTTTATTGGTCTGTTTGCTATCCTTCTGAAGCAATTCCAGCAACCTATGATCTACAGTATCCATTTTCATTTTGAAAAATTTTCAGTTAATCACATCATTAATATTTAATTATAACAAATATATCTATAATTATGCGATTTAATAGTTTTATTTTCTATATTTTACTATTTCTATTGATTTTTAATCTTTTTATTCGGAAATTTGTGTAACAAACCAATAATCTTACTGTCATGAAATTCAAACCAGCAAACGACGTACAAGACCATCATCATTTTGGTGAGTTTGGAGGTGTTAATCCTTCTATCTCAGATTCTGCAACCTATACTTTTTTATCTGCAAAAAAAATGTTTGACACCTTTGAAGGTAAAGCTGAAGGATGTTATTTGTATTCAAGGCATTCCTCACCAAGCACTTTGTATTTAGGCGAAGCCATTGCTGCTATGGAAGGTACGGAAACAGCGCATGTAACAGCTTCTGGAATGGGAGCAATTACTCCTGTTATGCTTCAACTATGTGACGCTGGAGATCATATAGTAAGTAGTAGAACTATTTATGGTGGAACCTATGCTTTCCTAAAGAATTTTGCGCCTAAACTTAATATTAATACATCTTTTGTTGATATAACGAAATTAGATAAGGTGGAAGCTGCAATTACTGAAAACACTAAAATGATTTTCTGTGAAGCTGTTAGTAATCCTTTGTTAGAAATTGCAGATATTAAAGGATTGGCAAAAATTGCTAAAAAGCATAATCTTAAACTTGTGGTAGACAATACGTTTTCACCGCTATCTATTTCTCCATACAAGCTTGGAGCAGATATTGTCATACACAGTTTAACAAAATTTATAAATGGAACCAATGATACTGTTGGAGGTGTAATTTGTGGCACACAAGATTTTATAGATCAATTACGAAATGTAAACGATGGAGCTTGCATGCTTTTAGGTTCAACAATGGATAGTTTGCGTGCTGCATCGATTATGAAAAACTTAAGAACTTTACACTTAAGAGTTAAACAACATAGTTATAATGCACAATATTTAGCTGAAAAATTTGAAAAAGATGGATTAAAAACTGTTTATCCTGGATTACAATCACATCCTTCTCACGAACAAATGAAAACTATGATGAATGACGAGTTTGGTTTTGGAGGTATGCTTACTATTGATGTTGGTTGCATTGACAAAGCCAATGATTTAATGGAGCGAATGCAACATAACAAATTAGGCTATTTAGCAGTAAGTCTAGGTTTTTACAAAACTTTATTTAGTGCTCCTGGCACTTCAACCTCATCAGAAATTCCAGAAGATGAACAAAAAGAAATGGGCTTAAGCGATGGTTTAATTCGTTTCTCTATTGGATTGGATAATGATATTGAGCGTACATACCAAATGATGAAGCAATGTATGATTGATTTAGATGTTTTAAAACCAGAATTAGCATAAATAATAAAGAAACCTTTCAGGTTATATATACCTGAAAGGTTTATTCTCTTCCTTTAATTCGTTCCCAAAACACGATAAGATCTTCACTGGAAGGTGGTCTCCCTTGAAATGGCAAAATATTCCAGCGTTCATCATCTTTATAGATCGTAAAACTAAATACAGAGGAATTCGGGTCTTCTGTATTCAGCAATGGATAACGCAAATCGTTATATCGATATTGACCAACAGAATCCAAAGGAATAATATTATAATACCCATTACTAAACCAGGATAAGGTCTGTATATCTTTATTTGCCATTGGAACTAAATCATGATTTTTAGGTAACTGCTGCCAATCAGAAAATCTATTACTTCTATCAAACAAAGAATAAAATGCCACATGATATTCATTCTTATTTTCAGCTATTCCATACCACAACACATTATTAAAAATTGAAGGCTGTGTTTGAAATCTGGTATAAGAAATCTCATTCTTCTTAAGAGATTTTTCAAACACATTGTTTATATAGACTTTATTAATCAAAGTTAAAAGCATATAAATAGAACTGATACCAATTCCGATCTTATTCCATAAGTCTTCTTCTGTTACTTGTTCTTCTAAAGAACATAACTATTATCAAACACAATAAAAAAGGTAAGGTATAAATAGGATCAACCACAGAAATATTGTTAACTGCAACCCGATAATTGGAAAATGGCAAGAATAATTGAGTTCCATAAGGTGTAAAACTATCTAATAAAGGATGTGTGAAAATGGATAGAAAAAATAACCATATCCAATCGGTTCTGGTCGTACTTCCAAGTCTTTTTCCTGTGTTGTAAAGCCAATGGACTAAATAACCCAAAACCAAGGACGCCAAAATAGCAAACACTATAGAATGCATAAACCCTCTATGGAAAGCCATAGAATCTATTTCGTTCTGGAACAACCAGCTACCAACAAAAACATCCAAATCCGGAATTGTACCACCAATGGCACCAAAAAGCAAAGCTTTATTACCAATTTTTTTACCTAAGGCAATCTCACCGCAAGCAGCTCCTAATACTATTTGAGTTAATGAATCCATAATTGTTAAAAACAAATGTACACAACTTAATCAATTTGCAAAGTTTATGGTAAAGTCGTAACATTACAAGGCTTAAAAACAACAAATGCAAGACGAAAAGCTTTTTCCAGCATCACAGTTTGAAGATCAACAGCAAAAAAGTAAAAATATTCGCTTTTGGGAAGCCCTAATTCCAATTATAGTTTTAATAATTATTCTGGCATATAATGTATTTGTTTATGGAGATAATGCTACAGGTGGTGCAAATCAGTTTGCATTAATTTTTGCAGGAGTTATTGCCGCCATAATCGGATTTTCAAAAAAAATATCTTATGATGATATGCTCGAAGCAGTTGTAGATAATGTAAAATCTACAGGTTCTGCAATTTTTATATTACTAATGGTTGGTGCTTTGGCGGGAACATGGATGGTAAGTGGAATAATTCCGACAATGATCTACTATGGTCTAAAAATCCTAAACCCAACTTACTTTTTAGCAGCTGCCTTAATAATATCTTCTATTATTTCTTTAGCAACGGGAAGCTCGTGGACGACAACAGCGACCATAGGAATTGCGCTTATGGGAATTGGTAAAGCATTGGGCTTACCTCTGGGAGTTATTGCAGGAGCAGTGCTTTCAGGAGCCTATTTTGGGGACAAAATGTCTCCATTGAGTGATACAACTAATTTAGCTCCGGCAATGGCAGGAACTGATGTATTTACACATGTTAGATATATGGCCTACACTACGGTTCCGTCCATATCCATAACTCTAATTATATTTCTGTTTTTAGGATTTAAATACAGTGGAAATGAGTTACAGGATACCTCGGCATTAGTTGACAGTATTCAGAATACGTTTAATATTTCACCTTTATTATTTATAGTTCCTGTTGTGGTTATTGTCATGATAGTTAAAAAAGCAAAACCATTAACGGCTCTTTTTACAGGTACTATTCTGGCTGGTGTTTTCGCTGTTATTTTTCAACCAGACATAGTTATAAATGTGGCAGATAGTAAAATTTTTAATTTTCATTCTGCTTACAAAGGTGTTATGAATTCTATGATTACTGATGTTTATATATCGACTGGAAATATCATTTTGGATGAAAATGAATTATTTTCTTCTGGAGGAATGGCAGGCATGCTTTCTACTATATGGCTAATCCTGTGCGCCATGTTCTTTGGTGGTATAATGCAAGAAATTGGAGCGCTTCAAAAAATTAGTGATACTTTATTAAAAATTGCAAAATCCACTTTTGGTTTGTTTGCAAGCACGACAGTTACCTGTATTTTCTTTAACGGGACTGCCAGTGATCAATATCTGGCAATTGTAGTTCCAGGAAAGATGTATGAAAAGGCTTTTAAAGACAAAGGACTTGCTCCAGAAAATTTAAGCAGAACTTTAGAAGATGCTGGAACAGTTACTTCAATCTTATTTCCTTGGAATACGGGAGGAGCCTATCAATCTAAAACATTAGGCGTTGGAACTGGAGAATATGTTTGGTACGCATTTTTTAATCTGATCAGTCCAATAATGACACTGTTTTTTGCTTATTTCAAAATTAAGATCAGAAAATTAGTCTCAAAATAAAATACTCTTTTTAGCTAATTAATTAAGGATAACTTTTATAAATCGTTTTATAAAAAATAAAAACCACTTCAATAGAAGTGGTTTTTAATAATTTAATATTTTGCTTTGACACTATGCCAAATCAAATCTATCAAGATTCATCACCTTAGTCCAAGCTGCCACAAAATCATTTACGAATTTTTCTTGAGAATCCTCACAAGCATATACTTCGGCAAGAGCTCTTAATTCTGAATTCGAACCAAAAATAAGATCAGCTCTGGTTCCAGTCCATTTATGTTCTCCTGTAGCACGATTGTGTCCTTCAAAAATCTTATCATCTTCTGAAGTTGCTTTCCAAGTTGTACTCATATCAAGCAAATTCACAAAGAAATCATTTGTAAGCTTTTCTGTATTCTTTGTAAATACACCATGATTAGAACCATCATAGTTTGTATTCAGTACACGTAATCCACCAATAAGAACTGTCATTTCAGGAGCAGTAAGTGTTAACAATTGTGCTCGATCAACCAACATTTCTTCTGCAGTTGCAGTATTATTTCTTAGACATATAATTTCTAAATCCATCAGCCAAAGGTTCAAGGGCCGCAAATGATTCTATATCCGTTTGCTCTTGAGACGCATCTCCTCTACCAGGTGTAAAAGGAACGTTGATATTTTGTACCAGCATTTTTAGCAGCTTTTTCAATACCTGCACATCCAGCCTAAAACAATTAAATCTGCCATTGAAACTTGCTTACCATCTGATTGATTATTATTAAAGTCGCTTTGAATAGCTTCTAATGTATCTAAAACTTTAGATAATTGCACTGGATTATTTACTTCCCAATCTCTTTGAGGTGCCAAGCGAATACGTCCACCATTTGCACCTCCACGCATATCTGAACCTCTGAATGTAGAAGCTGATGCCCAAGCTGTAGAAACTAATTGAGAAACAGATAACCCTGAATTCCAGAATCTTAGTTTTTAATTCTGCAATATCCTTATCATTTATCAATTTATGATTCACTGTTGGAATTGGATCTTGCCAGATTAATTCTTCTTTAGGTACTTCAGGTCCAAATAACGAGCAATTGGTCCCATATCACGATGTGTTAATTTAAACCATGCTCGTGCAAATGCATCTTCAAACTCATTCTGGATTCTCATGAAAACGTTTAGAAATTTGTACGTATAATAGGATCCATTTTTAGTGCCATATCTGCAGTCGTCATCATTAAAGGTTCTTGTTTGGATAGAATCATGAGCTGCGGGAACCAGTTCTTGCATTGGATGCCGCAGTAGGTGTCCATTGATGAGCACCAGCTGGACTTTTTGTTAATTCCCAATCATAACCTAATAGTACATCAAAATAATCATTATTCCATTGAGTTGGATTTGGTGTCCATGCACCTTCTACACCACTTGTAATAGTATCATCTCCCACACCAGTATCCAAATGAATTTTTCCAACCAATACTCTTGCTCTTCAATAGGTGCACCTGCTGGTTCTGCTTCCAACATATTTATCAGGATCTGCAGCACCATGTGCTTTTCCAAAAGTATGTCCACCAGCAACTAAGAGCAACTGTTTCTTCATCATTCATTGCCATACGACCAAATGTTTCACGAATATCATACTGCAGATTTCAGTGGATCAGGATTTCCATTTGGTCCTTCTGGATTTACATAAATTAATCCCATTTGAACAGCTCCAAGAGGATTTTCTAATTCACCATCTCCTGTATATCGTCTTATCTCCTAACCATTCTGTTTCAGTTCCCCAATAAATATCTTGTTCTGGTTCCCAAACATCTTCTCGTCCACCAGCAAAACCAAAGGTTTTAAATCCCATTGATTCTAAAGCACAATTTCCTGCAAGAATCATTAAATCTGCCCATGAAATTTTCTTTCCATATTTCTGTTTAATAGGCCATAATAATAATCTTGCTTTATCAAGATTTCCATTATCTGGCCAACTATTTAATGGTGCAAAACGTTGTGTACCAGAACCTGCTCCACCACGACCATCAGCAATTCGATATGTTCCAGCACTATGCCATGCCATTCGAATAAAAAATGGACCATAATGACCATAATCTGCAGGCCACCAATCTTGTGAATCTGTCATTAAATCATATAAATCTTTTTTAATAGCATTTAAGATCAAGTCTTTTAAATTCTTCTGCATAATTAAAATCTTCACCCATTGGATTTGATTAATGAAGAATGTTGACGTAGAATATTTAAATTTAATTGATTAGGCCACCAATCACGATTGGAAGTTCCTCCACCAGCACTTTTCTTAACAGCACCACTTGAAAAAGGGCACTTACTTTCACCATTCATGTTATAAGCCGATGTACTTGCTTTTTTACTGTTATCCATTATTGAAATTTTTTAGTGATTTTTTGATTTTTATAAAGTTAATAATTAGCGGTTAATAAACAGTCTAACTTTATCTTTTTAAGTTATATAAAAATTGATAAAATTTATTAAACTAAAATGCCCTATTAATTTTAACAAAAAAAACCTCTTCAACGAAGAAGAGGTTTCTCTAACCAACCAAAATGTTATACTACCAATTACATTGGCAATACAACTGAATCAATAACGTGAATAACACCATTTGTGTTATCTAAATCTGCAGCTATAACTTTAGCAGAATTTCCATTAGCATCTGTAATATAAACAGATCCATCTTTTATCATTGCAATTAAATTTCCACCATTAACTGTTGGAATTGTTGCTTTTCCATTGTTCTTTTTTACCAAACCAATGACATCAGCAGCCATAAATTTTCCTGCTACAACATGATAAGTTAGGATCGACTGTAATGTACCTATATTTTCTGTTTTTAATAGAGACTCTACTGTTCCTTCAGGGAGTTTTGCAAATGCATCGTTTGTTGGTGCAAATACGGTAAAAGGACCTTCACTAGTTAATACTCCAACCAGATCTGCTGCTTTTACTGCCGCAACCAATGTTGTATGAGCCTCAGAACCTATTGCCGTCTCAACTATATTTTTATCCTGTGCAATTGCACTTGAACCTATTAGTAAAGAAAATACTACGGTAAATACTTTTAAAAATTTTAATGTTTTCATAATGTGTTTTTTAATTGTTTATAATTTTGTTTAACAAATATATGTTTTTATTAAACAGTAATTAATTAATTATTATAACTTTAACTAAAACCGTTAATTTGTGTTAATAAGCATTTTTATAGATAAAATCATTTATTCTAAATTGAATTTTTATTAAATATTCATACTTTTACAACAATCATTAAAAAATAATATATGGCAACTGTTACATTAAAAGGAAATACAATTCAAACTTCTGGGGAATTACCTCAAATAGGTACCAAAGCACCTGATTTTAAACTTACTGCAACGGATCTTTCTACTAAATCACTAAGTGAATTTGCAGGTAATAAACTTGTTTTAAATATTTTCCCTAGCATAGATACGGGAACATGTGCGGCATCCGTAAGACAATTCAACCAAGAAGCAAGCGAATTAGATAATACAAAAGTCTTATGCATCTCTCATGACCTGCCATTTGCTCATGCACGTTTTTGTGGTGCTGAAGGATTGAACGACGTTATTAGTCTGTCCGATTACAAAGATGGAAGTTTTGGTAAATCTTATGGTGTGAATTTCATTAATGGGCCATTAGAAGCCTTATTATCCAGAAGCGTCGTTGTAATTGATGAAAATGGTATTGTTAAATATACAGAACAGGTGGAAGAAACTGTCGATGAGCCTAATTATAAGGCAGCTTTAGAAGCGTTATACGATTAAATGTCCAAAAAGGAATCGTTTTTAGTCAACAGACTAAAAAGTATAAAGTTGGCATTTAAAGGTGCTATATTATTGATTAAAACAGAAGCCAGCATACAAATTCAATTTGTAATTGCTGCTTTAGTTACTATTGCCGGATTTTATTTTAATATCTCCCCTACAGAATGGATCATTCAAATTCTAGCTATAGGATTAGTTATGAGTTTGGAAGGTATTAATACTGCAATTGAAAAAATAGCAGACTTCATTCATCCTGAGCATCATCATAAAATTGGCTTTATAAAAGATATTTCGGCTGGAGCTGTTTTCTTCGCTGCTTTTGTTGCAGTTTTAGCCGGAATAATTATTTACTATCCAAAGCTGTTTTAAAATACTATACAGATAGGATAAACGTTTGTAATTTGTATTTTTGTTTCAATCTAATTAGTGATTAATGGCCAAAAAAAAGCAAAAAAGTAAGACTTCTAAAACTTCGAATGCTAAAAAATCAAAATTTAGACTATCAAATCAACAGAGATTAATTTTTGGTAGTTTTTTGATCATCTCAAGTCTATTGCTTTTTATTTCATTCTTTTCATTTTTCTTTACAGGAGAAGCTGACCAAAGTGCTTTGAATGAATTTGCGTCAAGGGATGTTAAAGCAGAAAATTGGGCGAGTAAATTAGGTGCATGGTTGAGTGACTTTTTTATTCAAAAAGGATTTGGTATTGCTTCATTCATTTTCTCTGGACTCTTATTCTTATCCGGAATCTATTTATTATCCGGTACCAGCAAATTTAGATTATCTAAACATTGGTTTTGGGGTACTTTAATTGCTATATGGTTTTCAATTCTATTTGGGTTTTTTGCTAAAACAAACCCAATATTAGGCGGTACCATTGGTTTTGAAATTAATAGTTTTTTACAGGATTACATTGGCAAAATTGGTATCGTACTTTTACTTATTTTAGGTTTAATTACATATTTGAGCATACGATTTAAGATTTCGGCAGACAGTATTAAGAATCTTTTTAAATCAGCTAAAAATGAGATAAAAGACGATTTCAAAAGTCAAGAATCCATAATTTCTGTAGATAATAACTTGAGTGCAGAAGCAGAAGAAATCAAATCAGCATTGGAAATACCTTTGGAAAATATAGAACCAACTCTTAAAAAGACAAAGAGTATAAATCAAAAAACTGAAGTCCTTAAAGACGATCTGGAAATGAAGATAGAAACTGTGGAAGAAGAATTAGCCGAAACAGATAATTTGGCCAATAAGTTGGTTGAGGACTTTGGTGAATTTGATCCGACTTTAGAATTAAGCAACTATCAATTCCCTTCTTTAGATCTATTAAAAAAATATAATACTGAGGGAATTACTATAAATCAGGAGGAACTAGAGGAATACAAAAATAAAATCGTTGAAACCCTAAATAATTACAATATTGGCATTGCCAGTATAAAAGCAACAATAGGTCCAACAGTAACCTTATATGAGATTGTACCTGAAGCTGGAGTCAGGATTTCCAAAATCAAGAATTTGGAAGATGATATTGCATTATCACTTTCTGCTTTGGGTATTCGGATCATTGCTCCTATTCCAGGTAAAGGTACTATTGGTATTGAAGTGCCCAATAAAAATGCAACTGTAGTTTCTATGCATTCTGTTATTTCCTCTCAAAAGTTTCAGAAGGCAGAAATGCAATTACCTGTTGCTTTAGGAAAAACGATTAGTAATGAAACCTTTGTTGTAGACTTAGCCAAAATGCCACATTTACTTATGGCAGGAGCAACTGGACAAGGTAAGTCAGTAGGTCTTAATGCTGTACTAACCTCATTGCTTTATAAAAAACATCCGGCAGAAGTTAAGTTTGTTTTGGTCGATCCTAAAAAAGTAGAATTAACATTATTCAATAAAATAGAACGACATTATCTCGCCAAACTACCAGATAGTGAAGAGGCTATCATAACCGACAATACAAAGGTTATCAATACCTTGAATTCCTTATGTATTGAAATGGATAATCGATACGAAATGCTTAAAAATGCCCTGTGTCGAAATATTAAAGAATACAACGAAAAATTTAAAGCTCGAAAACTAAATCCTAATGAGGGTCATCATTATTTACCTTACATTGTTTTGGTTGTTGATGAATTTGCAGATTTAATAATGACAGCTGGTAAGGAAGTGGAAACGCCTATTGCCAGATTAGCTCAATTGGCCCGAGCCATAGGAATTCATTTAATAATTGCAACACAGCGACCTTCGGTAAATGTAATTACTGGTATTATAAAAGCTAATTTCCCGGCTCGAATAGCATTTCGTGTAACCTCCAAAATAGATTCGAGAACTATTTTGGATGGCTCAGGCGCTGACCAATTAATAGGTCGAGGAGATATGCTGTTTACTCAAGGGAATGATATGATTCGATTGCAATGTGCTTTTGTTGATACTCCAGAAATAGGCAGAATAACAGACTTTATTGGATCGCAAAAAGCATATGCCAGTGCATATATTTTACCAGAATATGTTGGTGAAGAAAGTGGCACAAGTATTGATATAGATATAGAAGACAGAGATGCCTTGTTTAGAGAAGCAGCCGAAATAATTGTAACGGCTCAACAAGGGTCAGCCTCCTTATTGCAGCGAAAGCTTAAACTAGGATATAATAGAGCAGGAAGATTAATAGATCAATTGGAAGCCGCAGGAATTGTTGGACAGTTTGAAGGAAGTAAAGCCAGACAGGTTTTGGTCCCGGATTTAACTTCTTTAGAATACCTGTTAGAAAATGAAAATAAAATTTAAAATATTACATAACGAAAAATGAAAAGACTTATAATTTTATTGATCTTGTTAGTAAATAGTGCAAGCTTTGCCCAAAATTCTTCCGAGGCAAAAGCATTGTTGAATGAAGTTTCAGAAAAAGTAAAAAGCTATGATAACATTTGGATTGAATTTAAATATGTTCTTGATAATTCTGAGGAAAATATAAAACAAGAGACTCGTGGTGATGTCGTTCTGGAAGGCAATAAATATGTCCTAAATATTTTGGGTACTACAAGGATATATGATGGAACAACTCTTTACAGTATTAGTCCAGAGGATGAAGAAGTAACTATTTCTAAAGAAGATTTCAATGACGAGAATACGGTAACACCAAGTAAAATGTTATCTTTCTATGAAGACGGTTTTACTTATAACATGGATATAGTACAAAACATAAAAGGACGAAAAATACAATATGTGAAATTAAATCCAATAACTTCAGATTCTGAAATAAAAAATATTTTGCTAGGTATAGATATACAAACAAAACACATATACAATTTGATTGAAATTGGAAATAACGGAACCAGAACCACTTTGACTGTTAATTCTTTTAAAACAAACAAGCAATTATCCAAATCCTTATTTACCTTTGATGAAAGTAAATACAAAGATTACTACATCAACAAACTGGATTAGTTTGGTGAAAAAAGGTGAAAATACTTGACAGATACATATTAACTGCATATTTAAAAACATTTATAAGTGTGTTTGTAATTCTCATGCTAATATTTGTTTTACAGGCTGTTTGGTTATATATAACAGAGCTAGCAGGAAAAGATTTGGATATCGCGGTTGTAGTGAAATTCCTGATGTATATAACACCTACACTTATTCCATTAATTCTTCCACTTACCATTTTGTTAACTTCTATAATGGTATTTGGGAATTTCGCTGAAAACTATGAATTTGCAGCAATGAAATCTACAGGAATTTCGTTGCAACGAGCCATGCGTAGCTTAAGTGTTTTTATTGTGATTCTGGGAATTGCTACTTTCTTTATTTCTAATAATGTCATTCCCTGGGCGCAATATAATTCATATAATTTAAGGAAGAATATAGCGAAACTTAAACCAGCAATGGCAATTGCCGAAGGACAATTCAACGATATTGGTAATATTAATATTAAAGTTGCAGAAAAAAGTGGAGACAGAGGCCAATACTTAAAAGATGTAGTAATTCATAAAAAGCCTTCAAGTGGAATTGGAAATTATACAACTATACTTTCCAAAACTGGTGAATTGGTGAGCAGTGAAGAATCTAATATTCTGAAATTAGTTTTGTTTGACGGCTGGTATTATGATGATATTCAGAAAAAAGATTATAAGGAACGGCAGAAAAAACCCTTTGCAAAAAGTGAGTTCAAAAAATATACTATTAATGTAGATCTTTCCGAAATTAACAATATAGATCTGGACGAAAAACAGATAACAAGCAAGTATGATATGCTTGGTATAAAAGAATTAGATTACACCATAGATAGCTTAGTCCAAAAAAAATCTGATACCTACCAGGAATTTTCTTCTAACATATACAACAGGTCGGCAATTCAAAATTTGAATAAAGGGTTAAAAATTGAAAACGATTCTATTTATAGAAATGAAATTGCAGATTTGTTTGAACTAAACAAAAAAAGCTCGTTAGTAGATCTTGCTATAAACTCTGTAAGAAGTACCAAGGATGTAATATCATCGAAGGATGCTCAAATTAGTCGAGAGAATAAATGGCTAAATAAGCATGTTTATGCTTATCATGAGAAATTTACCCTTGGATTTGCCTGTATAATATTGTTTTTTGTGGGAGCTCCACTTGGAGCACTGATTAAAAAAGGTGGACTTGGACTGCCAATGGTTGTAGCCATCTTTTTGTTTTTAACCTATCATTTCATTGGGTTATTTGCTAAAAATAGCGGATACAATGGAAAAATAGATCCGGTACTGGCAGCTTGGTTGCCTACAATGATCATGTTCCCTTTAAGTATTTATCTCACCAGGACTGCTACTTTTGATAAGCCAATAATCAGTTTTAGTTTTATATCAGAACCTATTAAAAAACTATTTAAAGCAGATGAAGAATCTGAAGAAGAAATAAATAAATTATTAGACGAGAATTCTACAGAATTTGCCATTTTACAGAACCATGACACGACTAAATTAATAGATATAATTAAGAATTATCATCAATATGACTATCCAAGGTCCTATAGGAACTCATCAATAAAGATATTAAATAGTAGGGGTGTTTCTGAAGAAGAATTAAGAATGGGCGGTAATTTATCTAACCAAGTTTATGAGGATGCTAGCAGAGCAATGAGTTTGCATAGTGAAAATTCGAAAATAACTTTAACGGCATATCTGTGTTTCTTAACTTTTACGATTTTGGCACTGGTTTTTAATAATAATAAGTTACCTACTCTGGCAATAGTATCAACAGTTCTAACTATTATCTTCGTAATTTCATTCTTGGTATATTTAATTAGGCAGTATACTAATTTATCAAATTTCTACCAGATTTTGGACCAAAAGAATTCTACCAATAATTTTGGAATTGTCGTTCTTGGTATTCCCCTTTATTTTTTAATATATTTTTATTATCAAAAGAAATTAAAAGAGGATATAAAGCAAATTAATTAAAAGCTATCCTAAATTTTTATCTTTGTTCCTTAAACCATTAAATAGATGATCACAAAAACTGAGAAGTCATCAGAAATTAAACTTAATAAAATTCCGGAAGCCATAGAGGACATTAAAGCTGGGAAAATTATTATTGTAATAGATGATGAGAATAGAGAGAATGAAGGTGACTTTATTGCAGCTGCTGAAAAAGTTACTCCGGAGATGATAAACTTTATGTCTAAAAATGGACGTGGTCTTATTTGTGCTCCATTAACTGAAGATAGATGTGAAGAATTGGAGCTCAACATGATGGTACAGAACAATACTGTTATGCATCATACACAATTTACTGTTTCTGTGGATTTAATAGGTCATGGATGTACAACTGGAATTTCTGTACAAGACAGAGCTAAAACTATTAAGGCTTTAATAAATGAAGATACAAAACCATTTGATTTAGGACGACCTGGTCACATATTCCCACTTAGAGCGAAAAATGGAGGGGTATTAAGGCGAACTGGACATACTGAGGCAGCAGTTGATATTTCAAGGCTAGCAGGATTTAAACCAGCGGGCATTTTAGTTGAAATTTTAAATGAAGATGGCACTATGGCCAGATTACCACAATTAGTAAAAGTTGCCGAAAAGTTCGATTTAAAGATAATCTCCATTGAAGACCTCGTTGCCTACAGAATGGAGCATGATTCCTTAATTGTTAAAAAAGAAGATTTCCAGATAGAAACAAGATTTGGTAGGTATAGGTTAAGAGCATATCAACAAACTACTAACGATCAAATTCATATTGCCTTAACCAAAGGTGACTGGAATTCTGATGACACAATTTTAACCAGGATCAATTCTACACTTGTTAATAACGATATATTAGGAACTTTGACCAACAATGCAGATAAACAACTGGATGACATGTTTAAAGTAATTAATGATGCGGAAAAAGGAGCAATTCTTTTTATAAACCAACAACCTCAATCAATGAATCTTCTGAACAGGTTGGATATTTTAAAAGAATCTCAGCAAAAAGATAAAATTATTAAAGCACCCTCTATAGCAATGGATTCAAGAGACTTTGGTATTGGGGCTCAAATATTGCACGATATAAATATTACAAAATTATCACTTATATCAAATAGTCCACAAACCAAAAGAGTTGGCATGATTGGTTATGGTTTAGAGATTGTGGATTATGTCAATTATTAAGATTATTCTTTATTAATTTAGCCATTGTTTCTGACCTTTTTATTACTTCTTCTTGAGTCCAACTTAATTTTATCAAACAAGAAATATTCCGACCTATGTAGTGATCTGATTTTGGAAACTTCTGATCTTTTAATTTTTTTAAACCGTTTTTGACCTCATCCGATAGTTTGTGAAGAGATTTCTGTTCTATTAAATGCTGCCATTTCCTGACGTAATGCCAATTATTGTCGTAATAATGGAAACAGCCATCAACCCCGTGTTCTTTAAACGAGTCCATAACTTTTCTAGAGGTTTCTAAATCTGGTAAAAAGAAATTTAAAAAGGCATAGCTTTCCACACCGCCTTCCGGAACTGTTCTGAAAGTGATTTCAGGTATCTCCGATAATTTATCCCTTAAAATCGTATAGTGCTTCTTTTGAATCGTTAAAAACTCATCTAAACGCTTTATTTGTGCGAGCCCTACTGCTGAGTGCAGCTCAGATATTCTAAAGTTATAACCCAGGAACGGATGTGTTTCCGCACCACGATCATTACCAACATGATCATGACCATGATCGCTATAATGATCAGCATTCAAATAGAACTTTTTATTATTAGTAATAACTGCTCCACCTTCTCCACAGGTGACTGTTTTTACAAAATCGAATGAAAAACAACCCAGATCGCCAATACTGCCTAAAGGTTTGCCTTTATATGACCCTCCTATGGCCTGGCAGGCATCTTCTATTAAAAGTAAGTTATGTCTATCACAAATATGTTTTAGTTTATCCATGTCGCCCATGCTGCCGCACATTTGCACAACCATAACTGCCTTGGTCTTTGAGGGTAATGGCTTCTTCTACTGCTTCCGGATCTAAAGCCAATGTATCATCAATATCCACCAAAACAGGGATTGCACCTAACATCAAGATGGCTTCAAAACTTGCTACAAATGTAAATGTTGGCATGATCACCTCATCTCCTGCTCCAACTCCGGACGCTGCCAGTGCAACAGATACC
>CAVYHG010000018.1:0-46787 GCA_963768245.1 uncultured Flavobacteriaceae bacterium
CATTATTTCAATTACGTCTTGTTACTTAAATTAAATTGAAACGTGATAGCATCAAAAGGTGTTCTGTCTTCCCAAGCCATTTCTATAATTCTATCTATTTGTGATTCTTTAAGTTCATATAGAGGCATGAAATCATATTGCATGTCATATTTTACTTTTTCGTCAATCAATTTATCGAAAAATGTTTTATTTTCCTGAAATGTTTTATTGTTTTTAAAATGAATAAATCGTCCTTGTGCATGAATACTTGACCCATTGACCTTATAAATAACGAGACTGATAATAAGGTATAGCCCAGGTAAAATTCTTTAATCCCTTGTTGATCATTATAATATGCCGTTTGGTCTTAATTCTATATTAGCATAGTTAATATCAGAAATGGGATTTAAAATTGAGGCCATATTAGGACTGACTTCATCAACAATCATTCGTTTTGAACCAACACCTTTCATTTTAAGGGATTGCAAAAGACAAAATGGTTTACCAACTAAATCGTTGATGAGTTCTTTATTTTCTTTACTGTAATATGTAGTTTCTAATACCATTTGTTATTATAGTATAAAACTACAAAATGTTTAACGTATAAATATATAACATTAAACAGAATATTAACATTTAAATATGATATGGAGGTATTAGGACTCCATAAGAGTATGTTTCTTTACAATACGTTTAGCTTCTTTTTTTACTAAATCGTTTTTCTTTATGCTCCATAGTATATCACTTGCTTTTTTGCGAGCTTTTAAATCAACAATGGGAAACGGATAATTTTACCCCTAAAGTACAATCGTTAAGTTGTTGTTCTAAAGCCGTCATTAAATAAGGTTCATGAACAAATGGAAGTATCTAAATGAGCTAATTCGGGCACCCATTTTTTTATAAATACGCCATCTGGATCATGCTCCTTACTGTTTTTTATTGGATTATAAATTCGTAATGTATTAATACCTGTTTCACCTGCTTGCATTTGTAATTGAGGAAAATGAATACCAGGTTCAAAATCTAAGAAACATTTGTGATAAATGTGTTGTTGCTTCTTGCCAGGGTTGCCATAAGTTATGAGTAAAAAACGAAACGACCAAAGCTCGCATTCTGAAATTTAAATAACCTGTTTCATTAAGGCATCGCATGCAGGCATCGACTAATGGAAATCCAGTTTGTCCTGTTTTCCAAGCTATTTTGAATTCTTTCGAAATGTTCTTTTTTAATTTCTCGAATCCTTTATTGATGCTGGCTTCTTCCATGGTATGCTCCATTTCAAATTTTTGAATGAAATGAGCTTGCCATCGTAATCGGGAGATAAAAGCATCTAAATGTTTTTTATATATCAGCGTTTTTCTTTTGCTCATTCGCACCTTGCAAAACTTGTCGAATCGATAAATTTCCCCAAGCCAAATAAGGCGATAATCTGCTACAACTTTTTCTGGATTCAAGAGGTTTAGAAATATGGTACATGTAATTTTTATGACGTTCTTTCAAAAATGATCTGTAATATTTCAAACCCATAGATGTTCCACCTTTTTGAAAAGGTGTATTTTCAGGTGTTTGTAAAGTGGTATTGTCAAACTGAGTCTTCAACTTTCCAATTTCATTAATTGTTGTTAACTGATCTTTTTGTGGTTGAAAGATCAATTAAGGTTCTTCATAAAATCTATCCAATTCTCAACCCAATTGTTTCTATTTTTTAAACCTCGTTGTACTCCATTATTGATATGATTCATGCCAGTGTGATGAAGTTGTTTCGAGCAGTATCTTTTAAAGGCTTTATCTCTTTCATAGGTAATTAAAATACCTGTTTCTTGATGCGAATAACACATCTTTATCTTATAGATTTCTTGCAAGTTGATTAAAACTGCAATAATATCTGAGTTTACTGTAAGGACCTTGGAATTGTGATTTTGTAATTGCATTATTTAGATCTCTTATGGATTCTTTTATAAAATCCCAATGTCGTTCGCTGTAATGCGGATCGTTAAGCAATAAGGTTCAAACATAAATAGAAATAAAACTCGTTTATTCAGATTTTAAAGCATTAAAAATGGCTTCGTTATCTTGTAAACGAAGATCTCGTTTTAACCAAACCACGATATATTCTGCTTTTTAGTATTCATCTTGGTGTTTATTATTCTGTTTGCTTTTTCTTTAATATTCTATAATTGGTCCTTATCCATTTTATCTAATAAATTATACATCATACCCATTCTTCAGTTGTTTTCAAGGTAACTTCTTTTATCATCTAAAAAATTCCAATACAAGGCTATTAAATGGACATGCATCCTCACTGGTTTTCTCTTTGTTATTATAATGGCAATTATCACAATAGTTACTCATTTTGTTTATATAAGCACCTGATGAAACATAAGGTTTGGTTGCAATCATGCCTCCATCTGCATACTGACTCATTCCTCTTGTATTTGGAAGTTGAACCCATTCTACAGCATCTATATAAATACCTAAATACCATGCATCAACTTCATCAGGATCAATTTGTGTTATAAGGCATAATTACCTGTAATCATTAATCGTTGAATGTGATGTGCATAGGCATTATCTCAGTGAATTGTTTATAGCATGGCTTAAGCAATTCATCTTGGTGTTTCCAGTCCAGAAAAAATCAGGAAGTTGATTATGTGTTGTTTAATAGATTCTTGGTTTTATATTCTGGCATGAAAGCCCAATACATACCTCTCATATATTCTCTCCATCCAATAATTTGTCTTACAAAACCTTCAACTTGCGAAATATCAATATTATCCTTATGATTTCTGGTAATAATTATGACTGTATTTACGACTTCTTTCGGATGAAATTAGTTTAATATTCATGGCAAATGATATTCGTGAATGAAACAGATAGTCTTCTTTGGTATGCATCGCATCTTGATAGTCTCCAAAATGCACTAATAAGTGTTCACAGAAATAGTTTAAGTTGTTCTAATGCTTGCTTTCTAGTCAATAGGATAATCAAATGTCTTGACTTTTAAAATGACCAATCGTTTTAATTTCCGCTTGCTTAATATCTTTTATAACTATCTGAAACATCATTATCAAAATGATTTAAAATGTGGAATGGCTTCATTTTCTATTCCATTTTTTTCTATTACTCTTATCGTAATTCCATTTGCCACCTTCAGGTTGATTACCATACCATTAGAATATCATGCTTTTTTCGCATATATCGATAAAAATTTTCCATCAGATATTGTTTTTTACCTTTAAAGAAATCTTTTAATTCTGTTCTTGATGTGTAAAAATGTTCGGTATCATTAGATTCGGATTCAATAGGTTAAATTTTTACAAAATTCTTTCAGCTTGTTTATCTAATCTGATATTCATCTGGCAGCAGATATTCAAATTTTTGAATCGCATATTCTTTAATTAACAGTTTGATGTTTTCAGTTAAATTTGGGTATTTCTCTCATCATTTATTTTAAAATAGACCACTTGATGACCTTGGATTTTGAGATTCAGCGCAAATTCACGCATTGCTGCAAAAAAACCAATTACTTTTTGAATATGATGCTTGACATAATCTGTTTCTTGTCGCATTTCAAACAGGCAATAGACAACATCTCGTCAGTTTTTTTAAACCATGAATGATTAATGTTGAGTTGATCGCCAAGTATGAGTCTAAGTGTTTTCATTTAAAATAGAGCTAGTTTGAAGCCATATGTTTCTGAAATTTACCATTCGAATCATATCGTTCGGCTTGCAATTTTATATTGAATTTTCTATCTCTTGGATCATTTCCAACACCAGCAACATACATCCAGTTGCCATAATTGCTATGAACATCATAATCAATAAGCATGGATTCAAAATAGGCAGCACCAATTCGCCAGTCTAATTTAAGATCTTTGGCAAAGTATGATGCTACATTTTGTCTACCACGATTACTCATCCAACCTGTCTTTTTAAGTTCTATCATGTTGGCATTTACAAAAGGTTCTGTCGTTTTTCCATTAATCCAATTGTTGATCAATGAAGAGTCTGAATTCCAATCGTACTTTTTATTTAAAATACCACCAAGTTTGAAGATCTTATTACCATGTTTTAAGGAAATATATTTAAAATAATCTCTCCATATCAATTCAAAAATTAGCCAGTAAGTCGATTCATTTTTAAAATGATCTTTTTCGAATTCTTTTACTTTCCAATAAATAGTTTTAGCCGATAGACTTCCATTTGCCAGCCATGGAGAAAATTTTGAACTGTAATCAGTACCCAATAATCCATTTCGGGTTTTTTTATAAACCCCTAATTTTTTTGTTTCAAAAAAATATGATTCAATCTGTTTAATGCATTTGTTTCTCCGCCTTTAAAAGGGAATGCAGAATTTGGATGGGTTTCAAAACTGGAAAAACCTAAATCTCCAATAGTTGGGATAGCAGAGGATTCATCAATTAGATTTTGGTTAGGCATAGGTTTAACAGAATCTTCAGCCCTTATTTCTACGGTTTTTTCTATTTTTTTTCTAAAAATTGTAAATACTTCAGGTATATTTTCATCTGTTATTCCTATATCTTTTGGATGATAAAGAAACTGAGAAAAGTCTTCATAGGTTTTAATAGATTTCGGAATTGATCTTTTTATTTGATTTATGATCGTAGTTTCTTCTTTGGTCCACTCACTTTGATAATAAATGGAGTCTATGCTATACTCATTGCATAATGAACTAATCATTTTTTCCGGCTGTTCCTGAAATACCAAAAGTGTAATGTTTAAGTTCTGAAGATTTTGTCTGAGATCTTCAACAGTTTCAATTAAGAATTTTGCCCTAAATTTCTCCGTTTTTTTAAATCCAAATTCAGTGGTTTGAAAATGTCTCGGATCAAAAAAATACACGGCAATGAGCATTTCATGATTATTAATTGACAGAGAAAGCAATTCATTATCATGAATCCTCAAATTATTTGTAAACCAAATTAAGCCTGTAGATTTTTGTTTCTTCTGCATTTTTCACTACAATATTTTACTTCATCCCAATTCTTTTTCCATTTTTTTCGCCAGTTAAATGATCTACCACATACACAGCAAATCTTTTCTCGTAAATGCACTTTATTGGGAGATCTTTTCAAAACAATTTTTTTAAACTTGAACCAATTTTTTAATCATTCCGTTAAATATAAGGCCATGAAATGGCAAGACACTATACCAATATAATCGCCCAGTTAAACCTCTAGGTCTAAAGGTTGCCGTTTGTTTAAGTATATCATTTTCAATTTTAAATTCTAACCAGGCTTCACCGGGTAGTTTCATTTCGGCATATAGTAATAACTTTTTTTGTTTTTTATCCGCATAAATCACACGCCAAAAATCTAGTGCATCTCCCACGTTTAGTTCAGTTTTATGTGTTCTGCCACGACGTAAACCCATACCACCAAAAAACTTATCCATGTAACCTCTTATTTTCCATAAAAACGTACCATAATACCAACCAGTTTCTCCACCAATTGCCCAAATTTTATCCAGTGTTTTTTCAGAATCTATAACTTCAATTTCTTTATGATCTTTAAAACATCCATAGGTTGGTACATTGATATATTTGTGTGCACTATTTTTAAGTCTTCCACTACTTATAAAAGAGTCTTTCCAGCTCGAAATAATACTGTTTTGCTCAATTTTTTCAAAAGCGAATTCAACAGCATTTTTGTAGGTCATGGGTTTAACATCCAACATTTCATTGATATTACTTGGTTTTCCAATTATTTCAACTCCCATGCTATCTACTAAAGTTGAAGCCAATTTATAAGATGTTGAGGTTACAAAATACAGCCAGTAAGAGGATAGTTTTGGAGTCATAACAGGAACGGTCAGAATATATCGTTTTAACTTCCTGATCTTTGCAAACTGCAATAACATTTGCTTGTAAGTCAATATTTCCGGACCAAAAATATCATAAGATTTGTTGTATAATTTTTCATTACCCTTGGCTTTATTTAAAAATGACAACACATCTCTTACACCAATAGGTTGAGTTTTTGTATTTAACCATTTCGGAGCGATCATTACGGGCAATTTTTCGACAAGATCTCTGATTATCTCAAATGAAGAACTTCCAGAACCCACTATAATTCCTGCCTTAAAAGTGGTTAAGGCATATTTCTTTGATGCCAAAGCATCCTCAACATTTTTTCGGGATGCCAGATGCTTTGATAAATTGTCGTCATTCGTAATACCGCTTAAGTAAATAACTTGATTTACTTTAGTAGTTTCAAAATAGTGTTTAAAGTTTTCGGCACACTGTTCTTCCAGAACCTTAAAATCTTCAGATGAATTGGACATGGAATGAATTAGGTAATAAGCTACATCAATGTCCTTGGGAATATTTATTAATGTTTCAGGTTTTAAAAAGTCCGCTTCAACAATAGTAATGTGTTCTTCTTCCAGATAATTCTTGTCAGCTCGCATTTTATCCCTTACAGCACATATACATCATGTCCTTCATTTACCAAAATAGGAATCAATCGTTTGCCGATATATCCGGTTGCACCTGTAACAAGAATTTTCATAGTTTAGTTTTTTACCGATACACTTTTAGGACGCTGATATTCTAATCGTTCCTTTAGGACAGGGATAGTATATCCATCTAATCCATTTATAGCGGCGACGTTGGCTTTTGCCAGATCTAAATAACCATCTGGTTTGAGAATTGAATTATCAACATACAATTCTGATATCTGACCTATGACCAATATAGTGTTATTTGCTTTAATAGGATATTCTTCAATATATTTTAAAGCTAATCTGAACAGGAGCATCCTTAACAAAAGGAGCATAAATTCCATTTTTGTACTCTCTTTTAAGTTTGTCACATCAAACTCAGAAATACCTTTTTCGTATTTAGCAGACGTGTGATGAGCATCCTCTATAATCTGCTCATCAATATGATTAATAGTGAAAACACCTGTTTCTTTTATATTTTCATAAGTATGTCGAAATACAGATGTTGGTCTGAACAAAAAAACCGAGTAGTGGCAGGATTGGAGCCTAAATGTGTTACCGAACTAAATACAGCCACATTTGTTTCGCCACTATTTGATTTTGTACCAATAAGATTAGCAGATTTAAAACCAGAACAACTATTAATTAAATTAATTCTGTATAGATAGTCCATTTTGTCAATCTCTTCTATACAAAATTGTTTCATTATAAATTTAAATAATTATTGATCTTAACGTTTTTTGCTTTAAGATCGAACATTAAATTATAAAGGCCAAAAAATGTTCTGTTGATGTAAATAAAATGTTTAGAACCTCTGTTCCCATTCATTTTTCGCAATTCTGTATTCTTACTGTACTGTTCACCTAATTCTGCAATTTTCTCAAAAAATTCGCCATCTGAAAAATCAAAATTATCATTATGAAATGGTTGCGTAAATAAACTAAGCATATCATGAAACATTCTGGTAAAGAATTCAATTTCTTCTTTAGAATCATCATCTCTTAAAATTTCCAGTTCAAACAATCTGTTTTTGAAAAATTCAGGATTATCGATATTCTCTGTTTCTGCCAGTTCAAAATAAGGTACATAAAAATCATCCGGAATAGATTTCATACAACCAAAATCCAAAGCAATTAGTTTACCTTCTTCAGAAATTAAAAAATTTCCAGGATGCGGATCGGCATGTACCTTTTTAAGTTTGTGCATTTGAAACATGTAAAAATCCCATAGCGCTTGACCAAGTTTATTCGATAGTTCTTCATCGACATTATAAGCTGTAAATTCAGATAAATGTTCACCTTGCATCCAATCCATTGTTATAATTCTTTCTGATGAATATTCTTCATAATATTTTGGAAATTCTAAGTTTGGAATATGTTTACAAGCTTCGACAACCGTCTTTACTTTGTTCAATTTCTAAAATATAATTGGTTTCTTCAACCAACTTATCTTCAACTTCTTTAAAGTATTTATCAGAGTCTTTTCCTTTTATGTTAAACATTTTTATTGCAATGGGTTTTACCAAAGCCAAATCTGATGCAATACTATCAGCAACTCCCGGATATTGAATTTTCACAGCTAATTTTTTCCCATCTTTTTCTGCTTTATGCACTTGTCCAATGCTTGCTGCATTAACGGATGAGGTATTAAAGGAGTCAAATATTTGGCTTGGTAATTTCCCAAAGTATTTTTTAAATGTTTTAGTCACTAACGGAGGCGATAACGGTGGAACAGAAAATTGTGCCAAAGAAAATTTTTCAACATAAGCCTGAGGTAAAATACTTTTTTCCATGCTTAGCATTTGTGCTACTTTTAAAGCACTGCCTTTCAGTTTTTTCAATCCGTCATAAATATCTTCAGCATTATTTTTATTGAGTCGTTCCTTCGCTTCAGATTCGGTTGACACTAATTTGTCACCATAATATTTTATGTAATTCACACCTACTTTGGCTCCTGTTTGTACCAACTTGGAAGCACGTTGAATTTTAGTAACTGGTATGCTATCTATTGTATTCATATTAGTTCATCTGAAATTTTTCCTTGAAAAGAAATTTTCCAAGATCTATAACTGTTTTTAAGGGCTTAATATCTATTAGATCGAAACTGGCATTAACTGCTTTTTCGATAAAAATATCTGTTTTTTCAAATGAAGCTGAACTATCATCTAACCAAAATCTCATAGTGAACAATAATTGCAACCACGCAGATTCTTTTATAGACCGGTCCTGAATTTGTTCCAGGTTCTTTTGTTTGATGTCAAGCGTTTCAATATTCAGGGTTTCAATATAATCTATAAAACTTCGCTTTAATTTGGATAGAGCTTTAATCTTTTTCATATCACTCATATGATGGCTCAATGCAAATGTTACATAGCTTCTATTTGCAGTCAGCATTTCAAAAAAAGTGAAGTAAAAGCTCAGTAATTTATTTCTAGCATCAAAAGTATTGTATTCTTCGTTTTTCTCTAGAACTGATATTGTGTTGTCAAAAAAGGCTTTGAAAACTGATTGTTCCAATGATTCGAAGTTCCCAAAATAATTATAGAAAAGGGCTTCGTCAAAACTATTAGCCTTAGCGAAGCTAAAAACCGAAGTTGGCTTTTCGTTGTTCTCTAAAACATAGTTCATATAGAAAACTATCATATCAGTCGAATGTATTACATTTTTATTAGCCATAATATTTATATTTAACGATGTAAAAATACATAATGTTTAACAAATAATAATAAAAGTTAAACAAAATTTAACAATGTTTTATGCTTCCTACTAAAGCAGGAACGAGATTATTGAGTAGTCTTGAATAATTTCTTATAAGTAACATAAAGTATTTAGTCTTTTGTTAACAAAGTGTTTTATTTTATTAATTAACTTTAACATTAAATTTTAAAACTTAATTAATCAATTATGAAAAAATTACTTTTTAGTGCATTAGCGTTTGTATTGACCTTCGGATTAAACGCTCAAATTGAAACCCCTCAACCGAGTCCTTTCGCTGAGATGGAGCAAGTCGTGGGATTAACCGATGTAAAAATCGAGTACTGCAGACCATCTATGAGAGGTAGAAAAATTTTTGGTGATTTAGTTCCGTATGACAAGCTTTGGAGAACTGGTGCTAATGCTAACACAAAAATTACTTTTGGAGATGATGTAACTATTGATGGTCAAACGCTGAAAGCGGGAACTTACGCAATTTTTACGAAACCGGGTATGGAATCCTGGGATGTCATGTTTTATTCTGATGCCTCTAATTGGGGGACACCTAGAAACTGGGATGAAGCCATGGTTGTCGCTAAAACTACAGCTAAGGCTTATGCCATGGAATATCCTGTGGAGACGTTTACAATTACTTTAGATAATCTCACGAGTAACTCTGCTGTAATGGGTTTCATGTGGGAGAACTTGTATGTACCTGTAAAGTTTGAGGTGCCAACTGATGCAAAAGCAACTGCGAGCATTGAAAAAATGATGTCAGGTCCTGGAGCCGGAGATTATTTCTCTGCGGCAGTCTATTACCTGAATGAAGGTAAGGATATGAACAAAGCCAAGATGTGGATCGATAAGGCAACAGAAATGACCGCTAAAGAACCTCGGTTTTGGTTCTTGCGTCAAAAATCCTTGATCTATGCTAAAATGGGAGATACCAAAGGTGCTATAGAAAGTGCGAAAAAGTCATTGGAATTGGCAGAAAAGGCCGGAAATGCAGATTATGTAAAAATGAATAAGGACTCTTTAAAGGAGTGGATGTAAATATACATTTATAGCTCATTATTGATTGATAGCGAGCTATGAAAACGGAGAAAGAGGTGCAACCAAAAAGTTGCACCTTTTTTTATTAGTGAAACTTTGTTTTGATAAATTGCGTAGCGATGTAATTAAAATACATAGTTGAACTAATCCCGCTTTTTCAGCGGGATCTAAGATTTAATACTTCGAAGAGCTTGCTTAGGAACTTTAAGAATCCTTTTACTTTGAATGACACGTGTTTTTGCTGTAAGGGTATTTACTCATGATCTTCTAAATAGAAGATTTCTTCCACTGGTTTACTGAATAGTCTGGCTATTTTTAAAGCCAATAGAGTGGAAGGCACGTACTTGTTCTTTTCCATGGCATTTATGGTTTGTCTGCTAACTCCAATCCTTTCAGCCAGATCTGCCTGAGTTAAATCATGAATTGCTCGCTCTACTTTTATTTTATTCTTCATGGCTTAAAGATTTATGTTTTAAAAAATTAAACCTGAATACAAAGAATATTAAAGGCGTAAACATATTAAATACAAGGACATCAAAAAAAGTAAGATCGTACACAAAAATAATTGCGAAAGCTAAGACCGCATAATTAAAAATGATGGCCCATACCAGAGAATCTTTCCTGAGTTTATAAATAAATTCGTCTTCTACTTTTTCTTTAGTAAAACCGACTAATAATCCACCAATAATAATAGCCAAAGCTATAAGTTCGTCTACAATGCTGTTTTCAATTATTTTAAAAAAGCCAGCCTCTTCTTTTACACCTATAGTAAATGGATCAAAATAAAGCGATAACACTTTTATGGTAAGAGCGTCTGATTCATAGTCACTCATATAAATAAATATTCCACCTATTATACCAAAAACGAAAAGAATCCAACCGATAAGCTTGTATTTGTTGGGCAATAAATAATTTGTTTTCATAAGGTTCGATTTA
The DNA here is from genome assembly GCA_963768245.1 of uncultured Flavobacteriaceae bacterium. Lineage (GTDB taxonomy): Bacteria > Bacteroidota > Bacteroidia > Flavobacteriales > Flavobacteriaceae > Site-B1. Next base: position 11,126 of record CAVYHG010000018.1, read on the forward strand.
AAATTGATAATTCAAAAGTAAAACAAACTTTACAAATAGACAAGTAAAATATACAAAAAGTATAAAATACATGTCTTAATAGTGTATTTATCAAGTTATTTAAACTTGGTATAAACTATTGATTATATAATTTTTATACTTCTTCAAAAGCAAGAAATTTCGTATCTTAGTTCAACATCCATGATTTATCGATAATAGCAAAATTAAATTGATAAAGAATCACTAAAATGAATAGTGAACTTTCAATGGATCAGGCATTAATCGAGAAGTTGACTAATATACTTGAAACCAACCTCGATAAGGAATACTTTGGTGTCAAAGAATTGGCCATAAAAGTTGGTTTAAGTCGTTCCCAGTTAAACAGGAAACTACAATCCATTACAGGAAAATCTACAAGTAAATATATTCGTGAATTCAGGCTTGAGAAAGCCATGGTATTGCTTCAAAACAATTCGGCGACAGTTTCAGAGATCGCATATCGCGTTGGATTTAGCAGTCCAACGTATTTTAATACTTGCTTTCATGATTATTATGGTTATCCGCCTGGAGAAGTGAAATTCAGAAATCCAAAACGTATTGAGAACGAGAATACTTCCGAAAACTTTGAATTAGTTGATACGTCTCTTGTTGAAAATAAGACGCCTATTGTAAAAAAACAGCTGTTAAGAAAACGAATGGTTTGGGTTAACACCTTCTTTATAGTGTTGTTAAGCGCGATCAGTTATAATTTATACCAAAATTATAAAGATAGTTCGGCAGAGGGTTTGGGATTTGTAGACAACCAAGATAAGTCTATTGCTATGCTTCCATTCAAGAATTTAAGTGCTGATATTGAAAACCAGTATTTCGCAGATGGTGTATCAGGAGCTATTCAGAATAATCTTAACAAAATTTCAGATCTAAAAGTGATTCCATCGTTAAGCATGGAAAAGTATCGCAATTCTAATTTAACCGCACTGGAAATAGCCAAAGAAGTGGACGTTATTTATTTATTGGAAGGTTCTGTCCAGAAACATGGAGACTCCATTAGGGTCATCACCAATTTAGTGAATGCCAGAAACAATACGCAATTACAATCCTTTGTATTTGACTGGGAGTATAAAAACATATTCGACATTCAAAATATGATAGCTATTGACATTGCGAAACAATTGGATTTAAACATTGATCCTGAAAAATTGGAAGCAATTAAAGGTAAACCAACAGAAAATATTGAAGCCTATAATTTGTATTCAAAAGGACGCTTTTTCTGGCATCGCAGAACCCCAGAAGGCATAAAAAAAAGCATAGATTATTTTAACCAGGCGATTGAATTGGATTCATCCTATGCTCTGGCATATGCTGGATTGGCAGACTCTTATTATGTAATGCCTGGTTATATAAACGTAAAAGATAGAGATTCGGTGTTAACAATAGCCAAAGAATATGCAGAAAAAACACTTTCACTTGATAAAAATAATGCACAAGCGCATGCAACTTTAGGTGGCCTTTTAAAAGATAAGGATTGGAATTGGGAGGCTTCTGAAAAGGAACTGAAGCGTGCCATACAATTAGATCCAAATTATGCGACAGCGCATCAGTACTATGCCGAATTACTGGTAATCCTGGCAAGATTTAAAGAGGCAAGAAGGGAAATTGATCTGGCACTTAGATTAAACCCGAATTCATTGATAATGACTAATATTAGTGCCCGATTATATTATCAAGATGGTCTTTATGAAAAAGCGATTATAGAAGCTAACAAGGTTAAAGAGTTTGATAAAGAGAGAATAGGTATACATATGACAATTATGGAATGTTATACTTATTTGGGAAAGGACGATGAGGCCATGGCAATTTGGGAAGAATCAATGAAATTAGATCCTAGTAGAAATATAGAATTAAATAATGCAGCAAGAGAGGCATTTAAGAAATCCGGAATGAATGGCTTTTGGAGGTTTTGGACCGATCATATGATAAATTTAGATAATGCAGAAGACTATTCATTTGCAATAGCATGCAACTTAACTTATTTTGGCGAAACTGAGGAAGCTTTAGATTGGCTTGAGCTGACCTATGCTAGTGGAAATAGACAAATTTATAGAATGAAACGTAACCAGGATCTTAAAAACTTACGTAAAGAACCCAGATTTTTAGCCCTTTTAGAAAAATTGAATTTGGGAGGTTATGAAGAATAGGTACTTCTTTTCGGTTTGTACATCATTTTTTTTATCGTTTTAAATTATAAACTAAAGATTTTCATCCACATTTAAAGTCTTTAAATAATGCATTAAAGACTTCAATAAAAACTTTAAAATCTTTGCAACACAGCTGTTATGTATCACATTATTAATTCATTCACCTTTGTTTAAAGAAAAAATTATTAACCTTTAAACAAAGAATCATGAAAAAATTATTAATTGGTTTGTTAGCACTTGGGCTGACCACCCAATTTATGTTCTCACAGGAAATTGAACTCGCCGAGGTAAGTTTAGATGTAAATTTCGAATACTATGATGCTGTAAGTTCTAAAGTGGTGTCGGTGCCCGTAAAAATGTTAGAGAAGGAAGCTGCTTTTTACAACTTAAAAGCATCAAGTATTTACAATAGCGAATTTGAAACATTTGAAGTGTCATTCGTTATTCCGGAAGGAAGAATTGTTGCAGAGTATGCCAAGGATGGGAAAATAATAAGAACCATAGAACGGTTTAAAAACATTGAACTTCCCAGATCCATTGTTGATGAGGTTGCAGAGCGATATCCTGATTGGACTATTGCAGAAGATGCATATAAAGTAGATTATTATGGAGAGAGTGAAATAGCCAAAAAACAATACAAGTTAAAACTTGAAAAAGACAAAAGCAGAAAGACAATAAAATTTAATGGAGAAGGAGAAATTCTTTAATAATTTTATTTGATTTAGTAAAAAAAACGCAACTTAATAGTTGCGTTATTTATATTACCGTATTAGTTAGTTTTACAATAGGGATATTCAAAAAATAAGCAGTGTAAAAAAATTATAATAAAATGCGTTAAAATTGGAAGTTTTTGCAACATAGTTGTTATGTAACGCATTATTAATTAATTCACCTTTGTTTAAAGAAAAAATTATTAACCTTTAAAACAAAGAAATATGAAAAAATTATTATTACTATTATTAGTATTTGCAGGCTTTATGGCTTGTGAAAATGAGATAATTCCGGAACTGCCTCAGGAAGTTTCGAAAACAGAAGATATTTCCGCAAAGGAGATCCAAAAAATTGATGTATGTCACAAAGGGAACATTATTAGCATAAGTGTTAATGCATGGAAAGCACATGAAAAGCATGGTGATGTGATGCTAATAGATGAAGATGGAGATGGATGGGTAACATTAGAAAATGAATGTGGTGTGCCAGTTGATTGTGATGATACAACTGCCATATATAATGAAGTATGTACATTTGATTGTATATGTGACATGGTATCCACAATTCAAAACAACCCAAGTAATTTTTGTTATTGGTATAATAATTTTGAATTTGAGGGAGTATATTATACTGATGTGGTAGTATATGATATTAATTATAATTATGTTGGGTTTGTAAATATCAATGTTGACTATCTTTGTGGTGGCACTGGATGGCTTCTTAATTTTTGGGAAGATCCGGATTCTTTTACTTTTCTTCAAGAAGAAGATGCTATAGCCTGTTCCGATTTGATAATTTCTGCAATAGACTATTGTGATAGTGAGGCAAGAAGAATTAAAGACTTTCCGAAAGCATACAAAGAAATCAGGAACATTAAATAGCACAAGCCAAGATCATTAACCTTTAAAACAAAGAATCATGAAAACTTTAAAGTCGCTATCAAAATTTTTTATGGTCATTTGCCTATATTTTATATTGGAGCAGAAGCAGCCACTGGAGCTTCAGGAATTTGTACCGGTAGTTTAACTGCTGGAACAGACATAACCAATCTTATAGTTCCTGGTTACAGTCATGCCGATCTTTGGTTTGCTTCTAATGCAGATCAGCTAGTTTGGAGTCCATTACGTGTTTGGCTTAATAATCATAAGTGATAAGAACTTAAGGTTAAAACTCTATTTGAATTAGAAAAAAGGTGCTTCAATCTGGAGCATCTTTTTTATTTAGTATTCCAACCCAATTATTTGGCTAACCTTATCTAAGGTCTTCATAAGCCTATTGCTAAAACTGTAGGTCATGACGTTGCTTTGTATTTTGCCTTGACGCAGAAGATTGTTAAAGTGAATGACCTCGTAATTATATCCAATGGTTGTGTAACCAAAATCTATTGTTTCTTCTTTACCATTAGAAATAATTGTTACTGTAGAAGGTTCATGAAATCTTGAGTTTATCTTTATGGTGCCATTTTCAAAATGAAAAATGGCTTCAGTAGGTGTTTCTTCCAACAGTGTACTTTTTAAATGTGCATTTACTCCATTTTTATATTTAAAGATCATAGAACATGAAGAATCCACTTCGTTTTCGAAAAAAGTTGCATCAGCTTCAATTTCATTAGGATTCCCCAATGTCGATAAGGCAGCAAAAATAGGGTAGATGCCAATATCTAATAAACTTCCTCCACCCAGGTCTTTTTTAATGACACGATTGGTTTCATCAAATTCCTGTTTGAAACCAAAATCTGCTTCCAGTTTTAAAATTTTTCCATAGGTTTCGTTTTCGATCAATTCCAAAACATAGTTATAATGAGGAAGGAAATAGGTCCAAAGGGCTTCCATTAGTAAAACATTGTTGGCCTTCGCACAGTCTATCATTTCGTGTACTTCTTCGGAATTCATGGCGAAGGGTTTCTCGCAAAGCACGGCTATCCCGTTTTTAAGGCACAATAAAGTATTTTCTTTGTGCAATACGTGAGGCGTAGCAATATAGACAGCATCAACAAGGGAATCTTTTGCTAAGTCATCATAATTGCTGTATGCTTTAGTAGCACCATACTTTTCTGCAAACTCATCGGCTTTTTCCTGAGATCTGGAAGCCACTGCATAGAGTTCAGCATCCTCCACAGTGAGCAGATCTGTAGCGAATTTATGGGCGATCTTTCCTAAGCCTATAATTCCCCATCTGATTTTTCTATCCTTGAATGATTCCATCCTTAAATTTAGTCATATTTTGAATAATAGTTGCTAAAAACATGACAAGTATACAGCCAATAAAATTCAACCATAAATATGGTAAATTTATTATCTCGTATTCGTTCAAGAAAAACAAGGCAAATATTGCTAATTGAGTAATAATTGCAGCCATAAATACAGCGTTACCCTTCACCTGTTTAATAAAAAATGCTAACAGGAAAATGCCAAGTACATTACCATAGAAAATAGATCCAATAATATTGACCAGTTGAATCAAATTTTCGGCAAGATTAGCAATACAGGCAATACCGATGGCAAAAACGCCCCATAAAACTGTAAAAAGTTTGGTTGCTCTTACCATGTGCATCTCTTCTGTGTTTTTTGCATTTCTCTTGTAAAGGTCTATGGACGTTGTTGATCCTAAGGCGTTTAATTCGCTTGCTGTTGAAGACATAGCAGCGCTTAAAATTACGGCTAATAACAAACCTATCAAACCTCTTGGAAGATTATTCAAAATGAAATGAATAAATACATAATCCTTGTCATTAGATTCAATCTTAATATCTTTTTCTTCAGCAACTTTACTAATTAATGTTTTGGCTTCTTCTCTTATCTCTGTATCCGCTTGGTTTGCAATAGCTATATAATCTTTAAATTTTGCATCACCTGTTTCCAGGTATTTGTTGATTATTAATTGTTTATCGGTAAAAATTTTCTGCTGTTCAGTTTCAATGGATTGAAACTCTTCTGAATATTTAGAATTATTTAGTTCTTCGATTGCAATTGGATTAAAATTGACAGGTGATTCATTAAACTGATAGAAAACAAATACCATGACTCCAACTAGCAATATAAAGAACTGCATTGGGACTTTTAACAAACCATTAAAAATAAGACCTAATTGCATTTCATTTAAAGATTTCCCGGATAAGTATCTCTGAACCTGACTTTGATCCGTACCAAAGTACGAGAGGGCCAAAAATGTACCTCCAATAATTCCACTCCAAAATGTATATCTGTTATTCAAATTAAATGAAAAATCAAGTATTTCCATTTTTCCACTGGCACCTGCTATTTCAAGTGCTTTTTTGAAAGTGACATTTTCAGGTAGATAACTTACTATTAAATAAAAGGCAATAAACATTCCTGTAAAGATTACCGCCATTTGTTGCTTTTGAGTCACACTAACAGCACTTGTGCCACCAGAAACGGTATAAATTATTACCAATATTCCAATAATAATATTAAGAGTAATTAAGTCCCAGCCTAAAACGGCTGATAGTATAATAGCCGGAGCAAAAATAGTTATACCGGCTGCCAAGCCACGTTGTATTAAAAATAATATAGCTGTTAATGTTCGGGTTTTAATATCGAAGCGATTCTCCAAAAATTCATAGGCTGTATATACTTTTAATCTATGATAGATAGGAATAAAAACCAGACATATAATAACCATGGCTATTGGTAGTCCAAAATAAAACTGAACGAATCCCATTCCGGAATGAAATGCCTGACCTGGTGTTGAAAGAAAAGTTATTGCACTGGCTTGAGTCGCCATTACAGATAAACCTACAGTATACCATTTTGCTTTGTTGCCTCCACGAATATAGTCTTGGACATTCTTACTACCTTTTGTTTTCCATGCTCCATAGAGCACAATGAATAACAAAGTTGCAATTAATACAATCCAATCGTATACATGCATAGTGCTATGCGACGGAAGCTGTTATGAAATAAAAAAGAATGATATATACAGCATTTACGATTAGCACAGCTGTGTACCATCTTTTCCACCTATTATTTTTAGGATTTTTTTGCATATTAATCAATTTATTAGTTATCAGATAACTAAATGGGATTTCAATTTTTAATAACTCAAAAATAAAATATTATTTTACGGTAAACCCGTAATGTAATTAAAGATATGAACCTTTTTATAAACATACGATATTATGACAAAATAATCGATAAAATACAAGAAAATTTAACATCTTAAATACTTTTGAAGTTATTAATTCTTAAGTTTTTCTTTAATCTTAACATCTTCATTCCCAATAGATAACATGTTTGCAAATAATCTATAAGCTCCAGGAACTCCGGCTGGAAATTCTCTAAAAAAACTTAATCCTGTATATATATAATAACCTTTGCCATATTGGGATATTAACAAACTTCCATCTTTTGGTGTCTCACCAATATCATTAATTGAAAAGAGCGGAGTAAATTCTTCGGACCATTTATTTGGAAAGTATAGTCCTCGTTCCTGAACCCATCCATCAAAATCCTTAGAAGTAATTTTATTGGGATAGTTTAATAAAGGATGTGTAGGGTTTATAATTCTTACTTCTGCATTTTCATCGGTTACACGATCTCTTGATAATTCTAAATCAAAAGGTGCTAATTGATCCACTTTTAACCTGAAATTGGTGTTATATTGAACAATTAAATTCCCTCCATTCTCTACGAAATCAAATAGGTGTTTTTGCTTAAATTTTAGTTCATCTACAGTATTATAAGCTCTTATTCCAAGAACCACAGCATCAAAACGACTTAGTAATTCCGAAGAAATATCCTCAGGATTTAAGATTACTACATTATAACCAATTTGTTTCAGACTTTCCGGGACAACATCTCCTGCACCTTCGATGTATCCGATGTTTTCACCTTTACGTTTTATATCCAATCTTACTATTTTGCTTTCACTATTAACAAGAACCGTTTGGTAAGGAATATGCTCATAGTCAATTTCCACTAACTCTTTAGAGTATTCATTGTCACCAACATAAACTATTGGTGAAATAAAACCTTCACTTTGATTTTTAGGAGGCATGATGGTAAACACAAGTGTTTGTTCTTCTCCTTTTTTAGAGATGGAGATCTTTTGCTTTTCCGGATAGACTTTCCAGTCATCTGGAGAACATAATGTAGCATAACCTTCTATGCCATCTTTTCCAGCTTTAATAGTTACTGGGATTTCCTTTGGCTCATCGTTCTCAAAGATTATTACTTTTTCTTCTATTTTAGCCGATACTTCAGGTATAATTTCGAAAGGCTTATAAGTTTCACCTTTAACCGGATCGTTCCGTTTATAAACAACAGGCCTCGTAAATGGAATTTTAGTATTTTCGATAATTAGATTAAAAGTTACATTAATATCCTTATCGGTTTCAGGTTTGCCAATATCCTGACTATTTTCTACTTCATACATACCTAAGGTTCCTTTTTTAGCTAACCAATATGCAGAGGTAGGCTTTTGTTTGGAATTAAAATCTAAGTCTTCATCAAAAACATATTTTATATTTTCCGATAACTGTATATTTTTATTTGTATAAACCTTGTTTGCGTTAATGATACTCTCTAAAACTATAGTCCGATTAGACCTATTTATGACTTCTAATTTTAAATTGATTGTATCTTTTTTAGTCACGTGATTTGTTTCTGCAACAACTTCCAAATACAAACCCGAGCAAGCAGCAATAATATCTTTTATCTCTTTTGTTTTGAATGATTTCCAGTGTTCATCTTCCAGATATTGAATTAATTTATATGCTTTCACCAAATCTGGAATTGAGGCTGATGGATTTGTAAAATCAAATTCAGATTCTACTTTGGAAAGGATACTACCAATTTCATTTCCTCCTTTTACACGATTCCATGATGTATCAATACCTTCAAAAAGATTCGTTTTATCCATAGGAATATCACCCTTGATCAATTCAATATATTCTAATTGTTGACCTCTGGTTCCAGTATTTCCAAAACCCTGCGATTTGTGCTGACTTCTGCTTAAAGAAGCGATTTCTGTATTACTTAATCCTAATGATGGATAGTAGGTTCCTATATCGATCGAGAGTAAATTGGATTTATCTGCTTTTTCAAAATTTTCCCTGCTTCCGTAGAACCACCATCCCGAATTAAAGAATAGTCTTTTAGGTTGCCATAAATTTGTGAATTCTAACTGATCCGGATACGTATTTTGATCATTAGACAGATCAAATGCTTCGATGCTCAATAGAGCTGAACTGGTATGATGCCCATGCGTTCTTCCAGGTGTTCTGTGATCGAATCGGTTTATGATAATATCTGGTTTAAATTTTCTGATTGCTAGTACAACATCGCTTAAAACTTTATCTTTATCCCAAATTCTTAAAGTCTCATCTGGATGTTTGGAATAGCCAAAATCGTTGGCTCTTGTAAATAGTTGTTCGCCTCCGTCAATCTGCCTTGCCGTAAGTAATTCCTGAGTCCTAATAACTCCCAACAGTTCACTAATTTCCTGACCAATAAGATTTTGACCACCATCACCTCGAGTAATAGATAAGTATCCAGTACGTGCTTTTTGGTGATTGGACATAAAGGATATTAATCTTGTATTCTCGTCATCAGGATGCGCTGCAACATATAAAACTGAACCTAGAAAGTTTAGCTTTTTAATGGCTTCGTAAATTTCTGCTGAATTTAATTTTTTGGGTTGTTGGGCATTAGAAAAGGAAAAAACACTTAGTAGGGCAAACAAAGTAAGTATCAGGTTTCGCATATCAATTTAGTTAGCTTGAAAGCCAAATATATAAATAAAATCCAGTGGAAATTTAGGTTTTAATCTTTCTTTAACTCAAGTAAAATATTACAACCACTTTTTCTTTTTAAAGTACCAGAGCATTCCAAGGAAGAGAACAATCATTATGAACCATAAGATAAAATAACTGTATTTGTATTTTAATTCCGGGATGTATTCGAAGTTCATTCCATAAATACCTGCGATGAAAGTTAAAGGAATAAAAATAGTTGCAATAATGGTTAGTACTTTCATGACCTCATTCATTTTATTACTTATTGTGGTCATGTACATATCCATTAGTCCCCAGATCATTTCTCTGTAAATATCAATATTTTCAGAAATTTGTATAATATGATCATAAACATCTCTATAATAATGTAATGTTTTATCTAAGATTAATTTATTTTCGGTTTTTTCAATTCTGTTGATTATTTCTCGTAATGGATAAATTGCTCTTCTAACTTTTAGAACCTCTCTCTTAAGACTTTGAATTTGCTGACTTATTTCATTTTGACTGAGTCCAGTAAATAGATTGTCTTCAATATCCTCTATTTTATTACCCATAGTTTCGATAATAGTATAGTAATGATCGGTAACTGAATCTATTAGTGCATATAATAAATAATCTGCTCCTAAACCTCTTATTCTTCCTTTGGAAAATCTTATTCTATTTCTAACATTATCAAATACATCGCCTTCGGCTTCTTGAAAAGTTAATACATAATTTTCACCAAGAATAAAACTTACTTGTTCGGCAATGACTTGATGTTTGTCATCATAATAAAGCATTTTAAGAACAACAAATATATAATCTTCATATTCATCTATTTTTGGTCTCTGAGATATATTTACTATATCTTCTAGGATTAAAGGATGAAGATTATAGTGTTTCCCAATTTTTTCAATCTCTTCTGTTCGGTTGAGCCCGTTGAAGTTAATCCAGGTAATTGAATTGGTAGATTTATAGCGAAAAACATCTTCTACATTCTTAATTTCCTTTTCTTCAATATGGTCTGAATTATAGTCAAATGATTCAATGAACAGCTCATCGGTTTTATCACCAGTATATGTCAATGTGCCCGGAATTTGACCAATTTTTTTATGATGTTTTGATTTCTTTCTTTTTGCCATTAAATAAATATACAAAAGATTTAGACAGAATCACTGCCATCGTCTATAGCATCTTTTTTTACTAAAGTGACTGCTTTTTGAAGTATTAAGTTATTCGGATAGGTTACTAAATCGCCATTATCTAACCTTAAATGTATTTGAAATGCTCTAATATCTTCAATTATTGCTTCAATAGGAAAGTCTTTATCATGAATTTGAATTTTGTCTCCAACCTTATAAGGAAAAGAGAAGAACATAATAACTCCGGAAGTTATATTGCTTAAAATAGACCAAATAGCAAATAAAGCAATACCAATTACTGCAAAAACAGATGAAAAGACCAACGCTAAATCTTTCGGTTCAGCACCTAAAATAAAAGACTCTACAAGTAGCACAATTAAGAACAATGTAACAGTAACATATCTATTTATAAGTCTTATTCGAGCCTCATTTATTTGACTTCTACTACCAATTTTTCTAATACTCACTTTAATTATAAATCTAATTATAAAAAATATTGTAAATAGGATCACCGTATAGATCAATTCAGTTTTATAAGTAGTGAAAAAAGTATCCATTTTTGTTATTTAATAATTTCTAATAAGGTTTGATACACCAAATGCACAGGTAGACCCATAACATTAAAATATGAGCCTTCTAATTTAGTTACACCTATCTGACCAATCCATTCCTGTATGCCATAAGCTCCTGCTTTATCAAGTGGATCATGATTTTTTATGTAGTACCAGATTTCATCTTCTGTAAAACTTTTGAAAGTAACTTTAGTAATAGCATTAACGGTCTTTTGATTGGTCTTGGTCTTAAAACAAACAGAAGTGATCACATCATGGTTCGATCCACTCATGGACTCAATCATATCAAATGCATCTTGTTCATCTTTTGGTTTGCCCAATGCTTGATTGTTATGCCAAACGATAGTATCGCTTGTGATAAGAATGTCATTTTCTTTCAATTCCTTTTCAAAAGGTTTTGATTTTAACTCAGCTAAAAAGTCACTTATTTCAGAATGTTTTAAATGTTTTGGATAAACCTCTTCAACAGGTTTTATTCTAATTTCAAAATCGAATCCCAAACCTTTAAAGAACTCCTGTCGTCTTGGAGAACCAGAAGCCAGAATTATATTATATTTTTCTAATTTATCTTTAAGCATTAGTTTAAAATTAATGGGTATAATAGCATCGATAACATTCCGAAAAATAATATAAGTTTTAATACATTACTTATAAATTTATAATCCTTTTTTGATTTTGCCTGAAATATTTTAATGGATGCAAATATTAAAGGCCCTCCAATAAATAATAAAAAATAAATAACAAGAATTGTTTGCTGATACAAATAATTACTTAAATAATAAATCAATCCCAGAATAGGAATAAATGAAATAACAAACGCTATATTTCTTGCACGATCCCTTCCAATTGCAATTGGTAAGGTGTTCATCCCCGATTTATGGTCTCCATCAACATCTTCTATATCTTTAATCAATTTCCCGTACTAAATTGATGATAAATGCAAATAAGGCATAGTCCAGTAAAACCTTAAACATAGTGATTTGATTTGTCTGATTCTCGACATTAACCGCGGGAAGTAGATCAAAAATCCCAACAATTATTATGGTGAATGCAACTAAAAGCGAAATTACAAAATTACCAATTAAAAGTGTTCTCTTTAAGTAACTGGCATATATATACAATAAAGCAGAGATCAGAACAAATAATGCAAAAAAGCTGCTTTTTTCGATTAAATGAGACAGATAAAATCCAATTAATACTCCAACGATATTAAATAAAATAAACAGGTTATTCGCTGTTTTCTCTGAAACAGACTTTCCCACAATCACTTTTTCAGGTCTGTTCACTAAATCAGTTTCCACATCATAAATATCATTAATGATATAACCAGCAGCAGCAATACAAATTGTTGAGATCACTAATAGAGAAAAACCAAACCAATTTAAAGTTACATCTATTTTAAAAGGCTCAAAAAGAGCATACTTGATTAGTATTTGAACAGAAGCAATTATTAGTAAATTTTTCCAACGAAATAATTTAAGGTAATGCATTACTTAAGTTTGCTTCGTTTTAAACTCAGTCATCCATTTACCTTGAACTTTTAGCACTTGTTCTATAACATCCCTGGCACATCCTTTCCCTCCTTTTTTGTGAGATACATATTTAGAAATACCTTTAATTTCCGGAACTGCATCCTGAGGAGCACAAGGAAGTCCCACTAAGTGCATGATCCTATAATCAGTCAGGTCGTCTCCCATATATAAGATATTCTCAGTATTAAGATTTTTAAGTTCTATATACTCCATATAAGTTTCTTCTTTATCTGAGACTCCAAGATAGATGTCTTTAACACCAAGTCCTTCCAACCGTTTTCTCACGCCATTGTTTGTTCCTCCGGAAATTATTGCTAAGTTAAAACCTTGTTTTATGGCTATTTTAATTGCCATTCCATCTTTACTGTTCATGATTCTAAGTAACTCACCTGAACTTGTAACATGTAATTGATCTTCGGCTAAAACACCATCAACATCAAAAATGAATGTGGTAATACTGTTTAAATATTCTTTATAATTTTTTACCATGAGTTTGTTGAATTGCCTTAGTTAACACGTTATAAATTTCTTTATGATGATCGTTTTGTAACAGTTTAAGATGTTTTTTAATAGTCTTTTTATCTCGCCTCAATGCAGGACCTGTTTGAGCTCTGTATGGTGATAAATCTTGAATTTTTCTGGCAGTTTCCATTATCAAAGGTTTTAGAATATTGAAATCGACACTTGTTGATTCTGTTATTTCATGAGCAGTTCTATACAGTTGATTAGTAAAATTATTTACAAAAACAGCTGCTAAATGTAGAGCGCTTCTTTGTTCACTATTTACCTTATAGTATGAACTTCCAATAGCCTCACATAATTCTATAAGCAAATTAAAATTGGTCTTGGTTTCAACCTCTAAGCAAAAAGGAACATTTGAGAAATCCAATTCCACATCTTTACTAAAAGTTTGTAACGGGTAGAAAATACCACGATCATTCTTCTTGTCTAACTGGTGTAAACTCATTGCTCCAGAAGTGTGAACAACAAATCGATCGCTAAAGGGAAGTTTACTGGAAAGCTCTTTTATAGCATCGTCACTTACTGCAAGAATGTAGATATCAGCCTCAAGAAGTTTGTCGAGATCATCTGTGATCTCTACGTCTTGTTTATATTGTTCTATGGACTCTAAATTCCTGTTGTACCATTGTATAATTTCAATGTCATTGGCTACTTTAAAAGCCTTAAACAGATGAAAGGCTACATTTCCGGAACCTAATATAATTACTGAAATCATGTTGCTAAAATACTAAGAATTATCTTTTATAAATTAGTTATCACAATTTGATTTTCTTTTAGTTTTTGTAATTAATCATTTATATAATTGATACATTGTTGTGTTACAATTGAAAGCGATGAAAAGAACAGATATTAATACGAGAACAGACATCCATTTATTGGTTTCCTCTTTTTACCAAAAGGTTAAAAAAGATGACTTACTAAGTCCATTTTTTAAAGATAAAATTACTGACTGGGACAAGCACATTGATCATTTAACTGATTTTTGGGAATCCAGTTTATTTTTAAAAACCAAATTTAATGGCGATCCACTAGAGAAACATATCGAGGTTGACAAAAACCACAATAATTCCATAACAGAATTGCATTTTGGTGTATGGTTGAATCTTTGGCTGCAGACTATTGATGAATTGTTTGAAGGTGATTTTGCAGAAAATGCAAAAAGAAGAGCAAGAAAAATGGGAACTTTTATCTATTTAAAAATTTTTGAGGCTCGTCAAAAAATGTAATGATTTTTATCAGCTCTATAAAATCTAAAATACTTAAATTTGCTCTTCCTAACACTGCTAATGCTATGCAAAAGAAATTAACTGATCTATTATTTTCGACACGATTAACGGGAATACTTTTTGTTTTATTCGCCGTTGCCATGATTACCGGAACATTTCTGGATGCCAATCAGGAAACATCGCCAACTCCTTTAACAAGAACATTAATTTATCATGCATTTTGGTTTAAAGGCATTATGTTACTTTTTGTTATCAACTTTATTGGAAACATTTTTAAATACAGACTATTAAGAAAGGAAAAATGGCCAACATTATTATTCCATTTGTCTTTTATTTTAATCATAGTCGGCGCTGCAATTACTCATTATATTAGTTTTGAAGGTATGATGTCTATTCGAGAAGGAGAGACACAAAATAAGTTTTTATCATCAAAAACTTATGTTACAACTTATGTAGATGGCAATTATATGGTTGATGGACAAGCTCAAAGAAGAATTTTGGAAAGTGAAGTTGATTTTTCACATCGATTAAAGAATAGATTTAAAGTTAAAGCAGATTATAATAATCAACCTTTTACAATTGAATTAGAAAAGTTTATTTTGAATGCCGAAGAGAATGTGGTACCGGATGAAAATGGAACAGAACATTTAAAAATTGTTGAAGCTGGACAAGGAGGCAGACATGACCATTTTTTAAAATCTGGAGAGATTCAAAGTATTCACAATGTATTGTTTACACTTAATAAACCAACAAAAGGGGCAATTAATATTACTTCAAAAGATGGTCAATTGTTTATAGAATCTCCTTTTGAAGGTGAATTTATGCAAATGCTGACTCAGACAACAAGTCCATTAGTAAGAGATAGTATTCAACCTTTTAATTTGCGCTCTCTTTATACAATTGGAACTATGCGTTTTGTAGTGCCAGAACCAATTTTTAAAGGAAAATATGATATGGTTGCAAAGGAAAATCCCGGAAAGAATGATCAAGATGGAATTCTATTAAAAGTTACCGCAAATGGCGAAACAAAATTAGTTTCATTACTCGGAGGTCCAGGATTTAATAATGCATTTAAACAAGTTGAAATTAGGGGATCTGAACTTTGCTTTTAAATATGGTCCAAAAGTATTAGAATTACCTTTTAGTATTAAATTAAACGATTTTGTGGCAGAACGTTATCCTGGAACCGAAAGAAGCTTTTCGGCTTTTTCAAGTCAGGTAACAGTTTTAGATGAAGAAAAAGGGGATTATGATTACAAGATATTTATGAATAATATTCTAGATCATAGAGGATATCGATTTTTTCAATCCAGCTTCGATCCTGATGAAAAAGGAACTATTTTGTCTGTAAACCATGATTTCTGGGGAACATGGGTGACTTATATTGGTTACTTTCTTATTATTCTTTGGTATGCTGGTAATCATGTTTAGCAAAGGCACTCGATTTGGTGATTTAGGAAACAACTTAATAAGATTAAAAAGAAAAAAGCGAAAGCATTAGCTATATTATTCATTTGTTTTGGACTGAGTGGGTATAGTCAGGATCATTCAGAAAATGATGGTCACAACCATGGAAAACAACCAACAAAAACAGAAATCGATTCTATTTTAAAAGCTAATATTACACCAGCAGAACATGCAGATGAATTTGGTAAATTGGTAATTCAGGATGTTGGAGGTCGTATGATGCCAGTTAATACATATGCATCAGAATTACTACGTAAGTTAAGTAAACATGATACTTATGAAGACTTGTCTGCCAATCAGGTTTATTTATCAATTCACGAGAGCCCATTACTTTGGTACAATGTGCCAATGATCTATTTAAGACTCAAGAAAGGAGATTCTATAAGAAATTTAATAGGTGTAGATAAAACTCAAAAATATGTTACACTTGCGAACTTTTTTGACGAAAAAGGAGAATATAAATTGGGAAAATATTTAGAGGATGCCTATAAAGCTTTAACACCCAATGCTTATGAAAAGGAATTTAAAGAAACTGACCAAAGGGTTAATTTGTTGTACAATACTATTGAAGGTCGTTCTTTAAAAATATTTCCACTTCCCGAAAATGAAAATAATAAATGGATATCCTCTTTGGAATATAGAACAGGGAACCACAAAATTCAAGATTCCTTATATGCTAATTTTATAAATAGTGGCTTTAGTGCTTATTTATATACTCTAAATGCAGCTAAAAGATCTCCTGAACCAGATTTTACCGAAGCTAATAGATTGCTGGAGTCTTTCAAAAAAACACAGCAGAAGTATGGATCAGAGGTTATGCTAAGTGATGAAAAGATAAATACAGAAATTAAGTATAACAAATACGATATATTTAAAAAACTTTTCAGTTGGTATATGTATGCTGGAACTTTAATGTTTTTGGTTTTAATTGTTCAAATATTTAAAAGCAGGAACAAATCAGTAAATATTATAGTTAAGGTCTTAAAATATTCTATTGTTCTTCTATTTCTTTTACACACAGCCGGATTAATAGTACGTTGGTATATTTCTGGTCATGCACCTTGGAGTGATGCTTATGAATCTATGATTTATGTTGCTTGGGCAACGATGTTCTTTGGATTAATTTTTGGTCGTAAAAGTGATCTTACAATAGCTGCTACAGCTTTTGTAACATCTATGATACTTATGATTGCTCATTGGAACTGGATGGATCCTGCAATTGCAAATCTGCAACCTGTATTAAACAGTTACTGGTTAATGATTCATGTTGCAGTAATTGTTGCTAGTTATGGTCCTTTTACTTTAGGAATGATATTAGGAGTAGTCTGCTTAATCCTTATGGTATTTACAAACAGTAAAAACAAGAAAAAAATAGAGCTTAATATTAAAGAGCTAACTATTATAAACGAAATGGCTCTTACTGTTGGTTTGGTACTGCTAGCTATAGGAAATTTTCTCGGTGGTATGTGGGCAAATGAAAGTTGGGGACGATATTGGGGTTGGGATCCTAAAGAAACTTGGGCACTTATCAGTATTATTCGTGTATGCATTTGTTTTGCACATGCGATTAATTCCAGGACTTCGAGGTCGGTATGCATTTAATTTAGCATCTATGATCGCTTTTGGAAGTATTATGTTTACCTATTTTGGAGTTAATTTTTATTTATCAGGATTGCATTCATATCAATCGGGTCAGCAAATAGCAAGTTTTCAGATAATTGCAGTTGCTGTTTTTTTAACAAGTATTCTGGGGATTTTGGCTTATCGGAAGTATTTAAAATACTTGAAGAAGTAATTTTATTTAATAAAAAAAGCCACTGTTATTGCAGTGGCTTTTCCATTAAAACTAACTAACAAAACATAATCTAAGCAGCCGCTTTTTCTGAAGAAGCGTTCACTGCTAAATTATATATTACTAAGCCGAAGCCAATTTTATTCACTGCATCACCAATGTTGTAAATAACATCCATTGCTAATCCACCGAAAATATTTTCATACCATCCTGGAGTTCCAGCCATGTAACCTAGTGGATAAATAGCCCATCCAACCAATACAAACCAACATAATGTTTTGTGTGCCTGAAGTACAGCACCACCAGCTTCCACAGCCAATTTTTTGGCGCTACCTAACCAGATCTCGTAAACGATTACGAAATAAGCCAAACCAGATACTAAGCCCCAGAACCATGCTTGATCCCTGTAAATTACCTCTCCCATGTATCCTGTTACAAGCATAACCACGGATAGGAAAATCAATTTCCACATCAATGATTTTTTAGCACCTGCAACCTTTAGAATAAGATAGAATTCTACACACATTAAAGGGACTGTGAGTATCCAATCTACATAACGGAAAAATGTTGGAGATTCCATGTTTACCGCCCAATAATCTCTCATGTACCAATAGTGCACAGCAGCGATAAAGGTTATTAAACCTGAAACCAGAATAGACGTTCGCCACTTGCGGTCGAAACTATTCATCGATAAAAAGAAGAAAGCTGAAGCAGCCATCATCGCCATACATCCTACAAAGAATGTGAAACCTACGTAATCGTCGGCAGCAATTTTGTCTACCAGAGCGATTGTGTTAAATAATAAAGACATAATTATATATTTTTTTGTTTAATCAAAATTATAAATAGTTAAACAAAATATCCTTAAAAAAAACTTAAATTTGCATTCATATATGAAAAATAAAGGGTTGTTTTTTACGAAATTATCAAGTATTGCTACTGTTGCAACAGTTTTTGCACTTTGGTTATCGGTATACTTTTCTGAAAATGTCGAAGATATTTTGGGTTATATTCTTATTCTTTCAGTAGGAATATTACATGGGGCCAATGACATAAAATTGATACGCAATACCTTTATTAAGGAAAAAAAATTATCCTTTAAGCTGGTTTTAAGAAATTATATTTTATTAGTACTGATAACAGGCTTGTCCTTTTTCGTTTTACCTGCTTTTGCGTTACTTGTTTTTGTTTTACTAAGTGCCTTTCATTTTGGTGAACAGCATATGGTGAACAAAATACATCTATCAAAAAATCTAAGTAAGTTTTTTTGTCTTTTATATGGATTGGTCATTTTTGGCCTTTTATTTTATTTGAATGCAGCGGACACATCAATGGTTATTTTTGACCTAACTGGATTTATGTTGAGTCAGATTGTTTATGGATATGCATTAATTATTAGCTTTTCATTATTATTAATTACCGGTATTTACATGTTTCTAAGTAAGCAATTAACCATTAGTTTAGGGGAAGAATTATTTTTATTAGTGTTGTTCTTTATTATATTTAAAATTGCTTCTTTGATTTGGGCATTTTCAATTTATTT
This sequence comes from uncultured Flavobacteriaceae bacterium, assembly GCA_963768245.1. Classification (GTDB taxonomy): domain Bacteria; phylum Bacteroidota; class Bacteroidia; order Flavobacteriales; family Flavobacteriaceae; genus Site-B1. The sequence continues at coordinate 30,543 of CAVYHG010000018.1, forward strand.
TATTTTTTGGCATTCTCTTCCATCACTAAAGGATCAAATAGGACTATTATACGGAAATTTTAGTACCGAAAAATTAAGATTATATATAAAGGAATCTTTTATATATTGGATAGTTGCAATAATAGGATTGGGATTGGTGCTATTTATTTTCAGGTCAGATAAAAGTTTATTCTTATCCCTGTTTTTTGCTTTTTTGGCTGCTATTACCCTTCCGCATGTTTTTGTAATGCATAAAGCTCTAAAGTAATTATTTTTCAAAATTATTTTTATTACTTTAGTCAATAAATCAAATTGATTAATGAATTTTATTAAAAAATTGAAACCTGCCAATTTTATTATGCTACTCTTGTGTCTAGTGATAATTATAGTAGCAGAATATTTATTTTTATCAGGAGATAAACTTCACGGAATATTCGTTGGCCTATGGGCGCCTACCTTGTTAGGAATTATGATCTATCTAAAACTTGTAGAGCATGGGAGCAAATAATATAGTTTTATGGTTTTCTGTAATAGTATTTGTAATTGTTGCTCTTTGGGCAGTATGGCTAGTTCGTGAATTTGATAAAGCAGCAAAAGGCTAATAAACTAAAATAATCTAAAATCTTCTAGTTCCGGATATATTTGTTTTTTTGCAATATCCATAGTATTACTGTCTATTGACGGATTAAAAATATCCTTACTTACTGTATAGGTTTCCAATTGATCATCCTGATACCGTGTATTAATAATTTCTTTTATTTGATTTTCATTTAAATTGTCAGATAACCATGCGTTTTCCAGTTCTTTTGAAAGTATCATGGGCTGTCTTTTTTTAGTATTATGAATTTTTTCCAGTAATGGAGAAGCTGATTTGGTAAGAATAGAGAAAGTTACAATCTTGTCAAGAACAGTATAAATTCCGGCCAATGACATTGGTACTTTGTTTTTATTATGGACATAATATGGATATTTCTTTTTGTTAAAATGATGCGGTTCGTAAAATCCAGTTACAGGAATTATGCAACGTCTGTTAAGAGATGAATGTTTATAAATAAAATGTTCAAATAATTTTTCGCTTTGAGCATTTAATCCGCCACCAAATTTAACAGCTTGCTTGTAGTATTCTTTTAACCCGGTTTCTTTTACTTTTGTTGGTACTATTCCCCAAATTGAAGGTATTAGTGCAGATGGTTCTTCCTGTGGAAGTATTAGCATATCAGGATGTGAAAATCCGTTAATATGAAATCTTGGTATTTCGAAAAATAATCGATTTGAATCCTTATGTAAGGATGCTTTAAATCTTGATTCTAAATTTGAAAGGTTTTCTGTAAACCTTGTATGGTAGCACACCCAACTAAAATTTTAAAATTAGTTTATTAATATAGTAATTTCAGAAATTATTTTGTGTAAAAACTTGATATAAAACTGTTTTAAGAATCCGGTAAAATCATCATTATGATTTAAGCAAAACGTAAAAAGCTGTCTGAAAATTTCCAATTTCAGACAGCTTTTACTAGAAAATATTTCAAATATTAAATTTGTGGTCCGGCAGCTACTAAGGCCTTACCTTCTTCATTATCAGTGTATTTCTCAAAGTTTTTGATAAATAACCCTGCTAGTTTATTAGCTCTTTTGTCCCATTCTGCAGGATCTGCATAAGTATCTCTAGGATCTAATATATTATCATGTACCTCTTTTAATGAAGTTGGTACTTCTAAATTAAATACAGGGATAATTTTAGTTTCAGCTTTATCAACAGAACCATCTAAAATGCGATCTATGATTCCTCTGGTATCTTGAATAGAAATTCGTTTACCAGTTCCATTCCAACCAGTATTAACCAAATAGGCTTCGGCACCATGCTCTTCCATTTTCTTGACTAATTCTTCACCATATTTTGTTGGGTGTAATGTTAAGAAGGCTTCACCAAAACAAGCTGAGAACGTTGGTTGTGGTTCAGTAACACCTCTTTCAGTACCAGCTAATTTTGCCGTAAATCCTGATAAGAAATGATATTTGGTTTGTTCTGGAGTTAATTTCGATACTGGAGGCATAACACCAAAAGCATCAGCAGTTAAGAAAATTACTTTGTTTGCATGACCAGCTTTAGAAACAGGTTTTACAATATTTTCAATATGATAAATAGGATAAGAAACACGTGTGTTTTGAGTTACAGAACCATCAGTAAAATCAATTTTACCATTTTCATCAACAGTAACATTTTCTAATAAAGCATCTCTTTTAATTGCATCATAAATGTCTGGTTCAGCTTCATGATCATAAGTCAATTGTTTTTGCATAACATCCACCTTCAAAGTTAAACACACCTTCGTCATCCCAACCATGTTCATCATCACCAATTAATGCTCTGTTTGGATCTGTAGACAATGTTGTTTTACCAGTACCTGACAGTCCAAAGAAAATGGCTGTATCACCATCTTCACCAACATTTGCAGAACAGTGCATTGATGCAATGCCTCTTAGTGGTAAATAGTAGTTCATCATTGCGAACATACCTTTTTTCATTTCTCCACCATACCAGGTTCCACCAATAACCTGCATTTTTTCAGTAAGGTTAAATACTGTAAATACTTCGGAATTTAATCCATGCTCTTTCCATTTTTTGTTTTCAGTTTCTGAACCATTCATTACAACGAAATCAGGCTCTCCAAAAGATTCTAGTTCTTCAGCTGTTGGTCTGATGAACATATTTGTTACAAAGTGTGCTTGCCACGCAACTTCAACAATAAATCTTACTTTTAATCTAGTATCATCATTTGCACCACAAAAAGCATCAACCACATATAACTTTTTACCAGATAATTCTTCAATAACCAAATCTTTTAGTTCTTTCCAAACTTCAGGAGTCGTTGGTTTGTTATCATTTGGTGCTAATTCAGAAGTCCACCATAAAGTATCTCTAGTTGCATCGTCTTTAACAATAAATTTATCCTTAGGAGAACGTCCTGTAAATTTTCCTGTCATTACATTTAATGCCCCTAATTCCGTTTTATAAGCTTTTTCATAACCTACTAATAAAGGATTTAATTCTTCTTCATATAATTCATCATATGATGGATTATATATAATTTCTTTGACATTTTGTATACCTATTTTATTTAAATGTTCAACTACTGATTTTCTGAGTACTTCCATCTTTTTGTTTTTTTAATTGGTTTTGTCTTATTGCTTAAAAATTAAGGTACAAAATTACGAAGAAATGGGCATATGTTTAATGATAATTATCAGTTAAATAAAAAAATCACTACAGCGTTTTCGTTACTTAATAGATTGAATATTAGCAAATTATGAAATATTAATTTTAAAACTTTTTAATAAAAAATTAATTTTTTCAAAACAAATTATAAACTCATTAGTTGTATTGTTTTTATTTAAGAAATAAATTGTCAGGAATCTTGCATAGAAAACACAAGAATTTTATTACACATTAATTCAATTGTTTTTTTCATTAAATTTATAATATGAAAAACAAAGCAAGTCTTAAGACAATATGTACGCATGTTGGTGAAATAGAAGACAAACAGTTTAAAGGAGCTGTTTCTCCTATTTATATGTCAACCTCTTATCAGTTTGAAGGCGTTGATGTTAAACGATATCCTAGGTACTTTAATACTCCAAATCAGGAGTATTTATCAAAGAAAATAGCAGCATTGGAAAATGGCGAAGCAGGAATGATATTTGGATCTGGCATGGCGGCTATTAGTACAACTTTTTTAGCTTTTTTGAAAAAAGGAGATCACATTGTTTTGCAGAAAACATTGTATGGAGGAACATCTAACTTCATTCGTGAAGAATTTCCTAAGTTGGGAATAGATTTTTCATTTACAAATGGACTAAGAATTCAAGATTTTGAAGCTGCTATTCAGCCAAATACAAAACTGATTCATATAGAAACGCCCTCTAATCCATTAATGACCATTACAGATATGATGGCTGTTGCAGAATTAGCAAAATCTAAAAATATTCTTACTACAATTGATAATACCTTTGCCAGTCCTGTTAATCAGAATCCAATTGATTTTGGAATTGACATTGTAATACACTCGGCAACTAAATATTTAGGTGGTCATTCCGATATTCTGGCAGGAGCTGTGGTTTGTAGTCAGGAGAATATGGATAAAATTTGGAAAGTCGCGAAAAATTACGGTGGTAGTTTGAGTGATTTTATGGTTTGGATGTTAGAAAGAAGTATTAAAACCTTAGTTGTTCGAGTTAAAGAACAAAACAGAAATGCAAGAAAACTGGCTCGCTATCTAAATAAACATTCCGATGTTAAAGAGGTGTTTTATCCAGGTTTAAAAAGTCACCCTGATTATAATTTGGCAAAAGAACAAATGAGAGGATTCGGTGGTATGATGTCTTTTGAATTGAATGAAGGAATAGATGCTTCTTTATTCTTAAAGTCCTTAAAATTAATAAAACCATCAATGAGTTTGGCGGGAGTGGAGAGTACCATGTTGTTACCTGCTTTAACGTCGCATGCTTTGTTGAGTCAAGAAGAGAGAGATTCTGTCGGTATAAGTGATAATTTGATTCGTTTTTCAGTTGGGATTGAATCACCAAAAGACATAAAAGAAGATATAGATGAAGCACTTCTCTTTGTTAAGAAGGAGCAACTCGATATTAGGATTTAACTTCTTTTTTAGTCCAATCAGTTTTAATTAAAAGGCCTATTTGCAATCGGTCAAACGATATAGATTTGAAACTCCATTTCATATACCCAAACTCGAATTTACAAGTATTAGTCAGATTTATCCCAAGTGCTCCATACAGTCTGTTTTGTTGAAACTTGAATCTGTCTAAATTGTAAAATATTTCATCAAATACAGAAACATAAAGTCCATTGCTAATAGGATGTTTAAGATTGAATTTATATCTGACTCTGTGCTGGGTTTCATAACTTGATTTATTGTCAATAAAACGATGATCCATACCCAATCTGTTAACAAAGCTGAATGTTCCTGCTTTGTTAGAAAGACTAAGTGATTCGTTAATTCTATGTTCTATGGTGTCTGGATTATCAGTATCTTCAAAACTCCTGTCCCATATTAAAAAGCCATAATTAAGATTTGCTGACAGATTATTATTCACATGATACGATCCACCTGCCAAAGCAAAGAAAATATTGAAATCACTGACAGTTTCATAGGTCCTGATCTGCATCATAGATTTTAACCTCAACTTTTCTGATATTTTATGAGTCCCAGAATACATGTACCAGGCACCGAGTTTATCTTCTCCTGTTTCCTGTGTAAATGCATTTAAAGAAATTAGCAAACAAACAATTGCACTTAGTAGATATTTTTTCATTAATATTTTTTTTTGTAGTACCTCCCAGTTACATCCATATAATTGTTATATTCATTTAAATCTAATTATTAAAAAGGCCAAATAAAAGGTACAAGTAGCAAGGTTACTATTAAAAACATTATAAGTAGAGGTGCACCAACCTTAAAATAATCAACAAATTTATATCCTCCCGCAGTCATGACCATGGCATTGGTTGTAGTTCCAACAGGAGTTAAAAATGCTGTTGAAGCGCTTATTGCTACTACTATCATGAATGGCTCTGGTGAAATATTTAATGCTTGCGCTGCAATTAAAGCTATTGGTGCCATTAATACAGCAGTTGCAGAGTTGTTAATAACCTGGCTAAAAGCAGTTGTTAAAAGAAAAACTCCTCCCAATAAAATAACTGGGTTAATGTGGCCTAAATAGGTCACTAAATTATTAGCAATTACTTGTGCAGTACCCGTTTTTTGTAATGCTATTCCCATTGGTATCATAGCACCGATCATGATAACACTAGTCCAGCTTATAGATTTATATGCTTTTGATATTGGAATACAGCCCGTAAGCACTACAATTCCCGCAGCTATTAGTGCCGCAATAGATCCCGGAACAATTTTTAATACTAATAGGAGAATCATAAGTAACAAGGCTCCCAAGGCTATGTATGATTTACGAGTTAGATTTTCTACGTTTTTAGCCATTCCTTCGGGACTACCGCAAATAACAAGATGTTCATACTGTTTTTTTAGATTATCTATATTCTCCCAAGTACCTCTTATTATAAATCCGTCACCTGCTTTTACTACAATTTCTTTTTCTAAATAAGGCTTATTGTTTCTTGATGCAGCTAATAACTGGACTTCAAATCTTTTAAAATAATTACCAAGCTTTATTTTTCTTCCAACTAATCGGGATTTCGGTGTGACCAAGACTTCTGTCATTCCAACTTCCTGATTTATCAGGTTGTGTTTTAGTTCGTCCTTAATTGGTTCTAAAGGAAGTAATCCTAATCTAAATTTTATCATTAGTCTATTAATGGCTTCTGTTTCCCCTTTTACAGTAATGATGTCATGATAACGCATGTCAGTATTTGGTGTAGGAAACTCAATAAATGGACGAGTACCTTTTATTCTGTTTGGATGCCGCCTTTTTAGTCTTATTACCTGAACATTAAATTTGCTTTCCAAATCCCAGTCGCTAAAAGTAGTATCAATTAGCGGTGATAAAGATCGAATACGCAACCTATAATAATCATCATCAATTTTATAAGATTCTATCCAGTCGTGCAGAGTTGAATCAATATCTACTGGTTTATTATTCGTCTGGTTTTTTGGTAATAATTTATGTCCAAGATATCTGAAGTATAACAATGCGATAATTAAAAGAGGAATTCCTATTAATGAAAATTCAAAAAATGAAAATCCTTCTACACCGGTTTCCTCCAGGGCATTGCTCACAATAATATTGGGAGGAGTACCAGTTAAGGTTAATAATCCACCAGTGTTAGATCCAAAAGCTACAGGCATTAACACTTTTGATGGTAATGTTCCCATTTTCCATGCCGTAGATATCGTAACAGGTAATAAGGTGGCTACGGTTCCTGTGTTACTCACAAAACCTGATAGAAAACCAGATCCTAAAGTTAGAATCATGAGGAGTTTTGGAAAACTATTTCCAGCCCATTGAACGAATTTTTGACCTGCCTGAGCAGTCCAACCTGTTTGTGAAAGACCTTCTCCAATTATAAATAACGCCGCAATCATAATGACCGTTGGATTGCTAAATCCGCTTAAGGTTTCTTTCGAGTCTAATATGCCAAAAGCAAAAAGACTGATCATTGATAATAGCGCAACAACATCCGGCGAAAATTTCCCCCAAATAAAAAGTAAAATTGTAATTCCTAAAATAATTAACAATGTATACATCATATCAAATCCATTCAAATTATAGCAAAGTTATAGCTTTACCTGACACTTCTTGTTTACGGGCGTAAAATTACAATTGCTTTGTTCTAATGGGCATGATTTTAATCATATATTCAACTAAAAACGCATTTTTCAGAATATGTAATAATTAATGCTAAAAAAATCAAAATAAAATTTACGAAAACGTATGAGGAATATTATTTTGTAAATAATCGTATTCTTTTAATACATTTATCACTTGAATAGGTTTTTAAATAGATCAAAATAAAATATGAAATTAGACATTCTTGCCTTTGGATCGCATCCTGATGATGTAGAATTGGGCTGTGCCGCTACAATTGCAAAAGAGATAAGTCTCGGGAAACGAGTTGGTATTATAGATCTTACTAAGGGTGAATTAGGTACCAGAGGAACTGCTGAAACAAGGCAGAAAGAAGCTAATCTTGCCTCAAAGATATTAGGTGTAGAAATCCGGGTAAATATGGGATTCGCTGATGGATTTTTTGTAAACGATAAATTTCATCAATTGGAAGTTATAAAAATGATTAGAAAATTCAAACCTGATATTGTCCTTTGCAATGCTGTAAAAGACAGACATATTGATCATGCGAAGGGTAGTAAATTGGTCAGTGATGCCTGTTTTTTAAGTGGATTACTTAAAATTGATACAAAATTTGATGAGGATGATTCTTCCTGGCAAGATCCATGGCGACCAAAACAAGTTTACCATTATATACAATGGAAAAATTTGGAGCCGGATTTTGTAGTTGACGTTTCCGGTTTTATAGATAAAAAGATGGAATCTGTTCTGGCATATAAAACGCAATTCTATGACAAAAAGAGTAAAGAGCCTGAAACACCGATTTCCAGTAAAAATTTTACTGATAGCATTATATACAGAGCCAGAGATATGGGAAGACTAATAGGAGTGGAGTATGGGGAAGCATTTAATGCTGAAAGATATCCAGCTGTAAACTCCTTGTTTGATCTAAAATAATATTGGCAAAATCTTTGTAAAAAAAACTAAATAATCTACATTTGCAATCGCATTATGGCAATGCCAAAATATGGTGGTTGTAGCTCAGTTGGTTAGAGCATTGGTTTGTGGTACCAAGGGTCGCGGGTTCGAATCCCGTCTTCCACCCCAAGACGATTGACTAAGTCAATGTCTTGGTACTGACCAATGCGTCAGTACCTTTTGACGAAAGTCATTTTAGTTAAACTAAAGTGTCTGCACCTTATAAACCTTCAAGATAATTCTTGAAGGTTTATTAATTTAATACTATTCATTAACTTACTCGTTGTTTTTTGTTATGTATTTTACTTATATTTTATACTCTGAATCTTTAAACAAGTATTATAAAGGTCATACAGTTAATGTTAAGGCTAGACTTATAAAGCATAATAATGGTGAAGCAAATTATACATCCAATGGAATTCCTTGGGCATTGATTTTAGCATTAGAAAAGGAAACTAAAAGTGAAGCTATGAAATTAGAACGTAAGCTTAAAAATCTAAATAGGGAACGATTAGAAGCTTTTATAGTTAAGCATAGATGAATTAAAGTTTACTAAATTAGTTTGCAATTTTATCCACAATAATTCTATTGTTTCTGTTAGCCAATTCCCATGCTGTATAAAAAACCAATCTTGTTCTATTTTCCAATAGGTCGTAATCAATTTTATCTGGAGTATCACTTGGCTTGTGATAGTCAGCATGAGTTCCATTAAAATAGAAGATCACAGGAATATTATTTTTTGCAAAATTATAGTGATCTGAACGATAATAGAACCTGTTGGGATCATTATCGTCATTATACTTATAATCGAATTCTATATTGCAATACTTCGAATTAACCTCTTCCGATATTTGATGTAATTCCGAACTTAATTTATCACTCCCAATTAAATACAGGTAATTTCTATTTGTACCTTCTCTTTTAGGGTCTGTTCTGCCAATCATATCCATGTTTAAATTCGCAACAGTATTTTCAAGTGGAAAAACAGGATCGATATCTGTGTAGTATCTGGATCCTAAAAGTCCTTTTTCTTCACCAGTAACATGTAAAAATAAAATAGATCGTTTTGGTCCGTATCCTTTATCTGCAGCCAGTTTAAAAGCTTCAGCAATTTCGAGAATAGCCACGGTTCCTGAACCGTCATCATCGGCACCATTATAGATGTCTTCTCCCTTAATTCCTTCGTGATCTAAATGTGCTGAAATAACTACAATTTCATCTGGTTTCTCAGAGCCTTTGATATATGCCAATACATTTTCTGATTGTATATCTTCCGATTCACTTTTATAATTTACTTTCAAGTCTAAACTAATTTCTGATGAAGTTGTTTCATTATTTATTTCCGGTAATATGGCATCCTTAACAGTATCCCCAATAAGGAACACAAACATATTATCGGAATTCTCTTTTAAGGCCATTCTGCCTGAACCACCTCTTTTTTCAATGTATTGGTACCTATTGGACATCATAGGAAAGATTTCATTATTATAAAATATAAGTGCTTTGGCTCCATTGTCCTTTGCGATATCAGACTTTGCTTTATATTCCTCCCTCATGGCTGACCATATGGATGATTCTTTTGTTCCAGAAATAATATAGGTTCCATCTTCATTTTTTGGTTCTCCAGATATTACTAAAACAACTTTATCCTTAACATCCAAGTCTTTATAATCAGTATATTTTTCATCATCTATTCCATAACCAGCATAAACAATTTCACTTACAGAAAAATCTTCAGACGTATTTGACGAAAATGAAATAAAATCGGTTAAATGATTATATGTTTTGCCGTTAATAATTATACTTGCTTTTGGACTTTTTCCAATTTCCAGAGGCACTTCCTGAAAATAATCATCTGCATCCAGAGGAGAAGGAATACCTAAACTAATATATTGTTTTTTTAAGAATTCCACTGCTTTCTTCTGACCTGAAGCTCCTGTTTCTCGGCCTTCAAATTCATCCGATGCATATAAATATAAGTCTGTTTTTAGTTCTTCTAATGTTATTGAATTTGCAAAATTAACTGGGTCCGCAATATCAATGGAGTTCTCAACTTCTGAAGAAGCATTTTGCGCTGTACCGCAACCATAGAATAATGAAATTGAAAGAAAAAGCAAGAAGATTCTTTTCATGATGTATAAATTTGATTTACAATAATTTATAATAATACAAAATAAGTTAAATACATTAAGAATAATGACTATTCATTTAACAAAAAATTACAAACAATTATTTGTTAACAGGCAGATCTACAGCTATTCTGCTTTCTTGATTTGCAAGTTGCCAGGCAGTAGCAAAAACTAACTTGGTTCTTAGAGCAAGGAGATCATAATCAATTTTATCTGCAGTATCTGTTGGTAAATGATAATCCTCATGTGCTCCGTTAAAATAGAAAATGACTGGAATATTATTTTTTGCAAAGTTGTAATGGTCACTTCTGTAGTAAAACCTGTTTCGGTCGTTTTCATCATTCAAAGTATAATCTAATTCAAGATTATAATAAGTTTGGTTTACTTTTTCAGATATATAATGCAATTCTGTACTTAATTTATCAGAACCTATTAAGTATATATAATTCTTATTTTTTTTATGCAAACCATCGACTCGACCAATCATATCGATGTTTAGGTCACAGACAGTATTTTCTAATTTAAATACAGGATTTTTAATATAGTATCTGGATCCGTATAATCCGTTTTCTTCTGCAGTAACATGAAGAAATAAAATTGAACGCTTTGGTCTGAATCCATCATATTCTGCTAATTTAAAAGCTTGAGCAATCTGCATAAGTCCCGCAGTACCTGATCCATTATCGTCTGCCCCATAATAAATATTCCCATCTTGTAAGCCTAAATGATCCATATGCGCAGAAATAATTACTACTTCTTTAGATTTTTCTTCACCTTCAATATAAGCTAGAACATTTTCAGAATCATTAAATATTAATTCTTCAAAGAATTCTTTAGGAATAGGTTGTTTATAGTGGTTGTTTTTCAAAGGAGAAGAGATCTCATTTTTGATATAAAAGTTTTTAATGTAGTCTGCAGCTTTTCTTTGCCCAATTTCTCCTGCTTCTCTGCCTAAAAATTCGTTAGAAGCAAACTCATAAACTATTTTGTTTAACTCGTCTGAAGTGATGGAATTGGCATATTTTACTACCAAGGCACTATCTTGTACTTTTATAGATGACTTTAAGTTTTCAATTTTTACACTGTGTTTTGTTTGAGCACAAGAGCCTACCAAAATAAAGGCAGATGAAACAAAATAAAGTAGAAATTTCATAGTTTGGGCTTTGAGTCTTCTGTTAATTTATAGAATCTGAATCTTCAAAGTTATTCAATTCTTCCATATCTTCAAGTTCTTCAATTGCTTTTTCTTCAGATTTTTCATTCTTCTCAATAAAATTTTCATCAACTTTAACTTCTAAATCTGCTGCAAAAATCATTTTATAAGCAATTAAAAGAAAAGCAATAATTGCTAAAATAAAAGTGAATTGAATTAATTTTTTTCCTTCCTTTTTTGACATGAATAATGCAATTAATGAAAATATCAAGGCAACTATACCTGGTAATATTGCAATTTTCTCAAGTGGTAATATAGCCAAGATTATAGAAATAACTGCTGCGATTAACCCTAAAACAGTGAATAAGATTCTCATAATATATTAGTTTTTTAGTCCGATTGCCGATTGGATATTTAACTCACCACTGCCTACAGCAATTTTAAATTTGGCATGAACAGGAATTTTATTTTCGTCTGCTGTTAACCACAATAAATTGCTGTTTTTGCCTTTCAAAACATCGCTGTTATTTATGGAAATAGCTAATTTATAACATTCTTTCTTACCTATTTTAGTAGAGATTGTCTCTATAGCTAAAAGAGTGAGATTAATTTTGGTTTCTTCATTGTCAAACAAAACAGTAAAAGTATCAGTACTGCCAATACTGGCTTTGTGGATGTCTAAATTCCTAATATTATAAATTGTAGTAACAATATCTTTAGTTCCAGAATTGATTTTCACCTCAGAATTGCGATCCCAATAACCTGATTCAAAATTCTTGCTCTTCTGTCGTCTTAAACTTTTTACAGTGTTTGTTCTATAGTTAAAATTATACTTCACAAATTTATAATGTCCTCCTTCATCAATCTCACGTTTGTATAAATAAGGTGTCAATGTTAAGGGATTCACATAGCTTTCATACAAATCTCTTATTTTAAAGAAACTATCCCATTTACTGTAGGTAGTGGCAGTACATTTTAGTTTTAACAAAGTATTTTTGGATGTTTTGACCTCACTGGTTTCCATGGTAACTTGTGCAAGATCTGTTAATAAACCCGACATGTTATACGATGCTGTGAAAACCAGTTTTTCTCCAGCTTTAAATGCTTTAACCTCATTTTGTGAAAATGCAATGGAAGAAATAAAAAATAATATATAAGCTATTGATCTCATTTTAAAATGTTTTACAAATATAATGTTTGTATTATCATGAACTATACCGAAACGGTCATTTATGAATTATTATTATAGTTGACAAATATCATTTTCTGTTTGAATCTGAATAATTATATTTAGTAATTAACATCCTACATCATGAAATCTATATTATTACCTACCGATTTTTCAAATAATTCAGTCAATGCAATTAATTATGCTCATGAAATGTTCAGAGGCGAAAGCTGCGAATTTTATTTACTTAATGTTCAAAAGGCCTCGTCATATGTTTCAGATGATTTAATGACCTTACAACCCACAACAACTATCTACCAGAATTTAGTTGATAGCTCTAAAAAAGCTATAGAAAAAATAGTTACCAATGTTCAGAGAAAATACAAGGCTGATAATCATATTTATCATACTATTGTTGATTATGATAATTTTATTGATGCTATTAAGCAATTGGTAATAGCTAAAGATATATGCCTGATTGTTATGGGAACAAAAGGAGCAACAGGTGCTGAAAAAGTTTTTTTTGGAAGCAACACAGTAAAAGTGATCCAACGTAATGATTGTCCTGTTTTGGCAATTCCGGATAACTGTAAATTCAATGGATTGAATAAAATTGCATTTACATCTAATTATCTAACTCATTATAAAAAAGAAGAATTAAAACCTTTAATAACCTTGGCTGGAAAGTTTGAATCTAAAATAGACGTTTTGCATATTACCAGAGGAGAACATTTATCAGAAAGCCAAGAAAACAATCGTGCTTTTTTAGACGAATGCTTTAATAACCTCAATCATGAGTTCATTAATTTGGCTAACACCGATCTATTTAAAACAGTTGAAGAATATTTATTAATTAATGATACAGACCTTTTAGCAATGATGAGCAGAAAACATTCCTTTTTAGAAAGGTTTTTTACCAGACATAATGTGGAGACTTTTGCATTTCAAGTTTCCATACCATTATTAGTGATGCCCAACACTGGACAACTGATTCAATAAGAAATTTTATTCGATACATTTTGTGTAACATTGGTTACATACTTTCATGACTTAAGTCATTTCATTTAGACTCCTATGCGATGTAATTTTGTACACATAATTAATATATAGTATATATTAGTTCAAGTTAAAAAAGTTTAAACATACAGATGAAAAACTTAGTAATATTGGGAGCTGGCACTTCAGGAACTATGATGGCAAATCATTTAGTGTCCAAACTCCCAAAAAAAGAATGGCAAATTTCTATTGTCGATCAGTATAAAACCCATTATTATCAACCTGGGTTCTTATTTTTACCATTTGACACATATACAGAAGATCAGGTTAAAAAAGAAGGCAAGAAATTTATACCTAAAGGGGTTAAATATATTCAAAAAAAGATTGATAAAATTATAGCCGAGGACAATAAAATTAAATTTGAAGATGAAACGTTGGAATATGATATTTTAATTATTGCTACAGGGTCTAAAATTGCTCCTGATGAAACAGAAGGCTTATTAGGGCCACTTTGGAAAAAGGATATTTTTGATTTTTACACCTTTGAAGGTGCTTTAGCCCTTAGAAATAAACTACGTGAATGGGAAGGTGGTAAATTAGTTGTTCATATAACCGAAATGCCAATTAAATGTCCGGTAGCTCCCCTAGAGTTTTCATTTTTAGCGGATTCTTATTTCAGAAAAAAAGGAATAAGAGATAAAGTTGAAATAACGTATGTAACTCCTTTGTCTGGAGCCTTTACAAAGCCTACCTGTACTAAGGCTTTGAATTATCTTCTTATAGAAAAGGACATAAAAATTGAAACTGATTTTGCAATAATGGAAGTTGATAATGACAAAAAGGAAATAGTAGATTATGCAGAAAAAGCAATACCATTTGATCTGTTGGTAACTGTTCCTACAAATATGGGTGATGAAGTAATCGAGAGATCAGGTTTAGGAGATGACCTCAATTTTGTACCTACACATAAGCACACGTTGCAATCTAAGGAGCATGATAATATTTTTGTAATAGGTGATGCCACTGATGTTCCGGCATCAAAGGCTGGTTCTGTGGCTCATTTTGAAGCAGAAACCTTAACAGATAATATTATACTTTTCACTAAAGGATATAAACTAAAAGAAGAATTTGATGGTCATGCGAACTGTTTTATTGAAACAGGAAATAATAAAGCCTTATTAATCGATTTTAATTACTGATCAGGAACCGGTTCATGGGAATTTTCCTTTTGCTAAAATAGGACCTCTTAAATTACTAAAAGAAAGTATTTTTAACCATTGGGGGAAATTGGCCTTTAGATGGATCTATCTGGAATATGTTACTAAAAGGAATCGCAATTCCTTTGTTTCTCGAAACATGAGCTTTAAAGGCAAGGTTTTTGAATTAAAGCAGATAGAATTAATTTTTAACTTAAAAATAAAAATAACTATTAAATATTATGTCAGTAAAAACATTGCAGGACGGGTAGAAGTAAGCGTTACAGAAGAAGGCTATCTTGAAGATATGTCTCAATGGAACGAAGAAATTGCAAACGAAATCGCAAAAGAGATAGGAATAGAATTAACACCTAAACATTTTGAAGTATTGAATTATTTGCGCGAAAAAACAGCCGCAAAAGAAGCCTTAACTATTAGAAAAGTTGGAAAATCAGGATGTTAATATTAAAGAATTATATAAGTTATTCCCAAAGGGCCTTTAAAATTCTCATCAAAAATAGCAGGAATCCCTAAACCAACAAGTTGTGTGTAGAGTTCACTTTATTTAGTAACTTTAAATAATTAAAAATTTAAAAAATGGAAACAAAGGAAAAAGATACAAAAACTGTAAAAAGAGAGAAAAAACCTTTAGAAAAAAGTCTGTATCATTTGTGCTAAAGGAAGTTTGGAAGATGTTTATGCAACTTTAGTTATGGCAAATGGTGCCGTAATGGAGGGGATAGAAACAAATGTGTTTTTTACCTTTTTCGGTTTAGATGGTATTACTAAAAAACAAATGAATCACTTATCACATCGCACGCCAATTCATATCATCGCTGCTGCCATTGATATCGTTGCACCCACCAATCAACCGCACACCAATTGATATTGTTGCTGATGCCATTGATATCATCGCACGCCAATCAATCACACCCCAATTGATATTGACACAGCTGCCGTCAATCCTCACACGCCGACATGATAGGCAATATTTTGGGTCTATTGAAGTGGCCCATCCATCCCCGATGCGATCATCCCTGGCACGATCATCGTGCGTGATGAGGAATCCATGTCAGAATTCCTGTCTGTCTGGTCTGAATTCTGTCTGAAAAGATGACGTAAGTTTTCTCCGCACTTGGGGAAGATCGCACGTTTTGTGATGATTGACTTGGCTAAAGACATAACGTAACATGAAAGCGCAAGCCCGACACGATGATCACGCTTTGTAAGCTACTTTATTTTTCACAGATCCGATGTATTCCGGAACAAATTGCCGGACATGGACTGATCCCGCATCGGGGTACCAGAACCACGACCAACAACATTTGATACATCGCGTGCGCAAACATTAACCTTTTCCTGCCTATG
>CAVYHG010000019.1:0-88281 GCA_963768245.1 uncultured Flavobacteriaceae bacterium
TCATGATTTTTAGTTAAGGGATAAAAGTGAAAATATGCAATAAAGTTAGTGAAAAACAATATAAACCTGCCAATGTTAATTTCTTAATTATTATTGCACAATAAAACACAAAATGATATATTCCATTTAAATTTATATGAAATTGATCAAATACTTAAAAATGCTTCCTAAGCAGATAATATTGCTAATTGTACTTTTAGTTCTTTCAAAATCTGACGCGCAGGTAACATACGAATCAGCTTTTCCCAACATAGATTTTGAATTTCCTGTAGAATTGCAATCTTCTGTGGATGGTACAAACAGAATGTTTGTTGTAGAGCAACCAGGTAGTATTAAAGTTTTTCCAAGAGACGCTAATGTATTGGCTTCAGATGTAAATACATTTCTGGATATTACAGATCGTGTTTTTTATTCAAGCGGCCAGGAAATAGGATTACTGGGATTGGCATTTCACCCGGAATTCAGTAACAACAAATATTTTTATGTTTATTATTCTACTGCAAGTCCTGTTTCCGGTATTTCAGTAAGAATGGTATTATCGCGATTTAAGGTTGATTCAAATAATATAAATTTAGTCGATCCAAATAGTGAAGTGGTATTATTTCAATTTGATAAAAACCAAAATAATAGTAATCATAATGGTGGTAAAATAGCTTTTGGACCTGATGGTTACCTCTATATTTCCTTTGGAGATGGAGGAGGCGGTAACGATCCGCAAGGGAACGGACAGAATATTAATACAGTTTTTGGAAGTATTTGCCGTATAGATGTCGATCTGGATGGCAATAATCCAATAGAATCTAATCCCGACCTACCAGATGGAAATTATGAAATTCCGAATGATAACCCATTTGTTGGTATCGACGGACTAGATGAGATCTATGCCTATGGATTGCGAAATACATGGAAGTTCTCCTTTGATAATGCTACAGGCAGGATTTGGGGAGGTGATGTAGGCCAAAATGCGTTTGAAGAAATTAATATCATTACCAAAGGAAATAATTATGGTTGGAGCCGCTTTGAAGCGATTTCAGTTGCGAATAGCGGAGTGATGATTAATGAGCCAACTGAATTTCCTGTATTTTTTTACGATCGATCTCAAGGCGATCAATCCATAACCGGAGGATATGTCTATCGAGGTTCTGAAATAACTAGTCTGGACCCAGTCATAAATTCCAAATACATTTTTGGTGATTATGTAAGTGGCAGAGTTTGGGCACTGGACTATAATCCTACTACAGGAGAAGCTAACAGCGATCTGTTATTCGATCTTAACGGTCAATTTATTTCCAGTTTTGGTATGGATGGAAATGGAGAGATCTATTTTAGCGATTATGGATCTAATGCACTGATATATAAAATAGTAGATGGACAAGCGACATCGAGCGGAACTGTAGTAAACGGAGTTGGCAATTGGCAGGAATTTGATCCAGATCTAATTAACGGACAGGTTTTGGCCATTACAAAGGCAGCCAATGGCGATATTTATTTTGGTGGAAGCTTTAATCAAGTTGGTGCCCTAACTGCTAATAATATTATTGTTTGGAATGCCAGCAATGGATGGAGTAATTTGGGAACAGGATCTAATGGAACCATAAATGCATTAAAAATTGGACCAAATGGAAATTTATATGTGGGTGGCTCATTTACTGAAATTGGAGGTATTTCTGCCAATAATATTGCAATGTATAATGGATCAAATTGGTCAAGCCTAGGCTCCGGAACCGAAGGTCCTGTATTGGCATTAGAAATTCAAGGTAATGGGTTTGTATTTGCCGGAGGAATTTTTGAAGTAATTGGAGGAATTTCGGCAAGAAATATTGGTTTTTGGGATGGAAATGTCTGGAATGCTTTGACAGATCAGGGAACCGCAACAAACGGAACTAATAACGAAATAAGGGCTCTCCATTTTGATGATATTGGAATTTTGTATGTAGGAGGTAATTTTGATGAAGCCGGAGGCAATATTGCAAATAGATTTGCAACATGGGATGGAACCAATTGGAGCACGCTTGGTGAGGGTACAAGCGGTTTCGTTCAGGCTATAGCTTCAACTCCAACAGATGTATTCATTGGTGGAAACTTTGCAATTGCTGGAAACTTAACTGTAAATCGTATAGCTAGATGGAATAAGTCCTCTTCAAGCTGGTTTTCTATAGAAAATGGAGTCAACAATAATGTAAATACTTTATTACATGATGGCAATTATTTATATGCAGCAGGTTCTTTCGATATTGTATTTAGGAACGACCAAAATATTATTGTAGATAATATTGCCAGATGGTCAACGTCGGGAAGCTGGGAGGCTATGGGTACAAATACTCAAGTAGGTGTAGATGGCAGAATTAATGCAATGAGTTTTTCAACAGCTGATAATGCATCAGAAAAAATATTTGCCGGAGGAAATTTCTCAAGAGCTGGATCTATAAATACAAGTAATGCGGCAATATGGAATTCAGATTCTCTTTCTGTTGAAGAAGAAGAGATTATTAGTCTTAAAATTTATAGTGAATTTAGTTCAAAACGATTATATGTGTCAGGATCGTTAGAACCAGGGACTACTATAGAATTATTTGATATCCTAGGTCGGCTAGTTATAAATGATACTTTGGATCATAATAGTGTTATTAATACTATAGATGTTTCCACTATTACAACAGGTATGTATATCATTAGAGTTACTGTTGATCGCAGTCCTTATACAAGAAAAGTAATAATAAGATAATCCTTGTTTCTTATTTATATTAAAAACAATTCACTCGTTCTGATAAAAAGAAAACATTAGTCGATCTTGGTAAAATTCAAATCCAATACATTAAAATTATTAGCTGCTTTAACCAATAATGTAGAGCCAATAGCTTCAAATAGATCGTTGGTTTTCAATATGAATTCAGTTTGCTTTTCTATTTTATAATTAGGGATTCCTATAACTGTCAAGTCGGTGGATTTAGATTGTTGTTTGATTATATTATAAAATGATTCTTGTTCGACAGCATTATTAATAATCTTTATTTCAACTTTTACTCTTAAATCTTCTACAAGTTTAGAAATTTTTGAATCTATTAGTGCTTCTTCAATATTGTTATTATTTACAAACAACACTCTAATTTTTGTATTGTTCCAGTTTGGAGAAGCTATAATAAACCTGGCTATATTAAGCATCATTTCCGCATTCTTACTATCCGTTTCCCGCCACCAAAAATCAACGGTCTGACGATTACCGAATTTTGTTTTCTTGTCAAAATCTAAATACATTAAATTATAATCCAAATACAATAGGGTTTGAGTCATTCTGGAATATTCTACAGAACTTTCTAAGCCTTTCGGCCAGCCCATCATAATAGTATTGGGTTCGACTCCAGAGAAACCAAATGTCGTAGCAATATTTACAATTCCGTTATAGATATTGTCAACTTTAATTTGCCTCGCAAAAATTCCTAATTCCTTAAAATTTTCGTCTCTAATTATCTGCTCCACCCGTTTTAATGGTTTAGCATTATTCTTATCAATTATGAGTTTAAAATTGGTCACAATGCCTGTCCGTCCAGATAAAGTTTTACCCAATTCTAATAAATACGATTGATGTCGGCTTTGCCCGCTAAAAAGAATGATATTAGGATTCCAATTAGCATTTTCATCAACTTGAGAATCTATTTTTTTTAATCCTTTGTTGACAACATTTTCCCAAACGCTGCGCCAAACATCATTAGACTGCAAGTTTATTTCCTTGCGTTGCAGACCAAAATATAATGCTCCAATTACAGCCAAAGCTCCAATCATCGCAAACATATCTAACTTGAACATCACTGCAAAACATGCGATAAAACCTAATAAGCCTATCCAGCCTTTAATTTTAAATGTAGGCTGGAAGTCCGGATTTGCCCAACTTTCAAGGAAAAAAGAAATATTTATAAAGCCATAAGCCGTTAAATAAAACATAGAAACCAAACGTGCAATGACGTCAAGTTCTCCGATTAAAATTCCTGCTTCGGCAATAATGAAAACCAAAATAAGTGCGTTTACAGGTTCATTATTTTTTCCTTTTCCAATGCCAAATACTTTAGGCGTAACCTTATCTACAGACATAGCCTGAATAATTCTGGGACCTCCAAGGATACCGCCCAAAGCAGAGGACAAGGTAGCACCCCAGATTCCGGCTACAACGGCTGGAGCGAATAGGGCTATTCTCATTAATATATTATAGTCTGATTTTAAGACTTCCGCATTCACGTTATATGCCAGAAAAATAGCCAGAGTCAGGTAAACTAAAAGTCCCCCTCCGATAGCAAATAACGTGCCACGCGGTATCGATTTATTCGGATTCTTTAGATCGCCACTCATGGCTATACCTGCTGTAAATCCGGTAACAGCCGGAAAAAATACAGCAAATACTATTTCCAGTGGCACTGATTCTACAGTGGAGAATAGAGATACTGTATCGGGTTTAAAACTGGAGAAACCCAAAAAAATGGAAATCAGTGAAACAATTATGGCTGTTAGAATAATATACTGAGTTTTAAGGGCAAATGAGGTGCTTATCAATACTACAATGGTAAGAAAGACAAGTGCTATAGTACCCGATATTCTTAAATCATTAATCGACATACCTAAGTCAAAAAAAGAATTGAAACTTTCTGCAAAACCTATTAAATACAAAGCGATAGAAAATGCCGTACCAGTAGCAAGTGCAATTCCAATAGAACCTCCAATAGGAATTCCCATACTTCTGGATAATACATAATAAATGCCTCCAGCTCCAATTTTTTTATCGGTTGCAACAGAAGATACACTCAATCCGGTTGTAACAGCAATAATATGAGCCACAAGTATGATAACAACTGTCCCTATAAGGCCTGCATTTCCAACTACCCACCCTAAGCGCATGTACATGATTACACCTAAAATGGTTAAGATAGAAGGAGTAAAAACGCCTTCAAAGGTTCCAAATCTTTTTTTCTCTGGCATCAAGTATCAGTTTATGAGGGATACGAAATGAATCAGTGAAGATAACCAATCTTTTTAAAATTAAATATGAGATTTGATAGGCAATTATATGAGCGAGTAGAATTAATTTAATTTAATTGGAGAAAATGGTTTAGCTGTCTTAATTAACAGAACTTAAACATAAATATTTAAGATAATTTTGTACTTTAAAAGTATGAAAACACAAGTACCTTATTTATTTATTGGATTAATATTTGTCTTGTTATTTAGCTGTAGTAGTACTGAAAGTGAAGCTATGAAAGAAGCAAAAATTCAACAGTTTAATGAACTAAAGGAACTAGTAGAAGATAAATCTTTTAAATTCATTGCCGAAACTGCACATCCTATGCAAACCTATGCAGTGACCCAAGTTACAAATGCCTTGTTGCGTAATACAGGTAATTCCTCTGGAACAATTTTTTTAACGGGAAGGGGAGACTATATTAAAGTAATGAAAGATACTGTTAGCGCGGAATTATCGTATTTTGGTGAGGTACGATTTGTCGGCTCCATAGATCCCAGTGACAGTGGGATTAATTTTGATGAAGAATCTTTAAATTTTACAACAACAGAGAACGAAAAAAAGAAGACACTTAATTTGGAATTTGACGTTAATTCAAAAACAGATCGTTATAATGTTATTATGCAAATTTATCCTAGCAAGAGAACAAACGTTATTATAAACAGTTCCAATCGAACTTCTATTAGATATGGTGGTAAAATTGTGAGACTTGAAGAACAAGAAAAGACTTCTAAAATGAAAACCTTATAAAAAGATACTCTGAAATTAGACGCAGACCTCTCCTTCAAACAGAATATACTAAAGTGATATTAGCACCATTTGCGTTATATTGTCTTAAGAAGACCTACACTCCTTAATCATAATATTAGCGAGACCAAAAAATAAATATGTTAGACTAACCTATTCTATAATTAGCAATTTACTAACTGTAATACCATTTTTTCTCATAAGCACAATATAAGTTCCACTGGATAAATCTGTAACTGGTAATTCCATTATTTGGCTTCCTTGCGCCAGTAACCCATTAGAATTTACTGATCGCATTTTAACACCAGAAAGAGAAAACAGATCAATATAAACTTCCGAAGGCTGTTTTATATCCAGTTTAATATGTAATGTTTCGGCTGTCGGGTTTGGATACAACGTAATTGCTTCATTCGTAGTTGATGTTTCATCCAACGCTAGCGAACCAGTAAATAATTCAGCTTCTGTCATTAGTTCCGGAGCAGACTTACCATGTGCTTCCCACTGATCATAAAGTACCTGGCCTTTAGTATCAGTTACATTTTTATCTTTTAAGAATTCAATATATTCCTTAGAAACAGTTTGGTAGTATAATTTTACCGCTACACGATTCGTATTTGCTGGTACGGTGTACGTGGTAACATCAGAAAAAGCACCATCTGCATAGCTATAACCAACAGGAGCAGCCTGTATAGCTTCAAAATTAGCATTGGTAAAGCCTCTTGGAGGTATGCGATTATCTTTTATAACAACATTGTTCAGTACAAAGTGAAACGATTCACCAGCCTCATAAGTTCCTGTTTCATTGGCATTTGCTATAGCAGCTACCTCCGGACTTATTCCCAATTTAGCTTCATAGATCTTGGTATCGTCTTCTTCCAGATCGGCATCTTCCGTATCGTATGCTCCGGATTCGTATATAAGATCGTTATTACTATCGTAAGCTTGAAGATTTATCCACATGCGTCTGCCTTCCGGATATCCAGATGGTAATTTATGACCGGTTTCATTTATAACCTCAACATAAATTTCAAAACCATCTTGAGAGATATTGCCATTTATATTAAGTGTGGCCGCATTTTGAAGCATATAACGTGCTCTTAAAATGCCGGCATCTATGGCAGCTATATCAACTTCATTTCCAAACATATCTTTTATTAATAATGGTACAAAAGTGTTACCACCAGTAAGGTCATGCTGTCCTAAATCACTACGAACAGGAGCAAAGTTTTTATCACAGCCTTTACCTGTAACTTCTTTCATGTGGCAATCCTGACAAGAGATCACATTTGCCAAGTTACCTCCAAAGGCATCCGATGGTACTCCGTTAGGTGTATTATAGGCACTCATTTTCCATTCACTATAAGTACGTTCTACAGGGAACATTTCGTAAGTATCAAATGATGGTGCTGCGGTACCTAAGGCATTGGGTAAATAGGTGCCATCAGGTTGTTTGGAAAAAGCCGGATTACTTACATCATGACAGGTCGCACACATTTCAGAGGTGGAATGAAATTCTGAATATAAAGTGGAATGATTGGCTTGTACATTATCGTATGGTCCTCGTCGAACATCCTCAGAATCAACAACGTACATACCATTTCCGTTTACTGTAGGGACCTGGCTTAAAGTATTCATATACGCCAGATCACCACTAGATGTACTCATTGGATCGATCATTTTATGACATGCATGACATTGAACACCTTCACGATCTATACTGGTAAGCGCAGAACCATCAGTAGGAGTGGAGCGACCTTCTAACCAGCCTCCAGGCGTGTGACAACGAATACATAAGTCTCCTGAAAATTCAGCATCCTGATTTGCAATAACCATCGAAGCTTCAAACAAAGGGTCACGCATTGCTTGAGCCATCATACTACCTCGCCATGTAAAGGCAGGTTCAGAATTTACATCAAAACCACCATGACAGTTATCACATTGGTCCGAAGATGCAAAAGTACCAGACTGTAAAGGCTGTGAGCCAGGTAGAAAAAAATCATCTAATGTTGTTGGTATATAAAGGATATTGACGGTATTAGTAACCCAACTCAGCAGTAAAAAAACCAAAATAGCCAGGGCACTTAGTTTTAAATCTAAATGTTTCATGCGTGATATAATTTAAAGTACAATGGTGTAATTGTTAAATTTATTTAATTCCTGATAAATATTTTATGATATATATCAGTGCAAAAGAGTGTTCATCCATGTTGCCTTTTGAATTTTATTGTTTTAATTTAACGGTAATAAGTATTTAAGCCAACGCTGAAAACTCAATCATCCTTAAGTATGTCTGTCGAAACCAATAACTACATCGATCTTCACTGCCATTCAGCAATGAAGCCTTATGGCAAAAGCTATAATTACAAGACCATTGGCCAAAACAATCCAAACAGAGCGCGATCTAACAGTATATGGAGGTATAATCCACCTACACTGATTGATAAGCTCATTAATTATATAATTAATCTCACCAAATTTTCCCAGGCTAATTTCACAAGTCTGGCAAAAGGTGGAGTCAGTATTATCTGTGTGTCGTTGTATCCAATTGAAAAATGGTTCTTTGAAAATAAGGTTAACAACGAATTCATAAAAGATATCGCCTCCAATTTTGCAACAGGCGTGGGAAAGAAACGGGTAGATGCTGTTCAGGCTATGACCAATTATTTCAAGGACCTGGAAATGGAATACGATTTTTATAAGCAGTTAGATGGTCAGGTCATTAAACTTCCTGAAGGAAAATACAAGTACAAGATCGTCAATAATTATAAAGAAATTCAGGTCATCCAAAAAGAAGAGGAGAAAGGCAATATTAACACCATTTGTGTGGTTTTGTCCATTGAAGGGTTGCACGTCCTGGACCAGAATATTGGCAATCCACCTAAAGAAAAAGATTTCATGGGGAATCTTCAAAAAATTAAGAACTGGGATACACCACCATTTTTTGTGGCTGTGGCTCATCATTTCTGGAATCACCTGTGTGGACATGCAGAAAGCCTGACCAAGCTTGTTGCAAAATTGGTTGATCAGTCGGAAGGGCTTAACTCAGGTTTCACACCTTTGGGTATTAAAGTGGTAAAGGAATTGTTAAGCAAGAAAAATGGCAAACGTATTTTGATCGATCTGAAACATATGAGTGTGGCTTCAAGAGCAGATTTCTATAGACTCATCGATTCGACTTCGGCTTATAAGAACCTTCCAATCATCGTAAGTCATGGCGCAGCAAACGGACAACAGTCCTTTACGAATAAAACCCAGACAGGTTCTAAGGTAGCCTCTAAATTAAATCCTGTGGATATTAATTTTTTTAATGAAGAGATCATCGACTTGCCAAAAGCAAAGGAATCTTTGGATTGCAACTGGACGAACGCCGAATAGCCAGCAAAACAACGCTTAAAAATACCAAGCATTCCATAAAAAGATCCAAGATCATGCATTACCGCTCTGAGCTGTTATGGAATCAGATACAGCACATTTTAGAGGTTTTGGACAATGCAGGACTCTTTGCCTGGGATTGTATGGCTATAGGCTCCGATTTTGATGGCATCATCGATCCTTTAAATAGTTTTTGGACCACAGAAGAGATGCCTTTTCTTGCCGATTTCTTGGAAAGACATGCCTACAATTATATGAAATCTGCAGGTTTTAAGTTAAAAGAAAACAATATAGCTGCCGATGAGATCATTGCAAGGGTCATGTCGTTGAATGGACATAATTTCCTTAAAGCTAATTATTAATTTTTTACTCGTTTCCTAAGCTTTAACATGCCATTTATTTTTTCATAAACATTTTGTGCCGATTCTATGGTTTCTAAGGCATCTTCTTTTAGTTCGTCATCTATGTCTACTTTGTGTTCATTGAGCTCATGAAGGGTACCATCTAATTTTGCCTGGGCGAGATTCAGGCGTTTTTTAATGTTCTTATTTCGGTCTATATATTTGGGAGATACAATGCCAAAAAGGTAAAGCGTATAAAGCAGGATACTAATAAGCAAACAGCTGGGAATAATAATTAGTGCAGCTAAAATGGCGACCAGAATATTTTTGGTTTTATTATCGAACTCTTCACCGGCATCATTATGAAAGGCCTCGTGGCAATGGTCTTCACCATCTATAGGGTAAAAGGTAAAGTTGATTATTTTCTCAAAAAGACGCCACTGCCACGGTGCTTTTTCATTCGTGGTATTATGTTTATTATAATAGCCCACACGAGAGGAAATGGTGTTATCCGGATTTCCACCTGCCAACACATTACCTAACTGATCGATGGACACAAAGAAATTATTTAAATAACCCATAAAACCTGTTTATATAAATATAATAAAAAGAAAAGTATGCCAGTAGATCATAATTAACGAGAAGCAAGGAGATTTAGTGTGGTGAAATGCGAGAGAAAAATTTACCAAGCTGTGATATAAGTCCAATATGAATAGTTGTTTTAAAGTTTATAAAAAGCTACTAATAAATTAATTGCAGTATTGGTTATTCATACCAAATAGATTAATTTAGTTAATACAAACATCGGGCGTCATAAAAACTAATATCATGAGGTTAAAAATAAGAGAATGGCTCATTACAATATTGGCGTTTATTATTGTCCTTTATATGTTCACCCTTTTCTCATATTTCGGTGTGGAGCATTTTATTCAAAATGGAGCCATTAAGGATTATTTTGATTCCAATATTTGGCACCTTGAAGTAATCATTGGCGGAATATTATTTGGAATTCTTTTTATACTAATTAATCAATTGACCGAAAAGCAGATCTTTCTAAAAAAAAGTTTTGGGTTTAATATTATATTAAAAAGTACTTTATATCTAATTGCATTTGCTATCGTTTGTATGTCAATATTCTACTTGTTTTCATTTTTTAAATTAGTTACTGAAGAACAATTGGCTGTACTTCAAAGTTTACTTTCAGTTAAGTTCATCTTATCCGCCTTGATCTTTTATGCATCATTTATTCTTTTGATGAACTTTATGCTTTTGATCAGTAAGAAATTTGGTCGAAGTCTGCTAATTGATCTTTTGACAGGAAAATATAATCATCCCAAAAATGAAGAATTAACCTTTCTCTTTTTGGACCTAAATGATTCAACAACACTGGCTGAAAAATTAGGACATAATACATACAGCACATTCATAAAAGAGTGTATTCATGAATTAACTCCCATTATACGGAAATACAACGCCAGGGTCTATCAATATGTCGGAGATGAAGTAGTTCTGTTTTGGGAAAAGAGAGAAGGATTTCATCAACAAAATTGCCTGAATACATTTTTTGAATTCATTGCCACTCTAAAAAAACGTAAGGATTACTATATGTCAAAATATGGTGAAGTTCCCATGTTCAAAGCCGGAATGGATTCTGGGGTCGTGACTGCAACCGAAATCGGAGACATCAAACGTGAGATAGCATTTCACGGAGATGTCTTAAACACCGCTGCACGTCTGGAGAAAAAGTGCACTGAATTCAACGAGAAATTGATTGTAACGCAGCAGGTGGCCGATCAAAGTCAATCCAACGAAAAATACAAGTTCCAATTCCTGAGTGATTTACCCTTAAAGGGCAAAAATGAAAACATTAAATTTTATTCTGTAGAACCATTACTCTAGTTTAAAGGTTGATTTCATGTGGGTACATTTAGGAATTTTGAATTACATTTGAACAAACCACAAGTATGAATTTATAAAATCTAAAAGGAAAATTATGTTAACTGACATTAATCCGAAATTACCAATGCGTGACAAAAATGTTACAAGAGAATTTTATATAAATAAACTGGGATTTAAAGTATTTGGAAGTGCTGACTATGATGGTTATTTAATGATGGAAAAAGACCGAATTCAAATTCACTTCTTTCAATTTAAAGAACTTGACCCAAAAGAAAACTATGGACAAGTTTATATCAGAACTGACAATATAGACAGTTTCTACCAATCATTATTAGACAATAAAACGCTTATTCACCCAAACGGACCATTGGAAACAAAACCTTGGGGACAACACGGAATTTTCTGTTCTCGACCCGGATAATAATCTATTAACATTCGGACAAAGTATTTAAAAATAAAAACAAACTTAGGATGGCTATAAGTAGTTGCTTGTATCCACCTCCCATAGTAACGACCACTGAAGAGCGATCAATCTTGGGCTACAATATTTAGTTAGGTTTTTGCTTTCCTGCTTTTAAATCCTGAAAACATTTGATTGATATTATCGACTTTAGATGAGTCCAATTTTTCTACGAATTCCTGAAACTCCGCTGAGTATATGCCTTTTCGTGTTGCCCAAAACGATGCAATGGCATCACCCGACATGGCGGCTTGTATATGTGTGAATTGCCCACTCCAGGTTGTTTTTGGAATATGACCTTTTAGATAATGCAGGTAAGCTTGCTCCACCAACCTGAACCATGACGTAAGCCACATGTAAAGCTGTGCTTTTTCTAATTCAGTTAACTTGAGACATGTCTTTAGCGCCAACAACTATAACGTGGCAAAGTTCCGGAGACATGGCAGTAGTATTGTACGCATTTGCCAGAGATTGGATGACTGATTGAGCAGCATTAGCTTTTAGCGAATTACTATTCTGCCTGAGTTGTACGGCAAGAAAACATAAGGTCAATACAACAGCTATCGCCGCTACTACATCTGCTATTACCCCAATTGCTTCCCAGTTCATTTTGTTACTTGCTTTATACACTAACTAATAACCAGACAGCTATTTTGCAGTTTCGTTGGTAATTAGATTTTTGATTAAGAATTGACTTCTAAACTATGTCGTAAATATATGTCATTAAACTTAGTAAAAAAAAATACGCAACGATTGGACAAGCAAATTATAAGATAGGGTTCACGACGAAATACAAAAGTCCTCCCTTGCCCAAAATCGTGACAGGTCAGATTTTCTACCTGCCTGCCGGTAGGCAGGTTCGGTTTTTATTTGCTAAATTAGGTGCTAAACCAAGAAACCAATCTTATACCAACACCTAAGGCACAATTAAAACTCAACAAATAAATCAATTATGCAATTATAAATTCTTCTATATTAACAATATCTAAACCAACCATTATGAGACTTTACATTTACGTTTTATTACTTTTTACTTTTACAGGCTGTGATAGCCCTAAGTCAGAAAATCAAAGCAGCTCATCAGAAAAATCAATAGAGCAGCTGCCATATTTAACTTATCAAAAAGAAAATTTATTTCCTGGTGATGGTAGCTTACTGCGTCCTGAAGACGGCGTTTCTTTAGAAGATGGAAGAATTATAGTGGTAGATCAGGCAAAAGGTCTCAGATTAATAGAAAAAGATGGCAGCAATCGGCCATTTGGTGATTTTTCCGCAGCAGGGTTCCTTCATCTTCCACCTGAACAGGTAGCAGGTCCGAATGGAATGATCTTAGAACACGATAGTGAACATATCTTAATGTCTGATGTTGCTGACGGAAAAATTTATCGTGTTAATATTGCCACAGAAAAAGTAGAAATGATCTATGATCATCCGTATGGCGTGAATACCATTTATAGAGATAAAACGGGAGCAATTTGGTTTTCCCAATCCGCAGAGAGTACTAATTTGGGCGAAATGTTTCAGGCCGCCAATATACCTGTCCCAACTGGTGCTGTTTTTAGAATGGCCGATTTAAAAAGCGCTCCTGTTAAAATTATGGATAGCATTTACTTTTCTAACGGCATCACAATGGATAAGAATGAAAACCATCTGTTTATCTCTGAAACCATGATGGATAGGGTTCATAAATTAGAAGTTGATACTAAAACCGGTGAAGCAAATTATATTGGTGTGGCGGCCAATGTTGGGTCACCGGATAATATATTAATAGATCCAGAAGGCAGATTAATTGTGGCGTCTCCGATCTATAATCAAGTAATTGCAGTAGATTTTAAGAATCATTCACAGCATGTGATTTTTGATGGCTCCACTAAAGATAATTTAAAGATCTCGAACGAATGGAATAGAAGAAGTCATTTGGGTATGGCGAGACTTGAATTATTGTCTCCGGATTTGATCAGTCCCCTTCCTGGATTACTCACAGGCATGTTCTTTTCTAAAGATGGTCAAACACTTTATATAGCGAATTTAGGAAATGATCTTGTGAAATTGGACTATAAATAACTATGCCTAACTCTGTATAAATTTAATCCGCCAGAGGCGGACAGGTTGCTGGTGTAAGCCTTCTTACTAATATCGATCGCTAATGGGATTCTATTCGGCATTATTTGTTATCTTAGGTCCCAACCAACTAAACTTTCCATACACAAACCATTATGCTTCATGTTTGGGCAACAGTGCTATATTAAAGCAATACGGCACGTAATTTACTTTCACAAAAATAAAAACAGGAAAGCTGAAAACCGATTAGAGTAAGCATAAAAATTAAAACCAACAAAAATGAGCACAACAATTGTAGCACGACACAAAGTAGGGGACATTAATATATGGCTTAAAGGTCATGAAGACAGATTAAGAATATTTGGTCCTGCCATTACAGGTTTAAAAACCTTTCAGGATCAGGACGACCCAAATTCTGTGGTTATAGTTATGGAAGTAACCGATATGGAAAAATTTGGAGCTATCATGGGCGATCCAAATACCCAGGATGCGAAAGACAGGCATACAGTACTGGAACCTATTACAATATCTATGCAAGTAGATTTATAGGAATAGTAGCACGAGCGCATGACACCATGCCTGTCCGGCTCAGGTGGATATAATTAGCTGCTAGTGCAAACCTACTTATGAAATGCCTCATAACTAATGATTTTCACTATAGTATTTTAGCTATATTTATAAAGCTCAAAAAAGTGATTCATGAATATAAAAAATTATACTAAAGGCGTTGCACGTCGGGAATTTTTAAAAAGAACTGCAAAGTTTACCGCTGCTACTGTTTTTATGGGTTTAGGTAATTCAAAACTATTTGGCGCAATTATATCTGCCCAGACGAAAAGCTCAGTTCCAACTGTTACCCTTAACAATGGTATAGAAATGCCTATACTTGGTTTTGGTACCAATACACTAATAGGTGAGGCAGGTGCGCGCTATGTAGCCGAAGCCATATCAGTAGGGTATCGCCTTATCGATACCGCTAAAATTTACGGGAACGAAGAATCGGTAGGAGAGGGCATAATAAATAGTGGTATAAACAGGGAAGAGCTCTTTGTTACCTCTAAACTATGGGTAGATGATACCGGTTACGAAAACACAAAAAAAGCGTTTCAGATCTCCTTGGATAAATTGGGCCTTGACTATCTGGATCTGTACCTATTACACAGGCCAAGAGGCGATGTAAAAGGATCGTGGAAGGCTATGGAAGAACTTCATAAAGAAGGCAAAATAAAGTCCATAGGAATCAGTAATTTTAGTCCTTCTCAGCTGGCCGAATTGTTGAGCTATGCCAAAATAAAACCCGTAATTAACCAGATAGAATCGCATGTTTTCTTTCATGAGATCGAGCAATATGCAGTTTTAAAGAGAAGCGAGGTACAAATGGAAGCATGGTCTCCCTTTGCCGCTGGTAGAAATGGCATATTCGAAAACCCGACCCTGGCAGCTATTGGTAAAAAATATGGAAAGAGCAATGCCCAGGTATGCCTCAGGTGGCATTACCAAAGAGGCGTGGTCGCCATCCCGAGAAGCTCCCAAAAGGCACATATGATAGAGAATTTAAACATTTTCGATTTTGAGCTTGCCGCTGCTGATATGGAGACGATAGCATCACTGGATCTGAATAGGACTCAGTTCCCTGAGTGGAAATGAAAATGAATAGACCATATATATCTATTTGGATTAATGCATTTCTCATTTTACTGATTGATTGGAAAATATTTAATCTGGAATCTTATGCTCTCGATGTTGCTAATGACACGAACATGTTCACCAAATAAGAAAACCCATTATGAATCATACTAATAAGCTTCTCACTATTAAGTTGATACATACTATAATTTGGGCGATTTTTGTGGCTGTAATTTTTTATGTGTTATATTCCGGAATTACCGGCAACATTAATAGTTTGACTTGGATTGGTATCGGCTTGATCTTAGTTGAAGGGCTCGTTCTATTGATCTTTAAAATGTTTTGTCCTCTTACTTTAATAGCCAGAAAGTACTCAGATTCCCAAAAAGATAATTTTGATATATTTCTTCCCAATTGGTTGGCTAAACATAACAAGTTAATTTTTACCTCCATATTTTTAGTAGGTGTTTTTCTTGTGATAGTGCGTTCCTATCTAAACACTTGATTGTTTATAAAACTCGGAAAATCTTTGCTGCTGAACAAAGGGTTTCTCTTTATTTGCTATCTTAGGTCTTACACAGCGTAACAATACTCGAACACGTTGTTTAATATTTTAATAATGGACCTGAATTTAAACGCAGAAAGGTTTACAGGAAGAAATTACATTTCTACTTATCATCAATTTAGGCCAGAACCACCTAAAGAAATTATTTTACAGGCACTAAATTACCTTGATAAATCTGAGAATGTGACTGTTTTGGATCTGGGCTGTGGATCTGGTTTATCGACTAAAGTATGGGAAGATCATGCCGATAAAATCATGGCATTCGATCCCAGTGAAGAGATGGTTGATTTTGCTAGTGAAAGAAATAAAAGCTCTAAAATAGAATTTAAAGTGGGTTATTCACATGGTATTCCTTTGCCATCTGAGTCGGTTGATATAATTTCCTGTTCACAGTCATTTCACTGGATGGAACCTATGGGCACTTTAAAAGAAGCTAAGCGTTTATTAAAAAATGGTGGCGTATTTCTGGTTTATGATGTAATCTGGCCACCATGCGTAAATTATGCCTATGAATCGGCTTACAAAAAACTATTTTCAACAATAGATCGCCTTACTGAAGATCTTGATGAGAAGATTGCCATACGATGGGATAAAAAGAAACATTATGAGAATATTATTCAGTCTAAGTATTTCAAATTTGTAAAAGAAGCCTACTTTCATAAATCAGAAACAATCAGCAAAGATAAATTACTTGGGATTGCCATGAGTCAGGGCGGATTGGAAGCTTTATTAAAGCGTGGCTTTTCAAAGTCAAAAATAGGTTTGGATAAATTTGAGAAAGCCATTGAAGAGCTTGATGTCTCGACTGGTACTATTATTTATAATTATAGAGTAACATACGCTATCAAATAAATACTACCTACAATATTAAATTTACTTTATTGCTTCCAAATTCCAACACGGAAATTCTTTGCTGCTTAACATTGGTCACACCTTTTTTCCTAACTTAGTGCTAACTCAACAAATCCATACACGAGCATCTTGGTTGTCATTAAAAAAAATATAATCATGAAA
Organism: uncultured Flavobacteriaceae bacterium; assembly: GCA_963768245.1. GTDB lineage: Bacteria > Bacteroidota > Bacteroidia > Flavobacteriales > Flavobacteriaceae > Site-B1. The sequence goes on from CAVYHG010000019.1 coordinate 17,091, forward strand.
CTAATTATCAAATTGTTAGGAATACTAATTCTCCTTTTAGGTGTTTCATTGCTCATTAAACCTGAGATCATTTTCGGGTGGATAGAAGATAATATGGAAAACAGATCACTGTATTTATTCGCTATTGTTATGAGGCTGATTTTTGGTATTATACTCATAATAGCTGCCAAAGGATCGAGATATCCGGGAATCATTAAATTTTTTGGTTACCTGGCCGTAATTGCAGCTATCGTATTTATTTTTATGGGTGAAAAAAGTTTTCTGGAATTTGTATCCTCAGGAATTCCTGCTATCAAACCATATTATGCTGTGGTTGGTTTGGTCGCTATAGTAATAGGCGGTTTTCTTGTTTATGTATTTTCAGGCCATAAGAAATAAAAGATCGAAGCTTTTTGAGATTGAAATAGACACAATTATTAATGACATTTAATCCTTTTCCAACAATAAAAACAGAACGACTTCTTTTAAGAAAAATTGAGGAGTCGGACTGTGACGACATTTTGTTCTTACGGTCAGATCCAACGGTTAATAAATTCATCGAAAGACCGGAAAACAGACAAACTAAGAACAGAGCCGATGCTGAAAAATTCATTAAGGAATTACATGAAGGAATCGAAAACAATAAAACAATTTCCTGGGGCATATCTTTAAAAGGCGATCACAAAATTATTGGAACCATTTGTTTGTGGAATTTTTCTGAAAACAACAAAAGGGCAGAAGTTGGCTATGATCTGAATCCAATATTTCATAGAAAAGGTATTATGAACGAGGCACTAAAACAGATCATTGATTTTGGTTTAGTTAGCTTGAATCTGGCAGAGATTGAGGCATTCACCCATTCTGAAAATAAGAATTCTATAAAACTATTAACTAATAATGGGTTTAATGTTGATGAAAACCGAAAAGATGAGGACAATACCAATAACCAAATATTTGTAATTAAAAAAGTCAGTAACTAATAAGGTATAGAATTATTTGCTCGTTTAGGTCTACTTCCTAAAATACTCTCGATTTTTCCTCTGGTTCGTTTTCTTTTATTATTTTAGTCAACAGCCAACACAAGGACAACAAACACATACACGTTGTGCCACAAAAAATCTTTCAATAATGGGAAAAGAATTAAAAAGCAAGACCTTTAGTATAAATCCTATAGTAGGGACTGTTCTGGTAGCAATAATTGGATTATTCGGTACGGGAATAGGTGCATCAATAGGCGGATATTATAATATAAAACTTGAAAAGGAAAAGTTAAGATCCAGTTTAATTCTTAAAGCAGTAGAAACCACTGACCCTGAAAGTGCCCTTAATTATTTGAAACTTTTGAGAGATACCGGACTTGTAACTGATATAGATGTTACAATAGAAGAATGGACTAATGATACTACACTAATCCCGTTAAGACCAACTTCCAACCAAATTGCATTGGATGGCATGGCTAATATGGATAGAAAAACACGAATTTCCTCGACGGAAGAACTCATTAATGAAGAGTCTGGTAATCCTGATATTATTCGTGACGTATTACAATCTCTTAGAGTCCCGAAATCACCTGACGGATTATGGAATAATATTGTCTATCTAAATGCAACTAAAAAGTTCGCTTATAATAATGAGCTCGTTAAATTTGCTATGGATGAAATAGCCGCTTTTGAAAGTGATGTTAAGCAGGGAAAATTACTTCTTGGGCCTGCTACCAAAAAATCTTTAGAAAATTATAAGAAGTATTTGCGGGATATACAAAGACAACTATAAAAGATTCGAATAGCGTATATAGTACATTGCTATGCAATTTCCTATAGGACAAACAAACCTACAATCTTCAATTTAGTTAATATGTATTCGGTATAGTAATTCTACCTTAAATATAGCACCATCTTTAAAGCGCTCATTCAGTCGGGTTCTCTCATCACCAAAATAAAAAGCAATCAGGCCTAAGTCTGCTTTATCATTAGAGTCGTAGACTTCATAATTTCTGCTTATGGCATAACCCAAAGTCGTGTTTAAATACATGGATTTACTCAACTGGAACCTCAGGTAGCTCGACAATTCATTCGATTCTTTAAAAAGATAGGCCCCATTAGCTGAATAATCTTGATTGGTTAAATTATAAGACGTTCCTAATCCCTTAAAATCCATTCCTACCCAGGTTTTTTTACCAATTTTATAGTTAGCATCTGCAAATATTGGGAGGTTTAAGTTGGTTTCAAATTTTTGATTGGTGCTTCTGTAATACAATCCCAAAATAGGGACAACCATCAATCCAAATTCTTCTGAATTTAAATACAGACCATATTTATATTTTAGATCATCTCGTTTTTTCTTAGTGAAAAGGGATATAAATCCGAGCTGTAGATTATCTTTTGAAAAACTAACTTCGTCAGAAACTATTTTAGGCAACAGCATAAAAGTTGCCGACCATTTGTCGTTAAATGTTTTATTAAGCCCAATATTCAGTCTTAATTGGTTTAAGGTGGTCTTTGGCGCATTGGCATCTAAACTTAAACTTGTTTTATTCCCATAAAAACCGGTTAATAAAATTGTTTTCTCATTAATAGGCATAGGAAGAGTAAGTTCCAGAGTTTGTTCTTCAACAGAAGTGCTCGCATCAGAAATTTCAAAATTGTTTAAAGGCGTATTGGTATACGAAACCTTAGCCAGATCCAAATAATTTTGCGTTTGTCCTTTAAAACAAAGCAAAACGAATAGAATAAAGACTGTATACTTCACCTTTTAAATTAACTCCTCCTCCTAATCTGTTTACAATTAATTAGTTATGACTTGGCTTGACCACCAGTTGATCCATCAGTTCCATACGATCCAGGAACAACCAGCTCTTGCTTATTTTTTCGTCAGCTATCTGATAAATAATGGTAAAAGGAACATCAACCGTTTTTCCGGTAGGAGGAATGCCCATAAGATCTCCTTTATGTATGCCTTTAAAGCGAGCCCTAACGACTACTTTATCGTCTTCGCTGATAAAATCTTCAGCAAATAATTCGTACTTAGGGAAAGCAGCTTCAAAAAAGGCTATATGTCCCAACAATTCAGGATCACTTACATAAACCTTGCTAAGAGTAGGAGTTTTTACTTTACCACTCATGGCCTCCCAATACTCTTTTACCAACTTTTTGTTAATAGTAGATACCATATTAATATAATTTTAATTTATTGTTCATCAACGCAGAGGTTTCGCTCAAATAAATTTCAGGGGAAACAAGACCTTAAGTAACCACTTTATTACAGAATTAACAATGATTTTTATCATGACAAAAATCATTGCATATTTAAAATACTTATGCTTATTTAATTAGTTGATTAAAAACCGCTCTATATGACATCAAAAACTACATCAAAAAATATTTATTATGAAACAATTTTTTACACTGCTGTTAGTGATTCTTGTTTCAATTCCGGTTAACGGACAAGCTATTAATCAGAATGATCAGGAATCAGAAAATTTAATGACCACTAAATTCTTTAGCCCTTCGAATGAAAACTACAAAAAGGCTAAAGACATTCAAACACGAGATCTTAAAGTTCGAAGAAAAACAGAAAGGCTTACAGCCAAATCTTTAGAAAAAAAGTACCTGGATAGTCTAACAAACCAGACATGGGATGAAGACAACAACCTCTGGAAATATTCTAGTAAAGAGGTGTTTACTTATAATAATGATAAGGTAGAAATGACGATCCTTTATATCTGGGATTACAACTCTTCCAACTGGAAACCTTTTCAAAAGGATGAATACACCTTTGATTCCAATGGAAATTTAATATCAGAAATTCGATCCTATCAATTCACACCAAGTGTATGGACAATGGGTGAAAAAACGGAATATTCCTACATTCTTAATAGCAATAACCTTTATAGTTTAAGTCTTGAAGAAAATTTCTCGTGGAGCACTATATCCAGTCAATGGATAAATACTTATAAATACGAAGTAACTTATGATTCATTTGGAATATTGGTAACCCTTGAAACAGGTTATGAATGGAATATAGGTCTAAATCAATGGGAATATATGAATAAAATTCAATACATAAATCCTCCCTTGGTATCCGAGATAATTACATCCTACTGGAATTATGGTACAAGTGAATGGGAATACAATTCAAGGTCTGAATTTTCATATGGTGATTTCCATCCAATAGTCCCGGATTATGAAATACAATACAGGTGGGAAACAAATTCGACTGATTACTGGATTGAAGAAAATAAAACCGAATTTGAATATGATTTTGGTGGACCTGCTGCTTTACCTAGGCTATTAGGTCAAATTCAATATTCATGGGATAATGGAATTAACCAATGGAAAAATGATTATAAGGATGAATACGAGTACTATGCTGGAAATCGCGTTGGAGGAACCTACTTTGAGTGGAATGAAACAATAGCAGACTGGTCACCATTCTACAAAGACGAATTTATTTTTGATCTGAATTTTGATTTTGATGATACAATCGGTCCATTCTTTTATGATAATGATTTAGAAAGTGATGTATGGTGGTTTCAAAATATGGTAATTGGTTACAGATCCTACGAATATGAGGATCCAGCATGGAAAGATGTTAATAAAATGCTTTTCTATTATTCCAATTATACCAATCCGTTACAGGTGGTTGATAAGGAGATGGTCGATGCTGTAAAGGTATATCCTAATCCGGTCAATGACATTTTAATTGTTGATTCTCAATTACCACTAACAAAAGTTGAGATCTACTCAATTTTTGGAAAAAAAATAAAGGAGATTGATAACAGATTTGAAGCTATTCCATTTTACAATATGGCTGACGGAATCTATATTGTTAAAATACGATCTGAAATTGGTGTCATTTTTAAAAAAATTATTAAAAGCAACACGATTTTATGAAAATATGAACAAAATTAGTTTAATAATAGTGGTCGTTTTTTTCTTTGATACAGGAAGCGCACAGGACGAATATAGAGCCCAAAGAGAGCGCATGGTCAAAACCCAGCTCATAGCAAGGGACATTATTGATCCCGGTACACTTAAAGCCATGGGAGAGGTTAAAAGGCATGAGTTTGTGCCTGAATCTATGAAGAAATATGCGTATCAGGATAGCCCATTAGGTATAGGCCAAGGTCAAACCATTTCACAACCCTATATTGTGGCTTATATGACACAGGAACTCAAACTAAAACCTGAGGATCGTGTTCTGGAGGTTGGAACCGGTTCGGGTTATCAGGCTGCAGTATTGGCAAGAATTGTAGATTCCGTGTATACCATAGAAATTGTAGAACCATTAGGTATTAAAGCAAAAAAAACATTAAAGCGTCTTGGTTACAAGAATGTTTTTACGCGAATAGGTGATGGGTATCATGGCTGGCCTGAAAAAGCTCCTTTTGATGGCATTATGGTAACCGCAGCTGTAAAAGAAATACCGCCTGCTTTATTGGACCAACTGGCAGAAGGAGGGAGGATGATCATTCCCGTTAAAGTTAGATTCGGGGGCGAAGTATTAAAGTTAGTAAAGCGTAAAAAAGGACGTATTCATCAAAAGGATAAATTACCTGTTCGATTTGTACCTTTTACTAGAAAGACCATTAAGGAATGAAGCTACTGCCTTAACATTCTTTTTATGATTGATTTTCCACTCTCAACATGTTTCAATTTGGCAAAATAAATACCGGGAGCAATCGCAGGCATTTCAATTACAGCACTTTTAGAAAGAATATACAGAGATTTATTAATAATTTGTTTCCCATCGATTCCCAGTAGTACAAAATCTATTTTACCTTGCATGTCGGTTGTTACTCTTAAATGCGATGAAAATGGATTTGGATACACTTTTGCAACGTCACCAATTGAATTTTCTTCGATAGATAAAGTGCCATTAAAATAATTAAGGGCCATATTAAAAGCTTCAAGACCTATTTTTTTTCCAATTATACGTCCGCGAATATCGTCTATTGGCGGATGAATCCCACCCCAAATACGCGAAAGACTTGTTTGATCAGACGCATCTTTATAAGTAGCCCACTGTAAAGTAAAGGCTTCACTAGGACCTTGTTCGAAGGCCAAAAAAGTATTTTGTGGAATTTCAAAAGTGCCCATACCACCCGGAAAAAATTCATCACCTGTCAGCAGTGCCAATACCTCCGAAGCTGCTCTTGAAAAAGCGCTATGTCCTGATAAATACCCGGCAAAAGGCGGCGTTACAAAAGATGCTCTTTGGTAAGGCCACCAGCGAGTGCCTAAAATCCAATCTACGCCAGCAACATCAGTTTGTGGATCAGAAATAAAATCTGGACCTTTCCATGCCTTAATTTTAATCTTTCCAACATGCTCAGCACTAACTCCTGCCAAAGGATCATTGTTTTCTATCAGCTCAATGGCACCCGGAATTAAAGGCAAACCATGTGGATCATAGTTTACTAACCCTGCATCGCTGCTTTGACCTTTTCCAGCCATATATCTAATTGCTGAAATTGGACGTATATAATCGTAATACCCTTTAATCCCCCATATATTTACCGCAGAATCATGCATAGCACCACCAAGGGTTAAATAAGATTTTACATCCCATTCCAAATCGCTCAAAACATCTCCATGGCCACCTATTTTTTTTATAGTATCAGGATGATCACTTACATAATTAAGAATTGTAAACCAATGACCTGGAGGAGTTTCAGATTCTGGTCCATCAGCCCAAAATTCTGCCAACACACGGGCATAATCAGCACGTTTAACTAGCTGAGGGGCATAAGGACTATTGGTACTTGGATTTATGTCATGCCCGGTTCCCAAATCTCCTCCATTAACGAAATTATAGAAGGTTTTATATTCCTCAAAGGATTGTGGCAAATACGATTCCTCAATATTGCCAATTGCACCAGGAGAAATATCGATTAAGGTCGGATCTGCAGGATCTAAATGAGAAGACCAGGAAGTGACAAGTGCAAAATTCCATTTATAAGGATCATTAAAACCATCTTCATTCGAATTTTCAATATAGACAGGAGGCCCTGGCTGATTATAAATATAACTGTCAAATCCATTATTAAGTATTTCCAAATCAGAGGTTTGTAAACAAAAAGATTTCACCTGACCCCATTCCGGACTTAAAAAATTAGGCGTAGAAATCGGCCATAAATTACCGCTTTGATCTATATAATAGCTAAATGCCAGAGGTTGCCATCGATTCGGATCAATTGTCGTATTATCCTGATATAAATCCAATATCAAAGGATCGTTGACCGGAGAATAGCTTGTATTCGCATAATCGTTTTGCTCATTAGATCCATCCTGAAGTCCAAAAGTGATAATCTCACTCGCCAAATAATTTCCTAATGCAGCGAATGAACCACTACTATAATCGGTAGAGACAAAATTTTCGTCATAGCCATATGAAGAAAACAAATTGTTAAACGCTACTAATGATGTAGAAGCACCTGGAGAACTTGCAAATCTATGGCTTAATAACCTATAAATGGCATAACTTATCATTTCATGTCGGGCTTCATCAACGTCAACTGGATCTTCAATCCCATTAAAATTACAGGTGTATCCCCCAAATGTTTTACCTAAAAATAAAGTTTCTGCCTGACTATCAAAATGCGCCCAGGCATCATACATTATAATAGAGCTATGAAACAGGTTCCTGGCATGAACTGTGGGTCTGGCATAATCTATACGTATTGCACTTAATAATACTTCATTCCAGTCGCGGGCTACAGAATGTTGAGAAACAGCCATATATATTGGGCTGATAGACATCAATAGAAGGCATACAATTTTTTTCATTGACATAATATAAGAAGAAGGCGTAAACTTAATCCAGATAGACCATATTTACAAATTATTTTTTAAACCAAGTAACACAAAATTTCATATTGGATGAAACAATTCATTAACTTAGAGATAAGTATTAAATAATGTATGTCTACAAAGTGAGTTTATCTCTAGATGTTTCTAAATAAATAAGGAAAACAGAATATAATGTGGCTGGAATAATTGAAAGGTTTTTGGTAGATACGAGATTCTCTTCTTTGAAGAAGATTAGACAATTTTAGGGAAAACAACATATATGTAATGGGTGAATAGGTTTAATTCCATAGGAGTATACACTGCAACAGCTATCGTAGTTGCGAATATGATAGGTGCGGGAATCTTTACTAGCTTGGGATTTCAACTGGTCGAAACACAAAATTCCTGGTCTATATTTATTTTATGGTCCTTAGGAGCATTAATGGCTTTATGTGGTGCCTTAAGTTATGCTGAACTCGGAACACATTGGATACGCTCTGGAGGAGAGTATCATTTTCTTTCCAGGGCTTTTCATCCCTTATTGGGTTATTTATCAGGGTGGGTGTCCCTGACCATTGGATTCTCAGCACCAGTAGCCTTGTCTGCCATGGCTTTGAGTGAGTACGTGTCTCCTTATTTAGATATTCAAGAATTGGGATTAGCGATCTTCACTGTTATAGCCATAAGCTTAATTCATTCCATAAGTCTGAAAAGGAGTAGCTTTTTGCAAAATATTACCACTTCGCTAAAGGTGATCCTCATCCTGGTAATTGTCTATTTTGGCTTAGCACAAACTCCTGAAGCATCAGCCATATTATTGGATGAAAGCTGGAAAGAAGAAATTATTTTACCTGCTTTTGCAGTGTCCTTTGTGTATGTAACTTTTTCCTATTCAGGATGGAATGCTGCAGCATATATTGTTGATGAAATTCGAGAGGCCGAAAAAATTTGCCAAAAGCCTTGCTGATGGGTACGGCCTTAGTTAGTTTATTATATCTCTTACTTAATTTTGTGTTTCTTTACCAAAACCCTTTGGCAAAGATCCAGGGTGAATTAGAGATAGGTCAGATTACCGCAATTTCTCTTTTTGGTGAAAACGGCGGGAAACTAATTAGTTTCGGTATTGCATTAATGCTCATATCCAGCATTAGTGCCATGATCTGGGCAGGACCAAGAGTCACGCAGGTTATGGCAGAGGATCATAAACTATGGACATGGTTTTCGAAAAAAACTATTAGCAATGTTCCGTTACGTGCCATTTGGTTACAAACAGCCATAACACTTATATTGTTATTTACCGGAACCTTTGAGCAAGTCCTGATCTACAGTGGATTTGTACTTCAACTTTTTGCAGCTTTAGCCGTAGGCGGCGTATTTGTAATACGAATTAAACATAAATCTCACGACGCATTTAAAAGTCCTCTTTTTCCCATTCCTCAACTCATTTTTCTCATACTTAGCTGTTGGGTGTTGGTTTACCTGTTAATAGCACAACCTCTTGAAACAGGTTTGGGGCTCATAAATTTGCTTTTGGGAATTCTTATTTTTTATTGTGATAAATACTTAAGTAAATCATCAAGTTAATATAGTTTAGTTATTTTTATACAATAAAGTATTAAATGAAAATAATAACACTTACAGTAAATCCGGCTTTAGACAAAAGTGCAAAAGTAGATGGATTAGTAGCAGAACAAAAATTAAAATGTCATTCTATTGAATTTCAACCGGGAGGCGGCGGCATAAATATTTCAAGAATTTTGACCAGACTTAACATCGAATCAGATTGTGTATTTACTTCAGGTGGAGATAATGGTAATTATATACAAAAATTATTAGTTAATGATAACGTATCATTTACTCCAGTTCCGGTATACGAATGGACAAGAGAAAATCTATCTGTAGTCGATACGAAAACCAATCTTCAATATAGATTTGGAATGCCGGGAAAACCCATTTCAAAATCAGAAATTGAATTAATTACATCTACGATCAGGAATAAAGTTGAAGAAAACGACATATTGGCTTTAAGTGGTAGTCTTGCAGGAAATATGCCAGCCGATTATTATACCCAAATAATTAAATCGGTTGAAAATAAAAAAGTAAAAGTAATTTTAGATACATCAGGACCTGCTTTATCACAAGCCTTGAAACAATCTTTATATTTAATAAAACCAAATCAAAAGGAATTGGCTTCTTTAGCGGGATCGGATTTTTTGTCTAATAAGGAACAAGAGGCGTTCGCAATGCAATTAATAAATTCCAAAATGGTGACTTATGTGGTCGTATCCTTGGGTTCGCGAGGTGCTTTTATTGCCTCGAAACAGGGTGTTGAATATCAAACTACTCCTTCAATACCTGTAAAGAGTACAATTGGTGCCGGAGACAGCATGGTAGCAGGATTAATCTATGGTATTAAGCAGAATTATTCTCCGGTCAACATGTTAAAATATGGCGTTGCATGTGGTGTAGCAACAACCATGAGTGAGGGCACCAATCTCGGGTCTGCAAAAAAAATAAAAAGCGTTTTAGAACTACTAAAATAATATGTGTTAAGCTCCAACCAAAATTGATTTTTAGTTCGCACTTTCAAGAAGCCAAAAAAGAATACATTTTTAGAATAGTGCTAAATTATATTCTTTTTTTTTGCCCAATTATTCCTATTCTTAAAATGATGTCTACAAATTCGATATTTATTACCTATATTTAAATAATTCCCTATGAGGATACTATTTTATTCCAATTAATATAATCAGTTTCAATGGCCAAAATAAATTTTTCAAATTACGATACCAAAGGCTTTTACGATGAAATGTTTGATGAAAACAAAAAGGTTAGGCCAAACTATAAACTATTTATGGAACGCCTTAAGAAAATGGAACAGAAAAAGCTTAATACGCTTCAGCATGGAACAGATAGAGCTCAACTGTCATTGGGCATGACGTTTAATGTGTATAGCGATAACCCAGGTATTGAGCGTATTTTACATTTGGATATTATTCCCCGAATAATTGAAAATAAAGAATGGACATACCTAGAAAAAGGATTACAACAGCGCATAAAAGCACTTAATTTATTCATTCAGGATATTTATAATGACCAAAAAGTGTTAAAAGATAAAATTATTCCAAAGGAATTGATTTTCTCAAGTGCATCCTATTTAAAAGAATTAGAAGGCTTTAAACCTCCAAAAGATGTTTGGTGTCATATTACAGGTTCCGATTTAATAAAGGGTGGTGACGGACAATATTATGTTTTGGAAGATAATTTAAGGTGCCCTTCAGGTGTATCGTATATGCTCGAAAATCGAGAAATTCTTAAAAGAACCTTTCCTGAATTATTTGAAAAACTCCATGTAAAACCAGTTTACAATTATACACATATTTTAAGAGACACATTAGAGTCGCTCACCCAAGTTGAAAAAGCTAATATCGTGGTACTAACACCTGGAACATATAATTCGGCTTATTTTGAACATTCTTATTTAGCACAACAAATGGGAGCAGAGTTGGTTGAAGGCAGGGATTTAGTGGTTAAAAATGAGTTTGTGTATATGATTACGACTAAAGGTTTACAGAAAGTCGATGTTATTTATCGTCGAGTAGATGATGAATTTATTGACCCTTTAGTGTTTAATAAAGACTCTCTTTTGGGAACTCCAGGATTATTCAATGCATACCTTAAAGGGAATGTGGTTTTGGTAAATGCGCCCGGAACTGGAGTTGTAGACGACAAAGCCGTATATGCTTATATACCAAGAATTATCAAATATTATTTGGGTGAAGACATGATTTTACCTAATGTTCAAACCTATATTTGTGATGAAGAAAAAGACCGAAAATATGTTTTTGAGAATATTCATAATCTGGTGGTTAAACAAACAGATGCTTCAGGAGGTTATGGAATGCTGATTGGTCCAAAATCTACTAAAAAAGAACAAGACGAATTCATTTTAAAAATAAAAAATAAACCTAGAAATTATATTGCGCAACCCATGATAAATCTGTCAAGAGTCCCAACCTTATCAGATGAAACTATAGAAGGCAGGCATGTAGATTTAAGACCATATGCCTTGTATGGAGATGAAATAAAGATTATTCCAGGTGCTTTAACACGAGTAGCACTTAAAAAAGGATCCATAGTAGTTAATTCGTCGCAAGGTGGTGGAAGTAAAGATACCTGGGTTTTAGATAGCTAAAAAAAAGATATGTTAGGAAGAATTGCAAATACAATATATTGGATGAACAGATACCTTGAACGAGCAGAAAATTATGCACGTTTTATGGATGTGAATTATAACTTATCTTTAGAGTTACCTCCAAATGAATCTGAACAATGGAAACCTCTTGTCGTAACAACCGGTGATTGGAATTTATATGAATCGTTATATTCCGGAGTCGAAAAAAAGGATGTGATTTTTTTCTTAGGGTTCGATGAGAATAATCCAAACTCAATCTATAATTGTATAATAAATGCTCGTGAAAATGCTAGAGCTATCAGACCGGAAATTACAAAAGAAGTCTGGGAGCAAATTAATCATTTGTATTTTTTGGTTAAAGAAAGTGTAGACAAAAAGCGCTACAATAAGAAGAATTTAAGAAGCTTTTTTATCGAAATAAGAAATGGCTGTCAACTATTATACGGCATGTTTGATACAACGCTTTCCAGAACCGATGGTTGGCATTTTGGTAAACTAGGTCAGGTTTTAGAACGGGCCGATAAAACCTCACGAGTACTCGATGTGAAGTATCATATTTTATTAACATCTGCAGAGCAAGTAGGATCTTCACTAGATTTAATTCAGTGGGCAGCTTTATTAAAATCGGTAAGTGCTTATGATATGTATAGAAAAAAATATGGAAAATTATACGCCCCAAATATTGCTGAATTTTTAATTCTGGATAAGGAGTTTCCACGGTCTATGTTATCATGCCTGATTCGCGCCGAACAATCTTTACAAACGCTTTCTGGCAGTGACGTGGGGTTTGCAAATAGTGCTCAAAAAAAATTGGGATTATTAAAATCGCAGTTGGAATATGCCGATATTAATGACATTATTGAAAAGGGCATGCACGAATATCTTGATGACTTTCAACGAAAATTAAATAAAGTATCAACAGCCATTTACGATTCGTTTGTCTCTATAGAAAATATTATTAACTATTAATTCAAAGACTAAAAATGACTTACTGCTTAGGCATTAAATTAAAATCTGGTTTTGTTGGTATTGCAGATACCAGAATCACGTCCGGAACCGAAACCACACAAGCCAAAAAAGTGTTTACCGTAAATAAAAAAAAGCATTCTTTTTTTATCATGACTTCTGGACTGCGCTCCGTAAGGGACAAAGCCATGACCTATTTTGATGAAATCATAGAAAAGGAGGATGAGTCATTCAACAAACTATACAAAGCCGTGAATGCTTTTTCCGATCAGGTTAAACGAGCTGCTAATGAGGATAGAAAATCGCTTAAAGAAGCAGGATTAAGCTTTAATTTGCATTCTATAATAGGAGGGCAGTTGCAGGACGACAAAGAACATAAAATTTATTTATTATATCCCGAAGGCAATTGGGTAGAAGTGTCAGAAGGGTCTCCTTTTGTAATTATTGGTAACAATGGTTACGGTAAACCTATTTTAGATCGCGCTATAAATTATAACTCATCTTTAAAATTTGCTTTAAAATCGGGGTTTTTATCATTCGATGCTACCAGAATAAGCGCTAATGATGTAGACTATCCAATAGATGTTGTCTATTATGAAAAAGATTCTTTTAATATTATTGAAAAGCGATTTAAAGAAGAAGAACTTAAAGAGTTATCTGTGATGTGGAATTCTGTTTTAAGTGAGTCTATAGATAATTTATCAGACGATTGGATGAAAAAATTAACAATTGAAGAATCTTCAAAAGTATAAATCTAACTAATTCTTAAATGAAGCTCAAAATAATTCATGAGACCACATACAATTTTACTTCTGAAGTCTTTTTAGAGCCACATTACTTTAGATTCAAGCCTAAAACAACACCACATATTAATGTATCTGGATTTAAAATAAAAATAAAACCCAATCCTGTTGGATTATCATCTCAGGTAGATGCAGAAAACAATCAGGTTGATTTTGCTTGGTTTGATGGTTTACATTCTAAACTTTACGTACGAGCTGAGTCTTTTGTAGATATAAAAGATTATAATCCATTTAATTTTTTAATTTACCCAATAGCATTCAATACTTTGCCAATTAACTATCCAGACTCAAAAAAGCGGGTATTAAAAGCGGCTTTAACACCGGAAAAACTCTCTGAAGAACTTAATGAATATGCCGAAAAAATAATACATGCATCACAATCCAATATCTTAAAATTTATAACCGATCTAACAATACAAATCCACAACGATTTTAGTATAGAGTATCGTCATTTTGGTGAGCCCTTAGATCCCAACGAAACCTTTACCTTTAAAAAAGGTTCCTGTAGAGATATTACCTGGATGCAAATACATGTTTTGCGCTCTTTTGGCATTGCTTCCCGATTTGTAAGTGGTTACTTTTATATAGATTCAGACCAATCAGATTACGAATTACATGCCTGGGTAGAAGTGTTTATTCCGGGAGCAGGTTGGCTTGGGTTTGATCCCAGCCATGGTATTATTGCTTCGCGGCAACATATACCTGTTACGAGTAGTGTAAATTTTACTGAAACCATGCCTGTTACAGGTACAGTAAGAGGTGATGCAACTTCCCATTTATCTACGGATTTATCGATTGAAATGATAGATTAATAATGTATGGATCACCCAAAACTTTTATGTATATTAAGAATCAATAGGTTTTAATTTTTATGATAAATCAATGGAAACATTAAACAACATTTTAGAATTTGAAATCTTTAGCTTAGGAAACTATTCGTTAAAGGTTTCTAAATTAATTACCCTATTATTAATAATTGTAATTACCAATATATTATTATGGATCATTAAGAAAGCTATTTTTCGTAAGTATAAATTTAGTAAGCTTGATAAGGGAAGTACATATGCCCTCTATCAAATTATAAAATATATAATTTGGGTAGCGGCCATTGGCTTAATTTTAGAAACACTTGGCGTTAAACTGACATTATTATTAGCTGGATCTGCGGCATTACTTGTTGGTATCGGATTGGGATTACAACAAACATTTAATGACGTTATATCCGGAATCATCTTACTTTCGGAACGATCTATAAAAATAGGAGATATCTTAGAAATAGATGGAGATATTGTAAAAATTGAAAGCATTGGGGTAAGAACATCCAAAGGATTGAACAGAGATGATATTTCTTTCATAATTCCTAATTCATTAATTACAACCAGTAAAGTAATCAATTGGAGTCATCAATCACGGAAAACACGTTTCAAAATTAAAGTTGGTGTTGCCTATGGCAGTGATGTTGATAAAGTAATAAAAATCCTGGAGGAAAGTGCCATTGAACATCCCGATATTTTTGGCAAAGAGTTAATCGAAGGACGATTATATGATTTCGGAAGCTCATCATTGGATTTTGAATTGTTGTTTTTTAGTAAAAATATTTATAGAATAGATAAAGTAAAAAGTGATATTCGAAGAATTATTTGTCGAAATTTTGCAAAAGAAAATATCATAATAGCGTTCCCGCAACTGGATGTTCATGTTAAATCAGAAACTGTAGAAAAATAATGGTAAATAGATAAAACAAAAGATTCAATATAACGATTCCCATTGAATGTAAGTGTGTCGAGTAAATGTTATCGAAATGGAAATTCAATCACAAGATTCCATAAAGTTTTTTTGTATATTTCGGATATTCAGAATTCAATAAAAACTAACCACTAAATTTAATTAAAATGAATACAAAACAAGTCAAAGCCTATGGTACTGAAGCTGCCGATGCTGCCTTAGGGCAGTTAAATATTAAACGTAGGACTGTAACTGCAAAGGATGTAGAAATCGATATATTATATTGTGGTGTATGCCATTCCGATTTACATTTTGCACGCAACGATTGGGGAATGACACAATATCCGGTAGTGCCTGGTCATGAAATTGTTGGTAGGGTAACTCAAGTAGGAGCAGGAGTAAATAAATATAAAGCAGGCGATTTGGTTGCTGTAGGTTGCTTAGTAGATTCTTGCAGAACATGCAATAATTGCAAAAATGACTTAGAGCAATATTGTCCGGAATGGGTAGGTACCTATGGAGGATTTGATAAGCATTTAGAAAGCAATACTCATGGTGGATATTCAGAAAGTATTGTTGTAGATGAAGAATTTGTGCTGCGGGTTCCCGAAAATCTTGACAAAGCAGGCATTGCACCAGTATTATGTGCAGGTATCACTACCTGGTCTCCTTTAAGACATTGGAAAGTTGGTAAAGATAGTAAAGTAGCGGTAGTCGGATTGGGAGGATTAGGCCATATGGCCATTAAGCTCGCAGTTGCTTTAGGAGCTGATGTTACTTTGTTTTCAAGATCGACCAATAAAATAGCAGATGCCAAAGCATTAGGTGCTCATGACGTCGTTATCTCAACTGATGAAAGTCAAATGGGAAAGGTCATGGGTAAATTTGATGTCATTATTGATACGGTTCCTTATGCGCACGATCTAAATCCTTATGTTGGGACATTAAACACTAGTGGCACATTGGTTGTTGTTGGGTATTTAGGGCCATTAGATCCTATGTTAGTTACTGTACCAATGATTATGGGACGCAAGTCTGTTGCAGGTTCTTTAATTGGCGGTATAGCCGAAACTCAGGAATTATTGGATTTCTGCGGAAAACATAATATTATCTCGGATGTAGAAGTTATTAAAATTCAAGATATTAACGAAGCCTACGAGCGTATGCTTAAGAGTGACGTACATTATCGATTTGTCATCGATATGAAATCGCTGAAAGGATAAATATTAGGAGTACTTTCAAAACGAAATCCAGTATACTCAAGTAAGTATACTGGATTTTTAGTTTCATTTAATTTCAAATTTTAGTATAATTTTTATGCAGATGTTGGTAGGTATGTTTTTAGCTATTCTTTTAATTTTGTTGCCACAGAATCCTCTGCAATGCTATTTTAGGGAATGAGCTAGTTGACGCATAGGCGTAGTCTCTTAAAATAGTTTATTCTCAAAAGTTTCTTTACAATATCAGTTCAATAGGCTTTGCGTACATCAAAAGTATTAATATTCAGAAATATTAAAAGATAATGAATAAACGGGAATAGCAAAGGAATGATATGTGAGCGTGATACTTAAATTATAAGATTATTCCTTATATTTATTATCTAAGAACAAAATCAATCAAAAAATGAAAAATGTATTTAAACTAGTGGTATTGTTTGTGTTATCATCACAAATTACTTTGGCTCAAAATTTTGAATTTTCAGCAGATGACATTGATATTAAGTATGAAAAATTCACATTACCGAACGGGTTAAAACTTTTAGTGCACGAAGATCATAAAGCACCAATAGTTGCCGTTAATGTCTGGTATCACGTAGGATCTAAAAATGAAAAACCAGGAAAAAGTGGATTTGCTCATTTATTTGAGCATCTGATGTTTAATGGAAGTGAGAATTTTAATGACGATTATTTTCAGGCCATAGAAAGGATTGGTGGTACCGATGTAAACGGAACTACAAATTCAGATAGAACTAACTATTTCCAAAATGTTCCCGTAGCCGCTTTAGACCAAGTGCTATTTTTAGAATCTGATAGAATGGGTCATTTATTAGGTGCTATTGATCAGGAGTTATTGGACGAACAAAGGGGCGTTGTACAAAACGAAAAACGACAAGGAGAAAATCAACCGTATGGAAAGCAATTTGATTTATTAACCAAAGCGATGTATCCCAAGGGACATCCATATTCTTGGACAGTTATTGGTGAAATGGAGGATTTAAATGCCGCATCTTTAGAAGATGTTCAGGAATGGTTTAAAGCCTATTACGGACCAGCAAATGCCGTTATTGCAATTGCAGGTGATATTAATCCACAAGAAGTTTATCAAAAAGTTCTTAAATATTTTGGTGATATTCCGTCTGGTCCAACAATTACTAGACAAGAAATAAATATTCCAGAACATGGTGGAGATACATATCAAGTATATGAAGACCGCGTTCCAGAAGCGCGTATTTTATTTGCATGGAACACACCTCAATACGGTAGTCGTGAAGATTTACAATTTGATCTTGTTTCTGCAATTTTAAGTAGTGGAAAAAATTCTAGACTTTATAAAAAATTAGTCTATGAAGATCAAATTGCTAGCTCTGCAACTGCTTATCAAGCATCGTCGGAACTGGCAAGTATTTTTGTAGCCCAAGCTAATGTTAAACCTGGTGCAGATACTAATGAAGTACAATCAAAATTATTAGCTGAAATAAATAAGTTAATTGAAAATGGTCCGACTGAAGCTGAACTAAAACGAGTTAAAGCATCCTACTTTGCCAATGTAATTAAAGGATTAGAACGTATAGGTGGTTTTGGAGGCGTTTCAGATAGATTAGCATCAAACGAAACTTATCATGGAGATGCATCATATTATAAAAATCAACTTAAATATATAGAAGAAGCTACAGTTTCAGATATTCAAAAAACTGCCAAAAAATGGTTAACCAAAGGAAAGCACATATTGATATGCAAACCTTTTCCAGAATATACTGTTGAAACATCTACAGTAGATCGTTCAAAATTACCAGGAGTAGGCACACCAAAAAGTTCAAAATTCCCAGAAATTCAGCGCACAAAATTATCTAACGGATTAAAAATTGTTTTGGCAGAACGCAAAGGTGTTTCTACAATAGTAATGAATATGATGTTTAATGCAGGGTTTAAAACAGATATATTGTCTAAAGCAGGAACTGCATCTTTGGCCATGAATTTGCTTGATGAAGGCACAAGAGATATGACTTCTTTAGAAATAAATGAGAAGTTACAATTGCTTGGTGCGAATCTTGGAACTAATTCCGATCAAGATTTTTCGAATGTTTCACTTAATACGCTTAAGCCAAGTCTAGATGCTAGTCTTGATGTATTTGCCAATGTTATACTTAATCCTGCTTTTCCAGATAAAGAATTTGAAAGATTAAGAACTGAACAAATTAATGCTATTAAAAATGAAAAATCTCAACCTTTTGGTATGGTGTTAAGATCAATGAATAAATATCTTTATGGTAGTACACATCCTTATAGCAGTCCTTTTACGGGAACCGGATATGAAAATACAGTAGCCGAAATTTCAAATAATGATATTGAAAATTTTTATAAAACTTGGATAAACCCAAATAATGCTACACTCATTGTTACAGGAGATATTAATATTAATACATTAAAAGCTAAATTAGAAAAGCGTTTTGGTAAATGGAATAAAAGAGATGTACCCACTATAAGTTTTAACAAAGTAGAAACAAAAACTAAAAATACCATGTATTTAATAGATCGACCAGAATCGCAACAATCTGTAATTATTGCGGGACATCTTACAGAGAAATATGGAGAAGTTTCAGAAATAGCACTAGAACAAATGGTTAGTATTTTAGGTGGAGATTTTACATCAAGAATAAATATGAATTTAAGAGAAGATAAGCATTGGGCATATGGAGCTGGAGGCTTCGTTTTAAACGCCCAGCAGGACCGCCCATTTTTAGTTTTTGCTCCTGTACAAACCGATAAATCAGCTGAATCTATAACTGAATTACGCAAAGAAATTGCAGAATTTGTTTCTATTAGACCAGCAACTCAAAAAGAATTAGATAAGGTTAAAACAAATCAGATTTTGAAACTTCCCGGACAATGGGAAACTAATAATGCGGTAAATAATTCTTTGTATAATTTGGTTAAATATGAATTACCTGACGATTATTATCAAACTTATGATAGCAATGTCAGAAATATTACACTTGCAGAACTTAAAGAGGTTAGTAATAAAGTTGTTAATCCAGAAGCAATTAATTGGTTTGTTGTAGGTGACAAGGCTAAAATTGTAACAAATTTAGATGCGTTGGGATTTGACAATATTATAGAAATTGATCCTGATGGAAACCCTATAGCTACTCCGATTAAAGACATAGATAAAAAGTTAGACGATTGATTTCGTTTTTATATGTTTATTAAATCGGTTCAGTTATGGCTATCTAATGGTACACTAATACCATGGTAATGATGTTTTAATATGTGAGTAAATAAAAATCTTACTTTTTTGACTTAAAATTTACCCACAGAGAAGAACCTAACGCAAGTACTGCTATCCATAAGGTAAGTGTATTAACTAATTCCGTACCAGGAAGCCATCCTGTAGACTTTTTAACTAAAAAGGCAATATAGCTTGACGGCAACTCTTGTTCGCCTAGCTGCCTAAGAACAGAGTAATGCCAATCGGTTAAAAAGCAATAACCCCAGCCTTTCCAGATGCCCAATAAAAACCATGAGATAAATGTAAGTAGCAGGGTTATTAGATTCAATTTACGTGTTTTCTGAAACAGCCATCCAAACAAATTAAACAATATCAGTACAGTGTGAAAGACATAGAAAAAGTAATTTGCAAGATGTAAACCTGTGTCTGTCATTGTAATTGTATAAGAAGTATGAAACAGAATTACTTTAATATGGGTTCCAAAACAACCCAAACATTATTGGCGACGATCTTATGTCCTTCTACATTTGGATGTATGCCATCGTCCTGGTTTAACTCTGGAATACCACCAACATCTTTTAATAAAAACGGAATGATTTCCAAAGTATTCTTTTCGGCCAACTCCTCAAAAATAGATTTGAATTCCGTAGTATAATCCTGACCAAGGTTAGGAGGGAGCTGCATGCCGGCGAGAATAATTGGGATCTCAGGGTATTTTTTTCTGACCGCATAAATAATGGCTTGCAAATTTTCCCGAGTTTCAGCCAGTGAAATACCTCGTAAACCGTCATTAGCACCCAATTCAAGTACGAATACATCCACCTTTTGATTAAGGACCCAATTGATCCGACCCAGTCCTCCTGAGGTGGTTTCTCCACTCAAGCCCGAATTCACCACCACATAATTCCGACCCAACGAATCTATTTTAGTTTGAACCACCGCTGGATAAGCATCGTTACTGTCTTCAAGTCCGAAACCAGCTGTTAAACTATCCCCAAAGAACAATATGGTTTTGGTGGTCGTTTTTGTTTCAGAAACTTCTGCTTCGGTAGTCTCTTGTTGTTCTTGCTGTTTCTTCTTGGAAGCATCACCACCACAAGACACCAGTAAAAGCGCTAGAATAAAATAACGAAACATTAACAAAATCTGACTATTCAGGACATTTATATTTAAAATCATTTACTTAATTTGCTTCTTTTATGTTTTAAAAAATAATATGTCAAAGATATTAAAGATTAACGAGCTCGAAAAGACCTATAAAAGTGGTTCAAAGAGCATAACCGTTTTACAAGATATTACTTTTGAAGTTGAAAAAGGACAGACCTTTTCTATTGTGGGACCTTCGGGTAGTGGTAAAACGACCTTACTAGGTTTGTGTGCCGGATTAGATTATCCCGATAGTGGCTCGGTAGAACTCTGTGGGCATAAGCTGGAAGCTCTTAATGAAGATGAACGGGCCAGGTTGCGTAATGACGAAGTTGGGTTTATTTTTCAGAATTTCCAGTTATTACCAACTCTAACTGCTTTGGAAAATGTGATCGTTCCTCTGGAATTGCAAGGGGCTAAAAATGCCCAAAAAGTAGGCTTGGAATTACTGGAAAAAGTAGGCTTGTTCGATCGTCTGCATCATTATCCGTCTCAATTGTCGGGAGGTGAGCAGCAACGTGTGGCATTGGCAAGAGCCTTTTCTAACAAACCTAGTATATTATTTGCAGATGAGCCAACAGGGAATCTGGACGAAGAAACAGGAGAAAAAGTCATACAGCTGCTTTTCGATCTGAATAAAGAAGCTGGAACGACCCTGGTCATTATTTCTCATGATCTGGATCTTGCGAACAGAACCCAGCAGATTCTCAGGTTAAAAGGCGGCAAGATCTTTAGCAACGAACGAACAGCCGTCCTTTGAAATCAAAAATATCACATACTAAAGCAGGTACGAACTGGCTATTTAAAATGGCCTGGAGAGACGGCAAAGCGAGTAGTGGCCGACTCTTACTTTTTATGGCTTCCATTATTCTTGGAATTGCTGCCGTGGTTTCCATTCAGCTATTCAGTGATAATCTGAAGGAAAACATTCAACGGCAATCCAAATCCTTAATGGGTGCCGATTTCCTAATAGACACCAACAATCTTCCGACAGAACGTGTACAGGCCATCATTGATTCTCTTGGTGGTGCCGATGCTTCCGAAGTGACCTTTTCATCCATGGCCGCATTTCCAAAAAACGGCAGTGCGAAACTGGTACGTGTACGTGGTATAGAAGGTGGTTTTCCTTTTTATGGCCAATTAACCACCGAACCGGCAACGGCTGCAACCACCTATCAATCATCGGGTGGGGCAGTGGTAGATGCGACTATGATGTTACAGTTCGAAATTGAAACAGGGGATTCCATTAAAATTGGTGAATTGACCTTGCCAATTGTCGGTATTCTAAAGTCGATGCCGGGATCTGGCGGAATTTCTAGTTCGATTGCACCAACCGTCCTTGTGCCTTATAACCTGATTCCGGAGACCGAACTTTTACAACGTAGGAAGCCGGAAAGAATATAATTACTATTTTGAAGCACCTGATATGGACCTCGAACTGCTGGATAAAAATGTCGATCCCATATTAGATGATGAGAATGCCGATATCGACACTCACACCAGTACGAGTCGACGCCTGGGACGAAGCTATGACAACTTTAGTAAATTCTTAAACCTGGCGGCCTTTATAGCGCTGCTTCTGGGGTGCATAGGCATTGCCAGTTCAGTACATATCTACATCAAAGAAAAATTGTCGGCAGTGGCAGTTTTAAAATGTATGGGTGCCTCCAGAAAGCAAACCTTTTTGATCTTTTTGATACAAGTGGCAGGTATGGGTCTTCTTGGTGGTATTATTGGCACCGCACTCGGGGTGTTATTACAAGAAACCTTTCCTTATATCCTAAGGGAATTTTTACCTTTTGATGTAGAGATCGCCATAACGATCAAGCCCTTGATCATGGGATTACTTCTCGGTATTTTAATGTCGATATTGTTTGCACTGTTACCACTGCTCAGTACCTGGTACGTCTCTCCATTGGAAGTATTGCGAGTTAGTCAGGACAACAACAAAAAGCCTCGTAAAGCACGCATTCTGACCTTTGCGGCTATATTGCTATTCATATTTGCCTTCTCATTTTGGTTATTACGAAATGTTGTCTTTGCACTGGCATTTGTTATTGGTGTGGTCATCACCTTCGCCATACTCGCTGGAATCGCGAAGTTGACAATGCTATTGATCAAGCGATTTTTTCCAAAGAATTGGGGCTTTACATCACGCCAGAGTTTATTAAATTTATTCCGACCCAACAATCAGACTATGGTGCTGATCCTGGCCATCGGCTTAGGTACTTTTTTGATAAGCACCTTATATTTTACTAAAGATATCCTGTTGGCAAAAACGGCCCTTTCCGGAACTGGCGACAGTGCCAATGTGATCATGCTCGATGTGCAATCGGAACAAAAGGAAGCCGTTGCACAAGCGATTTCACAGCAGGACCTCAAGATCGTGGACCAGCTTTCGCTGGTGACCATGCGTATGCATAGCATTAAAGGAAAACTCGTTAATGATATACGACAAGATACGACCTCTACCATTAATCGATGGGTGTTGAATCATGAATTCAGAACCACCTATCGCGATTCCCTTATTGCCTCTGAGGAGATCGTAGCAGGGGAGTGGACACCCTCTTTAGCAGCCGGCGAACCTGTGGTGATTTCAGTGTCCGATGATCTTGCGGAAAATGCCGAAGTAGAAGTTGGCGATCAGATCGTATTTAATGTACAAGGCGTATTGATGGAAACCACTGTTGGGAGTATTCGTAAAGTGGATTGGGCTCGCATGCAGATGAATTTTACCATTGTATTTCCGAAAGGTGTTTTAGAAGACGCTCCGCAATTTCATGTTATCACATCCTTTGTACCCGATGATTCCAGTTCGGCTATGTTACAACGTGACCTGGTTAAGAAATTTCCGAATGTATCTGTGATCGATCTTCGCCAAATGTATACCGTTGTAGAAGATATACTGGATAAGGTTTCCTGGGTGATCAATTTTATGGCGTTCTTTAGTATTCTTACCGGAATTATTGTACTTATTGGTTCTGTACGTACCAGTAAATACCAGCGCATACGAGAGAGTGTTTTATTGCGTACTATGGGAGCCAAGAGCCAACAGATCTTGAAGATCACAGCATTGGAATATTTTTATTTAGGCGTTTTGGGAAGCCTGGTCGGTATTTTATTATCTCTGGTTGGCAGCCAGTTGCTAGCGACTTTATTGTTTGAAGAACCTTTTGTGCCATCAGGTGTGCCATTCTTATTGTTTTTACCGGGCATAACATTATTGGTTCTGCTCATTGGGCTGAGTAATATAAGAAGCGTTTTAAAGAGTCCACCTTTGGAAGTTCTTCGGAAGGAGATTTGAATCGGAGGAAATAGTAATAATTAATTATACATAAAAAATAACATGCACTTATGACACCTTCAGACATATTTTCAGCAGCTAATATAATGGCTTTTGCGATGTGGTTTTTGCTTATTATTTTACCCAATTGGAAAGCAACGCGTTTCTTAATCAATTATAAAGTAATTCCGATATGCTTATCTCTGGTATACGCTTTTTATATCATCGAATCTTTACTAAGTGGTCCTGCAATGGATTTTGGCAGTCTGGAGGCCGTTATGCAGTTATTTACTGTTGAGAACGCTGTTCTGGCCGGTTGGTTGCATTATCTGGTATTCGATATGTTGGTTGGTATGTGGATGTTAGAACAAAATAAAAGCTTGAAAATTCATCCGGCCATTATGGCTCCAATCTTGGTTGCGACCTTTATGATGGCACCAATCGGATTTTTACTTTTTATGGGGATTCGAGCATTTAACAAACAAAAAGTCAGGCTTCAAGTATAATGCTTTAAATTCATTAAGGCAATTGATTGTTGTATACTAGCTTGGTAAATGTTCTTAAACTAACGATGGATTGCAATAATTCTTAAGCTTAGATGTAGATAAACTGAGTTTACAAGGGTCATGACTTCAGATTTATAACTACAATAGAGTAGGAGTAGTACTCTTTTTTATTCGATAGGGATTAATCGAAGTTGAGATAATTTAGTAGTGAAGTATAATTGCAATTTCATAATATTTTTAAATCATGATTATTTCATTTTTATAAAGGACATATTCTCAAAAAAAATATTGGTGTTTGAGAATCTATATTTTCCAACTCAACATATTCTAGTAGTAATTGATTTAACAAATATTTATTAATTAATAAGAGTTTTCAGGTTTTATTATGTTTTATATTTACGGCACATAATTAAACAAAATGAAATCAATTACCCGAAATGCTCTGATTTTTGTCTTCCTGATATTTTTTCCACCGGTCATTATTATTGCACAAGTAAAAACGGAAATATATGGAAGAATAATCAATGAGACAGGAGAACCCATGTTTGGAGCTTCAGTATACTTAGAGGGGACTGAAATAGGTGCACAAGCAGATTTTGACGGAAATTATAGAATTACGGGCGTAACTCCGGGATCCTACAATCTTATTGCGAGTTTTTTAGGTTATGAACCTCAAACCAAATTTAATATTATAGTACGTTCCAAGGGTACACCTAATTATAATTTTGTTTTAAAACAATCTACCCAGCAACTGAATGAAGTTTTTATCACAAATGAAAATAGAATTACTCGACCGAGAGAAACTCCACTATCCACACAAACGCTATCCGCAGTTGAGATTGCAACGTATCCCGGAAGCAATAATGATGTGGTTCAAGTAGCACAAACCCTTCCCGGGGTTTCTCCTTCCATTGGTGGATTTCGTAATGACCTGATAATAAGAGGTGGTGCACCAAATGAAACCGTATATTATTTAGATGGAATGGAAATCCCGAATATTAATCATTTTAGTACCCAGGGTAGTGCCGGCGGACCTGTCGGTCTTATTAATGTCTCATTTATTGACAATGTAACATTATCAACTTCGGCATTCAATACGCGTTATGATAATCCATTATCGGGAGTCTTGCAATTTAGTCAGCGTAATGGGAACAGTCGGAATTTAGCAGGTAACTTCCGCGTTAGTGCCAGTGAAGCAGCACTAACATTTGAAGGACCACTATTTAAAAAGGACAGTTCAGAATCTAAAACGACTTTTTTAGCTTCTATTAGAAGAAGTTATCTGCAGTTTTTATTTGAAGTCATAGGTTTACCGATAAGGCCGGATTATTGGGATTACCAGTACAAGATCAACCATGAAATAAACCCATACAATAGCATAAGTATATTAGGTTTAGGTTCAATTGATGATTTCTCAATAAATACACCTGATGAATTTGATGAAGAACAACAAGCGCAATTAGAACAAGCCCCTTTTATCAACCAGCGAACAAATACCATTGGTATTACATGGCGAAATCGATTCAAAAATGGCAATGGATTCATGCGAACAACTTTAAGTAATAATAGGCTGGTTAACGACTTTACCCGCTATCAGGATAGTGAGAACCAAACCGGAGTTATATTTAGGAACGATGCGATCGAATCAGAAACTAAGTTGCGGTATGAGCTAACACAGTATTTCGATGATTGGAAATTAAGTTCGGGCTTTAATCTTCAGTACTCAGATTATAGCAACAATACAAATGATGTCACTAATAACTTTGTATTTAATACTGAAATTGATTTTGTTAAGTACGGATTTTTTGCAAATTTGACGCGATCTTTTATTGATGACAAGCTTGATTTATCCTTTGGGTTTCGTCTTGATGATGATACGTTCACAAGTAATGGAAATTTGCTGAATACGTTTTCACCAAGGCTGTCGGCATCCTACGAATTTGCACCAAATTGGAAATTGAATGGATCTATAGGACGCTACTTTAAAATACCGCCATATACTATTCTTGGCTTTAGAAATAATGAGAATGAATTAATTAATCAGGACTCTAAATATACGCGTAGTGATCATTACGTATTAGGGTTGCAACATTATTTTTCTCCTTCGGCAAATATTTCCTTAGAAGGTTTTTACAAGAGGTATAATGATTATCCTGTTTCTGTACGCGATGGCGTTTCGCTTGCAAACAAAGGAGGAGGTTTTGAAGTGTTGGGAAGCGAACCCATTGAAACGATTGGAAAGGGCAGAAGCTACGGTGCCGAATTGCAGTTTCAGCAAAAATTATCGAATAATTTCTATGGTATTTTTGCTTACACATGGTTTTTCAGTGAATTCACAGGATTCGACTTAAACAATTATATTCCATCTGTTTGGGATAGCAGACATCTGGTATCCTTTACAGGAGGATACAAATTAAAACGCGATTGGGAGATAAGCGCGCGATATCGCTTTGCAGGAGAAACACCTTTTGTACCAACAGATCTGGAAGCCACGCTCGATAATTATCCTGAGATCATTTTGGATTACTCCAGGCTTGGAGAGGAAAAACTAGCTATTTTCAGCCAGTTAGATTTAAGAATTGATAAAAAATTGAACTTTAAAAAATTTGCTTTTGATGTTTTTATTGAAGCACAGAATATACTGGGTCAGGATATTCCAAGTCCAACTGATTACGGTTTGAATCGTGATGCCATGGGAATGATAATAGAGCCCAGAAGCTTGGTGGCTATCCCGAATGATGGTGGACAAATAATTCCGAGTTTAGGAATTGTTGTAGACTTTTAAATTGTATTTTGTCTTGAGCGAACTGTGGAAAGATACATTTGTATTATCATCGTTCAGGATATTCAATTTATAATGACAAATTTTTATTTTTCTGTTATGGTTGTAGAGTGGAGTCTCTTAAATATTCTGTTTTACATAATATAAATTATAGTACATTTAAAGCAAATTCCGTATAGCTCTGCTATTTGTACATAAAATCAGTTCTGTGACGATTAGTTACATAACGACAGATTTTATGTCAAAGCAATTTGCGATACCATAATTCAAAGTATTGAGGCTATAACAAAATTATGAACCACTGATTGTGTTTTTAATTGTATATATTCAATAGCTGATATAATTTTAATATTCCGGATTATTGTCCGGAAATTTCTAAATATGCCATTCTCCAAACCTGCCAGCGCCAAAATAAAAGCTAACCTTATTCAATAAGCTTTTTTCTCCTAAGCTTCAAAGGAGTTTATATTGAGCGAAGTCGAAATGTTCAGCAAAAGTTCGTCGCATAAAAAGTGTTCGATTAACTTTACTAAAAGACGCTTTATAGGAGAAGAAATTTAAAGAAAAATCTTTAACAAATACAACAGATCTGATTATTGATTAAGTGCTTTTAAATGTGCATATACAGGATTTCCTTGTACTTTCAGCTCTACATCTCTATCAAAAATCTTAATCCCTTTCACATGATTCAGTTTTCCGTCCGGAGCGAAAGCCTTAATCGCATAGATTTCCCCATTTTCAGTTATAGCTTTAACATTAATAATATTACCCGAACGACCAACACTTTTTACATCTAGTTGTGTATTATCGTCAACTATGGCTTTTATTTTGTAAATACCTCCGTTTGCTCCAATTGCACTAACAGGTTTATTTTCGTCTTCGCTTTGCATTATTTTAACTGGTAGTTCGTAGTTATTTACCATTGCCTTAATATTCATAAAACTACGTTGTTCAGAATCTTGTGTTCCAATTACATCAAATGCATTCCCTTCTTCATCAAAAGCTTTCACATCCAGATTTTTACCATCAGGAGTTACCGCCTTTATTTTCCAGATAACTCTTTTAAAATCAGTTTTATATTTTACTTTCGCATTATCTTTCCTTTTTTTAGGCATTTTGAAGTTATCTTCATTAGCATCCGGGTGCATGGCTTTAACATGTGCGTAGATACCTATACCTTTTATACTCATCTCTCTGTCCCCTCTAGCAATTTTTATTCCTTTAACATCATTAAGTTGTCCTGTTGGAGAAATAGCTTTCACGCCATAGTATTTGCCTGTTTTAGAAATGGCTTTAATAATGACAATATTTCCATATTGTCTAATGCCTTTAACATCCAGTTTTTCGCCTTCAGCAGTTATTGCTTTTAGTGTATAGGTATTTCCTCGATCACTTATAACTGCCACAGGAGCAAATTGCTCAGAATTCAATAAAATCTTAACGGGTAATTTGTCACCATCTACAATGGCTTTTACATCTAAGAAGATATCCTGATCGGAGTCTTGAATTGCCATTATATCGAAAGATTTCCCTTCTTTATTAAAGGCCTTAACATCTAAGCTTTTTCCATCTGGTTGAATGGCTTTAACATTCCAATTGATCTCGTTGATTTTTACAACTTCCTCTGTCTCAGTTTTGGTTGTTTCATCTTTTGAAGGGCTATCTTTACAGGCTGTTAATAAAAATAGAAATCCAAGAATAAATACATAATAACCGATAGTTCCAATGAATGAATGGTTTGAAGTTTTCATAATTAAAATATAACTTTTGATTTATCTAAAATTAAAAAAAGATGATGCCATTTTTCATGATATTAGTCATATAAAAATGAATGTATATTGATGTAAAAGCTATTTGCGTCATCTATCCTAGGTATTTTAAACTAATTTGGAATTCTATATTCTTCAGTGTTAATAACAAATTACAATAAAATACAAACTCTGTAATCCATAATTCATTTTTGTGCGTACATACACTATTAATATCAAACTAAACATTAATTAATCCACCATTATGAAAAAAATTTTAATCCTATTTCTATCTACTCTGGTCTTGGCCTCATGCGTATCGAAAAAGAAATACGTAGCACTAGAAACAGAAAAAGGTCAGCTTTTAAGTGAACTGACAAAAACCAGAGTTGAAAAAGAAGATCTGGAAGCTAAATTTGATGCTATTCAGGTTCGAGTCGATGAATACAACAAAAAAATTAATTCCTTATCAGAATTAAATAACTCTCTTAATACAGAGAATGCTTCTAAAATGGAAACTGTAGCCAATATTGCTGTTATTTCCAATGACACCAAAAAAGCTATGCGCAAAACTTTAACGCATGTAGATCCAGCCCTGACTTGATGAAGCTAGCACATTAAAAGATTCCATGGATCTGGCAGTGTCTTACAATTTAACTAAAACCATAGACACATCCAGCTTAAACGAAGATGATGATATTGCTATTAGTATAGATGAAACCGTAGTAATGATCTCAATTTCTGATAAATTGTTATTCAACACAGCAAGTTATAGAGTAAGCAATAAAGCTAATGACATCTTACAAAAATTAGCAGATATTATTAATTCTGAACCAAGTATAGATGTTATGGTTGAAGGTCATACAGACTCAAGAAGCATTAATAACGCAAAGGTTCAGGACAACTGGGATTTAAGTGTGTTACGAGCTACTTCTGTAGTACGTAAATTACAAAATGAATTCGATGTTTCTCCGGAAAAACTTATTGCATCTGGAAGGAGTAGCTACTCGCCTCTTGTTGACAATGATTCCAGAGACAACAGATCTAAAAACAGAAGGACAAGAATTGTTATTTTACCGAATATCAACAAATTCTTTGCTCTAATGGCTGATAACTAGTAGTAATTAAATAAAATTTATCCCCAAAAATGTAAAGGCGTAATCTAAAATATTTAGGTTGCGCCTTTTTTATTTATCTGTCGCTATTTAAATTCTAATACAAAATTAAAATTTAAAAGACCATACTCTATTTCTAAAATATGGTCTTTTAGTTGAATGTAACTAGAATCATCAACCCATTATAACCATTCTAAGAAATATTGCATCATTTCTTCTTTCAGGTCATAATGCATACGTATATAAGTTCTCATATCATCCTTAAGTGGATGTTGCTCATTTATTAAACGACCATCGATGTCTTCATTAAAATCTGCGGTATTTATTTTTTGCATTTTCTTTTTACATCTGTGCATCAATTTAGATATGGCTGCTTTTTCCAGCATAATTCTGTTCTGGAAATTTTCTAAAGGCACTGTAGCCTTCTTCCCAAATTCTCTGCTGGCTATCTCTTCCAACTTTTCTTCAAACGTATCCATTTCGTTAAAATGAAAACGTAGTTCTCTCTTCCATGTTTCTAAATTGAACTTTAAATCGCTTAAATATGATACTTTCGTTTGCATATTACTTGTTTTTATTTATTATACTTCTTCTGTTTCTACTTGCTTTACTAAATCCTGCTGAACGTTTGCTGGCACTGGCTTATAAGCCTGGAACGTGGAGCTAAAGGTTGCCCTACCTTGTGTCAGGGACCTTAAATCTGTTGAATATCCAAACAATTCTGCTGCAGGTGTTATAGATTTTAATATCTGATAATTATTATTACTGTCTATTCCCTGAATAATGGATCGTCTGGCTTGCAGATCCGTCATAACATTTCCTACCATTTCCTCCGGAACTTTCACCACAAGCTCATTCGTTGGTTCCAGTAATTTCGGATTAGCATTTAAGAAAGCTTCTTTAAATGCATGTGCTCCAGCAATCTTAAATGATATGTCGTTAGAATCTACCGAGTGCATCTTACCGTCATAAACCATAACACGCACGTCTCTTATATAAGAGCCTGTTAACGGACCTTCTTCCATCACTTCCAAAACGCCTTTCATAACAGATGGTAAATAGCGCTGATCTATCACACCACCTACAATACAGTTGTAAAAAATGAGTTTACCGCCCCAGGGAAGCTCTATTTCTTCTTTACCTCTAAGGTTAAATCCTTCCGGTTCCGACATACCTTCGTGCCAAGGTTCGATCTTCATATGGACTTCACCAAACTGTCCTGCTCCACCAGATTGCTTTTTATGCTTATAACTTGCATTTGCCGATCGTTGAATGGTTTCTCTGTACTGGATTTTAGGTCGTTTATATTCTGCTGTTACACCATAAATATTCTTTAAAGCCCAGTCTATGGTCGCTAAATGTAATTCTCCCTGGCAACCTAATAATTGTTGTTTAGATTCTCTTGAGAACCCAAAAACAATTGATGGATCTTGCTGTTGCAGACGTTTTAAAGCCTCGTTTAATTTTTCATCATCATTCTTATCCTTTGCTGTTACCGCTTTGGTAATTCTAGGTGCAGGATATTGAATTTCCTTTATGGTTATTGGTTTTTTACCACTATAGAGCGAGTCATTGGTTTCTGTGTATTTTAATTTTAAAGTGGCTCCAATATCACCAACGGTTAATTTAGTGACTGGCTCTCTCTTCTTACCATCCATTATAAACAGTTGGTTGAAGACCTCTGTCTCTCCGTTTCTGGAATTGGTAAGCCTATCGTTGGCATTGATCTCTCCGGATTTAACTTTAAAGAATGTTATCTGTCCCAGATTTGCCTGATATAAAGTTTTGAATACAAACAATACTGTTGGTGCGTCTTTTTTTGGTTTGATCTCTTCACCTTCTTTACTTTGTTCTCCTTTAATTTCTGATGCTGCCGGAGCTACATTATCTATGAAGCCCATTAATCGTCCTGTTCCCATATCGTTAAGAGCCGATACACAGAAAACTGGGAATAACTCATGGGTTAGCATACCAATCTTTATTCCTTGTCTCATTTCATCTTCGTTTAGAGTTCCTTTATCAAAGAACAGTTCCATTAATTCTTCATCATTTTCGGCTGCCTTTTCTACCAACTCATTGTGAAGCTCGTCGGCCAGTGCTTTCTGATCTTCCGGAATTTCTAGTTTTTCAGGCTTCCCTCCTTCTGGTCCGAATTTGTACATTATCATTTTAAGAACATCCACTATGCATTGAGCACCATCAATAACTAAAGGATATTGCACCTTAACGGCGTTATTTCCAACAAGGGATTTAATGCTGTTAAAACTCTCATCGAACTTAATATCCGGATGATCGATCTGGTTTATAACAAATAAGGTTGGTCTGTTATATTTATCTATGTAATTCCAGATAATTTCAGTACCAACCTCAACGCCTTGTCTGCCGTTTATCACGGTCACAACCGTGTCTCCAACCCTGATGGATGAAATAATTTCGCCAATAAAGTCGTCCAAACCTGGAGTATCTATAATGTTTATTTTGTAATTACGCCATTCTGTGTGAAGTGGTGTTGCAAAAACCGAGGCGCCTCTTTCTTGTTCTATTTCGTGATAATCGGAAACTGTGTTTTTTTCTTCTACAGTTCCTCTTCTTTTAAGGAGTCCAGCTTCAAACAACATGGTTTCTGCCATCGTTGTTTTTCCGCTGTGATGGGCCCCTACGAACACAACATTTTTAATGTGTTTGTCATCGTATATCTTCATAATATCAGAGTTTACTTATTAATTAGGACATAAAACTATCCAAAATAAAACTTTAAAAATATGACCTTTGTTAGGTTTTATTATTCTCGTTTTTTTTAAATGGAGCAGAAAATTAAAAAACGGAAATTATATTTTGAGAGTATATAGATACGATTTTTTTATTAAATAATCAAACAAATTATAAGAAATGAGAAAGCAGCATCTTTCAACTATTAGGTGAATTAAAAGAATACTGCTTAATACTTAGGAATTAATAATCCTTTAACTAAAAGGGATACTACAAAGTACGTGCATTTATATTAGAACAGTCTCCAGTATTTACACAAAAATTATACGGTTTTACCATATAGATTTTCAGAATCCAAGAAATAGTTTAGCCAAAAAAAGGTTAAAGTACTCATGACTTTATATCAAGCATTGTAATATTGCAAAAAAAGTTGATATGTTAAACTTAATGACTGTTTTTAGAGTTGTTGCCTTTCTTGAAGGACTTTCCTTTGTCTTGCTGCTTTTTATAGCCGTTCCTTTAAAATATTTTTCGGGTAATGCAGACTATGTAAAATTATTAGGTATGCCTCATGGACTATTGTTTATGGTCTATGTATTAATAGCTGTAATAATTGCAAGTGAATTAAAATGGACGACCAAAATGCTATCTAAAATTCTGATAGCTGCAATTATCCCTTTCGGAACTTTCTATGTAGATCATAAATATCTGAGTAAAATATAGCAATGTTAATAAAGAGGTTAACAATTAAATGAATCCTACCAAACTTAACATGCTATTCTTTTTAATTTTATAAAAACCAAATCCAAAATGGAAACCAGAGACCTGAACCTATTAAACCTTCGTCCGGAAATCTTATCGGCAAAATTAAATGACAGCATGAGTTTTGAAGAACGTTTTCAAAACACAACATTAAGACCTATCATAAAGCTTCAGAGTAATTTATTATTAGAAGTTTTTAAAAACTACATTACAAAGCACAAAAATGTATTTTACGAGTTATCTCTTGAAAAACGAATTGACTACATAGAAAATGCCATTCATAAGGATATGAAGTTTAGAAATTCGGTTAAAGGAATGATCATTGGACAGTTTACTTGTGACGAATATCTATTGTACATTCAAGAATCTTCTGCGCTTAACAAACGCATGATGAATATTGTAAAAGATAGACTTTTAAATAATATTCAGGTATTTGATAATCATATAATTATGAATGTTATTTAAATTATAGATTCACCATTTAAGTTAGTAGTTAAAACTTCACTCATATAATCAAAATAAGGACGAATGGCCTTAAATGCCTTATCAATTTCTGATAAAAATTTTGGTTCCATAACTTCTTTATCCGAATATTTTTTTACGAAAATATATTGCTTCTTTTTTATCAGATCAATGGCAGGATGTTCTTTATTAAATCCTTTCGGAGCTGTTTTAACTTCATCACCAACAAAATCTCCCCAAATCTTTTTAAAATTGGCTTTTCCTATAATGGATCTAATTTCCTTATCATCCATTTCAAACTCTTTTCTTATTCTTAAAAGGTCTTCTTTATTTGGTTCCCAAAACCCAGTAGCTATAAAGGACTCATTATTTGGCTGGATGTGTAGATAATAACCACCTCTTAAATTAGGTTTTGTACGGCTGAAAGAACCTCCAAAATGGGTTTTATAAGGTAGTTTATTCTTTGAAAATCTTACGTCTCTGTAAATTCTAAATACTTTTAGTTTATCAATTTCATCATGAATATTCAGATTTTCAAGTACAGAATTATAAAACTCTTTTACTTGAACTTCAATAGATTTGAATTCAGTTTTATGCTCGTTAAACCAATCCCGATTGTTATTTTTTTCTAATTTATTAAGAAATGTAAACGTATCCTTGGAAACTGTCTGTGTCATAATTAATTAATTTAAATCAAATTACAAAAATAGGTGTACTAATCAAATTCAATCTTATTAAGAATCAATCCGGATGCAGGTGCAATATAGTCCATGACTTCTTTGCTTTCGGGCAATAAACTTGTTCTGATGTATTCCAGGGTCACCTCTCCTCTACCCAACTTAATAAGTCCTCCCATTATCAGTCGGATTTGATTTCGCATAAACCCTTTTCCCTGAATTCTTAAGATAAAGGATTTTTTCGGAAAAAAATTGGCAGTAAATACATCATTAATAACTAATTCGCATAAGATAATTTCTCTGTTATAAGTTCCATTATCCGTAGGCTTATAACAATAACTTTTAAAATTGTGCTTCCCTTGAAATAATTTAGCTCCCTTTTTCATGATATCTATATCGAGAGGTTCTAATATAGTTGACATTATAGGAGCACAAAACGGGTGATTTTTCGAGCCTTCGGAAAATAAATATAAATATTCTTTTGTCTTTGAGTTTTGAATGATATTGAAATCCGCATTAACTTCTTTCATAGCTAATGCTCTGATATCCTGAGGAAGATTTAAATTAAACTCTGATAAAAACAAATTTGAATCATTGATAGGTTCATCAATAAACAGTTCAAATGCAGCTTCTTGGGCAGAAACCATAGCATCTGTTCTTCCAGAGGCCAGGGTTTTAAATTTAGTTTTGTCCAGAATATATTTCAAGGTTCGGTCGATCATTAAATGAACCGTTTTTACGTTTGGTTGCTTCTGCCATCCATGAAATCTATACCCCAAGTACTGAACAGTAATGATGTAATAATATCGTTTCAACGTTTAGTTATCTGATAAATAGATTGAATTAACAAGAACGCCAATTTATGCCTTATTACAAAATATTTGTAAATTGTATACTTATTAACTAACTAAACATTCAATAATTATGACAAATTCTTCAACTAAACCTCCTATTTGGTTTTGGGTAATTAGTGTTATTGCATTATTATGGAACCTTATGGGCGTAAACGCTTATTTGCAACAAGCTTATCAAACGGAAAGCTTTCAAGCTATGTATGACACACCAGAATTATTAGAATTGGTAAATAGCACGCCAGCTTGGGCTACAGCTGCATTTGCAATAGCTGTTTTTGCTGGTGCTTTGGGATGCATTGTCTTTACTCTTAAGAAAAAGTTGGGCAAAACCTTTATTCTTACTTTCTCTTATCGGAATTGTTGTCCAGATGATCTATAACTTATTTATAAGTAAGGCTATGGAAGTTTACGGTCCTGGAGCTGCTCTAATGCCTGCTTTAGTAATCGTTGTCGGTATTTTTCTAGTATGGTATTCCAAAAAATCGGCTGTTAAAGGATGGATTTCTTAACATTGTAAAGAAATTATAATTAAAAGCATTGGAAATCAACCAATGCTTTTGTTTTTAAAATAGTAGTTTAATAATTCCAATATAAAACTCAAATTTCATAACTTTAATAGTTGATATCTAATTCGTTACTATGAAAAACTTTTTATTGGCATTTTTTGTTTTCCTTGTGTATTCCATTTTTGGAATGTGGTATCATGCATGCATTATAAAAGAGGTATGCAATGATTCTATTGTAGAAAGTCAACAAAATACTATTAATGATGATTCTGCAACGAAATCTAAAGCGGATGAGACAATACCTTCAACAAAAATATCCACCACTGAAACATCATCTTCTGAATTAAAAAGTAGTGATATAAAATTCAATTTCCCGGAAAATTTAGGATTAACAGTAAATGACACAAAGGTCCTTTTTCCAGATGGACAAAAAAGTTTTATGGAATCTGTTTTTGATTTTTTGAATAAGGATCAGACAAAAGAATTAATTATAACCGGATTGTACAATTCAGATGAAGGAAAAATAAATGATCAGTTAGGTAAAGACAGAGCAAATTTTGTAAAAGATATCTTAGTTTCCTATGGTGTTAACGAAAACAGAGTCTCTATAAACAGTAAGCAGTCTGATTTTAAGTTTAATACAAATAAGATTTATAGCGGTGGGATTCTTTTTAATTTTGGCAACATCTCAGAGGAAAAAAAGAGAGCTATAGAAAGTGGTATTGAGAATAAAACTTTGTATTCCGGTTTTGGATCCAAAGAATTTCGAGCAGATAATACACTTCAGGCTTACGCGTTGGAATTAAAAAGCTATTTAGACAAATATCCCAATAAAACAGCAAATATAATTGGTCATACAGACAGTGTTGGTGATAATTTGGCAAATGACTGGTATGGTATGGAAAGAGCAAAAAATGTAAAACAATATTTAATAAGTCAGGGAATCCTGGAAACCAGATTATTTGCATCCTCTAAAGGAGAAACAGATCCTATTGCAAGCAATGCAACATTGGAAGGCAGACGAAAAAACAGAAGAATTGAAATTAAAATAAACTAACTTATAACCAGCTTAAAAATATGTTTGAAAACCTAAACCCTTTGGATAAAACAACAGCGTGGATAGAAATTTTTCTACTATTATTCGGTGCATTTTTAATTGGATACTTTTTTGCAAGAGCGTATTACAAAAGAAAATATCAGAATAATCTTATAGATTACGAAGCGGAGATTGAAAAATTAAAAGTTTTAAGTATGGAACATGCAAATTCTACTTATTCTAGTGGAATAAAAGCAGTAAAGACAAGAGATAGAAAGGGCGAACTGGCTCAACCTTTAGATGAAGAATTGAGACCAGAATTCGATCTAAGTCCAAAATTAAATATAGAAGGATCGGCTTCAGCCACAGAAGAAGATAAAGACGATCTTACGCTTATTAGTGGTATTGGGCCATTTATACAGAAAAAATTAAATGGTGCTGGTATTTACACCTATTCTCAGATAAGTAAATTCTCTTCTCAGGATATTGATGATCTTACCGAGGCAATAAAATTTTTTCCAGGAAGGATAAAACGCGATAATTGGGTAGACCAAGCTAAAAAACTTATGAATAAGTAAAAATTAAACATAAAAAAAAGCATCAATATATAATTGATGCTTTTTTTTATAATTATATTTTAATCTTATTGGTTACCTAATATAATTGGCATTCCAGAATCTCCAGAACCAATAACAATAACTTTACTGTTAGGCGATTCAGCTAATTTTACAGTTGCTTCAATACCTTTGTCTTGTAAAATTTTATCTGTTAACGAAGCACTTAAAATTCTATTAGCATCTGCCTTACCTTGAGCTTCAATTCTTACTTTTTCAGCTTCTTTATCCGCCGTAACTAGTCTAAACTCATATTCTAAAGATTCTTGTTCTTGCTTTAATTTACGCTCAATAGCATCTTTAATGTGTTGGTGGTAAGGTTACATCTCGCACTAAAACTTCATTTAAGTTGAACATATTGATTTTCTAAAATTTTTTTAGTTTCTTCATAAATTTCATCTTGAATAGCATCACGTTTACTAGAATATAATTGCTCAGGTGTATATCGTCCAACAACACTACGTGCAGCACTTCTAATTGCTGGCATAATAACACGTTGTAAATAATTTTCTCCAAGAGACTGATGTAAATTTCCTAAGTCATTATAAACTGGTTCATACCATGCAGAAGCATCAATTTGAATTTCTAATCCGTTAGAAGATAATACTTTCATTTTTTCAAATAATTCTTGTTGACGTACTTCGTAAACATACACTTTATTCCAAGGAGCAATAATGTGAAAACCTTCACCTAATGGTGGCTCATCAGTTACAACACCTTCACCAAAAGTTTTATATAGTACTCCAGCCTCTCCTGAATCAATTGTTAATGCTGATTTTGATAATAGTACCACTAAAACAATAAATCCAATTATCAGTGGTAATGCAATTTTTGGTAATTTTTCCATAATATTTTTTTTAAATTAATCCGTTATATTTTCTTAAAAACCACTCGATTGCAAGACTTAAAGCAATTAAAAAGAGTAGATATTTTAAAATCAATCAAAGGTACTGTATTTTTATTACTTTTTTGGATGGTTTTATACCTATTATCCTTCAATAAATCCGAAAACAAATCATCTGAATTTTCAACAAAATAACTTTCTCCTTTCGAATAATTGGCTACTCGTTTGAGTTTAGAAATATTCGCATTTAAAAATTGTTGTTCTACATTATATTCTATGATCTTAAAAGTTCCCGATTCTGATAGCGATTCGTTATTCACTTTTATAATAAAAGAATAATTGGAAGGAGGTAAACTGCTTAAATTAACCTGATATTTATTGTTGCTTAAAATTAGTGGATAGGATCGTGTTAAGTCCAGAATTTTCATCTTTAATATCTATTGACAAATTACCACCAGAATCAAATTCATAATTCTTGTTAAAATATTGTGCATTTAATAATAATGTCTTCATTGCCATAATAAAATGATTCATTAGTAACATTTAACCTCTTTTTCCTGTCTTTAGAGGCCAAATATAGTACCAACTTCGAAATAAAAGTATCAAAACCTTCAAATGATTTTTCATTAATAAAATTTTGAGCCCTCCATCTCCAAATGCCTTCTCCAATTAAAATAGCTTCTCGTCTGTTATCCTTGTTCTATGATAGACAAAAGTGGCTGATCGGTTTCGATCCTGTTTACAGACTTAAAGAGAATTGTTTCTGCCTTGGTCTTGAATTCTACAGGATCGAAGGAAGACTTTAATGGTGGGAACGATTGAAAATCTAAATCGTTAATTATGTATGTTGTAAAATTCTCGTTTAACACAGGTTGAAATTCTTCTACAATAGGAGATATTTTTTTAAAGTAATTGTTTTGTATTGAATTTAAGAATACCCAATCTGTTGCATTACCGGTAATTGTAAATCTATTTTTGTCAAGGTTGTTTAATTGGTCGTAAACAGGTTTAAATCTATTATTTGGTTGATAAAGGATAATAAGCTCAAAATCATCTACTTTGTCGAGTATTTCATTTGGTCTTAAAATACTAACCGATCTCTGTTCTACACTTTCTATACTTTTTTTTAATGTACCAACATCTGGATGAACAATATCACTTACAATGGCGATATTTGATTTTTGATCAATTATTTCAACACCAAATTCTTTTGTGTTATTAATTATATTTTTCTCATTGTCCAGTGGAATAACTTCTGCACGGTAACTTATCACACCAACCGCATTAGCAGGAAGCGTTAAATTGATAATTTTAGAATTATTAGTTTTAGATAGAGAAATGGGTTTTCTAAAAATGATCTGCTTCCCTGCTTTAATAACAAAGTTCGTATTTATACGGTTTGAACCATTATAATTAATTACTGCCTCTACAGGGAATTTGTTTTTTAAATATGCATATCTGTTTACGTTTAGCTGTTCGATCTTTATGTCGGAATATGTTATGGTATCTCCAAGCATAACACTATAAATAGGCTGTGTGTAATTTCTTGCTGAAAATTCATAATCATAGCCATAAGTCTGATTGCCATCTGTAATTAATACAGTTGGTGATATGGAATTTTTATAAACCTGATTTAATTTTGAAAAGACCTCTGAAATATTAGTTCTGGGATCAGTAAATCCTATAGTATCCAAATTTTTTAATTCATTTCCAAAAGAGTAATATTCAATATTAAATGTGTTATTTAGATCTTCATTGTTCTTGATATCATCAAGTTTAAATTCAACTTGATCCTTATAGCCTAAATATTCGATGGAGTTAGAATTATCGACTGCTATAACTAAGTTGGGTTTCTCGTTATAATAATTAATCTTATCAAATTTTGGATTAAATATTAATAGAAAAATTGCAAAATATGTAACAAACCTTAAAAAGGTAAAAATCAGGTTAAGTCTATTAATTTTTGATCTATATACATATTGAAAAAGCGCTAATAAAAGCGCTATAATTCCAGATAATATGATAAATAAGATCGTTAGTCCTTGCATTGATTAAGTTAACATTCCTCCATCTACCTGAAGCACCTGACCAGTAACATATCCTGCTAAATCAGATCCCAAGTACATGGCTGCTTCAGCAACATCGTCGGTATTTCCACCTCTTCTCAATGGAATTTGATCTCTCCACATCTGAACTGTTTTAGGATCCAATTTTTCGGTCATTTCTGTTTCAATAAATCCAGGTGCAATGGCATTACATCTGATTCCTCGTGAACCATATTCCAGAGCTACTGATTTGGTAAAACCAATAACACCTGCTTTAGAAGCAGCATAGTTTGACTGACCAGCATTGCCTTTGATTCCTACAACAGAGCTTATATTAATTATTGAACCACTTCGTTGCCTGATCATGTGCGGAAGTACGGCTTTAGTGGTATTAAAGCATGATTTTAAATTTATCCCGATTACTCGATCCCAGCTTTCTTCACTCATTCTTAGCAAAAGACCATCATCAGTAATTCCGGCATTGTTTATTAACACATCTATTCTGCCAAAATGTTTGATAACATCGGCTACCATTTCATGTGTAGCATCATGGTCAGCCGCATCGACTCGATATCCTTTACATTTTACACCACGAACTGTAAGTTCATCTTCAAGTTTATGAGTAATATCCTTACTAGAAATATAGGTAAAGGCAATATCTGCACCAGCTCGTTCATAACGGTAAGCAATTTCTTTACCAATTCCTTGAGAAGCACCCGTAATTAAAGCTGTTTTGCCTTTTAAAAGGTCAGCAGCTTGATTGAAATCCATTGACATAATTCTGCTAAATTTTTGGTTTGTTATTAGTCGAGTTCAAAGATAATAAAATTGTTCAGGAAGTTAGTCCATCAATTAAAGATTAGATCTTGTGAATGACTTATTTTTAAAGCTTTATTTCCTGATCTTTTTCATAATTGAACAAATAGTCTATATCCATTTCCTGAACTTTTCCTAATTTATTCAGAGCTTTAAAATCAACATCTTTTTTATTTCCAATAACCATTACGTTATAATTTTCTCCTTTAATGTTTTCATTGAAAAAATTATTCAGATCTTCCATGGTCATATTTTGAATGGCGTTGTACATCTCTTCTCTATTATCGTTTTCTATACCCAATTTTTGAAGTCGTTCATAAGACCAAAATATATTAGATTTAGTAATCCGTTGAGCAGCAATTTTTTTAAGAGTGGCTTCTTTAGCTTCATTAAATTGCTTTTCTCCTAATGGCATATCTGTCATTAAATCCATCATGGCATCTACAGCTTGAGGCATTTTATTTGCCTGTGTACCAATGTAGGCCATTACATAATTAGAATCATCTTTATCATTGGCTGTTGCAGTAACTTGCCCATGCAGAATATGCTAATGATTTCGATTCACGAATCTCTTGAAATACAACAGAAGACATACCGCCACCAAAATAAGAATTAAATAGTGTAGCTGCTGCCATATTTTCTGGTTTAAACGGTTCTCCTTTAGCTAAAAACATCATTTCAGATTGAACCATATCAAAATCAACAAAATATACATTCCCACCTGTTTCTTTTTCTAAATATGTTAGTAGCTTCAGGATATTCTTTTAAATCGTCTGAAACATCATGTAGATCATTTAATGCTAATAATGCTTCATCTACATCTTTTCCATAATAAAATATTCGTTGTTTAAAGTTTTTAATATCTTTTACAAGATCCACCAACTCCTGAGGATTAATTGCTTTAAGCTCACTGATCTTATATATGTTTCTTAATCTTGAATTATCTCCATATTTTGCATAATTCAATAAACCACTACGAAGAATACTTCCTTTTTGAGTTTTATTATCCTGACGACCTTTAGCAATTGATTCCACATATTTGTCATAAGCTTCCTGGTTTGGTATTGCATTGGCCCATAAATGTTCTAATAACTCCAAGCCTTTAGGTAAATTCTCCTTGAGTCCGTTTAATCCAACATATGATTTCTCTGCTCCAGCACTAACAAAATAATTAATACCAAGTTTGTAGAATTCCTTTTTCAAATCTTCTGCAGAATAGGTATCAGTTCCCAAATATTCTAGATAACCCACTGCTAAACCTAATTTTTTATCATTATCTCTTCCCATGTCAAAAATGATATTTAATTCGAATAGATCGTTGGTTTCATTTTCAATGTAAGATACTTCAATACCGTCCTCGGTTTTAGATTCTTTTATGGCCGAAGCATAATCAACATATTTAGGTTGCAATGGTTCGGATTCCATTTCTATAAAGGACTTAAAATAATCGGAATTCTTACCTCTGTTTAAATTAATTGGAGTGATTCCAGGATTCTCAACCTTTACAATACTTTTATCTTCACCTTTACGTTTATATGTAACTACATAATTTTCTTTATAAAAAGCATTTGCAAAGTCTACTAATTCCTGTTTCGAAATACTTCTTTAATTCATCTAGAAACTTAACTTTATCTTCCCATTTTTCACGATGAATGAATGCATTATAATATGCTGATGCCAAAGCGGAGTTATTTTCATATTGACGTGTTTGACTCAGTTTTAAGTCGTTTACAACTGCATCAATCATCCAATCTTCAAATTCACCTTTTTTTAATTTTTCAATTTGTTCTAAGAATAAATCTTTAACTTCATCTAACGTTTGATCCTTCTTTTGGAGATACCTGTAAATCGTATGAAAACCATAATCATTTAAAAATGTTGGTGAACAACTTGCATTTTGTACTACTTGTTTTTGATTTAAATTTAAATCTATTAATCCTGCATTTCCATTGGCCAAAATCATATCGCATAAGGTTACTAATTTTTGTTCTTCAGTTCCAACTCCTTGAGATCGGAATGCAATAGAAATCGATTCTGCTGTTGGTCCAAATACTTCTTTAATAATAGGTGCTGTTAATAGGATCTTCCTTAGGTAATGTAGGATGAATTACTTCTTTATTTTCAAATTTTCCAAAAGTGTTGTTTACTTTTTCAATGGTATTGTCAAAATCTAAATCACCAACTAATACCATTGCCATATTATTTGGCACATAGTATTTATTGAAATAATTATTAATATCAACCAATGAAGGATTTTTTAAATGCTCAGCCGTACCAATAGTTGTTTGTTGTCCATAAGGATGTTTGGAAATAATCCTTCTAACATGGCTGCATAACGTTTTCCAGCCATCATTATCTTGACCTCTATTAAATTCTT
Organism: uncultured Flavobacteriaceae bacterium; assembly: GCA_963768245.1. Taxonomy (GTDB): domain Bacteria; phylum Bacteroidota; class Bacteroidia; order Flavobacteriales; family Flavobacteriaceae; genus Site-B1. Next base: position 61,277 of record CAVYHG010000019.1, read on the forward strand.
CAAAAACAGCTTCTAATTCTGTATGAAACAAACGTAATACTAGTTTACTAAAACGTTCACTTTCCATATTTAACCATTTGTCAAGTTCATTTGCAGGAATTTTGTTATGATAAACAGTTTCTTCAAACCAAGTATGTGCATTTGTTCCATTCTGCTCCTAAAGAACCTACCATTTTATCATATTCATTCGCCGCTGAATAGTTTGAAGCTTCTAAAGAAACCTCATCTATTTTTTTATAGATTTCTTTTTTCTTTTCAGGATTTGTTTCCGCTCTATGTTTCTCATATAACTCAGCTATTTTATCTAAATATTCCTTTTCCTTCTCCCAATCTAAAGTTCCAAATTCACTGGTTCCTTTAAATACCATATGTTCTAAATAATGAGCTAATCCTGTCGATTCTTTAGGATCGTAATTAGAACCTGCTCTAACGGCAATGTAGGTTTGAATTTTTGGCTCATCGGTGTTTTTACTTAAATAAACGTTAAGACCATTATCTAAAGTGTAAAGTCTTAATCCGGTTGGATCGTTAGTAACAGTTTCATAGGTGTAACCATTTGCGTCTGTTCTTGTTTCTGTTTTTACAATATTATCATTGCTGGTTTTACAGTTTACTAAAAATGCAGTAATTGTAAAAAGGAATAAAATTTTTAAATGCTTCATTTGGTGATTGTTTTGTTAATAAAAAATCCGTGAGCTAAAGATATAATTAACGGAATTAATTTAAATAATGTTTCAAAATATTTAACAGTTATCTTAGTACTTCTGCAACTTTTTTTCCAATTTCTGCAGGAGAATCTACTACATGAATACCACATTCTTTCATAATTTTCTTTTTAGCCTGTGCCGTATCATCACTACCACCAACAATAGCACCTGCATGTCCCATTGTTCTTCCAGCTGGAGCTGTTTCTCCAGCTATGAATCCAACTACTGGTTTATTACTGCCACTAGCCTTATACCATTTAGCTGCATCACCTTCCAACTGCCCTCCTATTTCTCCAATCATAACAACACATTCTGTTTCAGGATCATTTATTAATAATTCGACTGCTTCTTTGGTTGTTGTACCAATTATTGGGTCACCACCAATACCAATAGCCGTCGTGATACCAAGACCTTGTTTAACAACCTGGTCGGCAGCTTCATATGTTAACGTTCCTGATTTTGATACGATTCCCACTTTACCCTTTTTAAATACAAAACCGGGCATAATTCCAACTTTGGCTTCTCCAGGTGTTATGACACCAGGGCAATTCGGACCTACGAGTCTACAATCTTTATTTTTTATGTAGTTATAGGTCTTAATCATATCAGCAACTGGAATTCCTTCTGTAATAGTTATAATCACTTTAATACCCGCGTTAGCCGCTTCCATAATGGCATCTGCAGCAAAAGCCGGAGGTACAAATATAATAGATGTATCTGCTCCTACTTCTTTTACCGCATCTTCAACCGTATTAAAAACTGGTTTATCTAGATGAGTCTGTCCTCCTTTACCCGGAGTAACTCCTCCAACTACATTGGTTCCATAGTCAATCATTTGACCGGCATGAAATGTACCTTCACTACCTGTGAATCCTTGAACTATAATTTTTGAATCCTTATTTACTAAAACACTCATATGTTACTTTTTTCTAATTATTTTGTTGCAAAGCAAAAGTAATTTATTGAACCTATTTATTAAAGCCTAAATTATTTTATTTTTTTAAATATTTCTGGCAGTTTCTTTATATATGCCATTTCTTTATATTTTTCTCTTGCTTCCACTGCTGGTGATCCAAAATAAGTTTTGTTTTCATCCGTAGAATGTCCTAATCCAGATTGTGCATAGAGTACAGTGCCTTTGGCCAATTGTAATACCACTTTTAACACCAACTTGTCCCCAAATAGTCACTTCATCTTCTATTATAACACAACCTGCAATACCTGTTTGAGAGGCAATCAGACATTTCTTGCCAATTACTGTATCATGTCCTACTTGTATTTGGTTATCAAGTTTAGAACCCTCACCTATGGTTGTATCTCCAGATACACCTTTGTCAATAGTGCAAAGTGCTCCTATGTCTACATTATCCTTTATTATAACGCGACCACCTGATTTTAGTTGGTCGTAACCTTCTGGTCTGTTTTTATAATAAAAGGCACTGGCACCTAAAACTGTACCTGCATGAATTTCGACATTGTTACCTATTACAGTATCATCATAGATACTCACATTACTATGGATAATACAATTATCTCCAATAGTAACATTATTTCCGATAAAACAATTTGGTTGAATTATTGTGTTAAGTCCAATTTTTGCAGAATCAGAAATTTGTGAATTTGATGACTTAAATGGTTTAAAGTAATTTGTAAGTTTATTAAAATCACTAAATGGGTCTTCACTTATTAATAGTGCCTTACCCACAGGACAGTCCACCTCTTTGTTAATTAAAACGACGGTTGCTTTTGAATTTAAGGCCTTTTCATAATACTTTGGATGATCTACAAAAACAATATCACCTGGTTCTACAACATGAATTTCATTCATTCCTAAAACAGGAAAATCATCATTTCCTATGTATTTACAATTAACCAATTCGGCAATTTTCTTTAATGAATAAGGAATCGGAAATTTCACAGGCCGCTAATCTTTAATTCTTTCTTTATAAGTTCCTTTATCGGTTTCAACCTTTATTTTATCTCCTTCATTAATAAATAAAGGTACATTAACTATAGCTCCAGTTTCTAAAGTGGCAGGTTTGGTAGCATTTGTCGCAGTATTTCCTTTTACTCCAGGTTCAGTTGCTACTACTTCCAATACAACACTGGCTGGCATTTCAACAGATAAAGGCATGCTGTCTTCTGAATTAATGATGACCGTCACTACTTCTCCCTCCTTAAGAAGATCTGGTGAATCCAATGTAGATTTTTGAAGTGTAATTTGGTTATAATCTTCTACATTCATAAAATGATAGGTATCACCTTCCGGATATAAATATTGAAATTTATGGGTTTCAACTCTCACATCTTCTATTTTATGTCCTGCAGAAAATGTATTATCTATAACCTTTCCTGTAGTAACACTTTTTAATTTTGTTCTTACAAATGCCGGTCCCTTTACCAGGTTTTACATGTAGAAACTCAATAATTTTAAAAATATCATGGTTGTATTTAATGCATAAACCATTTCTTATATCTGAAGTACTTGCCATTAGTTTTTATTAGTTTGATTTAAAATATCCTTTCATAATACCACGATGCGAATTTTTAATAAACTGTAAAATCTCATCACGTTCTTTGGTAGCTTCCATTTCCGCTTCAATTATTTCTGAAGCCTGGGTCGTATTGTAATTTTTCTGATACAGAATTCTAAAGATATTTTGGATTTCTGTAATTTTTTCAGTTGAAAATCCTCTTCTTCGCAAACCTACTGAATTGATTCCAACATACGACAAAGGTTCTCGTGCTGCTTTAACAAAAGGAGGTACATCTTTCCTAACCAAAGATCCTCCAGTAACGAAAGCATGATTACCAATAGAACAAAACTGATGTACAGCTGTCATACCAGCCAATACAACATAATCACCAACCCATATATGACCGGCCAATGTACTGTTGTTTGAAAATATACAATTATTCCCTACAATACAATCGTGTGCAATATGGCAATAAGCCATAATTAAACAATTATCTCCAATTACTGTTTTAAGTTTGTCTGCAGTACCTCTGTTTATGGTTACACATTCTCGTATAGTTACATTATTACCAATTTCTACAGTAGTTTCCTCATCATTATATTTTAGATCCTGTGGAACAGCTGAAATAACTGCACCTGGAAAAATATTACAATTCTTACCAATTCTGGCACCTTCCATTATTGTGACATTACATCCAATCCAGGTTCCCTCACCTATTATTACATTATTATGAATTGTTGTAAAAGGTTCAATCACTACATTTTTAGCTATTTTAGCTCCAGGATGTACATAGGCTAATGGTTGATTCATAGTTATTTAACTTTAGTTATTTGAGCCATTAATTCAGCTTCTGCACACAATTTTCCATTGGCATATGCATATCCTTGCATATGACAAATTCCACTTCTAATTGGTGTTATTAATTCACATTTAAAAATTAATGTATCTCCAGGGATTACTTTTTGTTTGAACTTAACATTATCCATTTTCATGAAAAATGTTAAATAATTTTCAGGATCTGGAACCGTACTTAAAACTAGTATTCCACCTGTTTGTGCCATTGCTTCAATGATTAAAACTCCTGGCATTACTGGAGCACCTGGAAAATGACCTGCAAAAAATGATTCATTCATTGTAACATTTTTCATGCCAATGACATGAGAATCTGATAATTCAAAAACTTTATCAATTAATAAAAATGGTTGTCTGTGTGGCAACATTTCCATTATTTGATTAACATCCATTAAAGGTTCTTGATTTAAGATCTATTGAAGGAACATTATTCCGCTTTTCAATTTTTATTATTTTAGACATTTTTTTAGCAAACTGTGTATTTACAAAATGACCAGGTTTATTTGCAATTACTTTACCTCTAATTTTTATTCCAATTAAAGCTAAATCACCAACTACATCTAATAGTTTATGTCTTGCAGCTTCATTTGGATGATGTAGTGTAAGATTATCAAGAATTCCATTTGGTTTAATTGCAATTGAATCTTTCTTAAATGCCACTTTTAACTTTTCCATAGTTTCAGGAGATATATTTTTATCTACATAAACTATGGCATTATTTAAATCTCCTCCTTTAATTAATCCATTTTCTAAAAGCATTTCTATTTCATGTAAAAAACTAAATGTTCTTGAATCTGAAATTTCATTTTTAAAATCTGAAATATCATTTAAAGTAGCATTTTGTGTTCCTAAAACTTTAGTGCCAAAATCTACCATTGTAGTTACACAGAATTTATCAGAAGGAATTATTGTAATTTCACTTCCTGATTCTTCATCTATATAAGAAATAATATCTTTTACAACAAATTCCTCAATTTCTGCATTTTGTTCTACTATTCCCACTTTTCTTATAGCTTCAACAAAAAATTTAGAAGACCCATCCATTATTGGAGGTTCGGATGCATTTAATTCAATTATAGCATTATCTATCTGCAATCCAACTAAAGCAGCCAATACATGTTCTGAAGTTTGAATTTTAACACCATTTTTTTCTAAACATGTACCTCTTTGTGTATTCGTAACATAATTAGCATCAGCTTCAATTAATAGGCTCTCCTTCTAAATCTATTCTCTTAAAAGCAAAACCAAAATTTTCCGGAGCAGGTTTAAAAGTTAAGCTTAACTTGTTTACCAGTATGAAGTCCAACTCCTTTTAAAGAGACATCTTTAGCTATTGTTTTTTGCTTTCTATCCGTTTTTACTATCATTCTTTAATTCTTTTTCTATGTCACTAATATTTTTCACAATCTTCGGAAGATTTTTAAAATAAACATAAGATTTATTAAAATCGGCATAAGCCAAGGCTGGAGAGCCTTGTAAAACTTCATTATCTTTAACATTTCTTCCAATTCCTGATTGTGCTTGAATTTTAACGTTATTTCCTATTGTTATATGCCCAACTATACCTACTTGACCACCAATTTGACAATTTTTACCAATTTTAGTAGATCCTGCAATTCCAGTTTGTGCAGCAATAACCGTATTTTCACCTATTTCTACATTATGTGCAATTTGAATTTGATTATCTAATTTTACACCTCTTCTTATAATTGTTGATCCTAAAGTAGCTCTATCTATTGTTGTTGCAGCACCAATATCTACATAATCTTCTAATAATTACATTTCCAGTTTGTGGTACTTTATTATATTCTCCCTTTTCATTTGGTGCAAATCCAAATCCATCTGCTCCAATAATGGCACCAGAATTTATAACACAATTATTACCAATTTGAGTTTCTGAATATATTTTTGCTCCTGAAAAAATAACTACATTATTACCTATTGAAACATTGTCTCCAATATATGCATTAGGATATATTTTAACATTTTCACCTATTACTACATTATCTCCTAAATATGAAAAGGCACCTAAATAAAGATTTTCTACCATACTTTGCAGAATCTGATATATAAGTTGGTTTTTCTATTCCAGACTTATTCATTTTCACTTGATTGTAATATTCAAGTAATTTTGAAAATGATTTATAGGCATCATCAACTTTAATTAAAGTTGATTGTAATATCATTCTCAGGAATAAAATCTTTATTCACAATTGTAATTGATGCCTTTGTCGAGTAAATGAATGATTTGTATTTTGGATTAGCCAAAAAAGTTAATGATCCTTCTTTGCCTTCTTCAATTTTCGCTAGTTTAAAAACTTCGACTTCAGGATTTCCAACTATTTCTCCTTCTAAAATTCCTGCTATTTGTGATGCTGTAAATTTCATTTGACGCAAAAATAGGAAAAATGTATCAGATTCAATCCTTTGGATAACATATATAATATTTGTTAACCGGTTTCGACAGAGCTTTTAAATTAAATTGATCTGAAGCAGATACAATATCTTCAACTTCTCCCGATTTTTGTAAAATATTTATCGTTTGATTGTTTTCCTGATACGCTTGATTTGATATTATTCCCGAAAACACAAAATATTTGGCTTCAGCTTTGGTTATCTTATATCTCTGAATCAATTTATCAATATGATCGTCTAAAATATCAGAATTAAATTTTTTCTTGGAAACCTTAATCTTTAAAAGGTCTCTATTTATAATCATTTCACTTAAATTCCTTAGAACAAAATCTTCGTGATATTGCCAATCTTTCATGGCTGAAATAATATCATAATCATCTAGTTTTGAAAAGTTCAACAATACTTCTGAATTAAATTCTTTAAGTGATATATCATTTGTTAAAAAATAATTTAAAGGTTTACTGCAATTTAGCTCTCCTCCTTCTCTAATTATTTTTTTAGCTCTTTTCAACAATCTTATTAATAGTTGCTCTGCAACTAAACTTGTTTTGTGCAAATAAACTTGCCAATACATTAATCTTCTTGCTACAAGAAATTTTTCTACACTATAAATTCCTTTTTCTTCAACTACCAGCATCATTATCTTTAACATTAAGCATAGTAATAATTCGTTCACTATTTATATTGCCTTCAGCTACTCCAGAATAAAAACTATCTCTTTTTAAATAATCAATTCTATCCATATCCAATTGACTGGAAATAAGCTGATACATAAATTTTCTTTTATACTCTCCCTTAAAAATTTTAATTGCAAGCGTTAAATTTGAGTTAAATTCTTTATTTAAGCGCTTCCATAAATAACTCTGAAATAGTCTCATGGGACACTCCATTTACAATACTATGTCTCTACCGCATGACTAAATGGTCCATGTCCAATATCGTGTAAAAGAATCGCAATATATAAAGCATTTTCTTCATCATTAGAAATAGCCACCCCTTTATAGCGAAGTATTCTGACGGCTTTTTGCATTAAATGCATGCAACCTATAGCATGATGAAATCTGGTGTGATGTGCACCAGGATATACTAAATAAGACAAGCCCATTTGTGTAATTCTTCTTAATCGTTGAAAGTAATTATGTTCTATCAATTGAAATATTAACGAATTTGGAATAGTAATAAATCCGTAAATTGGGTCGTTAAATATTTTGAGTTTGTTATTTGCCTGCAAACTTATGCGATTTACCTATTAATTGTAAACAAATATACATGAACAATATAAATATTCTTTGGGTTGATGATGAAATAGATTTACTAAAACCTCACATTCTTTTTCTAGAACAAAAAAACTATAACGTTACAACTTGTCAAAGTGGAACAGAAGCTATAGAAGTAATTGATGACCAAAATTTTGATATTGTTTTTCTAGATGAAAATATGCCTGGTTTAACTGGATTAGAAACGTTAGCGGAAATAAAAGAAAAAAGAGCGAACATTCCTGTTGTTATGATCACTAAAAGTGAAGAAGAATATATCATGGAAGAAGCAATTGGTAGTAAAATTGCCGATTATTTAATTAAACCAGTAAACCCAAATCAAATATTATTAAGTTTAAAGAAAAATTTAGATCACTCCAGATTGGTTACAGAAAAAACCACATCGAACTATCAGCAGGAATTTAGAAAAATAGCAATGGATCTGTCCATGGTTAATTCTTATGAGGAATGGTTCGATCTTTATCAAAAACTTATTTACTGGGAAATTCAGTTAGAAGATATTGACGATTCTGGAATGTTCGAAATATTAGAATCTCAAAAAAGTGAAGCTAATTTACAGTTTGGAAAATTTATTGATAAAAATTATTCATCATGGTTTGAACATAAGGCAGATGCACCTATAATGTCTCACAATTTGTTTAAAGAAAAAGTTGCTCCCAGAATTAAGCAAAGATCAACCAACGTTATTAGTTGTGATTGATAATTTACGTTATGACCAATGGAAAGCTTTTGAACCTATAATTGGAAATTATTATAAAAAAGAAAATGAGGAATCTTTTTACAGTATTTTACCAACGGCTACCCAGTATGCAAGAAATGCCATTTTTTCAGGATTAATGCCAAGTGACATGGAAAAAATACATCCAAACTATTGGAAAAATGATACAGATGAAGGTGGTAAAAACCTATCATGAAAATGATTTTTTAAGAGCACAATTAAAACGATTAGGATAAGACAACTTAAAATATGAGTATCATAAAATTACTAATATCTAACATCTGGTAAAAAATTAGCTGAAAATTTTAAATCTCAAAAGAACAATGATTTAACGGTTGTAGTTTATAATTTTGTAGATATGCTTTCACATTCTAAAACTGAAATGGATGTTGTAAAGGAATTAGCGTCAAACGATAAAGCTTATAGATCCTTAACGGTTAGTTGGTTTAAAAACTCTCCTTTATTATCAATAATTCAGCAAGCACAACAACTAGGATTTAAATTAATAATTACAACAGATCATGGTACCATTAATGTAAAAAATCCGTCTAAAGTAATTGGTGATAAAGAAACGAGTTTGAACCTAAGATATAAAACAGGAAGAAGCCTTTCTTATGAAGATAAAGATGTATATGCTGTTAAAGACCCAAAAACAGTTCACCTACCATTAATAAACATGAGTAGTTCCTTTATTTTTGCCAAAGGAGATTTATTTTTTGCCTATCCCAATAACTATAATCATTATGTGAGTTATTACAGAAATACCTATCAACATGGTGGAGTTTCTCTGGAAGAAATGATAATTCCGTTTTCTGTCTTAAATCCCAGATAAAAATCTATAAATGGTAAATATCTTCGATGAAATACATATATTGTTGGTTTTATCGAAATATTATTAGTAATATTGTACTTGGAACAATGATGTTCTAACCCTATTTCTAAATGAATAAAAGCTTCAATATAACCGACATCAATTCGATAGCTAAAGAAATTTTACGGTCTGTAAATTCTAAAGTGCTATTATTTTATGGTGAAATGGGAGTTGGTAAAACTACACTTATCGGTGAAATTGTAAAAGAATTGGGTTGTGCAAGTGATGTTTCAAGTCCTACTTTTTCTATTGTTAATGAGTATGAAATTAATGAAGGATTAGTGTATCATTTTGATTTTTATAGAATAGAAAATGAAGAAGAGGTTTATGATATTGGATTTGAAGATTATGTAGATTCTGATAATTGGATCTTTATTGAATGGCCTGAGAAAATAAGTTCACTAATTCCGGATCATGTAAACGAAATTCACTTAGAAAAAGTAGATGATAATAGTAGAAAAATTAATTTAAAAACATTAATAAATATATAAGTAAACATCAGTTTTAGACTTACATTAAAACCGTAGTTTGATTGTAAGTATAATCCTAACTTTTTGGCCGATAATCGATAAAAAAAGATTATCATCGTAATAAAAGGTAGTTAATCGATTTTTTAATGTCAGTTATGTGACTTAGGATACATTTAGACATAATTAATTAATTAAATCCCTTGAATTATGAAAACAAAAAAGTACTTATTCGCATTAGCGATTTTGGGAGTTGTTGATGTTTGCATCATGTACACCTAATAGTATTAGTGATGACGGACCACAACAAGTCAAAAAATCAAAAGTCAAAATCCCATCTCAAGGATAAGAAGACAAATTTAATATTTGGTAGCATTATAGCTACATTAATAGCTATAACACCTTATATTTTTTATTCTTATGAAAGTGTTCCAGATGAAAGAATCTGGGACACTTTTTTGTTGTACATATAGAAGTGGATATTATGAAAGTGCGCAATAGCATTTTGGACAATGATGGGTAAATTAGTTCCTTTGTATTTACTCCTAATTTGGTTCTTTACTTGTAGACATTGGTGGTACCATGTGTTATTGATTCCTATAGCAATGTACTCTTATCAATTTTTTGCAATAATAAATGATGATGGAAAATTTTTTGATGAATATCAGATCATGTTTTTAATTCCCATCATGGCAGTCATTATACCTTCCATTTACTTAATACGTGCTAAAATGTTTAATAAACTTACCAGCAAAAACATGCAGGAATTGGAGGATGAATTCAGGATCTCCAGGAAGACGTTTAAAGATTTTTTCTAACCGTAGTTTATAGGTTAACAAAATTAAAGATTAGCATTATTTATTAAATTTAAAATTCGTAATTTGAATTTTAAATTAATTATCCATGAGTAAAAAATTATCTCCCTTTTCAAAACAGCAACTGCTCCCCCAAGAAGAAATGTTGGAAGTTTTAAAACGTAAAGGAGAACTCTTTATTGGAATACCAAAAGAAACATCGTTCCAGGAAAAACGAGTCTGTTTAACACCGGATGCTGTTTCTGCTTTAGTGACTAATGGTCATAGAGTTTTGGTGGAGGCAGGAGCTGGAAATGACTCTAAGTTTAGTGATCACGACTATAGTGAAGCCGGAGCAGAGATAACCAAAGATACAGCAAAAGTGTTCTCCTGCCCTATGATTCTTAAAGTGGAGCCTCCCAGTCTGGAAGAAATAAAACTTATTAATCCACAGACTATACTTATATCGGCACTTCAACTTAAAACACAACATAAAAAATATTTTGAAGCATTAGCAACCAAGAGAATTACTGCCATAGCTTTTGAATTTATTAAAGATGATGATGGCGGATATCCGGCTGTACGTTGTTTAAGTGAAATCGCAGGGACTGCTTCTATTCTAATTGCTTCCGAACTATTAACAAACACGAATAAAGGCAATGGATTGATCTTTGGAAACATTACAGGTGTTCCGCCAATAGAGGCTGTTATATTAGGAGCTGGAACTGTAGGTGAATTTGCAGCCAGAAGTGCCATTGGATTAGGAGCAAATATTAAAGTATTCGATAATTCCATTTCTAAGCTTAGACGCATACAAACTAATTTAGGAATGACCATGTATACGTCTACACTTCAGCCTAAAAATCTATTAAAAGCATTAAAGCGTTGTGATGTTGTTATAGGGGCCGTAAGAGGCAAGAACAGATCACCCATTTTGGTAACAGAAGCTATGGTGGAAACTATGAAACCAGGATCTGTCATAATCGATGTCAGTATAGATATGGGAGGCTGTTTCGAGACCAGTGAAGTAACAACTCATAATAAACCAACTTTTGTAAAGCATAATGTTACCCATTATTGTGTTCCAAATATTCCAGCCAGATATTCGCGAACAGCATCAGTATCAATAAGCAATATTTTTACACCTTACTTATTACAAATTGCTGATAATGGAGGAATAGAAAATGCATTACGGTTTGACAGAGGACTGAAAAATGGTTTATATTCTTATCATGGTGTATTAACCAACAGATCTGTCGCAGATTGGTTTGATTTAAAATACAGTGATATTAATTTATTAATTTTCTAAATGACATTTCTTAGACGAATAGGCTACTATTTAGGAGGCTTCTCAGTTGGATTGGTGGTTTTAGCTTTTTTTTTAAGTGGTAAGAAAGCCTCATGTAGTTATAGTCCTTCGGCCAGAGTAAAAAAGAATATTAGCATTAAAACTTTAAAATATTCCACTCAAGTTCAGAATTTTGTTGAAAATAAAAATCTTGATAGTAATTCGGTGAAAAAAATAATTGAGAAAAGTTCTGTGAATTTTTCTGAAAGCAATACTAAATTAGATTCTTGTAAAATATATGTCCTGGAGGGTAAGTTAGAAGATTCAACTTACAAGTTAGAAATTGAAAATTGCGATAGTATTGCAACCATACAAACTATGCAATAGTAAAAAAGCCCGTTTTAACGGGCTTTTTATTTTATTGTAATATTAGTTTCTTGGTAATGGCGGCTTCTCCACTTTGTTTAAAGGTTATAAAATATATTCCTCTAGATAGTGAACTAAAGTCATACTGCTTGTTGATTACAAGTCCACTGTTATGATCAAAACTTTCGGATCTAATAACTTGTCCTTTCATATCCGAAACGAAAATACTGGAAACATTATCTAATCCAACCAGTTTGATATTAACCTATTCTTTAGTTGGATTAGGGTAAACTTTAAATTCAAATCCAAAATTTTCTGGCTCATTTTTATCGCTTGACAATCCAGAACTCCAACCATAACATTTGCGGTTTGTGAAGAAAAACCATTAGAAACATCCACAGTATAACTGAAACTAATTATACTGTGGATGTTTCTAATGGTTTTTCATCACAAACCGCAAATGTTATAGTTTCAAGTTGTGGATTGTCAAGCAATAAACAAATCAGCCAGAAAATTTTGAAATTCAATTTAAAGTTTATCCTAATCCAACAGGTTCCACAAAAACTTTCAGGTTTAGATAATGCTTCTCGTTTTCGGATATGAATGGACAAGTTATTAGATGCGAAAGTTTTGATCATAACAGTGAACTTGTAATCAACAGCAGTATGACTTTAGTTCACTATCTAAAAAGGAATATATTTTATAACCTTTAAAGAAAACAAAGTGGAGAAGCTGTTATTACCAAGAAACTAATATTAAAATAAAATAAAAAGCCGGTTAAATACGGGCTTTTTTACTGTTGCATAGTTTGTATGGTTGCAATACTATCGCAAGATTTCAAGAGAATTTCTAACTTGTAAGTTGAATCTTATTAACTTACCCTCCAGATATATTTTACAAGAATCTAATTTAGTATTGCTTTCAGAAAAATTCACAGAACTTTTCTCAATTATTTTTTTCATCGATTTGTATCAAGATTTTTATTTTCAACAAAATTCTAAACTGAGATTGGAATATTTTAAAGATTTAATGCTAATATTCTTACTCTTTTGGCCGAAGGACTATAACTACATGAGGCTTTCTTACCACTTAAAAAAAAAGCTGAAACCACACTGAGAAGCCTCCCAAATAGTAGCCTATTCAGGTCTAGAAATGTCATTTAGAAAATTAATAAATTAATATCACTGTATTTTAAATCAAACCAATCTGCGACAGATCTGTTGCGTTAATGCACCATGATAAGAATATAAACCATTTTTCAGCCTACTGTGAACCGTAATGCATTTTCAATTCCTCCATTATCAGCAATTTCTAATAACAAGTTGAGGTCTAAAAATATTGCTTATTGATACTGATGCTGTTCGCAAATATGTCGCTGGATATTTGGAACGCGATAATGGTAACATTATGCTTTACAAAAGTTGGTTTATTATGAGTTTGTTTTTCACTGGTCTCGAAACAGCCTCCCATATCTATACTGACATCGATTATGACAGTCCCTGGTTTCATAGTTTCCACCATAGCCTCTGTTACCAATATGGGTGATCTGTTTTGCCGTTAACGGCTCCTATAACAACATCACAACGCTTTAATGCTTTTAATAGATTTTTAGGCTGAAGTGTAGACATATACATGGTCATTCCTAAATTAGTTTGTGCATTTGAAAATGGAGTTATCGAATACTTAATATTTGCTCCTAATCCAATGGCACCTCTGGCTGCGAAATTCGCCTACAGTGCCAGCTCCTAATATAACAGCCTCTATTGGCGGAACACCTGTAATGTTTCCAAAGATCAATCCATTGCCTTTGTTCGTGTTTGTTAATAGTTCGGAAGCAACTAAATAGAAGCAGTCCCTGCAATTTCACTTAAACAACGTACAGCCGGATACCCACCATCATCATCTTTAATAAATTCAAAAGCTATCGCAGTAATTGTCTTGGTCGCCAATGCTTCAAAATATTTTTTATGTTGAGTTTTAAGTTGAAGTGCGGATATAAGTATAGTCTGTGGATTAATAAGTTTTATTTCTTCCAGACTGGGAGGCTCCACTTTAAGAATCATAGGGCAGGAGAACACTTTTGCTGTATCTTTGGTTATACTCTGCTCTTGGCTAACTTAGAGTCATTTCCAGTGCCCCTCCTACCCACCAAAACTCTATGACCATTAGTCACTAAAGCAAGACACATGCCGTGTTAAACAGACTCCGTTTTTCCTGAAAGGATGTTCTTTTGGTATACCTATAAAAAGTTCTCCTTTGCGTTTTAAAACTTCCAACATTTTTCTTATTTTGGGGGAGCAGTTGCTTATTTGAAAAGGGAGATAATTTTTTACTCATGGATAATTAATTTAAAATTCAAATTACGAATTTTAAATTTAATAAATAATGCTAATCTTTAATTTTGTTAACCTATAAAAAGTTTGGGTTTTTTAAGAAAAAATCTTTAAACGTCTTCCTGGAGATCCTGAATTCATCTTCTAATTCCTGCATGTTTTTGCTGGTAAGTTTATTAAACATTTTCAGCACGTATTAAGTAAACGGAAGGTATAATGACTGCCATTATGGGAATTAGAGCATGATCTGGTATTCATCAAAAAATTTCCCATCATCGTTTATTATTGCAAAAAATTGATAAGAGTACATTGCTATAGGAATCAATAACACATGGTACCGCCAATGTCTACAGGTAAAGAATTATGGTGGATTTGTAAAATGGAATGAATTTACCCATCATGGTCCAAAATGCTTCTAAAGCACTTGCATAATAGCCAGCTTCTATATGTAAACAAAAAAGTGTCCCAGATCTTTTGGGTCTCAAAACCCTTTCATAAGAATAAAAAATATAAGGCGTAATGGCTATCAAAGTAGCAAGACTACCCAATATTAAATTACTATTTATGTTAGAAGGGATTTTGACTTTTGATTTTTCAACTTGTTGTGGTCCCATAATAGCTAATACTATTAGGTGTACAAGACGCAAACATCAGAACTCCCAAAATCACCAAGGCAAATAAGTATTTGTTTCATAATTCAAGGGATTTAATTAATTAATTATGTCTAAATGTATACCTAGTCACATAACTGACATTAAAAAATCAATTAACTACCTTTTATTTAGATAGATAATCTTTTTTTATGGATTATACACCAAAAAGTTAGGATTATACTTACAATCAAACTCTGGGTTTTAATGTAAGTCTAAAACTGATGTTTACTTATATATTTATTAATGTTTTTAATTAATTTTTCTACTATTATCATCTACTTCTAAGTAAAGATCATTTACATGATCCAAAATAGGTGAAGCTATTTTTCCTACACCATCCAATAAAGATCCAATTATCAGAATCTACATAATCTTCAAATCCAATATCATAAACCTTGTTTCATTTTCTATTCTATAAAAATCAAAATGATACACTAATCCTTCATTAATTTCATACTCATTAACAATAGAAAAAGTAGGACTTGAAACATCACTTGCACAACCCAATTCTTTTACAATTTACAGCTGATAAGTGTAGTTTTACCAACTCCCATTTCACCATAAAATAATAGCACTTTTGTAAAATTTCTTTAGCTATCGAATTGATGTGGGTTCTGTGAACTATATCATTTGGATCAGTTGAGAACATCATTGTTCCGAGTCATATTACTAATAATATTTCGATAAAACCAACAATATATGTATTTGCATCGAACACCATTTTATAGATTTTTATCTGGGCTTTAAGACAGAAACAGAATATCATTTCTTCCAGAACTCCACCATGTTGATAGGTATTTCTGTAATAACTCACGTAATGGTTATAGTTATTCGAATAGCAAAAATAATCTATTTAAAAATAAAGGAATTACTCATGTTTATTAATGGGAGGTGAACTGTTTTAGGGTCTTTAACAGCATATACATCCTTATCGTTATAAGAAAGGCTTCTTTCTGTTTATATCTTAGGTTCAAACCGTTTCCTTATCACCAATTACTTTAGCCGGATTTTTTACATTAATGGTACCATGATCTGTTGTAATTATTAATTTTGAATAGTTTAGCTGTTGCCCCTGCTGAATTATTGATAATAAAAGGGAGCCTTTAAACCAGCTAACCATTTTTAAAGATATAAGCTTTATCGTTTAAACTATAAGTATTTTACAACTTCCATTTCAGTTTTAGAATGTGAAAGCATGTCTAGAAATTTATAGACTACAACCGTGAGGTCATTGTTCTTTTTGAATCTTAAATTTGTGATCTAATATTCATATTTTAAGATGTCTTTTCCTAATCGTTTTAATTGGTCTCTCAGAAAATCGTTTTCATGAAGGTTTTTGACCTCCTCATCTGTTCATTTTTCCAGTAGTTAGGATGCAGTCTTTCGATGTCACTTGGCATTAATCCGGAAAAAATAGCGTTTCTTGCATACTGGTGCGGTTGGTAATATGCTGTAAAAAACTCCTGCACCACTTTCTTTTTTATAGTAATTTCCAATTATGGGTTCAAGGCCTTTCCATTGGTCATATCTCAAATTGTCAACCACAACAAAGTGGGTTGATCTTTGCTTAATTCAGGGAGAACTTTTTCTTTAAAACAAGTTGATGTCATTACAGGTGCATCAACCTTCTATTACAAACCATGTTGGTAATTTTTTCTATGAATTTTGCAAACTGTAAATTGGGTTTCACTTTTTTGAGATTCTTATATTTCGAACATTCCGGAGGCGTCATTATATTCGAAATTGAATTTCCCCGTAAAGTAGTTTTTGAATAAAGATCAGTCCATTCATCATAAGGATTAACCATGGACAGATCGATTGCTATTTTTCTTAACTCCTGTGATAGTTCGAAGCGGTTTTCTGTAGACCAATCTCAGTTGGTGTAAGTTTTTTTTTAAACTTAATAGATATTTGATTGGGTTTACTAGTTTTAAATAATCGGCAAATGTGTTACGAATCGCTTCGTCCATGATATATTCCTCTTCACTCTTGGTGATCATGATAACAGGAATGTTAGCACTTTTTCTTTATTCAGAGTTAGTTTTCGTTCCAGATAATCCCGGCATATTTTTTTCATCCAAAATACGATATCAAAATTTTGGTCATCAATTATCTTCCAGAGGCTTCTGTTCCACTTTGGCAAGTGGTAATGATATTGTTTTTTTCGATAGGAAAAAATGTGGGTTTTGCACAAATCTATTTCATCATCAACCCAAAGAATGTTTATGTTGTTCATGTATATTTGTTACAATTAATGTTGTAAATCGCAGTTTGAATTCAGGCAAATAACAAACTCAAAGTATTTAATGACCAAATTACGGTTTTATTACTATTCCGAATTCGTTAATCTTCCGATTCGATTGAACATAATTACTTTCAACAACTCTGACGGATTACTCAAATGGGCTTGTCTTATTTGAAGTATTCCTTGCGGTGCGCATCACACCGTTTCATCACGCCCTTGGCTGCATGTATTTAATGCAAAAAGCCAGTGGGATTGTTAAGGGGGTGAATATTTCTGATGCTGAAGAAAATGCTTTTTATATTGCGGGGAGTTTCTTTGCACGATATTGGTCACGGACCGTTTAGTCATTCGGTGGAAAATAGCATTGTAAAAGTGGTGTCCACGAGACAATTTCAGTGTTATTTATGGAAACCAGGATTTTTAACTGGAAGTTTAACGCTTGCTATTAGGAAAATTTTTAAGGGAGAGTAAAACGAAAATTCATGTACCAGTTTATTTCCAGTCAATTGGATATGGATCGAATGGATTATTTAAAACGAGATAGTTTTTCTGGAGCAGGGCTGAAGGCAATATAAATACGTGAACGAATTATTACGATGTTCAATGTTGAGGATGATATTGGTCATTGAAGAAAAAGGAATTTATAGTATAGAAAAATTTCTTATCGCAAGACGATTGATGTATTGGCAAGTTTATTTGCACAAAACAAGACTGTTGCGGAGCAATTATTAATAAGAGTGTTGAAACGGGCTAAAAAATTCATGTTCAAGATGGAAGAAGCTAAATTCCAGTGAAGCATCATTATTTTTTGACAAATGATATTCACTAACGAATTTGATTAAGAAGTGTTGTTGAACTTTTCAAGACTGATGCATTAATATTGTTTCAGCATTAAAAAAATGGCAATATCACGACGATTTTGTTCTGAGGAATTTAAGTGAAATGATTATAAATAGAGACCTGTTCAAGATTAAGGTTACCAAGAGAAAAATTTAGATTCTGATATTCGAGACAATAGTATGTAGAATTGATTGAGAGATATCAGATTTCCAAAGCTGAAGCCGAGTCTTTTGTTTTTTAGGGAATAATATCAAATAGAAGCTTATCAGCGAAAACAATAGAACGATAAATATTTTACATGGGAAAGGTGAAGATATTGTATATGCATCCGATCATTTAATTTAAGAGTTTTGTCGAAACCAGGTGACCAAATATTATATATGTTATCCAGAGACAGAATCTAGGACACTTTTTTACTTTTGCGTCAAATGAAATTTACCGCATATCAAATCGCTGGAATATTAGACGGTGAAATAGTCGAAAATGCAGATGTCGAAGTTTTTAAACTTGCGAAGATTGAAGAAGGCAAAGAAGATGCGTTACGTGCAAAATCACTCTTTCAACAAAGGACTCCACAATTGTAAATAAGGACTTTCTTCCTGAGAATGATATTAAATCGACTTTCATAAAAGTAGAAGATGCTTATAAATCTTTTTCGAAATTATTAGAATATTATAATCAGGTTAAGCTTAATAAATTTGGTATTGAACAGCCTTGTTTTATTGCAGATTCTGCATCTGATGGAGAAAATGTCTATGTTGGCTGCCTTTTCATATTTAGGGGAAAATGTTAAAATAGGTGACAATGTTAAAATATATCCTAACAGCTATATTGGAGATAATGTGCAAATTGGAGATAATGTAACATTATTTTCTGGTGCGAAATATATTCCGATCGAATCGTTGGAAATAATTGTGTCATCAATTCAGGTGCCATTATTGGTGCATGAGGATTTGGCTTTACACCAAATGATAAGGGTGAATATATTAAGGTTCCTCAACAGGCAATGTTAATGTGAAGATAATGTTGATATTGGTGCTGGAACAACGATTGCATAGAGCAACCTTGGGATCTACCATGATTAGGAAAGGTGTTAAATTAGATAATCAAATTCAAATTGCCCATAATGTCGAAATAGACGAAAACACAGTAATAGCAGCTCAAACTGGAATTGCGGGTTCTACAAAATAGGGAGAATTGTCAGATAGGAGGACAAGTAGGTATTGTTGGTCATATCAATAGGAAATAATGTAAAATCCAGGCCCAATCGGGAATTGGACGAAATGTTAAGGAAAGATGAAGTTATTCAAGGCACACCAGCCCTAGCTTATGCCATTTTAATAAATCATATGTTTTCTTTAAAAATCTTCCGAAGATTGTGCAAAGTATTAGTGACATAGAAAATGAATTAAAGAATGATAGTAAAAACGGATGAAAGCAAAAAACAATAGCTAAAGATGCCTCTTTAAAAGATGTTTTCATACTGGCAAGCAGGTTAAGCGTTTAAACCTGCTCCGGAAAATTTTGGTTTTGTTTTTTCAAGAGGATAGAATTTGGAGGAAAACTGCTTTAATTGAAGCTGATGTTAATTTCGTTACGAACACAAAGAGGTACATGTTTAAAGAAAAATGGGGTTTAAACCAAACTTACAGAACATGTATTGGCTGCCTTAGTCGGAATGCAGGTAGATAATGCAATAATTGAATTGGATGCATCCGAACCACCATAATGGATCGGTCTGCTAAATTCTTTGTTGATGCTATAAGTAAAGTGGGAATAGTCGAACAGAATGCAGAATTGAGAGAATCATTGTAAAGGATATTATTACTTACACAGAAGAGGAAACAGAAGTGAAATTACAATAATTTCATCTGATAAATTTTTTTGTAACCCCATGGTAGATTTTGGCACTAACTTGTTGAACACAAATGCTCTTTAAAAGATATTTCAGATTTTTAAAAATGAAATTGCAGATTCAAGAACATTTAGCTTTTTACATGAAATTGAAATGCTTTTGGACAATGGATTAATTAAAGGAGGTGATCTAAGATAATGCCATAGTTTACATCATAAAACTATATCTCCTAATACTATGGAAAAGTTGAAGTTCACTAAAGAATTCGATTGCAATCAAATCCAATGGGATTCTTGATAATACTTACTCCATCATGGACATGAAGCAGGTGTAAAACTTTAGATGTAGTAGGTGATTTAGCTCTAATTGGAATAAAAATCAGAGGCAAAGTAATAGCAAATAAACCTGGTCACCATGTAAATACACAGTTTGCTAAAAAAATGTCTAATTCATAAAAATTGAAAAGCGGAATATGTACCTTCAATGATCTAATCGGATCCACTAATGGATGTTAATCAGATAATGGAGATGTTGCCACACGGACAAACCATTTTTATTAATTGATAAGGTTTTTGAATTATCAGACTCTCATGTCATTGGTATGAAAAATGTTACAATGAATGAATCATTTTTTGCTAGTATTTCCTGGCGCTCCAGTCATGCCAGGTGTTCTCATTATTAGAGGCAATGGCACAGAACAGGAAGAATGCTTTCTCTAAGTACGGTTCCGGATCCGAAAACTATTGACGTTTTTTATGAAAATGGATAATGTTAAGTTAAAACAAAAAGTAAACCCTGGAGATACAATCATTTTTAAGTGTGAATTAATAACACAATCAGACGTGGAATTTGTAGTATGAGGATATGCATATACCAAACAGCAGGTCTGTGCAGAAGCTGAATTAATGGCTCAAATAACTAAAGTTAAATAACTATGAATACAACCTGTATGTCCAGTCCTGGAGCTAAAATAGCTAAATACCTAGTGATTGAACTAGACAATTAATAACAATGTAGTAATAGGTGAGGGAAACTAGAAAATGCAAGGCGAGATAATGGAAGGCGCAGAATTGGTAAGAATTGTAATATTTTTCCAGGTGCGGTTATATCAGCTGTCCACAGGATCTTAAATATAATGATGAGGAAACTACTGGTGATCGTGTAACTATACGAGAATGTGTAAAACAGAGGAACTGCAGACAAACTTAAAAACAGTAATTGGAGATAATTGTTTAATTATGGCTTATTAGGATGTACTACAGGCACGATTGTATTGTAGGGAATAATTGTATATTTTCAAACAACAGTACATTGGCCGGTCATATATGGGTTGGCGATTATGTTGTTTTGGCTGGTATGACAGCTGTGCGTGGCGTTCTTTCGTTACCGGGAGGATACTTGGTTTAGGAAAGATGTACCTCCTTTTGTTTAAAGCAGCACGAGAACCTTTGTCGTATGTTGGGATCAATTCATGAGTTGCGCAGAAGAGGATTTTCAACTGAAAAAATTACTGAAAATCCAAAATATCTTTAGATTCTGTATCAGAAAAATTACAATACGACCCAGGCTTCAGAAATAATTGAAGCGGAAATGGAAGCTACCGAACGTGATGAGATTTTACAGTTTATTAAAAATTCGCGTGGTGGTATAATGAAAGGATATTTTGAGAATCAAACTAATAAAAACTAATGGCGAGTACTTCGGATATAAGAAATGGTTTATGCATAAATACAACCATAATATTTTTTAAAATTATTGAGTTTCTTCATGTTAAACCTGGAAAGGGACCAGGATTTGTAAGAACAAAGTTAAAGAGTGTTCCTACAGGAAAGGTTATAGATAATACGTTTCAAATTTACCGGACATAAAATAGAAGATGTGAGAGTTGAAACCCATAAATTTCAATATTTATATCCGGAAGGTGATACCTATCATTTTATGAATGTAGAAGATTATGACCAAATTACACTTCAAAAATCTACATTGGATTCACCAGATCTTCTTAAGGAGGGAGAAGTAGTGACGGTCATCATTAATTCAGAAAAAGACAGCATGCCTTTATCTGTTGAAATGCCAGCCAGTGTTGTATTGGAAGTAGTAGCAACTGAACCTGGAGTAAAAGGGAATACTGCGACAAACACTTTTCAACTGCCTTTAGAAACTGGAGCTATAGTTAATGTACCATTATTTATTAATGAGGGAGATAAAATAAAGGTGAAAAAAGGGACTTATAAAGAAAGAATTAAACAGGCGCCCTGTGAAATTTCCGATTCCTTATTCGTAAAAGAAAATTGCGAATTGGTTAAGTATTAAAAAACAATAGGACAGTTTTCCTGTACTAGGAATCAATGAAATTCATGTTGTAGAACCGGGTGATATTGTTTTTGTAGACCATCCAAAGTATTATGAAAAGGCCTTAAATTCAAAAGCGACCGTGCGGTTTTTAATTAACAAAGAGGTGGACTGCCCTGTGGGTAAGGCACTATTAATTGAAGACCCATTTAGTGATTTTAATAAACTTTCTAATTACTTTAAACCATTTAGTCATCAAATTCACAAAAATTCCCATTCTGCAAAAATTGGACTTAACGCGATAATTCAACCAAATTGTTTTATCGGAAATAATGTTACTATGGGAGTCATTGCATTATCCATAGTGATGTAGATATACATCATGATACTGTAATAGGTAACAATGTCGAAATTCATGCAGGTACAGTTTTAGGTGCCAGTGTTACATTATAAAAACAGACCAGAAGGTTACGACCAACTAAAAATGTCGTAGCGTTATAATAAAGGATAATGTAGACATAGGAGCACTTTGCACTATTGACGAAGGGTGTACTGGAGATACTCCATAGGTGAGGGTTCTAAACTTGATAACCACATACAAGTAGGACATGATACAGTAATAGGCAAGAATTGTCTGATTGCCTCTCAAACAGGTATTGCAGGTTGTGTTATAATAGAAGATAACGTGACTATTTGGGGACAAGTTGGTGTTAGAAGTTGGTATTACAATTGCCAAAGGCACTGTACTCTATGCACAATCTGGATTAGGACATTCTACGGATGAAAACAAAACTTATTTTGGATCACCAGCAGTGGAAGCAAGAGAAAATATAAAGAAATGGCATATATAAAGAAACTGCCAGAAAATATTTAAAAAAATAAAATAGATTTTTAGGCTTTAATAAATAGGTTCAATAAATTACTTTTGCTTTGCAACAAAATCAGATTTAAAAAAAGATTAATTATAATGATGTTTTAGTGAATAAGGATTCAAAAATTATAGTTCAAAAAAGATTCACGGGAGTGAAGGATTACATTTAGTGCCATAAATGATAGACTATGAAACCGAGACATTGGAGGAGTTACTCGGGTAAAGGAGGACAGACTCATCTAGATAAACCAGTCTTTAATACGGTTGAAGATGCGGTAAAAGGAGTAGAGACAGATAAATATATTATATTCGTACCTCCGGCTTTTGCTGCAGACGCCATAATGGAAGCGGCTGAACGCGGGTATTAAAGTGATTATAACTATTACAGAAGGAATTCCAGTTGCTGATATGATTAGACCTATAACTACATAAAAAAATAAAGATATCTTTTCGTAGTTCCGAATTGCCCTGGTGTCATAACACCTGGAGAAGCCAAAGTGGAATTATGCCCGGGGTTTGTATTTAAAAAGGGTAAAGTGGGAATCGTATCAAAATAGGGAACATTAACATATGAAGCTGCCGACCAGGTTGTTAAACAAGGTACTAGTATCACAACAGGCTATAGGTATAGGTGGTGACTATAATTGGTACAACAACCAAAGAAGCAGTGAATTTATTAATAAATGATCCTGAAACAGAATGTGTTGTTATAATTCGAGATCGGAGGGCAGTTGGAAGGTGACGCAGCTAATGGTATAAGGCTAGTGGCCGTGAGATGATGGTCCAGAGATTCATAGCTGGAGAAACAGCTCCAGCTGGAAGAAGCAATGTTGGTGCTATAGTTGGTGGTGAGGAATGATTCAGCAGGCTAAAAAGAAATTTATGAAAGAAGATGTCATCCATGTAGTAGATTCTCCCGCAGAAATAGGAAAAAAAGTTGCAGAAGTACTAAGATAACTGTTAAATATTTGAAAACATTATTTAAATTAATTCCGTTAATTATATCTTTAGCTCCGCGGATTTTTTATTAACAAAACAATCACCAAATGAAAACATTAAAAATTTTATTCCTTTTTACAATTACTGCATTTTTAAGTAAACTGTAAATCCAGCAATGATGATATTTGTAAAAACAGAAACAAGCAAATGGTTACACCTATGAAACTGTTACTAACGATCCAACTGATAAGACTTTACACTTTTGACAATGGCCTTACTGTTTATTTAAGTAATAACACCGACGAGCCAAAAATTCAAACCTACATGGCCTCAGGCGGGTCGAATTATGACCTAGGAATGGACGGGTCCTTATTTAGAACATATCCTATTTAAAGGCACAAAATGAATTTGAAATTCGTAAGTTGGGTGCAAAGGAAAAGGAATATTTAGATAAAATAGCTGAGTTATATGAGAAACATAGACGGAGGACGAAGCCCTTAAAGAAAAAAGAAATCTATAAAAAAATCATGAGGGTTCCTTAGAAGCTTCAAACTATTCAGCGGCGAATGAATATGATAAAATGGTAGGTTCTTTAGGAGCAGAAAAACAAATGCACATACTTGGTTTGAAACGGTATATCATAATAAAATTCCTGCAAATGAACTTGAAAAATGGTTGGGAATGGAAAGTGATCGTTTTGGGAAACTTGTTTTAAGGTTGTTTCATACAGAATTAGAAGCCGTTTTTGAAGAATTTAACAGAGGACAGGACAATGATTGGAGGAAACTGATATGCTGCCATGCTAGATGGACTGTTCCCAAATCATCCTTATGGACAACAAACTACTATTGGAACGGCTGCTCATTTAAAGAATCCTTCATTGGTCGATATTAATAATTATTTCAATAAATACTATGTACCTAACAATATGGCAATGGTACTAGTAGGTGATATAGATTTTGATAAAACCATAGAATTGGTTGACGAATCCTTTGGAAAATTGGAAAAGAAAGACGTAAGTCACCCGATATTACCTAAGGAAGATCCTATAACCTCACCTATCATAAAAGAGGTTTATGGTCCAACAGCAGAATCGGTTGCCATTGCATTCAGATCTGATGCTATAGGAACTCAAGAGCACAAATTATTAACATTGGCAGATATGCTTCTTGCAAATGGAAATGCAGGACTAATAGATTTAAATTTAAACCAAAAGCAAGTTGTACAAGATGCCAGTTGTTCACCTACATTTTTAAACGACTATGGATATCATATGTTTACTGGTATCCAAGAAAAGGCAGATCAGACATTAGATCAAGTCAAGGATCTATTGTTAGAGCAAATAGAAAAATTAAAAGCAGGTGAATTTGAAGACTGGATGATTCATCGGTGTAAACAACTTAAAACTGAGTCAAACACGTGGACACTATGAGAATAACTCCGCTTTCAGGCACTCACTTGTATGATGCAACTATTCATCATGAAAAATGGGAAGTAGACGCTATTTCTGGATGAATTAAAAATAGTTTTCAAACAGGAAATAGTAAGAACTACAAATGCTTTTTATAAAGAAAATTATGTAGTTACATATAAACGTAAAGGTGAAGATAAAAGTATTGTAAAGGTTGAGAATCCTGGAATCACTCCAATTAATTTTGAACAGAGTGAGTTTCCAATTATTTTAAGTCCTTTATAGAAATGGAATCCGAACCATTGCAACCTAAATACTTAGGTATGCTTCAGGAAAAAGAATCTAAAACCGAGGACGGTATTGAAGTATCTTTTTACATTGAAAATGAAACCAACGATCTATTCAAATTAAATATCATTTTTAATAGGAAGATAATGATAAAAATTAGGTTTAGCAGTGGGTTATCTAGAATATTTGGGAACTGATACTTATTGCAGAAGAATTTGAAAAAGGAGTTCTTACAAACTTGGTATTAATTATTTTGTTAGTGCTGGAAGATGATATGTTGGATTAGAAACGGACTCAAGGAGAATTTACCTAAGGTTTGGAGGAGTTATTAGAACATTATAGGGCCAATGCAATACGAAAGGCCATGACAAATATGTGGAATCAATTGCTAAAGGTCGTGCGGAGCAATAATTTCAAAAGGCAGTATTCTTCGTGGTGGGTTTATTGAATTATGCAAAATATGGATATAAGAAACATATATAAGATCAGTGAGCTTAAAGCAATTAATCCTCAGGAATTGCATCATATTGTAAAAGATATTAAAGGCTTTAAAACAGCGAATATTTTATTATGGAAAAGATGTAGATGAAGCATTATTGGCATTAAATGATCTACATGATGTTTCAGACGATTTAAAAGAATATCCTGAAGCTACTAAATATTTCAAGAAAGAAACAGGTGGGAATGTATATTTTGTTGATTTTGATATGGTTGAATCTGAAATGATGTTTTTAGCTAAAGGAGGACCCGTTTAAACCAGAAAATATGG
Source organism: uncultured Flavobacteriaceae bacterium (assembly GCA_963768245.1). GTDB lineage: Bacteria > Bacteroidota > Bacteroidia > Flavobacteriales > Flavobacteriaceae > Site-B1. The sequence goes on from CAVYHG010000019.1 coordinate 88,005, forward strand.
CAGCAGCTACACTATTTAATTCTTCCATTTTGGTGGCGGTATGTCGTCTGTTGTATTTAGGGATGCGTGAATGAATCGTAGGCATTTTTTGTTCTGCAGTGGGCAAGTTACTCAACAGCCAATGATAAAGATGATTCTAAGATTGTGATAGTTACATAAATTGTGCAAATAAAATGCCTCAAGCTGTAGATGCCATGATGGATTTAATGACAGATATGCCATTAGGAGAAAAGCAATTTAATGAAGCTAAAGAAGCCAGCTACTAAAGCAATACATG